>NZ_VOAY01000002.1:0-842826 GCF_008369125.1 Pusillimonas sp. ANT_WB101 | reverse complement strand
GAACCTTGTAACCTGAGACTCCTTTCAAGTACTCCTCAACTATTGCCTGCTTAAATTCCTCGTCATATTGCGCCATAAAAAACACCCCGAAGGTTGGATGGGTGTCCAACTTTTGGGGTGCAGTTCACAACGGAAGATGAGCACTCACTAGACACGGTTTATCGCACCGTTTCAACCGCGCAGGGCCAAGACCCTCAAGCGGTAGTTTTCAAAGTTCCTGGATCCAAAAGCACGCCACGAGATCATTTCCATTTTGTGTGGAGATCCTCGGTGATCCCACGGCGTTGATCCTGCTCATGCTGGAGGTGTTCATGGGGGATCGCAGTTTCCGACAACCGATGCTTTACGACCTTTTGCCAAAAAGGCCAAGACGACTGTGCTACTGAACCCATTCGTGAAGCCGTTGATCGAAGAGTTATCCGGCTCGCACGAGAAAGAACGGCAGTGGCGGCTGCTTCTCAATGAATACGTGGAGGTCGATTTTTGATTCCCTAAGCGTATCTCCAGGTGTGGAGTGCAGAGGCACCGTGGCCTGACTTCCGTCAGGTCGAGCAGGACCTCATCATTTGCCGTGCACGGCGTTGCAGCGACGTAAGAGCCTCGACCTGTTCAACCTCGGAGAAGGGCTGAGGGATCTGGTCCTCGATTCAGACAAATTGGTGGCCAGCTTCGAGCATCGCTTTGCGCATGAAGACAAGCTAATCACGGGGGCGATGACCGAGCAGCGCCAATGAGCTTCGTATAACTCCTGCATGTCCGGCTTGTCATCGGAGTAAGCAGGGCATTCCAGTCGGATGCCAACCCTTAGCCCGTTTTGATTTCTCTGCGGCCACCTTGTTGTGTGGCTATTTTTCCCGATTCTGCTTCCCCCCATCGTACATGCTTGATTCACATCATTCTTTAATTGCAAATAATAATGAGAGTGGTTACCATTTGCGTCTTTGTTTTTAATCCCTTTGGAAGAAGAATGACGACAACATTGCGATATTGGTGGGGTGGGGTGTTTATGGCGATCGTTGCTGTTCACGTGAGTGCACAGGAAAAAAACATGACGACCGATGGGGGCTCGGCTGTTGCCGCATCGGGTACCGCCGCTACCCGTACTTTGGCTCCTTTGCGTGTGCAGGGTCAGCAGTTGGGGACGGCACTTCCTGAAGGCTCCACCATTACAACGCGCGAGCAGTTGGACCAGCGCTCCATTGATAGTTGGGAAGACCTCGCCAAGCGTGGTGAGCCGGGGGTGAATTTCAATCGCACTAACAATAGTGTCAATATCCGCGGCATGGATCAGGATCGTGTTGTAACGCGGGTCGACGGGATCCGCATACCTTGGCTCGATGATGGCGCGCGTGGCGAAAAGGGCGGTCTGGATACGATTGCCTTCAATAGTTTGTCCAGCATTGATGTGGTGCGTGGTGCTGGCGCTACGCAGTCGGGCTCATTAGTGGGCTATCTGGATCTGCGCACGCTGTCGCCTGATGACTTGCTAAGCGCGAGCCAGAATTTTGGCGCTTTGGTGAAAGGGGGCTATGACAGTGCGGATCGCAGCT
The DNA here is from genome assembly GCF_008369125.1 of Pusillimonas sp. ANT_WB101. Lineage (NCBI taxonomy): Bacteria > Pseudomonadati > Pseudomonadota > Betaproteobacteria > Burkholderiales > Alcaligenaceae > Pusillimonas > Pusillimonas sp. ANT_WB101. Next base: position 841,276 of record NZ_VOAY01000002.1, on the reverse strand, counting down.
GGGGCACTGATGCGGCTTTGGCGGGGCGTATGGGCCAGGGCGATACTAGCTGGTTGCTGCAGGTTGGTCAGCGAAAAGGCCATGAGCTCAAAAATATGGGCGAAAAGGGCGGTTATGGCACAGACAGAGACGAAGCCAACCCGGAAGACTTTACACAACGCAATGTCATGCTCAAGCTGCAGCATGCGTGGAATAACGAACATAAACTATCCCTGAGTGGTGAGTCCTTCCGTCGTACACGCGATATCGATAATGTACGCCAACAGGGAACAAGCACCTATCCAATCGGTGGCAACAGTACATCGAGTGAAAACGAGCGCGAACGGATTGTTCTGGGGTATGGCTATCTTTCTAGTGAACCCCTCAGCCCTTTAAGTACCGCTGACATCAGCCTGTTCTGGCAGCGTTCCAGCCAGGAGGCTGCCCAAGATGCCATACGCATAGCTGCTCCGCTAGGCCCCTATGGCCGCAACAATTCTGTGGAAGAGTCTGATGTTGGTGTGGTGGGTAACGTGTCGGGCTATTTTGGTGGCCTAGGGCTGGCGCACCGTTGGAGCGCAGGTGCTGAGTGGGTGGGCAGCAAAAATAAACAGAGCTCTTCTGGCTATGATAGCTGCACGCCAAGTATGTCTATACGCCCTCCATGCGCAATGCTGCATACCAATCAGGCTGATGTTCCTAAAGCCAAGGGCAATCAGTGGGCGCTGTGGGTGCAAGATGAGATCGCGTGGGCCGATGGCATGTATGCGTTGACACCCGCAGTGCGCTTTGATTCCTACCGTCAAACGCCCGAGTCTGGCGGTAATTACTCCAGCAACCCCAACGCGTCGATTACGTCACTGGAGTCCAGCAGCGGGCAGCGCGTGTCCCCGTCGCTATTGGCGGCATACAAGCCCATGGATGATCTGTCTTTCTATGCCAAGTATGGCTATGGTTATAAAGCGCCTAACGCTGCGCAGCTGTTCATGAACTACGGTGGCCCTGGTACGTATTTACGTACAGGTAACCCAAATTTAAAGGCGGAGATAAGTCGTGGCTGGGAATTGGGCATGGATGTGGGCAACGCTGATTTGGGTGGTCGCGTAAGCCTGTTCGACAATCGTTATAAAGACTTTATTGACCAGGATGTCGCTTTGACGTCTAGCTCGCCAGGGTGGAATCCAGCGTGGTCGGGGCTATACCCCATGGGGGTAACGGGTTTTGTTAACCGATCGCGTGTGCGCATCTATGGTGCTGAGCTTGCTGCGCATTGGAATATTGACAGCAATTGGTATACGTGGGGCTCTTTGGCATGGTCCCATGGCCGCGATCAGGACACCGGGCGCTATCTGAATTCGGTGGCACCACTTAAAGCCATTCTGGCACTTGGCTATCGTACCGATCAGTGGGGTGCCGAAGCGATAACGACTCTGGCTAAGCGTCGCACCCAAGTAGAATACCCAGAAGCCAGCCCGCCTGAGTTGCCTGCGGGTGATTTCCAGGCACCTGGTTATGGCCTGCTGGACTTGGCCGCATGGTGGAAGCCACAAATAGCTAAAGGCCTGCGGGTTCAGGCCGGTGTGTATAACGTGTTTGACAAGAAATACTGGAATGCCCTGGACGTGCCGCGCTCCAGCGGCAGAGACGTGGCACCCATTGATAGCTACACCCAGCCGGGGCGCAGCGTGCGTGTAACACTGACGTATCAATACTAAACTGATCGGTAATAGTTATTGTTGTGGTGACAATAACTATTCATATCAGAGATTTAAAGATCTCAGCCGAAGAATCCCAAGGCGGTCAAAAAATGCCCGTTTGCGGTCATTGGTTCGGTATTCGTAGGTAGTCCAAGATTGCCCGTTTGCGGTCATTGGGCAGGTATTCGTAGGTGGCCCAAATTTGCCTGTAGGCGGTCACAGGCCCGGTGGTTACGTTACTTGCGCCATGCTCAGCTTTTTAATTTGGCCTTAAGAATGCCGGCGCGATGCCGTCGAGCCGATGTGCCGCGTCGAGCAAGGGGCCAAGTATTGTTTCTACTGCCTTGTCGCGCGAAGTTTGGCGTGAAAGCATGTTGACGTTAAGCGCGGCCACCACATTGCGTTGTGTGTCGTAAATTGGGACGGCCAGACCGCATACCGATTCGTCGTATTCTCCTTCGACCCAAGCGTAACCATTTTGTCGTACTTCTGACAGCAGCGGCAGCAGGTTGTCGACGGTATCTACGGTTTTGGGTGTGTAGCGTCGAAACTGCCTGTCTTGAAGGTAGGCGCTCAGCGCTTCGTCTGACAGATGCGCCAGTGCGAGGCGCCCTGGTGACGTGGCATAGGCCGGGATGCGTGATCCTACGCCCAGCCGCAGCGACAGAATTTTGCGTGAAGGTATGCGCAGAATATAGGTGACGGCATCGCCGTCGAATACCGTCAGGGCACAAGACTCTTGTATTTGTGCGCACAAATCCTCAAGTGCACGCTGTGCGTGACCCCAGAAAGGCAGAGAGGTGAGATACGTCATGCCCAGATTCAGAATTTTTGGCGTAAGGCGAAACTCGCGCTCATCAGTGGCGACGTAGCCCAATTCGCAAAGTGTGAGCAGGATGCGGCGCACCACAGTGCGAGGTAATGATGTGGCTGTTGCCAACGTGCTGACAGTGTGCGCTTCGCCAGACCGTCCCATTGCTTCGATGACGGTAAGGCCTCGGGCAAATGATCGGATAAAGCTTTCGCTGGTTGGCGTTGCCATACAAAGTCCTCTGGGTAAGTGCGAGATGCTGAAAATTCTACTTCAGTGCGTGCTGATCGGGATTGACAGGCTAAATCAAATACCGTTAAATAACCGTATGGCGGATTATATAATCCGCTTAGCGGACAAATCAAGTGGTGTCGTCTCCTTTTAGTGGCGATTTCCAACATACCGCATCTACGTATAAGGAGTTGGCCGCCTGGTCAACGCCAATCAGGAGACCATTCATGATCAAACCCTTACGTTACTGTGTATCAAGCCTGGGCCTGGCGCTCGCATGCGCTATCGCGGGTCAGGCGCTGGCTGCAGAGTCGACTGCCAAGTTGCCAGACCATCCCATCCGTATTATTGCCCCTGCCGCACCAGGCGGCATTCTTGACCAGACAAGCCGCTTTATTGGTGAGCGGCTGTCGGTTGAGCTGGGGCATACGGTTATCGTGGAAAACAAGGCAGGCGCAGGCGGCATGTTGGGTATACAGACTATGCTCAGGGCTGATCCAGACGGCACGACGCTGGTAATGGGCAGTTTGGGGCCTAACGCCGCTAACTACACGTTGCAGAAGACTATTTCTTACACGCCAGATGAGCTGGCACCGGTGATCTACGTGCTATCCATGCCTGATGTCATCGTGATGAACCCGGACGTTCCTGCCAAGACGCTTGATGAGTTGCGCGCTTATGCCAAAACCAAGGAGGGTGGCCTGTCGATGGCGGTGTCGACCAGCGGCTCATCCGGCCATCTGGCAGGCGAGCTGTTCAAGTCCAGAACAGGTATTCCGGCAGTTAATGTGGTTTACAAAGGCGCCTCGCCTGCATTGGTCGACTTGATGGCGGGTCGGGTAGATTTTATGGTTGACAACCTCATAACCGCATTGCCGCTGATCAGGGATGGCAAGCTGCGCGCGCTGGCGGTCACTAGTGCCAAGCGTGCTTCGCAGCTGCCCGATACGCCATCTATGGAGGAATTGGGTTATCCGGGTTTCGACGTTAACGTGTGGCTGGGCCTGTTCGCCTCATCCAAGGTGCCTGCGCCCGTGCTCGATACCCTGAACCAGGCCTTGCAGAAGACACTGGCCAGGCCTGAGGTTGCTGAACGATTCGCGCAGCAGGGCGGAGTACCGGTCGGGGGCAGCCGCGAAGATTTCGGCAAGTTTGTCAACGGTGAGGTCCAGCGCTGGACAACGGTCATTAAAGACGCAAACATCGGCACAGACTAACCACGCCGTGCGGCGTCGGTATGACAGACGTCGCGCACGACAACATACAGAACCAACAGGAAAGCGTGTGAACCAAGCAGAGTCGGTAATACAGAGAATGGCCAAAGATCACCCTGACAGGGTGGCATACAAAATGATTCCGTCGGGCCTGGAAGTAAGCTGGTCTCAGCTTGAAGCCGGGTCGCGCCGTTGCGCGGCGCGCCTGTTGGCGGAGGGTTTTCAAACTGGGGACGGCTTCATTATTTATCTGGAAAATCATCCCCGGTACTTTGAGTTGATGTGGGCTGCGCACCGCGCCGGGCTTTACTACACAACGGTCAGCCTGCATCTGAAACCGGCCGAGCTGGCGTATATTTTGCAAGATTGCGGCGCGCGATTAATGTTTTGTTCGACCAAGACCTCGCAAGGGCTAACGCCACAGTGGCTGGCTGAAACCGGCGCGCAGTGCGTTGTGCTCGAGGGCGGCGATGATCAGCCTTTTACCGATTACGAGCAGTGGCTGGCCGGCGTGCCAGCCGATGCCGTTTTGCCTGCGGATCTGCCCGAAGGCGCAGACTTTTCTTATTCGTCTGGCACCACGGGCGTACCCAAGGGCATCAAGCGCGCGTTGGTTACGGCCAACGCGTATTTCAGCAAGCCTGGCGATGTGCGCACGCGCTGGAAGCAGTTTGATGAGCAGTCGGTGTACTTGTCGACGGCACCGTTCTATCACACGGCGCCGGTTCGCTGGAACATGGCGGTGATGCGGGCGGGTGGTACATCGTTGTTGATGGAAAAGTTTGACCCCGTGCTTGCGCTGGAAACCATAGAAAAATATGGCGTTACCCACGGGCAATGGGTGCCAACCATGTTCTCAAGACTGCTGCGCCTGCCTGATGCAGACAGGCTAAGCCACGATATCAGCAGCATGAAGTTTGCCATTCATGCGGCAGCGCCTTGCCCCGTGCCGCTCAAGGAGCGGATGATAGCCTGGTGGGGGCCCATTCTTTATGAGTATTACAGCGGTACCGAGCTGGTGGGGCGCACCTCTCTGGATTCGCATGAGTGGCTGTCGCACAAGGGTTCTGTGGGCCGTCCGGAATTTGGCGCCGTGCACATAGCTGGCGAAGATGGCGAAGAAGTCGGTGTGGGTGAGCCGGGTGTGGTTTATTTTTCAGGCGGCGGCTCTTTTCAATATCACAACGACCCCGAAAAAACGCGTAAAGCCTATAACGACAAGGGCTGGGCCACCTACGGCGACATCGGCTACCTGGATGCCGAGGGTTATTTGTATCTAACAGACCGACTGGCCAACATGATTGTGTCGGGTGGCGTCAATATTTACCCGCAAGAGGCCGAGAACGTATTGTCTTCGCACCCGGCTGTCAGTGACGTCGCTGTCGTCGGTGTGCCCGATGAAGATATGGGCGAGTCGGCCAAGGCGGTGGTGCAGCTTGTGAACCCGGATGACGCTACTCCTGAGATGGCGCGCGAGCTTATTGAGTATTGCCGCGCACGTATCTCCTCCGTCAAAACACCTAAAACTGTGGACTTCGTCAGCAGTTTGCCGCGCACAGACAGCGGAAAACTGCTCAAGCGAGAAGTTCGTAATAAATACTGGCCAGCCGGAGACACGCATCGCGTGGCGCACTGATAGCCAACTTATCCAGGAGACTTTTGTGAGTCGCAGAAAAAGCTTTACGTCTGACCATGACATGTTCAGGACTTCCGTGCACCGCTTTATTGCCGAGCGCATTATGCCCTTTCATGCTCAGTGGGAAGAAGATGGTCGCGTGCCGCGCGAGCTGTGGCGTGAAGCCGGGGCCGCGGGCATACTTTGCCCGAATATTCCTGAGGAATATGGTGGCGGCGGTGGTGACTTTCTGTACACCGCAGTGGTCATTGAGGAAATCGCCACAGCGCTGGCAACAGGTGTGACTGGCTTTACGACGCACTCGGACATCGTGGCAAATTACCTTCTGCATCTTGGTACTGAGGAGCAGAAGAAGGCCTGGCTACCGGGCATGGCTACGGGTGAGGTGGTGGGGTCGATTGCAATGACCGAGCCGTCGGCTGGCAGCGATCTGAAGGCCATACGCACTACCGCGCTTCCGGACGGCGATGAGTACATTGTCAATGGTCAGAAAACGTTTATCACCAACGGCTTTCATGCGGACCGCGTGTTGTTGGTGGCCAAGACCGACCCGGCCGCAGGTGCCCGAGGCATCAGCCTATTCTGGGTGGACACCACGCTACCAGGCTTTAGTCGCGGCAAGCTGTTGGATAAGCTGGGTCAACGTGCGCAAGACACTGCTGAGCTGTTCTTCAGCGATATGCGTATTCCTGCGGATTGCATGTTGGGCGAGCCGAACAAGGGGTTTTCCTATCTGATGGGTGAGCTGGTGCGCGAGCGCCTGATGATTGCGTTGCGTTGTGCGGCAGCGCTGGAAGCTGCGCTCGAATGGACGATTTCCTATACTAAGGAGCGTCAAGCCTTCGGCAAAGCATTGATCGAGAATCAGCATATTCGTTTCAAGCTGGCTGATATCAAGGCGCTGACGTGCGCTACACGCGCCTTTGTAGACCGCTGTCTGGAAGAGTTCATGGACGGAGAACTGGACGCGGACGGTGCCGCCATGGCCAAGCTGTGGGCGTCAGAAGCCACCAGCGCCATCGATGACCTGCTGCAGATGTATGGCGGCTACGGCTACATGCGTGAATACCCCATTGCACGGGCTCTTACTGACGTGCGGCCCAACCGCATATATGGCGGTTCTTCTGAAATTATGCGCGAACTGATCGCGCGCGCGCTGTAAGCACGCGGGTCGGTGCCTGGTGCGTCGCCGCCAATGAAACACGTATAGGAAACAATAAATGCTTAAAGAATCATGGACGCCCGTCTCCATTGTGGGCGTGGCAGAGTCTGACCTGGGCAAGGTGCCGGGAAAGACGGCGCTAGACTTGCAGGCTCAGGCGGCCCGCCTGGCCCTGGATGACGCCGGGTTGTCGTTGTCGGATGTGGACGGCGTTTTTGCCCATACCGACGATCGCTTTCCGGCCGTGCTGCTGAGCGAATACCTTGGCATACAGCCGCGCTATATCGACTCCACCAATATGGGTGGGATGTCGAATATTTCTCATATACGCCATGCCATCGCGGCGATTTCCGCCGGCATGTGTTCGGTGGCGCTTATTACCTATGGCAGCACCCAGGCCTCTGATGGCTCACGTGCGCTGGCCAGTGTGGTCGAGAACCCACGCACGCCGCGTGGTCAGTTTGTTCTGCCCTATGGCCAGCTTAGCCCGATTGGCTACTACGCCATGGTGGCCCAACTGCATTTCCATCGTTACGGCACGACGCTGACAGACCTGGCAGAGGTGGCAGTGGCAGCGCGCAAGTGGGCTGCACTTAACCCCAAGGCCTATCGACGCGAACCTTTGACCCTTGAGGACGTGATGCAGTCGCCGGTGCTGGCTGACCCGCTGCGTGCGCGTGACTGCTGTCTGGTAACTGATGGCGGTGGTGCGCTGGTGATCACGACGGCCGAAAGGGCAGCCAGCCTGAAAAAGAAGCCGGTGAGCGTAAAGGGCTTGTCTGAGTCGTTTTCCCATCATTACACGCCGTTCAGCACGGCCGACTGGCTGGAAACCGGGGTGGCCAAAACGGCGCAGGAAGCGCTGGATATGGCGGACGTAAAGCGCGAAGACATTGATGTCGTGCAGATCTACGACCACTTCACCATAGGCGTACTGCAATCGCTGGAGGAACTGGGCTTTTGCAAACGTGGCGAAGCCGGCGATTTCGTCAAAAATGGCGCACTGGCTCCTGGTGGTGCCTTTCCCATCAACACCTCCGGCGGTGGCTTGTCTTACGGGCACCCGGGCATGTTCGGCATATTCCTGGTCATTGAAGCCGTGCGCCAATTGCGCGGCGAGTGTGGCGACCGCCAGTTACCGCGCCATGAGTTGGCGATGTGCCATGCACCAGGTCTGGTGTTTTCCTGCAATACGACGATGATTCTTGGAGCGCAATAATGGACACCACTAACCGTCCTTTGCCCAGCCCCACCGAGCTGACCGAACCGTTCTGGCGCGCTGCGCGCGAGGGGCGTATCGATGTGCAGTGCTGTAAGGCCTGCGGCACACTGCAGTTTTACCCCCGCGAAATATGCACCCAGTGCATGAGCGATGGGTTCGACTGGAAAACCTGCTCGGGGCTAGGTCGTGTCTATACCTATACGATTAATCATCGTGCTGCCAACGCTTATATGAAGGGGCGCACGCCTTACGCCGTGGCGGTGGTAGAACTTGATGAAGGCGTACGCTTGATGGGAAATATTGTCGATACGGATCTGGATGCCATTGCCATAGGCGCGCGAGTACAGGCGGTATTTGAGGCGGTCAACGATGAGATTACGCTGATCCAGTACAAGGTGATTGCTGATGACGCCGGATCACCGGTCGCCTCGGAATGACCCAGCGGGCCTTGTCAGGCGTGCGCGTGCTGGACCTGACGCGACTGTTGCCCGGCCCATATGCCATGCACATGCTGCAAGGCATGGGTGCAGACGTCATCAAAATAGAAGACACAGGCGCGGGGGACTACGCCCGCTTTTTGCGTCCTCTGCCGGCGACGGGCATGGGTGCGGCTTTTACGGCATCTAATCCAGGCAAGCGCAGCCTGGCAGTGAACCTTAAAGAAGAAGCGGGCCGGCAGGTGTTGCGTGAGCTGGCGGCGCAAGCGGATGTCTTGACCGAGAGCTTCAGACCAGGGGTTATGCAGCGATTGGGCTTGTCCTACGAAGCGCTCAAGGCCATCAACCCCCGCCTGGTATATTGCTCACTTACGGGTTACGGTCAGAATGGCTCACTGGCTCATCTGGGCGGCCATGATTTGAACTATCAGGGCTATGCCGGCGTACTGCCGCGCAATGCTGAGGACGGGCGCGCGAGCATGCCGCAAACCCTTACCTCTGATCTGGCCGGAGGCAGCTACTCTTGCGTGCTGGCCATCATGGCGGCCTTGCTGGAGCGTCAGGCCACAGGGCGTGGGCGATATATTGATTTGTCTATTGTGGACAGCACGCTGATGTTCGTGCCCCTGGATGCCGCGCAGGTGGCCCAGGGCCGTGTGCCGCCGGCGCCGGGCACCGATCGCCTGAATGGCGGGCACCCCTGTTATGGGCTTTATGCCACATCTGATGGCAGGCAGGTGACCTTTGCCGCGCTGGAGGAAAAGTTCTGGGTGTCGTTTTGCCAGAACGCGGGGTGTGAACAGTTGCTGGAGGAAGACGATCTTATGGATCCGGCGGTGGCGACGCGTGTGCGCGTTGCCTTGTCCGCGATTTTTGCCAGCCGCACGCAGGCCGAATGGGTGGCCTTGGGCGAGGCTTGGGATGTCTGTCTTGGTCCTGTATGGTCGGCTGCTGAAGCACTGGCGGGTGCAGACCAGCGCAATGCACCGGTCTGGCGCACGGTTGCTACGGACGGCGAGGCTGTCCGCGTTTTGCGCGGCGGGGGCGCGGATGGTGCTTGCACCGAAGCGGCGTTGCCACTGCAGGGGCAGCACACCCGCGAGATCCTGGGCGAACTCGGCTGGAGTCAGGGTGCCATCGAGGCCTTGTTTGAAAAGGGCGTGTTGAGCGAGCCCTGAGACAAACCTGTGCAGTCAAGCCAAGCCAAGCCAGGCCAAGCACAGCACTGATACTGACAACGGCAACGGCAACGGCAACGGCAACGGCAACGGCAACGGCAACGGCGCTGGCATTAGCCCCAGAATCGGCCCCGGCAATAGGGATACGCCTATGCCTAGGCTATCTGTTCAATGAAAGGCCACGGGCCCGAACTAATGTGTTCGGACCCGTGGCATTGATGCTTGGCCTAATTGCGGGCCGCAGCGCGGCCCACCCACATCAGGGGCGCCCGCCGCCGCAGATCACAATCTGTCCGCTGATATAGTTGGACTCAGGGATGCAGAACAGATACACCGCACCTGCGGCCTCTTCCGGGAGGCCGGCTCGGCCCATGGGGATCATGGATTCGATATTGGACATGAACTGGGTGCTGATACCCACACTGATGGTTTTGCCGTCGACGTCGATGGTAGAGCCTTCGCCTGCAACAGCGTCTGTCAGTCGGGTCTTGATCAGACCAAAGGCCACGGAGTTAACGTTGACCTTGTAGCGGCCCCATTCCTTGCACAGTGCGCGCGTCAGGCCGTTGATGCCGGCCTTGGCCGACGAGTAATTGGCCTGGCCCGGGTTGCCCATAATGCCCGATGTAGAGGAAATATTGACCACTTTGCGGAACACTTCACGGCCTTCGGCCGCTTCTTTTTTGGCTTGCGTGCGCAGATAATCAGAGGCGGCACGCAACAGGCGAAATGGTGCGGTCATGTGCACGTCTATCATGGCGTACCACTGCTCATCTGTCATCTTTTGGATGACAGAGTCCCAGGTGTAGCCGGCGTTGTTCACGATGATGTCGATGCTGCCAAAGTTATCCAGCGCCGTCTTAACAAACGCATTACCGAATTCCGGGTCTGTGACGCTGCCGGTGCAGGCAACGGCCTCCACGCCTAATTTGCGCAGCGTCTCTACTGTTTCTTCAGCCGGATCGCGGTCCAAGTCGTTGACCACGATTCGTGCGCCTTCGGATGCCAGCTTGAGTGCGATTTCCCGGCCGATGCCGCGCCCAGATCCTGTGATCAGGGCGACTTTGCCTTCGAGTTTGCTCATTTGTTTAAATCCTTAGTAGGTAATTGATATGAAGTGAGCGGGCCGGGCTGCAGAGCCCGCCTGCCTAGCTTATTTCTGCATAGCCGTTGTTGAGGACCATGATGTTGCGTTCGGTGACATAGACGCGAAAGCCGATGACGCCGTTTTCATTCCAGCTTTCAACGCGCAGGGTTTCGCCTGGGTAGACGGGTGCGGTGAAACGCACATTGAGGGCATGCAGGCGGGTGGGGTCGTTGTCGCACCATGCAGCCAGAATCGCGCGGCCTGCCACGCCATAGCTTGCCAGCCCGTGAAGAATCGGGCGGTCGAAGCCTGCTGCGCGTGCAACGGCTGGATCGGCGTGCAAGGCGTTGTCGTCGGCGCACAGGCGGTAGATCAGTGCCATCTCGGGGCGTGTGGCGATTTCCATGACATGGTCTGGTGCCCGGTCTGCGATGGCATTGGGGTAGGGCTCCAGCGTATCGCCGGGCTGCTCTGGCGTGCTAAAGCCGCCATTACCGCGCAAAAAGGATACTTGCTCTATGGTCGCCAGGTTTTCGCCGTTGTCAGCATTGCGCAGCACGCGCTCAGTTACCACAATGGCACCTTTAGATGCCCCTTTGTCGACGATGCTCTTGATTTTTGAATAACCGATTACACGTCCGCTGGTGGGCAGCGGCCGGTGCAGGCGCAGACGCTGCTCGCCGTGCAAAACCTTTACCCAATCAATGCCTGTGGAAGGCTCGCGCATCCAGAAGCCCGGATAACCAAGCACCACTGCCATGAAGGGCAGGGCGCGCAGGCCGTTTTCATAGACGTATTGCAGATGGTCGGGGTTAGTGGGTTCGCTACCGAAGCCCAGCCCCAGCGCATACAAAATAGTGTCTTTTTCTGTGTAGTTCTGTTCAACCGGCGCGAAATCCCGGTTCTTGATCGCATCGTAACTAAAGGCCATTACATTTCCAGATTGAGGTTCAAGGTTTCTTGTCGAACCCTGTTGGCAATGAATGTCGACAGGGTGCAGGTATTTCGTAAGGCCTTTATTCGGGCCACTTATAGGAAGGAGGCTGCTTGTTGATGAAGTTGGTGATGGCCGTCTTGCGATAGTCGGTGCCCAGCGCAATGCCTTGGCCATCCGCTTCCATGCTCAACATGGTCGATAGGTCATGGTCGAATGTGCTGTTCAGGGCGCGCTTGATCAGGCTGACCGCGTCGGGCGAAGCGGTGGCAAGCGCGTTGGCCAGTTCTGCAGCGCGTTCCGTGAGCGATTCGGCGGCTACCAGCTCTGTGGCGATGCCCAGGCTCAAGGCCTCTTCGCCGGTTAGCTCTCTGGTGGAAAAAACCAGTTCTTTGGTGCGCTGTATCCCTATCATGCGTGGCAGGGTATACAGCAGTGCGAAGTCGGGAATCAGCCCGAACCGCAGAAAGGCCATGCCGAATCGTGTGCGGGGGGTAACCAGGATGATGTCGGCAGCCAGAGCAAGCCCGAAGCCGGCACCGTACGCGCTGCCGTCCACGGCAGCAACAATCGGTTTGTCCAGCGTAAGCAAAACAGACAGCCACTCGTGGGAACTATGCATGCGTGACCGGCCTTGAGTGGTCGTCATCTCGCCCTGCATGCTTTTGAGGTCACCACCCGCGCAGAAATGGCCGTCGCTGCCGGCGAGCACCAGCACGCGCACATCTGGGTCGTTTTTGATACGGTAAACAACGTCGCGCAGTGCGGCGCGCATGTCGGCATTGATGGCGTTGCGACGCTCAGGCCGATTCAGTGTCAGGGTGGCGACATGGTTGGATACGGTATAGGTAATGGTGTCCATGCTTTTTTCCGCGCTCATGGTTGTGCCTGTTTGTACATCGTCACCACGCAAGCGCCGCCGATGCCAATATTGTGCTGCAAGGCTACGCGGCAGTTATCGACCTGCCTGTTTTCTGCCTGGCCGCGTAGTTGCCATACCAGCTCGGCGCATTGCGCCAACCCCGTTGCGCCCAATGGGTGCCCCTTGGACAGCAGGCCACCCGATGGGTTGACCACGACGCGACCGCCATAGGTGTTGTCACCGTCGATAATGAATTTTTCCGCCGTGCCTTCGGGCGTCAGACTCAAGGCTTCGTAGCTGATGAACTCATTGGCCGTAAAACAGTCGTGCAGTTCGACCACGTTTACGTCTTCGGGGCCAATGCCAGCCGCCTCGTAAACCTGCTGAGCCGCGCTGCGCGACATGCCATATCCGACGACATCACGCATGTCGCCGGTGAAGGCGCTGGCGGTGTCAGTGGTCATGGCCTGCGCGGCAATGAGTACGCCGTTTTTCAAATTGTGCTTCTTGGCGAAACCTTCGGAGCACACAATGGCCGCTGCAGCCCCTGAAGTGGGCGGGCAGCATTGCAGACGTGTGATGGGGTCGAAGATCATGGGCGAGGCCAATACCTGTTCTTCGGTGAGCTGTTCCTTGAATACGGCGTAAGGGTTGTTTACGGCGTGGCGGCGCGACTTGACCGAGAGCTTGGCCAGTGTTTCGGGTGCGAGCCCGTACTTGGCTTTGTAAGCGCGGCCTGCGCCGCCAAACAACTGGGCAGCACGCGGAACTCCATTTTCAAAGCCCTGTATAGAGTCGGTAGCGTCAACAAAACGCTGCAGTGGGTTGACCCGGTCGCTGTACACACTCTTGAGTGCGCCTGCCGACATCTGTTCAAACCCCACGGCCAGTACACATTCTGCAGCACCAGTTTCTATGGCTCTACGCGCCAGAAAAAGGGCAGATGAACCGGTGGCGCAGTTGTTGTTAACGTTAAAGATGGGGATGCCTGTCAGGCCGACTTCGTACAGCACAGCCTGACCGCTGGTCGAGTCTCCATACACATAGCCAGCGTAAGCCTCCTGGACATGCGTATAGTCCAGACCTGCGTCCTTGAGGGCAGCATTAATCGCGTGCTTGCCCATCTCGTTGTAGGGCTGGTTCTGGCTGGGTTTGGAGAAAGGTGTCATGCCGACACCGACAACGTACGAAGCACGGGACATTTGGATACCTATCAGGTTGATTTCTGTTCAGAGGCGGGCACGGCGGTGCCTTCGTGTTGTGCGGCGAACGCGCGCCGCAGATTGACCTTGAGCACTTTGCCCGTCGAAGAAAGGGGAAGCGTGTCGGCAAACTCAAAGCTTTTGGGGCATTTGTATTTTGCGATCAAGGTCTGGCAATGTTCTAGAAGTTGTACGTCAGTGGCAGCGTGACCGTCTTTAAGTACGATCACGGCATGGACGCATTCGCCCCAGACTTCGTGGGGCACGCCTATGATTGCACAGTGCGAAACGGCGGGGTGCAGGCTTAGCGCGTTTTCAACTTCTGCTGAGTAGATGTTTTCGCCGCCGCTAATAATCATGTCTTTGAGGCGATCGACGATGAAAAGATAGCCGTCTTCGTCCAGATAACCGAGGTCGCCCGTGTGCAGCCAGCCGTTTTGCAGAGCCTGTGCCGTTTCTTGCGGCTTGTTCCAGTAGCCCAGCATGACGCCTGGGCCTTTGACTGTGATCTCGCCAATGGTTCCGGGCGGTGCTTCCTGGCCCTGGGCGTCGAGTATGCGCAGCTCAATCGACAGCGTGGCGCGGCCAGCTGACTTGAAGCGCGCGTCGGGTATGCCTTTGCCGGGCGTGGTGGCGTTCAGGGAAATGACCGGCGAGGCTTCGGTCTGGCCGTAAGACTGCACGATTTCCACAAAAGGTAGCTCTTGAGCCAAGCGGCCCAACAGTTTGCCTGGCATGGGTGAAGCGCCATAGGTAACGCGCCTGAGTGATGTGAATTTTTCTGATGAAAAAGCGGCGTCGTCCATGAGCATCTGCAGCATGCTGGGCACGAGCGTGGCTTCACTGACCTGGTGGCGCTCGATGCAGTCGAGGACTTCATTAACGCGAAATTGTGGCAGCAATACGCTGGTCGCACCCAGTGTTAGCTGGCCAATCAGCCGACCGGCTGCAGCAAGGTGGAACAAGGGTGCGCAATGCAGTGCGACTGAGTCTTGAGGTGAATGAATGGTCGCCATGCGCGCAATCACGGATGTCCACAGATTGGTGTGTGAAAGCATCACCCCTTTCGGGTGCCCCGTTGTGCCGCCGGTATAGAAGATGCCAGCCAGCGCATCGCCGCTAGGGCAGCGGTCTGCGATGGCGGTGGCGCTGTCGATCAGAGGATTCATCTCAACCACGTCGTTCTGTGAGGATGGGCAGCCCAATGTGGCGACTGTCTTCAGGCATGAAGACTTGGCGCGTATGTCGCTTGCAAGCGGCGCGAACGCCTCGTCCATCAGCAGTATTTCGGTTTGAGAATCGTCTAATGAATACGCAATCTCGGCGACGCTCCAGCGCGTGTTGATGGGGTTGACCACGCCACCTGCCCACCAGACTGCCAGGTAATACGCCACATACTCTTCGGAGTTTAGTGAAATAAGCCCGACGCGCTCCCCCGGTTTGAGCCCCAGATCGACCAGGGCGCCCGCAAAGCGCTGCACGCGCTCAAGCAGTTGGGCATAGGTCGTTTTGCGTTCCCCGAAAATAACGGCGATGCCGTTGGGGCTTTGCTTGGCGGCGCGGTGCAGTCCTTGTGTCAAATACATGGCGAACCCGGCTTTATTGTTGAATCTGGATATTGCCCAGCTTGGCCATACGGGCCCAGATTTCCGCGTCGCGGTGCATCCAGTCGCTCAATTGCTTGGCGTTGCCGTAAGCGGGTGTAAGCCCCATGCCGATGAGCTGGGTCTGCATGTCGGGCAGTGCAATGACTTCGCCCAGCGCGGTTGACAGCTTATCGACGATTTCCTTTGGGGTGCCTGCAGGAGCGAGGATGCCGTACCAGCCATTGGGCTCGAAGTCGACGTAGCCCAGTTCAGTAAAGGTGGGCGTATCAGGCAGGGCCGCAAGGCGTTGCTCGCCGCTGACCGCCAGCACGCGTACTTTGGGGTTGCTTAGATGCGCGCGGGCGCCAACGATTTCAGGAAGGGCAGAGGTCAGGCGGCCTCCCAGAAAGTCTTGCATCAGCGGGCCGGTGCCCTTGTATGGGATATGCAGCAGGTCGATTTTTTTCTGGTAATTCAACAACTCGCCATGCATGTGCCCGGAAGTGGCGTTTCCGTATGAGCCGTAGTTGTAGGTGCCTGGGTTTTTCTGGGCGGCTTCGACCAACTGATCGACCGATTTGATGCTGGAATCTGACGGGACAATAAGTACATCGGCCGACAGCGCGATACGCCCCACCGGCGCAAAATCGCGGAAGGGATCATACGGCAGGTCTTTGTAGAATACGGGTGCCTGAATGACAGGTGTGGTGCCCAACAAAAGGGTCAGACCGTCGGGTGCAGAGTGCGCGACCGCGCCGGCACCTATGGCGCCACTTGCTCCGGCCTTGTTTTCCACAATGACGGGTTGCCCCAGACGTTCAGCGAGCTTAGCACCCAAGACACGCCCCAACGTGTCGGAGCCGCCGCCTGCCGGAAACGCCACCACCAGTTTTACGGGTTTCTGTGGGTAGCTTGCCGCGTCAGTTGCCGCCGTTGCCAGAGCGGTGTTGCCCAAGGCCAGTACAGCCAGCGCCTGAACAGACAGTTTTACCACGCGTTTGCGTAGGGAATTCATGTATTTGTCTCCGTTGGGGGCTATCGTCATTATTGAAATGATTGTCCGCTTGACGGATTATTAAATCCGCTTAACGGATAATATTGGCTGCATGCCCATAAGTCAATAGGGAATCGCGCGCCGGGTTTTAGGGTGATGACATGCGCTATGCCAAGTTCAGCAGCAAATAAATTGCCCTGTACCGCTGCTGGATAATTGCCCGAGGTTGGAGTAAGAGATGAGATTGGCTTTTTACGTCTGGTCGAAGAAGTGACGCGTAGAGAGTGGAGCGAAAATAGTGGCGGCAACCCTGATCCGAACGCGCTCTGCCGCATGCGTCGAAAGAAGGAGTCGCGCGATTTTTTGTGAGGAGGGTACTGGTGGGTGAGTGTCGTACAGCGACCGAATCACAGTTTTAACCAAGTACGCAGACAGCACACTTTCTATACAATCGAACGCCTACTTTCAATTTTTCGCTTAATAAAACCGACTCTTGGAGACAACTCTTTGTCCAAATTTTCCGCCGTTTATCGCCGCACACTGACCTGCATTGCGGCCAGCTTGATGGCACTTCCACTTGTTGCCCAAGCCGCAGACGGCAAGATCCCGGATCCGCTTACCATTGTTGTGGGGTACGCTCCGGGAGGGGCAGCAGATCTCACGGCACGCGCATATGCTGAACAGCTGCGTAAAGACGGTGCCGGTACCGTTATCGTGGAGAATCGCACGGGCGCATCGGGGCGTATAGGCTTGAATTACGTCAAAGACTCGGCGCCGAACGGAAGCCGGGTATACCTGATGGCGTCACCTTTGATGACTATTTTTCCGCTGACCTACAAAGATCCGGGCTACGACACCAAGAAAGACTTTCGCGCCATTGCCACGCTTGTTGACATCCCTACAGCAATTTCAGCCGGTGCAGACCAACCCTTTAACGACATGAAAGGGTTTGTGGAATGGGTCAAAACCACGCAGCCTAAGGGCAGCAGTATGGGTGTTGCCACACTCGGCAGTTCGGGGCACTTGGGAATTTTGGCGGTCAATACCAACCACAATCTTAAAATTGAGCCTGTCGCTTACCGTGGTGCCTCGCCGATGTTGATCGACGTGGCCAGTGGCGTGGTTCCTATTGGCTGGGACGCAGTGGCCAGCATGATGTCTTTAAACCAAGCCGGCAAAATCAAGTTTCTGGGAGTTAGCGGCACGAAACGGCTTGATACGCTGCCCGACGTAAAAACGCTTTCAGAGCAGGGCTTTCCAGAGTTTGAAGCCGCAACCAGTTTTTACGCCATTGTCGCGCCAAGCAAAATCCCTGATGCCACGGCCGCTGCATTGGAAGCTGCGTTCATGAAGGCATCTGCAAACGAAGAGCTGAAAAAGCAGCTGGGTGAAAAAGGCTTGCTGGTCGCTCCGGCAAACGGTGCAGACACCGCAAAGCGTGGCGCAGCAGAGCTGGAAACCTGGCGCCCTGTGGTCAAGCGTGCGGGAATACAAATGGATTAACCCGGGGCTCGGAAGGGCACAAGCCACAAGGGACAAGGTACAAAGCACACGGCCTGGCCCTTCTCGCATAAGCGGTAACCATCGGTTGAGATCGAGAGCGATGGCCATGTGAGCCAGCATGCGTTAATTGAAAAAGCCAGGCCGAGAACCTATCCCGGCCTGGCTTTTTTACATAAATGTCGGCAGTGGCGCTTTGTCAGAGCCGGTAGCCTGTTCAAAAATGGAAGCGTAGCCAAGCAGCTCATCATCTGCGCCAAAGCGCGTCGTAAACTGAATGCCAGTGGGTAAACCGTCGCTGGCAAAACCATTGGGCAAGGTGATAGCAGGGTGCCCCGTCATATTGAACACCATGGTCCATGGATACCAATGCGTGCGCACGCCATCGTAATGGGCCCCATCTAATTCAAACGGATCGAACAAATCCATATTAAGCGGCAAGGCCGTGCGCGTGAGCGTAGGCGTCACGAACAGATCGGCAGTTTCAAACATTTTTTGCAGGCGTTTGAACAGTACCGTGCGCGCGAACATAGCCTCTTGATACTCGATCGCGCTAAATTGTTCTGCAGAAAGTATTTGTTGACGGAAGGTTGCGCTGAACGTGTCACCATGTTGTTGCACAAGCTGTGTAAACCGGGCACGCCAGACCGTGTGATTAATGGTGCGCCATATGGGCTCCACAATAAAATCGTCGGCTTCGAACGGGCTTAGTGTGGCACCTAGTTCTTCCAGTATCTTGAGCCCTGCATCAAACCGTTGTCTGGCATCATTGCTTAGCGGGCGGCCAACCGGGCCATAGCAATAACGTACCCTTTTCCCTCGCAAGTCACCCTGCCGTTGCGATGCTGCCGCGTAATCAGTGGGTTTGAGCCCAATAGACCAGGGATCTTCAGCGTAATCGCCAGCCATCGCCTGCATCATCAACCCTGTGTCTGCCACGGTGCGCGTGGTAGGCGTTACGTAGGTTTGATTCCCAAAGATGTCTTGTGCCTGGCTATGCGGAATGACCCCGTTGCTTTGCTTAATACCGACGACACCATTACATGCTGCCGGAATGCGCGTCGAACCACCACCATCGGTGGCGACCGCCAGCGGTGTGATGCCTGCCGCCGTGGCAACCGCGGCGCCACCACTGGATCCGCCCGATGTGCGTTCAGCACTCCACGCATTACGGGTATCGCCAAATAGTGGCGAACGGGTAAAGGGCTGAGAACCAAACTCTGGCGTCGTGGTTTTGCCTATCAAGATTGCGCCGGCCGCTTTCAGGCGCGCCACGGACACGGCATCTTCGGATGGCACGTTGTCTTGATACAGCACAGTTCCAAAAGTGGTACGCACCCCCGCCGTGTTCACGAGATCTTTAACGGTAAAGGGGATCCCGTGCAGGCTGCCCAAGGGCTTTCCATCAGTGATATCGCGCTCTGCCTGTTTGGCCTGCTGCAGCGCTTGCTCACCACACAGCGTTATAAAGCAGTTTAGTATTGGTTGCAGGGCCTGTGCACGGTCTAAGCTGGCTTGCACGATTTCAACCGGTGAAAGCTTTTTATGACGAATCAGTGTCATTAACTCGGTTGCTGATAGCGTGTGCAGCTCGTTCATGATGGCCTTCTTGAGGGGTTGGAATAAGAGGGTAGTGTGCCACAGTGGGCAGCTGCGTTGCGGGATTGGCCCGACAGACTTGGCGTCATAATGGTTGATAACGTGATAGTGATAAATTTCGAGCAGATGACGTTGCTGACACTGGCTTAGCGTGCTGCGAAGCGTAGGTTTTATGTGAGCGGCTCAATAGACAGCCACCAGACTAGGCGTCTACGTGCTATACCGTTGCCTAGATTTCAAACTAAGCGAGATATTTAATGATTGATGCACTGATATCGGGCAAGCTGTACGGCGCGCCCAAGCAGGGTGAAGATAAAACCGGCAACCCCTACACCACAGCTAAAGTAAAGGTGGCGGCAGGTAACGGCGATATGCTGCTGTGCGGCGTAATCGTATTCGACAGCGTGGCGCAGGCGACGCTGCTGGCGTTGGAAGACGGCGATAGCGTGGCCATGTCTGGTACGTTGACCCCAAAGGTGTACCAGGCTAAAGACGGAGAATATCGGCCCGGGCTGGATATGGTGGCCCATGTTGTGCTGACGGCATATCAGGTCAGTCACAAGCGTCAGACTATTGAGGGGGCGGCGGGCGGCTGATGGTTATGCGGCAGAGATGCGGTAGCTTAAGACAAAAGCGTGGCAACATGATTTTTATGTTGTGCGCTTAAGCGAGTTGCGTGCTCTATGCTACGAATTGTGAGCCTGAATGGTTGTCGAAAGATAAAGACGTTTACGAGCGCGCCTTGAACCACTCCGCCGTCACCTCATCAGCTGGGAAGAACGACTCGATCCGCAGTTCGTGTACGGTGACGTCGTGAGGTGTACCCATGGTGGCGATTGACGTGAACAAATTCAGTGAGATATTGTCCTTGCGAATCTGCATGGGCAAGAAGGGCAGCGCGAGCGTATCAAGGTTGGGTAGACGCGTTACCGTGGCTACCCCCGGTAACGCAAGCAGTTCACCGAGAAGAGTTGCCGCTTCACTGCCGGGGCCGTCGCCCAAAGCTTCGCGCTGTATCCATTGCAATAGATCCGTGCATACTTCCCTCCAGTTTTGCAGGTGCTTACGAATGCCATTTGGATCCAGCATCAATTTCAGCACATTGACGCCGTCGTGAGGCAATGGCATGTCATTTGGCATGTCGAGCAGCCAGCGAATTAACATGGCTGCTGACGCATTGGTCATGACGAGATTCCACAGTCGATCGACTACTAATGCCGGATACGGCGTTTGCTGGGTCAGCATGAAGTCTAAGGCCTGTTTTACTGAAGCCAGCTCTGGGTCAGACAGACTGCGTTCCCGGTAGGCGGGAGCGTAGCCAGCAGCCAGCAGCATCCCGTTGCGCTCACGTAGAGGGATGTCGAGGGCAATTCCAAGCTTTAAGACCATCTCACGGCTCGGTTGTGAGCGACCGCTTTCGAGAAAGCTAATATGTCGTTGTGAGGTGCTGCTCTCGGTTGAGAGCCTAAGCTGGCTGTAACCGCGTTTGTCGCGCCAGTAGCGTAGTGCAGCCGAAAAATCGACAAAATAGCGATTGTTACCCGTATTTTTCGTCATGGCCTCGTGCTGATTCATCTAGTCTCCATACTAAATGGTTGCCGAAAGATGTGTTCGGCCTTAGGCAAGCATTTTGTCGAGAAAGCCTGTGATCTTTTCGATGCGTCCTTCGGGGGTTACGACCGCTATATCGGTTCCGATAGCGAGCGGTTCGACATCTGGTGCACCAAGAGCCCACGAGAACCGCACGACGTTATTATGCCCATCTGGGTTTCCCACCACACTAAAGTGCAAGCCAGAAAACTGTGCTTGAGCGGCACCGATCATTGCGTCCATAGCCTCATGCCCCACGGACTGCATGAGTGGGTCAATGTAGCTTGCCTGTGGCGTGAAGGCCTGCTCAATAAGCATACGACGGCGTGCTGGATTGTTTTCGTTCCAGATATGAACATATTGTGTAGCAATGTTGGTCGGGGTGGCCAGAAGTGTAGCGATAGTCATGGAAATCTCCCTTGAAGGATGTCTCGTCATTGAGGACTGAATTGTCGAAGTTGACAGAGAGATTTTGATCTTATCGGCGATTCTGGTCGATTACATGTCAGGTAATAGCGTGACTGTGTATGTGACCTTGTTGGTGCCAATAGCACAGGCAGTGACTGTCGCTGGTCACTTTTGCGATTGATATGTAAAGCGGACAAACGTCATGGCGCGATTACCTCTCGCGTAATTGGCGCGCAATAAGAGGGCCCTGACAATGGCGTAATGCTGTGACAACGCAGTGTTGTATACCAGTTAACGTCATCCATCTCCGGAGCTATGTATGTCAGCTTACGTCGTCGGCATCTTGACCGAAACGCGCTTGAACGATGATATTCGTCGCTACCTCGACCGCATTGACTCGACACTCCTGCCTTATGCAGGGCGATTCCTCATTCATGGGGGGCCATATCTATGGAAGGAAGGTGAGCCGGCCGGCGATTTGATTGTTATCGAGTTTGAGAACCTGGATCTTGCTTCGCGCTGGTACGATTCGCCTGCCTACCGGGCAATTAAGTCGTTACGAATGGCAAATTGCGTTGGTACAGTCTTTCTTGTTGGCGGCGTGCCAATGGGGCACCGGGCTTGGGACATTCTTGGTTAGATGGTGATGCCAGAAAGCTTTGAAGGGTGATTTCTTCTGTCGCATTGCTGCCCGGTGTTATGTAGTGCCACGGTACCTTAGTTTTTTTCCGTTTGCCTGAATTGAATCCAATTTAGGGACGACTTAGTCGTTAACTCGGATTTGTTGTGTTGAAAATCGCCAAGTTTACCCAATGACTTTCGAAGAAAACCACTTCTCTAAAACAAAGGCCGCGAGACTCTCTCGCGGCCTTTTCTATTTCACCTACCAACTACCCAATCGTCATCAAACTTGCATTGCCCCCGGCAGCAGCCGTATTCACACTAAGTGCGCGTTCGATCAGCAGCCTGTCCAGTGGGACATCACGCTCTCCGCGACCCAGGCCGTGCACGTTGACGATGGCACCAGGCAGCTGGGCCACCTGTTTGCAGATGTCTCGCAACTGGTCAGAATCGCCGTGATGCAGTACGGCCTCAAAGCCAGCATCGGTGGCCTGCCAGTCGGGTACCAGGCGTACGCGGGCTTGCGTTTCGCGGGGCAGCAGGGCATAGGTGTCGCGGTGCTCTTCGGGCACCACGGCCTCGGACCCTACCGCCAGGCAGGCAGCAATTTGTGTCAGTAAATCGGCCTGGCTTTCGGCCAGGCACAGCACCCGGGCGCGTGGCAGCAGCGAATAGGTATTGCGTTCGCCGGTGGGCCCGGCAAATTCAAGTATGAGACCGCTCAGGGCCTGCTCGGCAAACTGTTCGCAGGTCTGGGCCAAGGTCGCATCATGGCTTTGCGCCCAGTTGCGCAATGCGGTAAATGCAGTAGCTTGTGCATCTGGCAGCATGGGCATTTGCACGTTTTCGGGTTCGGTCTTCAGGTGCTCAGCAACCGCTCCTGCAGGCCTGGCCGCCAGCAGGCGATACAGATAAAGAGGCCCGCCGGCCTTGGGCCCGGTGCCCGACAAACCTTCGCCGCCGAAAGGCTGTACGCCAACCACGGCGCCAACCACGTTGCGGTTGACGTAGAGGTTACCCACATGGGCGGCGTCGACAACCTGCGCGATAGACTCATCAATGCGCGTATGCACACCCAGCGTCAACCCATAGCCGCTGGCGTTGATCTGATCAAGAAGCGCGGGCAGTTCGTTGCGGCGATAGCGAATGACGTGCAGTACTGGCCCAAAGACCTCGCGTTCAAGTTCGCCAATTTCGTTCAGCTCAATAAGGGCTGGCGTGACGAAGGTGCCGGCTTTGAGGACTGCACCGTCCATGCGTGCCAGCTGGTGCACTTTATGCCCACTGTCGCGCATTTGCTGGATATGCTTTTCAATATTGGCCCGGGCTTCTTCATCAATAACGGGGCCGATGTCGGTGGATAGCTTGTCGGTGTTGCCCAGCACATATTCGCCCATCGCACCTTTTAGCATGGCCAGGGTACGTTCGGCGACGTCTTCCTGTATGCAAAGCAGACGCAGTGCAGAACAGCGCTGGCCGGCGCTGTCGAACGCCGAGGCCATCACGTCTACAACAACCTGCTCGGCCAGTGCTGACGAATCAACAATCATGGCGTTCATGCCGCCGGTTTCTGCAACCAGAGGTATGGCACGGCCGTGGGCATCCAGACGCCCGGCTATGCTGCGCTGGAGAATGCGCGCTACTTCGGTAGAGCCGGTGAACATGACGCCTCGCACGCGTTCATCAGCGACCAGACGTGCGCCTACGCTTTCGCCCCGGCCTGGCAGTAGCTGCACTGCGCCGGCCGGTACGCCCGCTTCAAGCAGAATGCGTATGCCTTGTGCGGCGATGAGCGGTGTCTGCTCGGCGGGCTTGGCCAGTACGGTATTGCCCGCTGCCAGCGCGGCAGAGATCTGGCCGGTAAATATTGCCAGCGGGAAGTTCCAGGGGCTGATGCATACCACAGGCCCCAGCGGGCGATGCGTGTCGTTGGAGAAATGCGTGCGTGCCTGCATGGCGTAATAGCGCAGGAAGTCAACCGCTTCACGTACTTCAGCGATGGCGTTGGCAAAGGTTTTGCCTGCCTCACGAACCAAAATTCCCATAAGGTGCTGCATGTCGCCTTCCATTAGGCTGGCCGCGCGTTCCAGCACGGCAGCGCGCTCTGCTGGCTGTGTAGATTGCCAGATGGGGGCGGCAGCTATGGCGCAGTTTAAGGCGTTGTCAACGTCTTGCGACGTGGCTTCGTACACCATGCCGACCTCATCGCTGTGATTTGCAGGGTTTAGCACGGGTCGGGCTTGAGCGCTTGTATCGCGGGCGCAGCCCAACAGCGGCACGGCTTCGACGTTTTCTTGAGCGCTGGTCAGCAACGCTGAAGACAGCGATGCCAGCCGATGCTCGTTGGCCAGATCCATGCCTTGCGAGTTGGCACGTAGCTCGCCATATTGTCGGGACGGCAGGGCTATGCGTGGGTGCGGCAGGCCCAGATGCCCTTCTTGCCGTGCCATTTCTTCGACTTGTGCAACGGGGTCGCGCACCAATTCTTGCAGTGAAATGCTCTGGTCGGCGATACGGTTGACGAACGACGTGTTTGCCCCGTTCTCCAGTAGCCTGCGTACCAGGTAGGCCAGCAGTGTTTCGTGGCTGCCCACCGGCGCATATACACGGCAGGGGCGGCCATATTTGCCTGAGCCGACCGGGCCTACCACTTGGTCATAAAGAGGCTCGCCCATGCCATGCAGGC
The DNA here is from genome assembly GCF_008369125.1 of Pusillimonas sp. ANT_WB101. Lineage (NCBI taxonomy): Bacteria > Pseudomonadati > Pseudomonadota > Betaproteobacteria > Burkholderiales > Alcaligenaceae > Pusillimonas > Pusillimonas sp. ANT_WB101. The sequence continues at coordinate 816,640 of NZ_VOAY01000002.1, read as the reverse complement.
ACTGAAACTCGTATTGCCCGGGGTAGTAGTTGCGACCTGCCATGTTGTAAATGGCAGCCACGCTGTAGGCATTGTGAGTGGCGAATTGCGGGTAAATGGCTTCAGGCACGGCGAGCAGTTTGCGCGCGCAGGCCAGGTAAGACACGTCTGTATAGGGCTTGCGCGTGTAGACGGGGTAGCCTTCCAGGCCGTTGACCTGTGCCAGCTTGATTTCGCTGTCCCAGTAAGCGCCTTTGACCAAGCGGATCATCAGGCGGTGGCGGCTGCGCCGGGCCAGGTCAATGACATAGTCAATAACGTAGGGGCAACGCTTTTGGTAGGCCTGGATGACAAAGCCTATGCCGTTCCAGCCTTCAAGTTCGGGCTCGAAACACAGTCTTTCAAGCAGGTCGAGAGAGATTTCGAGCCGGTCGGCCTCTTCGGCGTCAATGTTCAGGCCGATGTCGTAAGACTTGGCCAACAACGTCAGCGAACGAATTATTGGGTAGAGCTCGGCCATGACGCGGTCGTATTGTGCACGGCTGTAGCGTGGATGGAGCGCTGAAAGTTTGATGGACAGGCCTGGGCCTTGATAAATGCCGCGACCACCTGATGCACGCCCAATGGCATGAATGGCTTGTTCGTATGAGGCGAGGTAGCGCTTGGCGTCTTCATCTGTGAGCGCGGCCTCGCCCAGCATGTCGTACGAATAGCTAAACCCGCGTGCTTCCATTTTGGTGGCATTGGCCAATGCTTCGGCAATGGTTTCGCCGGTGACGAACTGCTCACCCATGAGACGCATGGCCATGTCTACACCCTTGCGGATGACGGGCTCACCGCCCTTGGCGATGATGCGGTTAAGTGAGCGCGACAGGCCTTTTTCTGTGTGCGTGGACACCAGACGGCCAGTGAAGAGCAAGCCCCAGGATGCCGCATTAACAAACATAGAGGGGCTTTGCCCCAAGTGCTGATCCCATTTGCCATTGCTGATCTTGTCGCGGATGAGCGCATCGCGTGTGCCTTTGTCTGGTATGCGCAGCAAGGCTTCGGCCAGACACATCAGGGCCACGCCCTCTTGCGAAGACAAGGAGAATTCTTGCAACAGGCCTTGTACCAACCCCTGGCGGCCGCCAGCATTTTTCTGTTTGCGCAGTGTTTCGGCCAGTTGCATGGCCATCTTGTGTGCCGCCTCGGCCGCGTCGGGCGCCAGCCGCGCCTGGTCTACCAGCATGGGTAGTAACTCGGGCTCGGGACGACGGTAGGCGGCCGTGATGGCGGCGCGCAATACAGATTGGGGCTGAACACTCTCTGCAAAATCGATAAAGGGCTGATAGGCGGCGTTTGTGCCTGTGCCGTATGTCGCGACAGGGCCTTCTTCAACACTGGTGGAAGAGGCCGCCGCAATATCGGGGGGCGTCAGGCCGCGCTCAAGCTGATCAAGGTAGTTGAAGATCGCCTGCTTGATCAGCCAGTGCGGCGTACGATCGATTTTTTGCGCAGCGGCTTTCAGACGCTCACGGGACGCGTCGTCCAGCTTGACGCCAAGGGTAGTACTGGCCATGGGAAGACCTCCTGGTACAGAGTAGTGTATATCAGCAGCCGGGGCGAACCGGGCGAAAGAGTGGCGCCGTGAGCAGAAAGGTGCAACCCGGTGCAACCTAATTTTATATCAATTAAATGTGGGCGTTTCGGTATTTTTGGTCGGCTTCCTCGAATCGCTGGGCGATGCTCGCGCTGGGGGCGCCGCCCACCAGGCTGACAAGCACGATGCTCACGGTGGCGAGCAAGAACTCCGGAATAATTTCGTACAGGCCCAGCCCAATAAACTGCTTCCAGACTACAACGGTTATGGCGCCTACGAGCATACCTGCCAGTGCGCCGTTACGGGTCATGCGTTTCCATAGCAGGGACAGCAGCACGACCGGGCCAAAAGCGGCGCCAAACCCAGCCCAGGCATAGGAGACGAGGCCCAGCACCTTGCTGTCGGGGTTATGAGCAATGGCGATGGCCACCAGCGCTACGGTTAGCACCATTAGCCGGCCAACCCACACCAGTTCGCGCTGCGAGGCGTTTTGTCGGAGGAATGCTTTATAGATATCTTCAGTTAGCGTGCTGGAGCTGACCAGAAGCTGGCAGCTTAATGTGCTCATTACTGCTGCCAGAATGGCAGACAGCACGACACCTGCTATCCACGGGTTGAACAGTAGCTTGGTCAGCTCAATGAAGACGCGTTCGTGGTTTTCGGTAACGGGGCCGGCAAGCTCTGGATGCTGGGCAAAATAGGCAATGCCAAAGAAACCGACACATACAGAGCCGAGCAGGCAGAGCAGCATCCATGCCATACCGATACGGCGCGCCGCCGGTATGGTTTTGACGGAGTCGGCTGCCATAAAGCGCACCAGAATGTGAGGCTGGCCGAAATAGCCAAGGCCCCAACCTAGCAGTGAAATAATCGCTACAAAGGACAGGCCGCGCGTCATGTCGAAGTTGGCTGGGTTTACGCTTTGTATTGAGTGCACGACGGTGTCCCAGTTGCCCAGGGCCAGCACCACAAAGAGCGGTGTAAGCAATAGCGCGAACAGCATCATGGCTGCCTGAACGGTGTCGGTCCAGCTAATGGCCAGGAAGCCGCCGATGAGCACGTAAATAATGGTCGCGGCCGCACCAACCCAAAGGGCAGTTTGATACTGCATGCCGAAGGTACTTTCGAACAGCCGTGCACCGGCGACAATGCCCGAGGCGCAGTAAATCGTGAAAAATAACAGAATCACAAGAGCCGAAAAAATGCGCAGCAAACGACTTTTGTCTTCGAAGCGGCTTGTAAAGTAGTCAGGTAGCGTCAGGGCGTTATTGTGGTGTTCAGTGTGTACTCGCAGTCGGCCCGCTACAAACAGCCAATTCAGGTAGGCGCCCGCGAGCAGGCCGATGGCGATCCAGCTTTCAGAAATACCGGCAAAGTAAATGGCGCCAGGCAGGCCCATCAGTAGCCAGCCGCTCATGTCAGATGCGCCAGCCGAAAGCGCCGTAACAAAGCTGCCCAAGCGTCGGCCGCCAAGTATGTAGTCAGAAAAATTTCTGGTTGAAAAATAGGCGATCAGGCCGATCGCGATCATTGCGACGATATAGATCACGAATGTGACCATGGTTTCGTGACTTGCACCCATGCTTTGGCCTTATAGGAGTGGTGAGGTTGGCAGGCAATAGCATTGGGCTGCTTATGGCAGCACCGAAGCCACGGGGCAACTGCCTAAGCGCTGGGCGTGGCGTTAATGCTGGCGGTCCGCAGGCTGTGGTCGACCCATCGATACCCAACAGCCCATGTGCTATTGCTTGGGTTTGTAAATAAAAACAGGGATTTTTAACCGAACACACGTTTTTGGTGCAATCGGGTTTACCCCTATTTTTAGAAAAAGGTTGCACCTTTTTTTTGGGTGGCACCGAGGTTGCAATGTCGCAGCAAGAGAAAGAGCACGAGCAAGAGCAAGAGCAAGAGCAAGAGCAAGAGCAAGAGCAAGAGCAAGAGCAAGAGCAAGATTGAGGCTCTGCACCATTCGTGTGTGCAATGCAATAACGGCGACTTTGAGAATAGGCGGCCTGGTGCGGCCAATGGCGTTGCGGTGGTACGCCGGGTGTCTCAGTACCTGTGCATTCGCATAGGCAACATGTCATTTACGCCGGCGGTGGGTGCACGCAAACAATTACATCGCGTAAACTGTCGACGCAGTCGATGGCGTATTTACGGCATCGACTGCGTCGTATGTACTGCCCGCTTCGGTGCCGGTTTTCTGGTGACCTCACCGATAATGTGGCAGATATGTAAGGGCTAACGCGCACGGCCAATGTTTATTTATTCTTGGGTTGCAACCGCAGCATGACGTTTTCTATCGCCACTACTGGGGCGCGTGCATTTTTTTTGCGCCAACGCCTGACGCCACAAAGGGTTACCGGCTTCACGGTATTTATTCTGCTATTGGGTATGGTTGTCCTCTGGACACTGGCTGTCGGCTGGAGTCACTCGGCACCCGATCGAGACGGCATGGAAGAACTCGTCTGGGCGTCGAGCTTAGAGCTGGGTTACAGCAAGCACCCGCCGTTACCGTCCTGGGTAATGCATGCAGCAAGCCAATTGTTTGGGCGCCCTGTTTGGTTGCCTTTTTTGATGGGGCAGCTCTTCTCGGCACTGTCATTGTGGTTTATCTGGAAAATAGGGTGTGAATTCACCACGCCGGCGCGCTCGCTGATTGCTGTGCTGTTGCTTTCCACCATTGCCTATTTCGGCATGCGCGGTACCATTTTCAATCACAATACGGCGCAGTTGTGGTCGATTGCGGCGTCGACCTGGCTGTTTTACCGCGCAATGCGCACTGGTAAAACAGGCGCGTGGGTCGCTGTGGGTGTAGTGTCAGGGCTGGCGCTGCTGACCAAATACAGTGCGGTCATTCAGTTTGCGGCCTTTGCTTTTTTCTTGCTGCGTCAGTACCGGCTGATCAACGCTTCCACCATAAAAGGCATAATCATTGCCATGGTTATTGGTGTGCTGGTGTTTTCGCCTCATCTGTACTGGCTGGCGCAACACAATTTCGAGCCTGTGCTGTACGCCGACAAATCAATTGTTTCTGTCTCACGACTGGCCGCGCTTAAATCCACAGGCAGTTTTCTTGCAGATCAGCTGGCGCGTGTGGCGCCGATGATTCTGGCGCTGCTTGTGGTTAAACGTCTTACTCGCGCAAAAAAACCAACTCCAGACGAGTCTCATGTATGGGCCAAGGCTTTATCGCCCTGGGATCGTTCATTTCTGCTCTGGGTCGGGCTGGCACCGCTGGTTTCAACGGTTGTTATTTCCATGCTGATGGGTACCAATCTGGAGCCGTCGTGGGCGACGACGTTTTTTATTCTTTTTGGTTTTTATTGTTTTTGGTGGTTACGGGGTGATGATGCCGCCGTCCTGCATGCGGTGTTGCTCACTGTTATTGTGATGCAAGTCTGCATGGCCGTGGGGTATGGCATTGCGCGAGGCCCTGTTGCCTGGCATTGGGGCAATGCTTCACGGTCTACGTATCCGGGACAGCAGGTATCGCAGGCCATGCAGTCTATCTGGAAGGAACACGTGCCAGGCGTTCCTATGCGGGTTGTCGCATCAGATATGTGGCTGGGCGGCAATATTGTCGTGCATGCTGGAAGCCATGTTGAGGTGTTTCTTGATGCCGATTACCGGCATGCTCCATGGCTGGATCCACAGACCGCCTTGCAGTGTGGCGCTCTGGTCGCCTACAGCACCGAGCCGCGCGGCTATCTGTCCCCTGAGCTCGAACAGTTGTACAAACAAACTGTCACCCAGGGCGAGCTAGACCTGCGCTGGTCATCGAGCCGTAGCCCCTTGATCAAGATTCACTGGGGTATTTTGCCGCCGTCTGATGCATGTTCAGCTGCCATTTCCCATCCCATTTCTGCCGGCAAACAGAAACCACTACACGACTGAGGCCACTACATTGACCACAATCGAACCGGCAACTTCGGTAACGTCTGATCTCCCTTCGGGGGCGTCGCCTGAGCGGCGTAGCCTGGCGTCGATCTCTTGTGTTGTTCCGTGCCTGAACGAGCACGATAACCTGAGCATTTTGCTGCCCGAGTTAATGGATGTATTGCGCAAACTGGCATGCGCCTACGAAATCATTATTGTCGACGATGGTAGTACAGATGCTACGGCGACATTGTTGCAGCATTGGACTAACCTGCATCCGCAAATTGTCTATCTGCGTCTGGCCCGAAATTTTGGCAAAGAAAACGCGTTGACGGCAGGGCTTAAGGCCGCCAAAGGGCAGGTCGTCGTGTGCCTGGATGCCGACGGCCAGCACCCGCCTGAACTTATCTCGCGCATGATCAGAACATGGAGCGACGGCGCGGATATGGTTTATGGTGTACGCGCCAACCGCAAAGACGAAACGACAATAAAGCGGTGGGGAACCCGACTGTTTTATTCATTGATGCGAACGTCTGACGGGTTGCAGGTGCCGGCAGATGCGGGCGACTTCCGGCTTATGGACCGTGTGGTTGTGGATGCGCTGTTGACGCTGCCCGAACGCGATCGTTTTATGAAAGGGCTTTTTGCCTGGGTGGGTTTTGATGCGCGCCCACTGCTCTATGAGCCGCTTCAACGCATGCACGGCAAAAGCAGTTTTCGTATTTCCAAGTTGTTCAAGTTTGCAGTGGGTGGGCTTACTGCGTTTACCACGTGGCCGCTGCGCTTGTTAAGCATTGCCGGGCTGTCGTTGGCTGCACTGTCGTTTGCATATGGTTTGTTTATTATTCTGAAGTACTGGCTTTATGGGGATGCGGTGCGAGGGTGGTCAACCTTGATTACCGTGGTGCTGTTTTTTGCGGGCATTAACTTACTCTCCATGGGTATATTAGGCGAGTATATTGCCCGAATATTTACTGAGGTAAAACAACGCCCTATTTATCTGCTTCGCGAACGGCGTGGGAAAGGGCTTAAACAAATGGACGGCGACTCAATGGTGGCCCGTTTTCCCGCAGGTGCTCGTACCCGGAGCGGGGTCACTGCGGAAGGCCCAGAAGCGCGCCACGACATAGGTGATGATGGCCATACCCACTAATATTGCCGCCAGCAGCACGTCATAGCGTAATGCCGAGTATTTAAGCCCCAGGGCGTACACGGTTTCGTTAATTAAAAAGCCGGTCAGCGACACGACAAAAAACCGCCTGGCTGCCTGCCAGAACACTGTGTTCTGGTTGCGAAAGGTCAGGCCGTAATGCCCGCTGAACGATACGATAAACGCCAACGCCCAGCCTATTACATTGGCCAGCAGGGGTTGCATCGAAAGCAACTTGACACAGGTTATGGCCACGGCCCAATGTGTGGCGGCTGCAGCACAACCCACAGCCACAAATCTGACGATTTGGCTGCGATACAAGCGACGTATAGCGAGAGATAAATGAAACGGGAAATTCATATTTGTGCAGATGACTTTGGCATGAATGCCCACGTTGATGCCGGCATTGTATCGCTGGCCTTGCGTCATCGGTTGACCGGCACGAGCTGTCTTGTGGATGGGCTTTTATTTGAACAGGATATTGCCCAATTGCAAGCCACAGGCATAAAGATTGGTTTACATCTGAATTTTACGGAGTCTTTGGGGCAAGACGGGCCTGTTTGGCCATTACGCACAATCATTGCGCGCAGCCTTGTCCGCAGCCTGCCAGCCATGGCGATAGCAGATGCGATTGAGCGGCAGCTGCAGCGGTTTGAAAATGTGGCCGGACATTTGCCGCATTATATTGATGGTCACCAGCATGTTCATCAGTTGCCGCAGATTCGCAGCGCCTTGTTGGCCATATTGCAGCGACGATATGCCAACACGCAACTGCCATGGATACGGCATGGCGGCAACGTGCGTAGCGCGGGCTTTCCGCTGGCGCTCAAAGCCAAGGCTTATACGATAGCCATGCTGGGCGCAGGTCCGCTCAGGCGTGAGGCGACGGCTGCAGGCTTTCCCATGAATAATGGTTTTTGCGGTGTGTATGACTTTGGCGGAGGCCAGAAGGCCTATCTGCGTTGGGTGGGGCTGTGGCTGGCCCAATGCAAAAACGGCGACGCATTGATGTGTCATCCGGCAAACGGCCACGCTGTTAATGACACGCTTGGTGCGCAGCGGCAAGCTGAGTTTGCGGTTTTGTCCAGTGACGCACTAGAGGTCATGCTTGCCGGCGAGAAGGTGCAGGTTGTGGGTGGCAATACCTTCTGAATGTCGACGGGCGCGTATGTTTGTTATTTCGTGTAGCCTTTAAGTGAGCTTTTCTGCACGTTGATGAACACACTCTCTAAGGAGGCATGCTTTGAGACAATCCAAGAAAGTTATTATTACTTGTGCGGTGACGGGGTCTATACATACGCCCACCATGTCGCCGTATCTTCCGATTACGCCTGAAGAAATCGCGCGTGACGCGGTAGCGGCAGCGCAAGCCGGCGCGGCAATGCTGCACCTGCATGCGCGCGACCCCCAAACAGGCCAACCCAAGCAAGATCCCAAGTTGTTTGCGCAGTTTTTGCCTGTCATAAAAAGCCAGACCGACGCCATTCTTAACATTACCACCGGTGGTGGCTTGGGCATGTCGCTCGATGAGCGTCTTGCTCCTGCCAAATCGGCTGAACCTGAAGTGGCGTCCATGAACATGGGGTCGTTCAACTTCAATATCTCGGGCGCAGGTGCGCGAATTGAAAAATTCAAGCACGACTGGGAAAAGCCCTATCTTGATATGACGACTGATTTCATTCTGTCCAATACCTTTGCACAGATTGAACGCGGCGTAAACGAGTTGTCGGCCATGGGTACTCGTTTTGAGTTCGAGTGCTATGACCTCGGCCACCTGTATAACGTGGCGCATTTTGCGGATCGTGGTTTGATCAAGCCGCCATTTTTTCTTCAATGCATATTCGGCATCCTCGGTGGCGTGGGCGCCCATCAAGAAAACCTGCTGCATATGCGCGCCATTGCCGACAAACTGTTTGGCGATGATTACTACCTTTCTGTATTGGCGGCCGGCAAGCATCAAATGCCGTTTGTCACCATGAGTGCACTGCTGGGCGGCAACGTCCGGGTCGGGTTGGAAGACAGCCTGTATCTGTCAAAAGGTCGCCTCGCCACGTCGAACGCTGAGCAGGTCACAAAAATACGCACCATTCTCGAAGAGCTTTCGCTGGAAATAGCGACACCCGAAGAAGCACGGGCGATGCTTCAAACCAAAGGCAAAGACAACGTTGCCTTTTGATTGATGATAGTTATCTGGAGACATAATGAAAAAGCGACAAATGTGCGTGCTTTTGGGCACGGTATTCGCCGCCTATGGCATGCAGGCGTTGGCAGCAGATATTTCTGACGACGTTATCCGTATTGGTTTTATTACGGACATGTCTGGTGTTTATTCTGATTACGATGGGACAGCTGGAGCCGAAGCAATCCGCATGGCCATTGAAGATGCGGGTGGCAACATTAATGGTAAGAAAATCGAGCTGTTGGTGGCCGATCATCAGAATAAGGCTGATGTGGCATCGGCCAAGGCGCGAGAATGGTTTGACAGCAACAAGCTTGACGTGCTTTTTGGCGGCACCAACTCGGCGGCCAGCCTGGCCATGTCAGCCGTTGCTGCAGAAAAGAAAAAGCTGTTTATCTCGACGGGGGCAGGCACTTCGGCGCTTACCAATGAACAGTGCAATCCCTACACCGTCCAGTACACGTACTCAACCAGTGCGTTGGCCAAGGGCACTGGCGCAGCGGTGGTAAAAAATGGTGGTGACTCCTGGTTTTTTATTACGACAGACTATACCTTTGGTCACGCACTCGAGCGCGAAACGTCTGAGGTCGTCGAGGCAGCTGGCGGCAAAGTGCTTGGCAAGGTGCGCGTGCCACTGGCGCTTTCTGATTTTTCGTCATTTATGCTTCAGGCCCAAAGCTCCGGTGCCAAAATATTGGGCCTGGCCAATGCGGGCGGCGATTTCGTCAATGCCATCAAGACCGCGTCAGAGTTTGGGCTGAACGCCACCATGAACCCTGTGGGTTTGACCGTTTTTGTGCTTGATATTCATACACTGGGTCTGGACGTGACGCAAGGCATGTACTTTACGACTCCCTGGCACTGGAACCAATCAGAAGAGGCGACGGCATGGTCCAAACGCTTCGAAGAAAAGAACCAGCGCATGCCCACGTATATACAGGCCAGTGATTATTCTGCCGTGCAGGCCTACCTGAAGGGGGTTGGCGCAACGGGTACTGATGATGCGGACACCATTATGGCCTGGCTCAAGGCCAACCCCGTCAATGACTTCTTTGTGCAAAATGGTGTCATCCGTGAGGACGGCCGCATGATGAATGACATGACACTCTTGCAGGTGAAAAAGCCGTCTGAAAGCTCGGGCCCATGGGACTATCACACAGCCATCTCCAAGCTGCCAGCTGAAGACATCTACGGTCCGCTTAGTGAGTCGAGCTGCAAGTTTGTGAAAAAGAGCTGAAGGGCGAGTCAGCCCACATTGTAAAGGGGCTGACGAACGCAACGACCTAAGTCTCCATGCATTGCGCATGAATAAACTGCCCCTTAATCTGCACGCTAATCCAACCTTTTTGGGGGGAGTTCAGTTTGGGGGCTTATTCTTTCCAGTGCCTAAATATCTCCGTCGTTAAGGCGGAGATGCATGGTGCGGACCCGGTTTCCGCCTTTCGAGCTGTCAGCAAGGCTGGGTACTGCCATGTTCAGCGGCTATGCAGTTTACGATGGGGTGTGGGGCGGCTTGCTTTGGTTAAAATTGCAAGCCACCCTTTTTTCCTGGCTGCTGTGTTGTAACGTGGGGCGATACGCCCCTTTGTTCAGAATGAGCCGAACATCGTTCCCAGCGTAATCACTGCAATCAGGGCCACCATTGGCACGCCCATGGTTACTGCGGCAATGTTCAGGTAAGACTGGCGATGCGAGAGGTTGCAGATAGACAGCAGCGTGATGATGGCGCCGCAGTGTGGCAGCGTGTCGAATCCACCCGCAGCCATTACGGCCACCCGGTGCATGAGGTCGGGGCTAATGCCTGCTGCCTCTGCCATGCGCAGGTAGTCGGCACCGAGCGTTTGCAGAGCAATACTCAGGCCACCAGACGATGAGCCTGTAATGCCTGCGAGCACGTTCATGGCGATGGCTTCAGAAATTAGCGGGTTGCCGGGGGTCACGTTGAGCACGGCATCGCGAATAATGGCAAAGCCCGCCAAGCCTGCAATAACCGCACCATAGCCAACTTCCGAAGCCGTGTTGAACAGCGGCAACATGAAGCCATAAACGCCTTTGTTGATAGAGGCGCGCAGATTGCTCCAGTGCCCCAGCCGCGACACGACCAGTGTGACGCACGCAACGGTGAGCGCGATAATCAGTGCCCACAGCCCGGCCATTTTGGCGGGAGAAACATTGGGAAAGCGTGCTGTCAGCGAGCTCATGTCAATACCTGGGAACACCAGGTAGGTAAAAATGGCGTTAACGCCTATCACCAACACGAGTGGCAGCAGCGCCAGCGCCAGCGGCATGCGTGACATGGCACCCTTGTCCACATCTGAGCTGGCCATTGCTTCGCCTTCAGCATGCTGGCCATAGCCTTCACCCGACACGCGCGCTTTGGCAGCGCGTGAATGCAACCACCAAAGCCCACCGAGCAGCATAATGACTGACGCGATAATGCCCAGGCCAGGTGCGGCAAACACGTTGGTACCGTAGTAAGGAATGGGGATGGCATTCTGAATGGCTGGAGAGCCAGGCATGGCCGTCATGGTAAAGGTGAAGGAACCCAGTGCAATGGTGGCAGGAACAAGCCGCTTTGGGATGTCTGCGGTGCGAAATAAGTCGCGTGCAATGGGGTAAATGGCAAACGCCACTACAAATAATGACACGCCGCCATACGTCAGCACGCCACAGGCCAGCACGACGGTAACAATGGCCTGCTTGTGGCCAAGACGCTCCACAATAGCGTTTGAAATAGTGTGAGCGGCACCGGAGTCGGCCATAAGCTGGCCAAACAGAGCGCCCAGCAGAAAGATGGGCAGAAACTGGATGACATAGCCACCCAGCGCTTTCATGAAGGTATCTGTGTAGATAGGCAGATACAGGCCGATTTCACCCGAAAGCAAAACAGCCAGGGCGGCCATAAGAGGCGCCAGAAGCAAAACAGTAACGCCTCGGTAGGCGAGGTACATCAGCAGCAACAGCGAAACAACAATAGCAAGAGTGCTTGTCATGTGAAACTGAACTCCGGGGTAATTCGACGACGTCTGGGCGGCACCCAGAATAAATACAAAACCGACGAGTCTAGCAGAGCCTGCGCACAGGCTATTGATGCATGACAAACAATCAGGCTGCTCCCGGCAGTGGGAGCAGCAAGCTGGCAATGTTGAAGTAAATAAGCACGCCGGCACCGTCGCAGATGGACGTGATTAGCGGCGCGCTGGCCGATGCAGGATCGAACTTGAAGCGGGTCAGAATAAAAGGCAGTGACATGCCAATAACACTGCCAACGGCAACAATCACCACCATGGTCAATGCCACAACGATGGCTACGTCGGTACCAGCCCGAAAGACGCCGATAAAGGAAACCGCCGCGGCCATGGTCAGGCCTAACAGTACAGAAACCGTCACCTCTTTGCCCAACATTTTGATCCAGTCTTTTGCCCTGACATCGCCGGTAGCCAATGCGCGCACCATCATGGTGGCGCTTTGCGAGCCAGCGTTGCCGCCGCTGTCTATCAGTAGAGGAAGAAAAAAGACCAGCGACACCATGCTGGCAATCAGGTCTTCGAAGTGAGCAATGCCTGCGCCAGAGAAGAGATTGCCAAATACCAGAACAACCAGCCAGCCCACCCGCATTTTGTAGAGGGCTGTAACGGTGGCGTGTCTGAGTGATCCGGTTAGTTTGCCTACTGCGCCCAGTCGCAACTGATCTTCGGTGTCTTCTGCCTGTGTGACGTCCAGGGCATCATCGTGCGTCACGATGCCAACAATCTGGCCGGTGGCGTCCATTACTGGCACCGCAAGCAAGTCATAGTGGGCGATTAATCGAGCGGCTTCAGATTGCTCTGAATCGGCCAAGCAAAAAACCGGGTCGCGCGTCATGATGGTGTTGATACGCTCGGCGGGTGAGGCGAGAATCAGTTCCCGCAATGAAACCGTGCCCAAAACGTGTCGATGCTCATCAATGATGTACGCCAGGTAAATGGTTTCTTTGTCGGGAGCTTCATGACGGATGGTATTGAGGGCTTCGTTTACGGTCTGGTCGGCTTGTAGCGTGACATAGGCGGAGGTCATGACCGAGCCAACGGTGCCTTCAGGGTAGCTGGCCAGCAGCCTTACGTCTTCCCGCTCTGCGTGGGCAAGCCCAGGTAACAACGCAAGGCGTTCGTCAGGCGTAAGGTTGTTATACAAGTCGGCCCGCTCGTCATGCTCCATATGCTCAAAAAGCGTGGCAAGCTCTGTGCGACTCATGCTTTGCGCCAATTGTGCTTGCGTTTGCGGGGGCAGGTATCCGAACACGCTCGCGCGCCTGCGCACTTTCATTGCCAACAACAGGCTTAGTGCGTCGTTATGCGAAATCTCCTGCAAAATCGCCGCAGCATCCACCGACTGAAGATCGTTGACAGTGGCGGCTGCACCGGCAGAGTCTTTCTTGTAAAGGAGTTCCTGCACGCGCAGGATTAAGGTATCTGAAAACATTCTTATTCTCTCTTTCTGACTTGGCGTGGCGTACGCCTTCGTGTGTTCTGGGGGGTTTATGCAATACGGCTAGCCCGGCAGAAGGCGTGCCGAGGCGTGGGTTGCGATTTGTCTTTGGTGTGGGGAAGGCCCAAGTTGAGCGTCTGCCACACAGTTTTTCCTAAGAGAGAGCTATGACGTCAGGGAGCCTGTTACACCGCCTGCCTGCCTCAAAAGAGAGCTATGAAATCAGGGGCCTTCCACATAGCCTGCATGCAGAGAGAACTATGAAATCAGGAAATCTGCCTGCGCCTGCCACCCTCGGGGCTTAGGGTTTTCGGGCATGCAACGCTCCGGAAAATGGCCGAAAGCAGACAATGAATACTTTGACGCACGGTGCCGGCCAGCAGTGGAAACAGGTGGAGGAAAGCCAGAAAGCGTGTCAGACAGCACACGATCAGGCCCAGGCCTGGCCATATTGCTAGCCGTGCTGATTGAGCCAGAATTGGTCAGCGCGCGCCACGTCCGTTGATAGGACGATTATGAAGAGCGAGGCCTGCTGATCCTGCTATGCAGAGGCCGTGCCACACAATCGACTGCATCCCTCAGAATTCACCATTTGGCTCTTCGGCGGTCAACTAGGCGCATAGTGTAGCGTTCGTGCTTGCATTAGGCCATTTTTTGGTTGTTTAATGGCCACAACTCCCGTAGCCCCTCATTTCCTAAAGCTCCCACAATTTTTAGAATTTCAGCGAATGGGGCTATGGCAGATAATGCCGACGTTTGCGGCTATCCCATCCTCATGGTCCGCCCAGCCCAGGCCAAGCTCATCACCAGCCCGAACTCCAGCATCTACCGCCATGGGTTCACAGGTATTTGTTTTTATTGGATTTTTTTGCTGAAATAGCGCATACTCAAGGGCGTTTTATTTCTTTAAGTTATTAAGGTTGCCTTTCATGACGATGCCTGGCTATAAAACCAAGCTTGAGCACATCGCCATCGCGGGCGCTGGAAAGCTTGTTATTCAGTCTTTGCTGGATCGACAGCAATATTACGATCCTACTGGCGAAGCATTGCGCAGAGGCATTTGCTCTGCATCCTGGCCTTTGTTTGGTCTGATGTGGCCCTCTGGTGTGCAGCTTGCCACGCAACTTGCCCAGCGGCGTGTGTGCCCGGACGAACGCATACTCGAGATCGGTTGTGGTCTTGGGCTTGCCAGTCTTGTCGGCCAGCGGCGGGGTGCGCACATTACGGCCAGCGACTGCCATCCCCTGGCAGAGACATTTCTCGATGTCAACGCCAAGCTAAATGATTTATCTTTGCTAACGTATCGTTATGGGCAATGGGGTGAAAGTGCGCCAGCCGCCGATCAATACGTTGAACGCCATGGTTTGTTAGGGATACCGCTGCATGAGGAGGGGGGCTCGGCCTTCGGCTCAACCCACTCCCAGACAGGTGATGTCAGTGATGGTGACCCCATTGTTCGTGACCGTGCCGTGCCTGGTGACGGTTTCAGCGAGCAATTTCTTAGCGGGCGCTATGACCTCATCATTGGCAGCGATCTGTTGTACGAACCCGATATGCCGGTGACGCTATCCGCGTTCATTGATCGCCATGCGAACGCCGCTGCCGAAGTCTGGATCGTGGACCCCAATCGTGGCCATCGCAACGCCTTTAGCCGCAACATGGCGCACTATGGTTTTGTGCTGGAAGAAGACAAACGTCTGGATGACCAGCCTGTCATGGCCGAAGAGGGTGCGCAAGCGTATAAAGGTCGCTTGCTGCGTTATCGCCGCCATGCTTTAGGCACGGCACCAAACTGATCTTTCCAGGCTTGTGCCTGGGCAACACATAACGATGCGAGCTGACCCGACTTATTGTTACCCCCTTGTGTAACTGATGAAAGCGACGTGTGGTCTCGGGCGCGAGCCCGCCGCTGTGGCGCAGAACCTGTGCAGGTGCAACTGTTACCGCCTCAGAGCACGTGTCGTTTTTTCCATGCCTTATACGCGTTTAGTTTGCTCTCATTGCGCAAGTACTCTACCTGTACGCCTTGCTCGCCAAATGGTGCCTGCATGCGCTCATACAAGGCCAGCGTTGACCAGCCATACGGCTCGCCCATATCGTCACCCGCGGCATAAACAACGCGGCTGACCCCGGCCATGATCATGGCCGACATGCACATGGCACAGGGTTTGCCACTGGCGTACATGGTGGTACCGTCAAACTTGGGCGTACCGTGTGTGTGGCCGGCATGCCGCAGGGCCTGGATCTCGGCATGGGCGGTTGGGTCGCAGTCTATGTACACATCGTTAACACCGTCGGCAAGTATTGTGCTGTCTTTGACCAGCACGGCACCAAAAGGCTGGCCGCCTTTTTCCACATTTTGTTGGGCCAGATCGATCGCGCGCTGAAGAAAATCGTGGTCTTGTTGTAGGGCATTCATATGGCCGCCTTGCTCCAAATACTGAGTCATCTCGTACAGTAAGCGCAATCACACCAGCTTTCAAGTCATGCCGAGCGCCACACGGGCAGCATTGATTACGGCCTGTGCATCAACGTCGAAGAAGCGTCTCAGTGCTTCGCGCGTGTCACTGCGGCCAAAGCCATCTGTGCCCAGTGTTATGTAGCGTCGGCCGTCGGGGATATAAGCACGAATGGATTCCGGCACCAGCCGCACATAGTCAGTGGCGGCAATGACCGGGCCTTTGCACTGCTGCAAAAGCTGAGCAATGAAAGCCTGATTGGGGGTTTCGCCGCGCAAAGCCTGTTCTTCGCTAAGCCGTCCCTCGCGTGACAGCTCACTCCAGCTCGTAATGCTGAGCACGTCACTTGCGATGCCTTGCAATGCAAGCGCTTCGGCTGCCTTGATCACCTCAACCAGAATGGCACCCGAGCCAAGCAGAGTGACGCGCGGTGTCGCGTCATCAGGGCCGTAGTGGGCAAAACGGTAGCCGCCACGTATCACATCATCGTACGCATGTTCTGGCAGTGCAGGTTGGGTGTAGTTTTCATTCATGACAGTGACGTAATAAAAAACGTCTTGCTGCTCTTCAAGCATTTCACGCATGCCGTGGTCAATGATGACAGCCAGTTCGCCACTAAATGCCGGGTCATAAGCCCTGCAGTTGGGCACAGCCGATGCCCACAAGTGGCTGGTGCCATCCTGGTGCTGCAGCCCTTCGCCCGCCAGGGTGGTACGGCCCGAAGTTGCCCCAATGAGAAAGCCTCTCGGGCGCTGGTCGGCGGCTGCCCAGATAAGATCGCCCACACGTTGGAAGCCGAACATCGAGTAATAAATGTAGAACGGCAGCATGGTCATACCATGCACACTGTAGCTAGTCGCTGCGGCAACCCAGCTGGATATGGCACCCGCCTCGCTAATGCCTTCTTCGAGGATCTGCCCGTCACGGGCTTCGTGGTAGCTGAGAATGGACCCTATGTCTTCGGGTTCATAACGCTGGCCCACGCTGGAGTAAATACCAACCTGTTTGAATAGATTGGCCATGCCGAACGTGCGGGCCTCATCGGCAACGATAGGTACCACGCGCGGCCCCAGTGTGGCATCGCGCATTAGCGAACCCATCATGCGAACGAACGCCATGGTGGTCGACATGGATCGGCCGTCAGAGTGCAGTGCAAACTTCGCCCAGGCATCAGTGGCAGGAACAGGCAGCGTGTCGGCATTGGTCTGGCGAGCGGGCAGATAGCCACCCAGCGATTTGCGACGCGCGTGCAGGTATTGCATTTCGGGGCTGTCATCGGCTGGTTTGTAAAACTGCAATTGCCGTGTCTGCTCATCACTGAGGGGTAGCTCGAAACGGTCACGAAAGTCGAGCAGGGCTTCATCGTCGAATTTTTTCGCTGAGTGCGTCGTCATGCGCCCTTGACCAGCTGCGCCCATGCCGTAGCCCTTCTTGGTATGCGCAAAAATAACAGTGGGCTGGCCTGTGTGCTTTGCCGCCGCCGCATAGGCCGCGTAAATTTTTACCAGATCGTGGCCACCGCGTTTTAACTGGTCAATCTGCTCGTCGGTCATGCCCTGCACCAGGCGGCCAAGCGCCTCGTTCTGCCCGAAGAAATGTTCGCGGTTATAGCGCCCATCTTTCGCCGCAAATGTTTGCATCTGGCCGTCTACCGTATTGGTCAGCGCCTGCACAAGCTCGCCCGTGAGGTCTTGGGCAAACAGCCCGTCCCAGTCGCTGCCCCACAGTACTTTGATGACATTCCAGCCTGCGCCAGAGAACAGTTTTTCAAGTTCGGAGATGATGCGGGTATTGCCCCGCACCGGCCCGTCCAGCCGCTGCAGATTACAGTTGACCACCCAAACGAGGTTGTCCAGCCCCTCGCGTGCCGCCAACGTGAGAGCGCTCATGGATTCGGGTTCATCCATTTCGCCATCGCCGAACACACCCCAGACCTTGCGGCCGCTGCAGTCAAGCAAATTGCGATGTGTGAGATAACGCATGAAACGGGCATGGTATATGGAACTGATGGGGCCAATGCCCATGGAACCCGTCGGGAATTGCCAAAAATTGGGCATGAGATAAGGGTGGGGGTAGCTGCACAAGCCTTGCGCCCCGTTGCTTGACCCGCCGAGCTCCTGGCGATAGTGTGACAGATCGGCATCGCTGAGCCGGCCTTCCAGAAAGGCGCGCGAGTACACCCCGGGCGCGCTGTGAGGCTGAAAGAAGACCAGATCACCCAATTGACCGGTACCGTCGTTGCGTGCCCGGAAAAAATGATTAAAGCCCACCTCGAACAGATCGGCGGCGCTGGCATAGCTGGCAATATGCCCGCCTAGTTCGCCATAGGCTGCATTGGCGCGCACTACCATGGCCAGCGCGTTCCAGCGCATGATGGCGCACAGGCGTTGCTCAATGGCGAGATCGCCGGGAAAGTCAGCCTCTTGATCAGCCGCAATCGTATTGACGTAAGGCGTTTCGCCGTCAGGCTTCCAGGCGACCTGTTGCTCATGCGCCATGCGATGCAACAAATCGAGCATGAAAATGGCGCGCTGTTCGCCGCCAGCGTTGATCAGCGAACTAAAGGCGTCGCGCCATTCGTTGGTTTCTTCTGGATCAATGTCGAGCATGCGCTGGCCGAGGGTTTTCATGAGCATGTGATGTAGCCTGAAAATGGGGTAAATGATATATGTCATTTTGCATTGAAATCAGGCATATTTTGTGTTGAACTACACAATATAATCACTGGCTTTCAGCATGAAATGCTTGGTTTTTAATAAGGTTCAGCATAATGAGCTATGAAGCCACCGTGCCCAAACTGGACGCGACCGATCTTCGCATTCTTGAAGAGCTGCAGCGCGACTCCTCGCTCAGTAATGTAGAGCTGGCCCGACGCATACACTTGTCGCCTTCCCCCTGCCTTGCACGCGTCAAGGCTTTAGAGGCAGCGGGTATTATCAAGGGCTATGTTGCGCTGGTTGAAGCGCCTGCCATTGGTCTGGGCATCACCGTTTTTATTAACATCAGCTTAAAGTCACAAGACAGAAAATCACTGGCTGATTTTGAGCACCGCATAACTGAGCACGAAGCGGTTATGGAGTGCTATCTCATGACGGGTAATGCCGATTACCTGATACGTGTAGCCGTTGCTGACATGGCAGCGCTCGAGCATTTTATTCTTGAGCACCTCACATCCATTCCGGATATCGACAAAATACGATCGAGTTTTGCGCTAAAGCAGGTTTCGTACAAAACCGCACTGCCACTGCCGCTAAAGTTTAGGTAGATTGCCCAGCCGGTACCGGACATTGCGGTAAGGGTGCAGACTCCGTTAGCTTTTAGCAGGCTTAGGTCTGGACCAGAGCAGAACTTATCTGTCTTGTTGATGAAGCTAACGACCAGGGGGGATGGTAATGTGATCAAGAGGCCGTGGCACCGGGCGCTCTTGCGTCATGTTGGCCGCCCATTTCTCCAGAGGCAAGGGTGGGTCTTGCCACCATACTCGCCGCATGACAGCGCCCAGCTCATCAAGGCCCCGCTCTCGTGGCCAGTACTGAGGGGTAATCGCCTGCCAGGCAGCACCAGGCTGTGCGCGCGTGGCCATTAGAAACCGAAATGAGTACAAGCCCGTACCAAGGCCCATGCGTAGGTCGGTAACGACCAATTTGTTGCCAATGGCATCGTAACGCAGCCAGTTTCCGGTAAACCATTGCAGCCCAGCCATTTGCGGGGAGCCGGAGAACGTCGAGACAAGGTCTGTGTTAAATGTCTGGCGCAGGTGCTCGGGTGGTTTGCGGTCGAACAGGCTAGCGATGACTTCTACGTAATGATCGTCAGTGGTGCGCGCCACAACACGCCACAAGAAAATATTGAACGGCTCCGGGGTGGAGAACATGGCCTGTACCTGCGTGCCATCTTCGCGCAAAACCTGGCGTACACGGTATTCAATCAGCAGCTTTCCAAATACCGACAGAGCCAGATAAATGCAGCACCACGCAAGGGCCCAGCGCATAGTGCGCCAGATGCCTGGTCGATTACCCATAATGGCGGCCGCCAGCACGATGATGAGCAACGGCACGGTAAACAGCGGGTCAATAATAAAAATGCTGGACCAGCTGGTGGGAATAGGGCGCAGCGGCCACCACAGCTGTGTTCCGTATGAGGTAAAGGCATCGAGCAGCGGATGGGTGGCTAGCACCAGCCAAAGCGTGAGGAAGAGCCAGCCGGCACTATAGTGGGGTGAAGGTCGCCATCGACGCCATAAAAGCGTTAGCAAGGCCGCCAGGGCGGTAAGGACAAACAGTGAGTGAGAAAACCCGCGGTGATGGATCATGCCCGATACGGGGTCGGCATACCTGATAAGAACATCAAGATCTGGCAGGGTAGCCAGCACAGCGCCGACGAGCAGCGCCTTGCGCCCCTGAAACCTGCCGAGCATGGCGCCCTGTATGCCGGCGCCAAGCACGGCCTGAGTGATGGAGTCCATGGCTGACTGCGGCGTTTAGCCGCAGTGCACGCGTGTGAGCATGCCTTCGTCGTCGACGATGAGGTTAAGGCGTTGCGGGTTGTATTCCATGGTCATGACATCACGAGGGCCCAATGATCGCAATTGCTTGGCATCAGCCCTTTTTTGCAGCGTTTGCTCAAGCTGAGGCGTGAGCTTCTGGCCTATGGCGTACTCAGCCGGGTCTGCGTCGCACACCTTGCTGTCATTGGACGTAGTAAAACTTTGAGACGTGTCGGAGCGGGCAACGTTAGATGCACCGCCCGCGCAACCGGCGAGAAGGGCCAGTGTGAGGAGCAAGAAAGATGTCGGTTTCAAGATCATGTTTACTTCCTTTCGTTGGGACGCAGCGCCCTTAATCATACTTTAAGCCCAGCATCACAGAGCAACTAAGGCCCGGGTATGCCTCGCACATCGTTCGCCCTTGGTAGAATGATGCAGCAGCCACTGGCTTTAACTGATCTTTGATCAATCATTACCAAATTTATACCTACTTATGTCCAGCTACCTCGTTGCGGCGCTATACAAATTCGTCGAACTGCCCGATTTTCAAGAAATGCAGCAGCCTTTATTCGATTTTTGCGAGCAGCAAGGCGTCAAGGGTACGCTATTGCTCGCACGAGAAGGTATTAATGGCACCATTGCCGGCAGTGAGGGCGGCATCAAGGCGGTGCTGGCTCATTTGCGCAACGATCCTCGCCTGGCCGGGCTGGAGCATAAAGAGTCACGGGCAGAAAAAATGCCTTTTTATCGGCTCAAGGTCAAGCTCAAGCGCGAAATCGTAACCATGGGCGTTCCAGATGTGCACCCACCGACCATGGCAGGCGCTTACGTGCCGCCCGAAGAGTGGAATCAACTTATCGATGATCCCAACGTAGTGGTGGTCGATGTGCGTAACGATTACGAAGTGTCCATAGGGTCGTTCCGCGGAGCAGTCAACCCGCATACCACCAGTTTTACAGAGTTCCCTGAATGGGTACGTGAGCAGTCCGCCGAGGGCGGCGTGCTGGCGGGCGGCAACAAAGTGGCCATGTTCTGTACCGGTGGCATACGTTGTGAAAAATCTACGGCCTATCTGCGCGCCCAAGGTTTTGACGAGGTTTATCATTTGCAGGGCGGTATTCTAAAGTACCTCGAAACCGTGCCTGCTGAGCAAAGCCGCTGGGACGGCGAGTGTTTTGTTTTTGACGAGCGCGTGTCCGTCGGGCATGGCTTGGCGCAGGGGCATTACGAGTTATGCCGAGCGTGCCGTCTGCCACTCAGCCCCGAAGACAAAAAATCCCCGTTTTTTGAGCCAGGGGTCAGTTGCCCTCATTGCCACGACACGCATACTGAAGAGCAAAAGGCCCGCTTCCGCGAGCGCCAGAAACAGGTCGAGCTCGCGCTGCAGCGCAAAGAGCGTCATATTGGTGAACGTGTAGAAGAAAAAAAACGGGCGGCAGAGCTGGCGGCACAGGCCAAGCTGAAAGAGGCCCAGGCCCGCAAGGCTGCGCAAAAGCCGGGCACTAAACGCTGACACATCAGGTCTGAGGCTTACCGTGCATACATCGCTACCGGTTCTCTATTCGTTTCGACGTTGCCCCTACGCCATGCGGGCGCGTCTGGCGATTGCCGTCAGTGGCATACGCTGTGAGTTGCGTGAAGTGGTGCTGCGCTCAAAGCCGCCGGCCTTATTGCGAGTTTCGCCTAAAGGCACGGTGCCGGTACTGGTAGATACTGAAGGGATAGTGGTTGAGCAGAGTCTGGACATCATGATGTGGGCCTTGCGCCGTAATGATCCCGAAAACTGGCTTACCCCCGAGCAGCGTAACCTGCCTTCCATGCTTGACCTGGTTGCTGAGTGCGATGGCGCATTTAAACACCACCTGGATCGCTACAAGTACCCGCAACGTTACGACTGTGAAACAGGTGAGAGCTGGCGTGATGCGGCAGTAGATTGGCTGCAGAGCCTTGAAACGCGGCTAAAGTCTGACGCTTACCTGTTTGGTGCACGCCCGGCACTGGCCGACATGGCTGTTGCGCCATTTGTCAGGCAGTTTGCTCACGTTGATGTCGAATGGTTTGAACAGCAACCTTGGCCGCGATTGTGCCAGTGGCTTCAAACTTGGAAGCAAAGCGCTTTGTTTGCCTCAGTGATGAACAAATACCCAGCCTGGCAAGACGGAAACCCCGGGCAAGTGTTTCCGCTGCCGCAGCAGGCCGGGTGAGATAGCGAGTTAGCCCATGCCTGGAATGACACAGGAGAAACCGCCATCAACGTGCGTGATTTCGCCTGTAACGCCTGCCGCCAAGTCTGACAGCATAAATGCGGCCACATTGCCCACATCTTCAACGGTTACGTTGCGACGCAATGGCGCATGCGTTTCGACAAACTTTAAAATGACCTGGAAGTCTTTGATGCCGGCGGCGGCCAGTGTTTTGATGGGGCCAGCCGATATACCGTTGACACGGATGCCTTCAGGGCCGAGCGCCGACGCCATGTAACGCACACTGGCCTCGAGTGATGCCTTGGCCAGCCCCATGGTGTTGTAGTTGGGGATGGCTTTTTCGGCACCAAGATAGGTTAAGGTCAGCACCGAGGCTTTGCGGCCCTTCATGAGCGGCATCGCTGCCCGCGTAATCGCAGGAAAGCTGTAGGCCGAAATGTCATGCGCGATACGGAAGTTTTCGCGTGTGCAGCCTTCGAGGAAGTTGCCGGAGATCGCTTCGCGCGGGGCAAAACCGATAGAGTGCACCAGGCCGTCAAGGCCGTCCCAGCGCTCTTTGAGCAGGGTGAAAGCCTCGTCGATCTGGCCGTCGTCGGCCACATCGCAGGGAAGCACAATGTCACTGCCCAGCCCTGCCGCAATCTCTGAAACCCTGTCTTTGAAGCGATCACCTACGTACGTGAAGGCCAGCTCTGCGCCTTGCTCTTTGCATGCATTGGCGATGCCATAGGCGATCGAACGGGTGGAAATAACACCAGTGACAAGAATGCGTTTGCCTGCAAGGAAACCCATGTTGTGATCCTTCATTCTTCGATTAAATATGTAATTGGTTTTAGATTACCCGCGTACCCCTGTGCCTGGAACCGTGAGACGCTTGCCTTTTGCAAGGCGGTCGCTTTTCAGGTTGTTGAGCCGGCGCAGTTCGGTGACGGATGTGTTGTAGCGTTTGGCGAGCGCAAACAGGGTTTCCCCACTTCTGACAGTATGTGTACGCACGTTGGCGCGACGTTTTAACACAGTTACGTCGCCTTTGCGCTGGCGAGCCTGGGGCGCGACGCGACTTGGCGGCTGTTCATACGAAGCCAGGATAATGCCGCCCGTAGGGCCTGAGTCTTTGGTGGGAATAAGCAGTGTTTGGGCAACCGCCTTGCTCTGCTTGGTGCTGATGCCGTTTACCGAGCGCAGGGTGACCACGCTTACGCCATGTTTTTTGGCGATGGATTCGTACGTTTCGCCATACGTGCTTTTGTAGACGTCCCACGAGCTGAGACGACCCTTGTAGGCACGCAGGTTAGTGTTGAAGATGTCAACACGGTCAGCCGGCAGGAGCAACGTGGGGTTGTGCTCGGCCAGAATGACTGGGCGATTAAACGAGGCGTTGAGTGACTTGAATTCTTCGAGAGGCATTTCAGCCAATTCGGCCGCCAGCTTGATGTCGATATTGTCTTTTTTCTCGACCTTGGCAAAATAAGGCTGATTGTTGACGCTGGGCAGAACAATGCCGTAGTGTTCGGGGTCGGCAATAATGTTTTTGATGGCCTGCAGCTTTGGCACGTAGTTGCGGGTTTCGTCAGGCATGTTCAGCGACAGGTAATCAGTAGGCTTACCGGCCAGTGCGTTTTTGCCCATGGCGCGTTTTACCGCCCCTTCACCCCAGTTGTACGATGCAAGTGCCAGGTACCAGTCACCCTGGAAGTCGTATAAATAGGCCAGGTAGTCGAGTGCTGCATTGGTAGAGGCGATGGTATCGCGACGCTGGTCGCGCCAGCCATCTTGCTGCAAATTAAAGTACTTGCCGGTGCTGGGTATAAATTGCCACAAGCCCGAAGCCTTGGAACTCGACAGCGCGGTGGGGTTATAGGCGCTTTCGATAAATGGCAACAGCGCCAGTTCGGTAGGCAGGCCACGACGATTTAGCTCGTCGACAATGTAATAAAGGTATTTGCCTGCGCGCTCGCTCATGCGTTTGACCGATTCTGGATGCGAAGCGTAGTAGCTGGTCCAGCGGTCTGTGACGTCGTCCTGCAGGTTAGGTATGGCAAACCCGCGTCGGATGCGGTCCCACATGTCCTGTGGAGGTTTGGTAAGGTCGACCGTGCGCGAGGTTTCGGCGGCGGTGTACGACTTTTTTGGGGTGGCGTAAGGGTTGTCGGAGGAGTTTTGGGTAGCGCAGCCGGCCAGGACTGCTACGATTACCAGTAGAAATAGGCGCAGGCGGATCATGGGCTTGTGCGTGTCTTCAAAAGTTATTCTTCCATTCGCGCAGGCTGGTGAAAACCTCAATCGGGTTGTTTCGAGGTGCCTCCGCGTACCGGGCGGCGGCTGTTATCACTTCAGGCTGCAGTGTCCGTATAAACGGGTTGGTGTTCAGTTCGGCCTCAATTGTGGAGGGCAGGGTTGGCAAGCCTTGGTTGCGGCGTTGGGTATCCTGCTTAAAGCGTTGTTGCAAAGCACTATTGCCGGGCTCGACACTAAGTGCCCAGCGCAAATTGGCCAGCGTGTATTCGTGTGCACAGCACACGAGTGTTTCTGGCGGCAAAGCGCTTAGTTTACCCAGAGATTCGACCATTTGTGCAGGGGTGCCCTCGAACAAGCGCCCACAGCCTGCGGCAAACAGCGTGTCTCCACAGAAAACAACAGACGTATTTTGGCCAATGCTGCCATAGTAAGCAATGTGCCCCGCTGTATGACCTGGCACATCAAGTACACGCAGCTTCAAATCGACGCTGGGCAATTGTACCGTATCGTTTTCAACAAGGCGATGATCACAGGCTGGCAGTTTTTCGTGCGCAGGGCCATAGACGGCTGCCCCGGTTCGCTGTTGTAATGCGAGCACGCCACCTACGTGGTCACCGTGATGGTGGGTAAGTAAAATGGCGTCCAGCGTCAGGTCGTGCTGATCGAGCACGTGCTCAACGGGCGTAGACTGCCCAGGGTCAATAACGACCGCATGGTTGCCTTTGCGCACCATCCAAATGTAATTATCAGTAAAGGCGGGGATCGGGATGAGTTCGGTATTTGCCATAAAGCAGGAGTAAAAGTGTCTGCAGACCAACCCATTATTCTGGATCTGGCCGAGTGGCTGAACACACCGCCCGGCCAATACGTACAAGGCTGGGAACAGAAGCAGATCGATGCAATGGTCGGAAACGTGTTCGGCTATCATGCCATACAAGTGGGCCTTCCGCATTGGGATTTGCTCAAGGCCAACCGCATTCCCTATAAAGAACGTACTCATATAGAGTCATTTCAGGCGTCTGACTTGGGTGCGACGCTGGTCGCTCAGCCTGAAAATCTGCCTTTTGAATCGCAAAGCATAGATCTTTTGGTGTTGCCGCACGTACTTGAGTGCTCTTCTGACCCCCATCGTATTCTGCGCGAAGCAGAACGGGTGCTTGTTCCCGAGGGTAGGCTGGTCATTTCGGGGTTTAATCCCTGGAGCCTCTGGGGCGTAAGTGATCGCATCCCCGGTATAGATCCGCTTCTGCCCGTGCCAGCGCATCTGCAGGTATCATTGCCGCGCATCAAAGACTGGTTCAAACTTTTGTCGCTCGAACTCGACCGGGGGCGCTTCGGCTGCTACCGGCCAGCCTGCAGCGACAAAGTCTGGCTGGAGCGCTGGGCATTCATGGATGCCGCTGGTGACCGATGGTGGCCTGTGTGCGGCGCCGTGTATGTTGTATCGGCCATTAAGCGGGTTGCGGGCATGCGGCTGGTGGGCCCCGCCTGGAAAACCAAGAAGAGGCGCTCAAGAAGGCATGCTGTGGTGGCCAGTCGAAGGCCACAGGCAGGTGCTTTCAAGGAAGAAGATGCAAAATCATGACGCGAACACCTGCATTAAACGGAATCAGTATTAAATGACGCAAAAACCAGTAGAGATCTGGACAGACGGGGCCTGCAAGGGCAACCCGGGAGTAGGTGGCTGGGGGGCTCTGTTGCGCCAGGGGCGCCACGAAAAAACGCTTTTTGGCGGTGAACACGCCACCACCAACAACCGCATGGAGCTCATGGCGGTGATCCAGGCGCTGGGTGCGCTTAAACGTCCCTGTACTGTTGTGGTCCATACCGATTCGCAGTATGTGCAAAAGGGCATGAACGAGTGGCTGGCCAACTGGAAGAAAAGGGGCTGGCGCACTGCGGACAAAAAGCCCGTAAAAAACGCCGACCTGTGGCAAATGCTTGACGAAATGGTCGGCGAACACGAAGTTAGCTGGCGCTGGGTGCGTGGGCATGCCGGTGACCCGGGTAATGAACGCGCTGATGAGCTGGCCAATATGGGCGTTGAAAAGGCCAGGGCGACGCCGCGAGAAACTTCACTGAAATAAATTGATAACAAGTGCTAAAGTCACGAACAATCAATATTGTTTATTAGCCCGCTGACTTTGGGGCTGGCATGGCTTTTAATTATGAAATTCTCTATCCCAGGGCTCATCCTGGTCCTTGCCCTTGGTGTGGCCGCGGGCGTGTACGGCTCCCGCTGGCAGGCGGAGCGCAGCCAGAAGACTGTGCCAGCGCAGGTCAAGTCAGCCCCAACTGCGGGCAAGAGTACCCCTGCCTCCTCTAAATCTAAAACAGTTGTGGAGGTTGAGGCCGTGCGTCAGGTTTCAATGCCGCGCAGCGTCTCTGCCGTAGGTAGCTTGCGGTCCCGGGACTCCGTCATTTTGCGCCCAGAAATCACTGGTCGCATCACTGAGATTAATTTTGCAGAAGGCGGCAAAGTCGAGAAGGGTCAGGTTCTGGTTCGGCTTGACGACAGTGTTGTGCGTGCCGAGGTGCAACAGGCACAGGCCAACCTCAGCCTGGCAAGCAGCAAGTACAGACGCGCCCAGCAACTGACCAAGCAGGGTTTTATCAGCAAGCAGGCACTTGATGAGGCATCTAGCCAGTTCAAGGTGCAGCAGGCAGAGTTGGCGCTGGCCAAGGCCCACCTTAGCAAGACTGTCATCGTGGCGCCTTTTGACGGCTTGATTGGCCTGCGTACCGTGTCAGTGGGTGATTACGTCAGCCCGGGCATAGACCTGGTGCCTATCGAGTCGATTGACCCGCTTCAAGTTGATTTTCGTATTCCTGAACAATTTCTCAGTGACATAAAGCTGGGGCAAAAGCTTGCCGTCAGCTTCGATGCCCTGCCGGGGCAAAGCCGCCAGGGCGAGGTGGGCGCCATCAGCCCGCTGATAGATGTGGGTGGCCGCTCGCTGTTGTTGCGCGCCAACGTTCCAAACCCGGATGATATTTTGCGCCCCGGCATCTTTGCGCGCGTACGGCTGCAGTTTGCCGATGATGCCACCCTGGTTGTGCCCGAGACGGCTATCTCGCCCTCGGGAGACGAGCAATTTGTATACCGTGTTGTCGACGGTAAAGTACAGCGTGTGGCCGTGCGCCTGGGCATGCGGCGGGATGGGCGGGTGGAGGTGATCGACGGGATACAGCCTGGTGACCTTATTGTTACCTCTGGCTTGCAGAAGGTATCCCAGGGTCAGGAAGTCGAGATAGCAAAACCGCCTGTCAGCGCAACGGCATCCTGAGGGTAGCGCGGCATGAAACTGTCTGAAGTCTGCATAAAGCGCCCGGTTTTCGCGACAGTGCTGTCGCTGATCATTGTGCTGGTTGGCTTTATTTCGTACGAGCGGCTTACCGTTCGCGAGTACCCGGCTATTGATGAGCCTGTTGTTTCGGTACGCACCGACTATAAAGGCGCTTCGCCCGAGGTGGTCGAGTCTCAGGTTACCAAGCCGCTTGAAGATCAGCTGTCGGCCATTGAAGGCGTCGACGTGATGACGTCGCGCAGCCGCTCAGAGATCAGTTACATCAACATCAAGTTCAATCTAAGCCGTAATCCCGACGCTGCAGCCGCAGACGTGCGCGACAAGGTTTCGCGTGCGCGACGTTATCTGCCCGACGAGGTCGACGAGCCCATTATCAGCAAGGTAGAAGCGGACAGCACGCCGATTATCTACGTGGGTGTTTCCACCGGCCAGATGTCCGAGATCGAAGCGTCTGACTACATCAAGCGCTACGTTACAACGCGTCTTTCTGTAATGCCTGGTGCGGCTGAAGTGCGCGTGTTTGGTGAACGCCTGCCGTCCATGCGTATTTATGTCGACCGGTCGAAACTGGCGGCCTATGGCCTTATTGTGCAAGACGTAGAGACCGCGCTGCGCCAGCAAAACGTGCTGATTCCGGCAGGCCGCATAGAGTCGAAAGAGCGCGAGTTTACCGTGATGTCAACGACCGACTTGCAGTCGATTGATCAGTTTCGCGACATTATCGTGTCTATGGCCAACGGGTATCCGGTTCGTCTGGGTGACGTTGCGGATGTAAAAATTGATGCACTTTCAGATCGAATTCTGGCACGCTACAACGGCAGGCCCAGCCTAACCATAGGCATTACCAAACAATCAACGGCAAACCCGCTGGATCTCTCGCGCTATGCCCGTGCCGAAATTGCCGCCATCAATGAAAACCTGCCTTCAGGCATGCACCTTGACCTGACTTACGACACCTCGGTGTTTATTCAGGAGTCCATCAATTCTGTATACAAGACCGTGGGCGAAGCCATACTGCTGGTGGTGTTGGTTATTTTCTTCTTTTTGCGTAACCTGCGCGCCAGCCTGATTCCCATCGTGACAATACCCGTATCGTTGATTGGGGCGTTTGGGGTCATGTATTTTTTTGGATTCTCCATCAATACACTGACCCTGTTGGCCATGGTGCTGGCCATTGGCCTGGTGGTCGATGACGCCATCGTTATGCTCGAGAACATCTATCGGCATATCGAAGAAGGGAAGTCGCGTGTCGAGGCTGCGCTTCTTGGCTCCAAAGAGATTGGCTTCGCCATTGTTGCCATGACGCTTACTCTGGTTACGGTGTACGCGCCGCTGGCCTTCGCCACCGGGCGGACGGGGCGTCTGTTTATCGAGTTTGCCCTGACGCTGGCCGGCGCGGTGCTGGTGTCCGGTTTTGTGGCGCTGACATTAACACCCATGATGTGCGCGGCGCTGCTGCGCCATCAAACTAGCCATGGGCGTATTTATACCTTTATTGAAACCCTGCTCGAAGGGCTGACCATACGCTACCGCAATGGGCTGGCCCGTGCTCTGCGTCACAGAACACTGGTCATGTTGCTGGGCCTGGTGGTGGCGGGCGGCAGTGTGTTGCTTTTTAATACGGTTAAAAGCGAACTGGCGCCATTGGAAGATCGTGGCGTTATTTACGGCATGTTAAGTGGCCCTGAAGGCGCGACCGTCGACTACATGTTGCACAGCATGGAAAAAGTTGAGCAGATTTACGAAGACATCCCTCAGTCTGCGGGTTATCAGTCAATTATTGGCTTTCCAACCATTACCGATGGCATTGCGATTCTTAGGCTCAAGCCCTGGGATCAACGCACACGTTCACAACAAAGTATTGCTGAAGAGCTGCGTCCGCAGTTAGGCGCGCTGTCGGGTGTGCGGGCGTTTCCGGTTAACCCGCCGTCGCTGGGGCAGCGCTCTACCTCCAAACCCGTAAACTTTATGATTATGAGCCAGGCGTCTTATCCCGAAATGGATGCCATGGTAAAGCGCTATACGGATGCGCTGCGCGATTATCCCGGCCTGCAAAACATCGACACTGATCTTAGACTTAATACGCCCGAACTCAAGGTTGTGGTGCATCGCGACAAGCTGGCTGACGTGGGTATCGATGTGGATGTGGTCGGGCGAACGCTGGAGTCTATGTTGGGCGGGCGGCAGGTGACACGGTTTCGCGACAGCGGTGAGCAGTACGACGTAATTGTGCAGGTCAAGAAACAAGACCGGGCCGACCCGGCTGACATCTCTGACATCTATGTACGAGCACGTGACGGCAGTATGGTGCAGTTGTCCAATTTTGTGACGGTTAACGAGGGGGTGTCACCTCAGTCGCTTAACCACTTCAACCGCCTGCGTGCCGTCAAGGTCGAAGCGTCTGTGGCGCCGGGCTACGCGCTGGGTGAGGTGCTGGACCACATGAATACAGTGGCGCGCGATATTCTTCCCCCCACGGTGCAGACGGATCTGGATGGGCAATCACGCGAGTTTCGCGACTCTGCCGGTGGCATCTATCTGGTTTTCATGATGGCTGTCGCCTTTATTTACCTGGTGCTAGCGGCCCAGTTTGAAAGCTGGCGCAATCCGCTCATTATCATGTTGTCCGTGCCACTGTCGATGACGGGCGCATTGCTAGCGTTGTATCTCGCAGGCGGCACGCTCTCGATTTATAGCCAGATCGGCTTGATTACCTTGGTGGGGCTTATTACCAAGCACGGTATTTTGATCTGCGAATTTTCCAACCAGTTGCGTGCCGAAGGCATGGAAATGATGGAAGCGGTCATTAAGGCCTCAGTAATGCGCTTGCGGCCTATTTTGATGACCACTGGCGCCATGGTGTTGGGCGTGGTTCCTCTGGCCCTGGCAACAGGTGCGGGTGCGGAGTCGAGGCAGCAGATAGGCTGGGTACTGGTGGGTGGGCTGAGCCTGGGTACGGTGCTGACGCTGTTTGTAGTGCCAGTGGCCTATACGCTTATCGCCGGCAAGGCGCGGCCTGTTGCTAGTACTACTTAGGCCTGATGGTCAGCCTCGATGCGCTTCTGAGTGCGTGTTGAAGTCTGCAGATGCTTGCAGGTAAACGCAAATGGTTTTCGGTACACATTAATCTCCCGTAGATGGGGGCGTGTATCGACCTGCGGCAAGTAGATGTTGAGCCTGAGTGTGGGCAGCCCGACTTGGCCGTTCTTGTTTGGTTTTTTTCCTCGACCGAGAAACAATGTTACCGAAGAGGTTGGTGTGCCCATGGAGACGCATGCGTTAACATGGTTGCTTCGCCCCCCCATTGCTTTTATTTGCCGTCGCCCATCGTGGCTATGGCTTTGTTTTTTTTTAGTGATTTGCAGATATGCGTCAGATAGTGCTTGATACCGAAACCACCGGCCTCGACCCGGTGCAAGGCCATCGAATAGTCGAACTGGCCTGCGTAGAGCTTGAAAATCGTGCACTTACGGGCCGGCACCTGCATCTGTATTTCAACCCCGATCGTGACAGTGATCCAGAGGCTCTGGCCGTGCACGGCCTGACCACTGAGTTTCTGTCAGGGCACCCGCGTTTCGAAGAAACGGCGCAGCAGCTGGTTGACTACGTCAAAGACGCTGAAGTCATCATCCATAACGCGGCGTTTGACTGCAAGTTTCTGAATGCGGAGCTGACGCGTATTGGTCTGCCGCGTTTTGACGAGCTTTGCGGCAAGGTTACCGACTCGCTGTTGTACGCGCGCGAAATACATCCGGGTAAACGTAATAATCTTGACGCATTGTGCGAGCGTTATGGCATTTCTAATGCGCATAGAACGTTGCACGGGGCACTGCTAGACTCTGAGCTGTTGGCCGATGTATGGTTGGCCATGACCCGCGGTCAAGACGCGCTGATCATGGACTTTAACGAAGAAGAGGGCGGTCGTGCAGGTGGCGTGCATGTTGAGGCTGTTGATGTTTCTGTGCTGAAGGTGATTACCGCCAGTGCTGATGAGCTGCAGGCACATGTTAGCTACCTTGAAGCGCTCGACGAAACGGCAGGCAAGCCGTGTGTGTGGCGGGTGGTGGATGCCGAGGCTCAGGTGGCTGTAGCGGCGTCTACAGAGGTGGCAGGGGGCTGAACGCAGGCAACGATACCGCGTGAGCCATGCTGCTGCGACGGTCGGTTACGGGCAGCCTGTGTTCAATCAGATACCATTTAAAACTGGTGTACAATTCTGGTCTTCCCAAAGCTCGTTTGTGCAGCGCAATGTTGCCAATACGACGTCTTATGGGGCGGTTAGCTCAGTGGTAGAGCACTGCCTTCACACGGCAGGGGTCACAAGTTCGAACCTTGTACCGCCCACCATTAAAACATAAATAAAATCAATGCGTTAGGGCTTTTTGATACTTTTCGATTAGACGGCTAGTACTCAAAAGGTACTCAAAACGAGCGCGTCAAACCGCCATCACCTTTTACGATCTACTCGTAATACTACGAAACTTTCGTAGTAACTCCCACGCGAGCGCTGAGGCTATTACTACCGGGATTCCGGTAGTAGGCTATTAGGTGTTCCACATGCGGTGGAATACTTCCTCAATTTGAGTATGACACCCCCCAATGGGGGAAGTTAAACTTCCATCACCTTGTACGGGTTCAGCAGCAGAAAGTAAGTCGGGTTGCCGTGAAATGGTTTGTCTGCCTGGCGCTCTCGGTTCTCGTATAGGTCAGCCACTTGCAAGAGTATGGCCGCTTGGACTGGCGCTGGCATAGGGTCTGGCATTTCGTCCAGGTTCAGGTAATCTGCGGCTGCCATCGTCGCGGCTGCAATCATGGCGGATATCGCAGTATCTTCATCGTCGTGAATGACGCGAAGATGCATCTTTGCTTGGTCTAAGGTGATCATGTTGGCCCCGTATCGCACATAAGCGTTAAGTAAGTTTTGTCATTGGTCGCCAGTACCGCCCGGATGTTTAGCTCGTCGGCACCGTGAACGATCCGGTAGGCTGGCTTAATATCAGTGCGGTAGCGAATAAACACGCGGCTGGTCACGGTAGACGCCACGGCCATCGCCTGTAAGTATTCTCGGCCTGATAGCCCTTCGACGTGCGCCCAGACGGTCGCCACGGGCACCCAGGCCAGCGCCCAGCCACCCCCGCCATCGGGTGTACGCTCTTGCTTTTGAATCTCAATTCGATGTTTCAGCTTTCCTGCTTGCATATCATGCCCTTAAAGTAAATGACGGCCACCAGCGCAAGGTTCAATTCCACGATCAGGAGATGAAAAACACTGCGCCGCCTCTGGGGGTTTTCCTGAATCGCGGCACTCGCCCAGTAATCCGCGTCTACCCCGTCCGGCATTTCCGGCCCCGGTAGCAAGGGATCAAACAAAATCAAATTCGAGCGCGTCAAAGCTCGCCTCCACCTCTGTGCTGCCAGCTGCCCCAAACGCCATAGCCAGGGCTTGCAAGCCATCGATACGGCCCGTGGCTCGCATCTTGTCCAACTTGCGGTTGCCTGCCGGGTCTTTGGTCGTCACAGCGTTGGCCGCGCACATGGTCATTACCGGGTTCATGCCGTGGGCGACACGCCCATTTAGTAGCTCGGCTTCCAGGCTTTCCAGCGCTGGCGACATATCCTTGTAGCCTTGGCCATGAGGCACGAGCGATAACGACACGCCTATACGCTCGAATTCCCTTTTCAGCAGATCAATGCGCCAGCGGTCATACGCTACGGCCTGTACATTCAGGTCGCATAGGATCGTCGCAATATCCTGCGCCACCACCTCGTAATCGACTGTGGCCCCCGGCGTCGTGTTGATCAGCCCTTGTCTGGCCCATACGTCATACTCGGAGCGGTCTTTATGCGCCCGGTCGGCTAAGCCCTGCTCAGGCGTCCAGAAGTGTGATTGCACATGCCACACACCGTCTATCTTGCCGATAACCACGAGCGCGGTTAAGTCGGTACGGGCAGACAGGTCGAGGCCAGCGTAGACGGCTACGCTCCCGAAGTCTTGGGAACGCTCCCCACATGACTTCCACACGTCTGGCGATATGAACGGGCTTTCAGTTGATACCCGTTGGTTTAGCAGCAGGTTGCGAGCGGCGTTCTCCATCGACGGCATACGCTGGGCCTGCTTCATCTGCTCGGCCAGATCATCGCGGGATCGGAATGTATCTAAGGCTGGATTAGCAGCAGTCCAGGCTTTCTCGTCCATCAGGTCGCAGTCGGCTGGCGCGGCGTACACATGGCTGACAATGCGCGGATCGTTGCTGGTCTTGGCATCGTCTAACCAGATAGAAAGCAAGTCGGCGTCACTGGCTGCCTGCGTTGATATCACCATCAGTATGGGTTCAGCATGTGCGCCCTGGCTGGTCGTGATGGCATCCACAAAATCAGACTGCGGCCCGCGTACCTGCCCCACCTCATCAAGAATCGCCAGCACCGGCGATAACCCGTGAGCGGTCTTGCCCTCGGCCGCCAGCGCCCTGTATTCGGTATTGAGCGGTAAGCCCAGCAGCCGTTTGCTTGATGGCACGATCCGAACAATGCTCGATAGCCGTGGGGAAAGTTGCACCATCTTGGCGGCCAGGTTAAACACGAGCGCGGCCTGATCGCGGCTCATGGCCCCTGATACCAGTTGACTGTTAAGTATGGCTTCAGGCCCGACCAGGTGCGCCAGCAGCAGGCCAGCTATCAGACCAGACTTGCCATTCTTGCGAGCAATGGAAAGGTAAGCGCGGCGGGTGCCATGCTTGTTATCGTAGACAGCGCGGATAAACTCTTTTTGAAAGTCGGCCAGCACCAGCGGCTTGCCAACGTGCGCCCCGTCAGGGGTAACGCAGTGCTTTTCCAGAAAGGCTATGACGCGCTCGGCTCTGGTCATTTCACGGCCCGTAAGGTCGGGATCAGATCATCATCTTCTTCTTGATTCGCTTGGCGCTCCAACTCCAACGCCTTGCCCTGATTCTGGCTGCGCCCGGTTGTCGCCTCGGCGTGAACGTGAATCGCCCTCGCCATTGCCACCACACGACGCGCCAACGTCTCGACTAATTTATGCTTGGGGTTTAGCTTGCCGTCCAGTACATCGCCCTCGATGGCAATCTCACGCTGCAATCTTTCTACAGCGGCCTGATCACGCGCCATGACAGCAGCCATTGCCAGGTCGGCATCGTTCCAACGGTCACGCGGCCTATTCAGCATGACAGCGTCCCAGAAGGGTTTCGCGTCAGCGGGTAGGGCTACATGGCTTGGTGGCGACAGTGGCCCCCGTGCGGCGTTCTGGCTGGCCTGTACGGCTGCCTTGGCGCTATCGGAACGAGTGCGGCGCGTCATGGCTATTTTCCCTTAGCGTTAAAAGAGTGCTCCCCCCGCGGTGCTTGGCCCCCGGTTGCTGGCGATTTTTATTTATTCCAGTGGTGATCAGGATCAAGCGGATTGCCCAGCACATCGCAGCCGTAAGCCACGCGCTTGCCCATGTCAGCGGCGGTCTTCCTGCTATGGCAAGGCCCGCATAGTCCTTGCAGGTTGTCCAGATCATTGTTGCTCGGCTCATTGTCGATATGATCCACATCACGGGCTGGGGTATGGATACCACGAGCCAGGCAGTGAACACACATAGGGTCGCGACTGAGTACCACATCACGTAACCTGTGCCAGGCCGCGCTGCCTAGAAGTAGCGTCCTGCCGTTGTCCTTCTTGGGTGTGTATTTCATCTATGCCGTCCACTTTGGGTAAGTTCTCTAGCCGTCTGGCTTCGCTCGGCAGCATCCAGCCCGAAGCAATACCGTTCGCGTAGAATGCTGCCCGAGTAGTGCTGTCGCCACGCAACAAACCTTCAACGGAATGCTCTGGCTTGAATCGCTGCCTACCGGCTGGCGTCAGCAGTTGCTTGGTAACGGCCTGCTCCCACGAAACTAGATGGCGGCGCAATCCGAAAGTAACGAACTGGCGGGACATTTCCACTGAGTTAGAAAAGTTGCCATGGGTCAAGTCGCCAATCATCACAGGACTTATTCCAAAGATGCGGGCCACTTCTTCAACAGAAAATTTGCGAGCGGATACCCATTCGCTATCTTCCATCGACATTGACACGGTTTGAAAATCAACGCCCTGATCCAAAATTGCGGTGCGGCCTGCGTTCTGATTGCCTGAGTGCTGAGAGTCCCACGAAGCTTTAAGGCTGGCTTTCTGCTCGGCCTTCAAGTGTTGGGGAAATTTCAAAACACCAGACAATTTTGCTCCGTTGCGGAACGTAGAAACCCCATGATCGCGCTCACTGATAGACAGCTCGATGGTTTCACGGCTGGCTTGTATTGGCGATACACCCAGCAGCGCTTCGCCATCAGCGCGGTGCTTCAGGTGAAACACTTCATCTTGCAGCAGCTTTTGTACTTTCCCAGCATGGTCGGTGTGCTCGTAGATCACACCGTTGGCCGTGCGGTACAAGCTCATGCGGTCAGGGTGAATGGGGATCAGTTCCCGCACTTGGCCATCGTAGCCGCGCACGACGCGAGCATACGCATTGCCACGCAGCAGGACACTGGCCGTCATCATTTCGCGGAATTCGAGCGCCGTTTGATGCTCGTTCGCAATGCTGTGAAGCACGGTGTACAGCGGGTGCTTTTTGGCTTTGGTACGCTGGTCGTCACGCTCGTACAAATGCAATGGCAGGCTGCCCACTGTGCCAGCAATGAGGTTCACGGCAGCATATACCGCGCTCACACTCTGCGCCGTCTCAGCGGTCACAGACCCGCTACGCAGAGCTTGAAAGCCCTCCCAATAGTTATCACCATTGGCGCGTTTCTCGTAGCCCAGGCGGGTTAGCAGGCGTTTAATCATAGGGTGTCCATCCAAAGCACTCGAAGGCCACGGGTTTCGTAGACGCTCGGTTTACTGCGTAGTGCAACTGTCGTATCGGCATACGCCGGGTCACTGGTCAATGTGATTTCCTGCAAGTCCAGATCCAGCAATTCACGAATGAGGGTCGTGCCGCGTTGTTCCCATTTGTCGCCACCATCACGTACACGGAAGCCAAACGAGCAGCCGGCCACGTCGCCACGGTCAACCAGAATGGCCAGATCCCGGCCATGACTGGTATCAGGTAACTTCAGGCTGAAGGCCAGCCCCTTGGCATCCTCACGAAGTTCTAAGGTGCCTCCCTTGGTGGTGCCAAGCAAGGCGGAGGCGTCGTGGTGATATAAGGCGCGAATGTTAGAGCCCGATTGCAGCGATTTAGTGAAGGCTCCCGCACGTATTACCTCGGCAAAGTCGCCTATAGGCGCTTCGCTGTTAAATACTGCCGCGTACCCGGATAGGGTCTTGCCATTCGTGGCTAGTGTGCCGCCAGATCGAAGTTCTAACATTCGCTTTGCTCCTTAGCCGACTTCTACATCGTTAGCCAGCACGAAAGCTTGTTCGTGGCGAATGGCCGTACCGACCGTTGCCATGGCGCGTACTTGGACACCCCCACGGCTGTAGGCTGGTTCTGCAAAAGGGTTCACAAGTAGATCGAATTCTGACCACACGCCCAACAGGACTTGGCTAAAATCTCCGAGCAGGACGTTGCCGCCGGTCATGTGTCGGGTGACGCGCAATGCGCGTTCTGCCATGCGCCCACCTTCCAGCAAGTAGCCAGCAAGACCAGCTTCCTTTAGGGTGGTGCCCAGCAGGGTTTTGACAGTGCCCGTGGTCAGCCAGGTGCCGCCCGCAATTTCTTCATCCTCAAGCTTTTGCACCATCGCCATGACTGAAGCCCAATCCAGGTCTGCCAGGCTTGCGGTCTGAATGCCAGGTACGTTAATGACGCCCATCGGCTCGTTGCCCGTGCCGGTGCCTGCAATGATGGCGCGGTCGATCTGCTTGGCAATCAGGAAGGCCAGATCATCACGAACCAATTGTTCAATGTCGGGGCTGGATTGCTGGATCAATTGACGGCTCATTTCCGTTTTTCCGCCGACGTGTTTCGGGGTCAACGATACGGAATCAAAGGTCATACTGCCATCAGGCACGGGACTGTTTTCTGCAATCCAGCCAGTTGTAAGGCCAGTTCCATATTTGGGGATAGAAAGATTGCCAGACAAACCGGTCAACACACGAACGCCCAATTGACGAGCCACCAGTTGTTCACGCAATGCGCCGATGTATTGGTCAGGCCGGTGAATGGTCGGAACAATATCGCTGGCGGTGGTCGTGGTGTTGACGCGCTGTTCCAGCAAACCCATAGGCACGAAACACCCTTCGGCCTTGCGTCCGGTGCGTCGCTCCACTTCCTGCGAGTACTCCCGCGCTGGGCCGTCTACGCTGCGGTTTTCCATTTGTGCGCGCAGCACGTCCATGACGTTTATACGTGCTTCCAAGCTTTGCAGTGATTTGTCGCCTACAGGCTCGCCATGCTGCTGGCGCTCGGCTTCGGCCATGAAGGAGGCGCGTTGCTCATCAGCCTCTAAACCGGTGATTTCAGCTTTCAGTTTATCGAAGGCGGTTTTCTCGCCGTCGTTCAAGCTGCGCTTCTCGGTTTCAGCGGTATTTAGCAGGCCACGCATTTCGTGGACTTTGGAAGCTCGTGCTTCCTTGATAGCGTTAATGTTCATTATTTGGATATCCAATAGTAGTTAACTATCGATAGGTATATCACATTTCACATCATGAAAAAAGCCCCGGAAAGGGGCTTGGATGTTGACGGTTGAGGGTGGACGAAACTGATTATGAGTCGTTGTAAAAAAACCCAAACTCCAGTTCCAGCCTGGTTCTTTGGTTCGCCTTAAAGCCTTTACATCGATGCAATACTTCAACCCCACCACCTCCGAATGGCTGGCGATGTTGGATACACCTGTTGCCGTAAAAGCTGGAGCATTCAGCACAGCTACGGCGGTCGTCCATCTGCATGTCCCTCGTCGTTAGCTTCTCAGCAAGCCAGGTGGCTGTGTCGGACTCAATCCCTTTAGATTCAAATGTGATAACCCTATCTTGCCGGATCATTTCGATGGGGTCGAACGGATCTTCGTTTTTTGGAGAAGTCGGTTGTGCTACGGCTATTGGTGCTATTGTGGCTATTCTGGGCGACTCAATAGCCGGAATAGCCGGAATAGCCGTAGCCACTTCACTATTCAGAGCTTTTTCAAACATTGCCATCAAGCTCATGATGCCCCCCCATTAAGTAGCTTAGGGTTGACGATAATCATTGTTGATCGGCCCTCTGTAGCTGTGCTAACTCTGTCTGCGTCAATCAGTTCTTGCAATACTGGCAACAGTTCGGCCTTCTTGCGAAGTTTACGAACGGGGGCATGTTGCAGCACTTCAACCTGCCCTATCTGGTTCACCTTACGAGCATTGCATTGCTCGATTAGCCACTCGTCTAGCTTGGCCGCAAGGTGCAGTTCGGGTGATTGTTGCAATTCGGAAAGTAGCCGTCTGGATTCGGCCAAATGCCACATTGACACCATACA
Source organism: Pusillimonas sp. ANT_WB101 (assembly GCF_008369125.1). Lineage (NCBI taxonomy): Bacteria > Pseudomonadati > Pseudomonadota > Betaproteobacteria > Burkholderiales > Alcaligenaceae > Pusillimonas > Pusillimonas sp. ANT_WB101. Next base: position 777,284 of record NZ_VOAY01000002.1, on the reverse strand, counting down.
AGCCGCCTTCATGTCGGCCTGGTTGATCTGGCTTTCAATGCCGTATTGGTAAACATGGAATAGGGCGGCGATACGCGCCGCGTTGTCTGCTGCCTTGGACGCCACATCACGTACCACTGATAACTCACCTTCCGGCTTGAGCTGGCTCTCGACAGTGTTGTAAAACTTTGTCCAGACTGCTTTTGCCTGAGCATCAAACGAGAGTGTTGCCGGTGCAAGTCCATCGCCAGACTCATCAAACGCCATCGGCATTGATAAGATCTGAGTGATCCGCGCATTGAAACGATCCAGTTGCAACATTGATGCGTCAGGCTCCCGGTATGGCCTGTATCCTTGCGTCGATTCAGGACAGGCCACCAGAAAGCGAGCCAGGAAACCAGAACCACGAGCCAGCCCGCCAGCCTTACGCATGAACTCAATAAATACATCTTTCTGTATTTGCAACGTCATCGTCAGCCGCGCATTTCGAACAGCGAATGATTCGGTTGTGCGTCGGTCTACAGTGTGAACGCCACCATCCCATAAGACATTCAGGATCGCTAAGTTACGCATGACGCTATCACTACCCATGCCGTGACTGCCAAAGATCACCCCGGCCTCAGAACTCACAATTCCGCCGCTAGGGAATTTCTTTGCAAGACTAAAGGCAAGCTGCTCGGGTGTAATGTCGCCATACATCAGGCGCGGTACTTTTGGCTCTAATGGCTCGGCCTGCTCCAGCTCACGTAATGAGTTTTCCAGTTCGTCTGTCGGTTGTGCTTTCTTCGCGGCTGCTTTGATCGCCTCCAGAATGCCAGCCTTCTTTGCGGCCCAGCTTTGCTTGTCGGCTTTCCAGTCGTCTACTTCTGGCTGCATCGCCTCGGCCTGAGCGTTTTCAAATGTGCGGATCGCCGACACAAAATAACCGTCTACGGTGGTCTTGCGCTCGCCTGAGTCGGCAAAGGTAATGCTGAACAATGAGCAGGGATTGATGAGCCTGGCATCGCGCTCGACATTAACGTAAGCCTGAGCCGCTAAAGATATCGACGATAGGGCGCAAGTTGCCACCATCGGCATGGGTGCCTGTGAAAACTTTTGCACTTCGACAACGGCATTTTTGATTCCTTCCGGCAAGGCGTCCAGCGGGTATGGTTCCGGGTCGTATGACTTGCCACCCAGGGGCAATGGATCAGGCCACTGGCTTGGCATCCAAAGCCCCGGCATGGAGCCATCAATAGCGGCTGTGGCGCGTTCCAATTCTGTTATCGACATTGGCATACCTCCAGCGCTTGAGTGATCCGCCTTGACGCCAATAACAGTCTGGCCTTATCAGCTTCCGTAAGTGGTGTGCCGTTGCTCAGGTTGCAAGCAGCGGTCGCGGCCAGCATCGCTTCAAAGGAGACAGCCCGTAACGCATCGGCATAAGAGAATGGCATTCTGGCGCTTTTAACGTCAGAGCGCGGTGTTGCCATCGCAGGGAAAAGGTCTTGCACCTTCATTCCGACAGCCGCCAATACGTCGTATACGCTACACCCTCCAAAGTCGTGCAGAAGCACTTTGCCATCGTCAGTCTCGGTGATGGCAAGGGATGGACGTTTATCGTCGTGAGCAGGGCAGCAAGCCACCCACCGCCCACGGCCTGTCTGCTTCACCCGGTCTAGCCGGGAAAGTAAAGCTTGAACAGTCATGGCCGTACCCCTTAGCGTGAGGCGATACGGTCAGAGATCCACTGATCTATTTCTGCTTCGAGAAAACGAATGGCCCGGCCAAACTTGATCGGCTTGATGCGCCCGGCAGTCATTTCGTTGTAGATGAACGACCTGCCCATGCTCATTCTGTCCATAACTTCATGGAGTGTGAGTAGGCGTTGCTGTTGGGTTTGATGTTTTGCTGCTATGGCTGTATTCAGTTGGTCGATCATTTTTAGTTTCCTAAAATATCGACTTACAGTCTAAGTTATGCACTGTATTTACCTAGATTAGGTTCAGTGCTAACATTGAATCGATTACCCTCGGGTAGTCGCCGCGCTAACGGCTGTAAGTCTTAATGGGCCTACAAAATCGCTAGGGGTTGGTTACAGCCTTCCCCTAGCACCTCTACTTTATCTTCACATTTGCCACAACATGTTGTGTTTTTGAATCCTTAAAACCACTGTATGTTGCGCTGGCGTTTGCGTTGATGTATCTATTGTCTCCACAACATGTAATCGCCGCAAGTCGAAAACTTGTAACTGAAATAAGCTCTCTTATAAATAGCGCGAAAGCTCAGACAAGAACCAAAAAACTGTGAAAGCCCCTGCCTATGCGGGTTTCGTCTGCTTTTATGTACAGTGAATTGAACGATTGTGGATTTCATGCGTTAAGCTGGATTATTTTTTGGGCTATAAAATCATTGGTAACTAATTGTATGCGTGCCTAAATACGATTAAATAGCCAGCTTTGCCAGCGCAACAGCCGCCGTGGTGTCGCATAAATGCCCGTAGTGCTTTTCGATCATCGCCACGGAAGTACCGCTAATTTGCGCTACGGTCAGCAAGTCCAGGCCATCAATAACCAAGTCAGTAATGACGCTGTGACGCAAGGTGTATGCGGTCGTCTCGGCAGGCAGGCCAGCAGCCGCTACAGCGTCCTTTACCGGGCCTTTCCAGGCGTCTTTGTTCCATGCCACGCCGTCAGCCCTTGCCAGCAATGGCGCGTCAGCAGGTCGGCCCTCGGATTGTTCGGCCATGAACTTGGCAGCAGAGACAGGCAGCACAAGCCGACGGTCAGCACCAGCCTTGTCCTTGCCTATCTTCAATGCTTTGAGTCTCTTTTCAAAGTCGCCCACTTTGAGCGCGGCCAGCGCACCGGGTCGTAACGGAAGAATCGACATACCACGCAAGAAAGCGCCAACATCAGGGGCGGCATGGTCGATCAATGTCCGGCGTTGGCGGCGGTCTAAATACAGTTCGCGTCGGCGCGAGGCGTTCTTGATGGGTTTCAGATCTTCGCGCCAGGCGAAGTCAGTCGTTACCTTGCCGTCAGCAAAAGCACGATTTAGCGCGGCCCTCAATGGCGACATATCCCGGTTGATAGTGTCCTTGGCCCGTTCGCGTGTTTCGTCGCCTACCGTGACGGGTGCGGCCATCAGCGAGGCGCGAAACTTGCGGATATGGTCGCGTTTAAGTTTTGATAGTTCAATATTGGCAAGGGGTGTGTCATGTACCCAGCGGTTAAAGCGGCCTTGCGCGTCGTTGGCTGGTACATCGCCTTTCTCGCTGCGGATATGTTGGACATAGGCATTGCAGGCAGCGGCCACGGTGTAGGCTTTGGACGATCCGCCTGCCCCTAAATGGGTGAACCATTCGCGAGCCAGTTCAGACGCCTTATCGAATCGCTTACCATCTGGGTATTCATCCAGCGGCCCGAATGACGTAAATAACATTTTCCGGTGGGCATCATCCCAATACCGCGCTACCCATGTTCCAGTGCTCTCGGCAGTCATGCGGCGAAACCCGACATGACGCCCAGTAGCCAGCTTGTGCCAGTACGGTGGTCGCCGTGGGGTTAGGTTGTTTCGCGCCTTGACGCTATCAATGTTGGTGTCCATGTCGAAACTATACACGGTACTCAACAAGTACTCAAAACATTTGTGTATTTCGCTGTATCTTGGTGGACGGTTATTAACGTATTGCCCTATGAACAAAGGCTTCAGCGGATTGTTACGAATCTATAAAAAGTGCCTTCACACGGCAGGGGTCACAAGTTCGAACCTTGTACCGCCCACCAATATATCCCCAAATAAATCAAATGGTTATTGTGCCGAACACCATAATGTGGCCGGATCGGCCAGCATATAGTGTTTTTCATCATTGGCCACATTTTGGTCTATTGGCAGACATTGCGCTAGACGAGAACCATTTCATTGATACGGTCAGCCAGCTCCTTGAAGCCCTCACGCTGGTTGGCGCTGGTGTTGCTGATTAATAGGCTGATTTCCTGCACGGGGCAATACGTCTCGCGGCTGTGAGTGCCTATCTTGCTATGGTCTGCGAGAATCCACGTCTGATGGGCACGCTCTGACATGGCTCGGGCGATGGTCGCCTCGTCATGGTGAAAACTGCTAGCACCATAGCGTGCATCGATGCCCACGGGGGAGAGCAGTGCAATATCAGCATGAAAGCGTTGAATCTGGGCGATGGTTGACGAGCCTGTGGTCGCAGCTAGATGACTGCTTAGTTCGCCGCCAAGAATGATGATCTGATTGCTTTGGGCTGCTGCCTGTTGTCTGAAACTCTGTGCTGCATCCAGAGAGTTAGTAATGATGGTTAGCTCAGACAGCAAAGAGAGTTCTCTCGCGAGCAAGGTTGTGGTGCTGCCTGCATCCATAAATAAAGTGAGAGGGCGGTCAATACGCTGAGCCGCGGCCTTGGCGATGGCTTGCTTGGCTGATACGCGCAGGGTGCTGCGTTTGTCGATAGGGGGTTCGTCGCCGATGTGCACGGCACCGCCATGTACGCGCTTGAGTACGCCCATGGCCTCCAGTTCGAGGAAGTCGCGGCGTACAGTCTCGCGTGAGACCCCCAGCGCAGTCATGACCTGAGTTGTGCTCACACGTTCATAGCGTTGCAGCATGAGCTGGATGCGTTGATGGCGGGCTTCAGACCACATTTACATCACCCCTTGCGCAAGGTTAGGGCGAAAATGGTGGACCAGAGCACGCATCAGCAGCATGGCTACACTCACCACCAAAATAATGATCGTGGAAAAGGCTGCCGCTTGAGAGACAAAACCGGCTTCGTTCAAATGCATGACCGAAACCGCAGCGATATTAAGCTGTGGGGTCACCAGGAAAATTACGGCTGATAGCGTCACCATGGAGCGCATGAACAGGAAAAAGAACACAGCAAGGACGGTAGGGGCAATAAAAGGCAGGATGGCGTCGGTGAGGACGCGACGCGAACCGCCACCCAGGCAGCTTACCGCCTCTTCTAGCGCCTGAGGTACTGAGCGCATACCCGTGGCCATCGTGAGAAAACCTTGGGTGTGATAGTGATAGAAGTTGCACAGCGCAATGAGTATGGCGGTGCCGTATAGCCAATATAGAGGCGTGGACGGATCATTGAAAGCAAAGATATACGAGATCCCCAGCACGAGGCCAGGTACACCCACTGGCAGAACGGCCAACAAGTAGATTGCCTTGGCGACGGGGCCTTGTATGTATCGCGAGCCGTAGGCGAGGCAAAACAGCAGAAATACGCCGAATACAGCCGCCAAGATCGAGACATACAGCGTCGTCCAGATAGGGGCATAGCCACTGCTGATATTGACGTTGAAATTGGCCAATGTGAGCGTCATGTTATAGGGCCAGAGTTTCACGAAGCTTGCAAAGATCACGACGGCAATGATGGCGACAATACAGAATACAGTCAGGTAGGTCACTGCCCCGAACACCGTATCGCGCAAGCGTGCTCGGCCTGGTTGCAAGGGGATCTGGTTCTCGGAGGCGACACCGAATTGCTTTTGCCGGGCGACCCGTTCGATATAGACCGATATCAGCGCAGGCGTGAGCAAAATAATGCCCACGACCGAGCCCATGCCGAAGTTCTGCTGACCCGACACCTGGTTGAATATTTCGGTCGCCAGTACGCGATAGTTGCCTGCGATGACGGCAGCGTTGCCAAAGTCGGTGATGGTAATGGTAAAGACCACAAAGGCGGCGCTCAGCACGCCGAACTTGCAGTTGGGCAGTGTGATGTGAAAAAACTGCTGTGCAGGATTAGCGCCCATGACTGTTGCGGCATCGTAATAGCGCATGTCGGCGTTGCGCAGAGTTGCCTGGATGATCATGACCGCCTGGGGCAAGGCATAAAATATATCCGAGAGCAGCAGACCCCAGAATCCATAGATATCCTGCTCGATGCCTGTCCAACGATAGATTAGGCCATTGCGCCCGAGGATAAACAGCAAGCCCAAGCCTTGCACCAGCGAGGGTGCCAGCAACGGCAGCAACAGCCCCACGCGTACGGCAGATTTGCCCGGGATGCGAGTGCGCTCCAGCGCATAGGCGATGGCAAAGCCCAGAACAATGCAGACGACTGTGGTGCTAATGCTGATCGCCAGGCTATTGATGCCGGCCTGAATCAGGCCCGGTGTATCCGGGATAGCGGCATAGTTGTCCAGGCCGAATGAACCATCCAGCAGAGTAAAGCTCTGCCAAAATATAGTGGTGAGAGGGAAGACAAAAAATATAAGTAATGCCAGGGTAGGAAATACCAGGCAAGAGAACACCAGCCATTGTTCGGCGGTCCGCGGGATGAGACGTGAGATGCCGCTTCGTGGCGCTTGGATGGCGAGGGTAGATGACATAACGTAGCCCTTGAGTATCGTGTGCGTCGGCTTAGCAGCTCACCCAGCAGCATTGTGCGGGGTCGATGTCCAGACTGACGCGCGCACCTTGATGCAGGCCGTCCCGTGAGCGCCGCTCAACAATGAACTTGCGATCTGCCCACTGAATATGCACATGGCACAGATTACCCAGGAAGGTAACGGACTGGACGGTGGCTGGGCCGTTCGCCTCGCTGCGCACGGCGATATGCTCTGGGCGCACGCATAACTCAAGCCCATCGTGCTCACCCGCGGGGCGTCGTGCCATCAGTTCAGGCTGGTGTGCCTGTACCCAAGCGGTGGGCAGCAGATTGCTGATCCCTACAAAGTCTGCGACATAACGGGTCAGAGGTCGCAGATATAGGTCCTCTGGTGAGCCGACCTGCTCGATGGTGCCGTTGTTCATGCACACGATCGTATCGGCTAGCATCAAGGCCTCTTCCTGATCATGCGTCACCATAATGGTCGGAATACCCAGACGACGCTGTACATCATGGATCTCCTGGCGCATTTCATTACGTACTCGTGCATCCAGGGCCGAGAGGGGCTCATCGAGCAGGATCAAACGCGGATCGACAGCGAGCGCTCGGGCGAGCGCGACGCGTTGCTGCTGGCCACCGGAGAGCTGCCACGGAAAGCGATCCAACAAATGCGACATTTTGATGAGTGTAAGCAGTTCGCTCACCCGTTGATCAATGATGCGCTTGTTTTCGTTGCGTATGCGCAGACCGTAGCCGATATTCTGGGCCACCGTCATATTGGGGAATAGGGAATAGGACTGAAAAACAATACCAAAATTACGCTCGCGCGCTGGGGTCTGACTCAGGTCTTGGCCTTCAAACACCAACTGTCCCGTGTCTGCCTCGAGGAGTCCTGCGATGACCCGCAGTAGTGTCGTTTTGCCGCAGCCACTGGGGCCGAGCAGGCAGACGAACTCGTGCTCGCCCACGGTGAGATTGATATCGTGCAGTGCAACGTAATCGTCAAACTTTTTACTGATATTAGAAATTTCTAAAGCCATTGTGTCCCCGTGACCTTTGATTCGGGAGAGAGAAGCAATGCCCCCGCGGGCATTGCGTCGTCATCGTCCGATTACTTAGCCGTGACTTGTTGCCAGGTCTTGATGATCTGGTCGCGCGCCTTGGCTGACTGCTCGAAGTTGATGGGGAACAAGACCTTGGAGACATCTGCGGGTAGGCCTGCCTTGATGGACTGCTCGGAGGGCTTGAGACCTGGAATGGTGATGATCTCTTTGTACTTTTTGTACAAATTAGCGGCATCGGGCGACAAGGTCCAGTCGAGGAAGCGTTTGGAATCCTTCAGGTTTTTGCTTGTCGCCATGATGCCCGAGGCCTCCAGCTCATAGCCCTCCCAGTCCGAAGGGATCACCATCTTGACGGGGAAGCCTGCCTCGATGGATTGCATGGCGGGAAAAGCGAATGAGGCGCCGATGGTGTACTCGCCAGTGCGCGCCATTTTGCAAGGCTTAGAGCCTGAGGATGTGTATTGCGCGATGTTCTTGTTCAAGCGCTTGATCAGATCCCAAGCTTTATCGTCTCCCATGCCTTGGAGTATGGCGGCGATCTGCAAATAGCCTGTGCCTGACGCAGCCGGACTAGGCATGACGATTTCGCCCTTGTAGACCGGGTTGGTCAGATCTTCCCAACTTGTGGGCATGGGCAGGTTTTTACTCTTAAGCCGCTCGGTGTTCACGCAAAACGCCGCCATATAGCCAGTTGCAGCGAACCACGTGCCGTCCTTGGCTTTGTAGAGATCAGGTAGTTGCGCTGCAGCGGGAGGCAAGTAAGATTGCAGGCTGTCGTGGATGCGAGGATCCAGCATATTTGTGACGGCAAACCCCCAGATCACGTCATTACGTGGGTTTTTGCCTTCGGCCAGCATGCGTGCAGCCAGATCGCCCGTGGATAGTCGTAATACATGAAACTCCACATCAGGCATGGCTGCTTTTGCGACAGCCATGTAGTCGGATACTTCGTCATCCTCCAGAGCGGTGTAGATAGTCAAGGGATCGGCGCTGGCGATGTGGGTAACCCCTACGCCTAGCATGGTGATGGCCGCAGCCAAGATACTTCTCGTAAAGGTATTCATGGTGTCTCCTGCTTTGTGGGGAAAAAGGGCCGGTCTATGCCGACTGTGTTGCTATTTTGTGTAAATTTGCATATTTATGCAAGCTCATTCACAATGATTCCGAAACTTGTCAGGAGTTCAGTGTGATGACACTCAGTGGCCTTGAGCCTCAGATTGCAGAAATGCTCGATTTTGCACAGACAACGGTGACGCAGGCGCGTGCCGTCGCCTTGAAGTGGTTCCGACAGGCGCCCGAGATTATCACCAAGGCCGATGAGAGCCCCGTGACCATCGCTGACCGGTCTGTGGAGCAGTTTCTGCGCGATGCGATTTTGCAGCGCTATCCCGAGCACGGCATGCTGGGCGAGGAGTTCGGCCTGAGCCACCTGGATGCGCAATACCTCTGGTCTATTGATCCGATTGATGGCACGCGCAGCTTTATTTCGGGCAATCCTTTGTGGGGATGTCTGGTGGCGTTGCTACGCGATGGTGTGCCAGTTTTTGGTATCGTCGATATCCCGTTTACCGGCGAACGTTGGGTCGGGGCACAAGGACAAGGCTGCCAGTATCGTGGTGGCGCGTGCCACACTCGCCAGACCGATCGTTTACAGGACGCGATTCTGTATGCGACCTCGCCTGATATTTTTACTGGGGATGAGGCGCGGGTATTTGATGCGTTGACGCGAGCTGTATATCTGCGCCGATTTGGCGGGGACTGTTATAGCTATGCCCTGCTGGCCTCGGGGCACGTTGATCTAGTTGTCGAGGCGGGGTTGCAGCCCTACGATTACCTGGCCTTACGCCCGGTGATTGAGGAGGCGGGCGGGGTCATTACCGATTGGGCAGGGCGGCCTGTCACCATGCACTCGGATGGGCGAGTTATTGCCGCAGCCAATCCGGCTTTGCATCAGGCAGTGCTCGACATCGTCGCAGCGCGATAGCTATAGAATCAACATGCCCGGGCGTAGTCGGCGGTACGTCAGCGCATGTAGATCAGCGGTATTCTCACCGGGTGCGGCCACCACCAGAATATCGTCAGCAAGGGCTGCAAAGTCTGCACGAAAATGAACTGAGCTTTTCAATACCAGCACCCGGTATTGCGCAGGTTCGGCATTCAGGTGTCTGAACATCGCCTGGTCGGCGGCTTGCTGCTTTTTGCTGGATACAAGGATCTCGATCGTGCCGTAGCGCACCCGTGCCATGAGCCCCAGATCCATATTGCATCCCAGATAGAACGGACCAGTGCCGGTAAATCGGCCATTGCCTGTGGCGAGTATCTCAAACTCACCGGTCAGTGGCCCCGCTCCTGTACCACTGTATCCGCCTAGTGATCCCTGAATATGATGACCGATTCCGGCCTTGTGGGCGGCCAGGGCAAATGCAGGATCGCATACGATGCCTGCACAAACATCGCGCACAGACTGCTGTGCCAGGGCATGCAGGATGTCTGTCGTGTCGCCCGTCCCGCCCCCGCCTGGATTGTCCTGCGTATCTGCAAGTAGCGTCCGGCGTTCGGGGTGTGCCTGAATGAGTGCAATGGCCTCGGGAATACTGAGCAGTTTTCCCTGGAAGGTCTGGCGTGCGTCTTCGACCTTGGCATAGAGCAGATCGGCGGCCTGATCGGCCTGGGCTTGGCTGCGGCCATATGCCAAAATGGTTGGCCCACTGTCGTGAATATCGGCCAAGGGAAAGCCTGGGATGAACTGAACCTCAGGAGTATCCGAGTTTTCGAGTGAGCGAGCGTATTGCATGATTGAGCATGCGGGTTCTGCCAGCGTGCTTTGCCAAGGCATGGGAATCAGAATATTGATCTGCCGCGACGCCGTATACACCGGCTCTCCGGCGAGAATACGTTTGAGCATCTGTGCCGCGCGCGCACCGGTCTGGGCAATGTCTACGTGCGGGTAGCTGCGATAGGCCAGTAGCCCATCAGTGTGGTGCAGCATGGCCGCGCTCACATTGGCATGAAAGTCCAGTGCAGCCACCATGGGCATGTCTGGGCCGAGACGGGTGCGTAGCCGGGCCAGTAGCTCGCCTTCTGCGTCTTCGTGGGAGACCGTCACCATCGCGCCATGCAGATCCAAAAACAAGGCGTCTAGATGGGGCGCCTTATCGATCTGCTCCAGAATCTGGCTGACGATCGCCTCAAAGGCTTCATCCTCGACGGCTGCGGATGGATTCGCCGAGCACCAGAGCAAGGGAATCAGGGTATGTTCGCTGCCTTGCATGGCGGCGATAAAGCCACTGATAGCCAGGTTCATTCCTCGGGTGGCGCTGAAGATTTCGTCGCCGGTGATTAGGCCGGGCCATGCATCGGCCTCGATGAATTGCGCCAGGGTCGTGACGCCAGGCGCAAAGGTATTGGTTTCATGCAAGAAACCAAGGAGGCCGATGTGTGCCATTACAGTTTTCCGGTCAAGGCGTGACTGAGGATCTCACTGTATTGCGCGGCTGTGAACGGGATGGGATTGGTGGTCGATGCACCATCAGCCACGGCCATGTGTCCGATGTCCTCGATGCGATCATCGGGAATACCAATCTCTGCGAGCGTATGTGGGATACCTACCGAGTCACGTAACTCCAGCACCCAGTCGAGAAAGCCTTCAAAGCTGCACTTGCGCAGATTCAGATAGCGAGACAAGGTGGTGAGGCGTTCGTCGATGGCCGTATGATTAGCGCGCAATACATAAGGCATCAAGATCGCATTAAGCATGCCGTGATGAGCGTCATAGGTGGCGCCTAGCGGGTGTGCGAGTGCATGCATGGCTCCCAGCCCCTTTTGAAAGGCCGTCGCGCCCATGCTGGAGGCGACTAGCATGTGATGGCGTGCGAGCAGGTTGTGTCCGTCAGCCACGGCATCGGGTAAGTATTGCTGAACCAGACGTATGCCTTCAACAGCAATGCCTGCAGCCATAGGGTGAAAGACTGGCGAGCACAGGGCTTCGAGGTTATGCGACAAGGCGTCCATGCCGGTTGCCGCAGTCAGGAGTGCGGGCAGACCGACAGAGAGTTCGGCATCCAGGATGACCACTGCGGGCAACATATTGGCGTGGAAGATAATGCGCTTGACGTGATCGCGCTCGTCGGTGATCACCGAGGCGCGTCCGACCTCCGAGCCCGTTCCGGCTGTCGTCGGAACCGCAACCACAGGTGCCATGCCGGCGACATTCACTCTCAGGTAGTTGTCGCCAATATCCTCAAAGTCCCAGAGAGGACGATCCTGCCCGACGAGTAGCGCGACGGCCTTAGCCGCGTCCAGGGCGGAACCTCCGCCAAAGGCAATTACGCCATCGTGTTTGGATGCATGATAGGCTTTGACACCATCGACGACGTTCGCGCCGGTCGGATTGCCTTTGATGTTGGAGAAGACGTCGCAGTGCAACCCAGCCTGTTTACAGGAGGCGACGGCAGCAGTGACCATCGGCAGGCCGGCCAAGCCCGGGTCAGTGATCAGCAGAGGACGTGTCATGCCGAGCTGACGGCAATATTGTGGTAGCTCTTGGATGCGTCCGGGGCCGACTTTGATGGCGGTTGGGTAATTCCAGTTGGCGTTCAGATGTTTCATGATGGGGTAACCGCTATAGTTGGCGCAAGTGAAAGGATTTTGCTCGAGTGAGAGCCTGGTATCCCAGCGTCGAGAGGGAAATGCCATGCCCGGTATTCTTGACGCCTGTCCAGGCCAGGGCTGGGTCCAGGTAGTCGCAGCGATTCATAAAGAACGTGCCTGTCTGCACCTGACTGCCTATGCGCACTGCCGCATCAGCGTCCTGAGTAAAGACGGATGCGGTCAAACCGTAGTTGCTATCGTTCATAAGCTCGATGGCACGCTGATCCGAGGGCACAGCCATAATGCCCACAACGGGCCCGAAGCACTCTTCATTCATGACCAGCATATCGTGGTTCACGTCGGTGAGCAGTGCTGGGGCCACATAGGTACTGCCTGGCTGGGCCCGAGCGAATTTGCCTGAGTCGATCAGATTGCGTGCGCCTCGGTTTAGCGCCTGATCCAGGGTTTGGCGGATTTCGTTGGCGGACTTGGCCCGTACGACGGGACCTAGCGTGGTATTGGGGTTCATCGGATCATCAAGCACATAGGTTTCGGTGAGCGCGACAGCGCGGTCGATAAAGTCCTGGTAGATCGCCTGGTCGACATAGATACGCTGAATGCCACAGCAAGATTGCCCTGAATTGAAAAACGCACCGTCCACCAGGGTATCCACCGCGTGGCCTAGGTCTGCGTCGGCACGCACATAGGCAGGATCATTGCCTCCTAGCTCCAGCCCCTTGCCGATAAATCGACCAGTGGCCGCCTCCTCGATTGCAGTGCCGCCCCGCACGGACCCGGTGAATGACACATAGTCGATATAGGGCGATTGAATGATTTGGCGGATGGTGTCATGGGTGGCGTGAATATATTGAAACAGCCCTTCGGGCAATCCAGCGGCGCTAAAGGCTTCAACGAGCTGCTCGGCGCACAGTGGTGTCTGATCTGAGTGTTTGAGGATCACGCTATTGCCTGCCACCAGAGCTGGCACGATGCTGTTGACCGCCGTGAGTAGAGGATAGTTCCAGGGCGCGACGGTCAATACGGTACCGACGGGCTCGCGCAAAATATAACGATCGAGCTTGTCCTGCTTGGCGGGATATATGGGTGCCAGGGCTTCGGGAGCGATGGCGATCATATGACGTGCGCGATCCTCAAAGCCACGCAACTCGCCGGGTGTGTAGCGGATCGGACGGCCCATCTGTTCGGTGATGGACTGTGCCATAGCGTCGCTGCGAGCGACCACCGCATCCACGCAGGCGCTTACCAAAGCGCAGCGCTGTGCAAGAGGAACACGCGCCCATTCATGCTGCGCACGTCGAGCGGTGCGCAAGGCACGTGCGATGTCGGTCTCGCTGGTGTAGGGTCGACGCAGGAGTTCACGCCCATCTATGGGGCTGATAGTGATCAGTTCGTTCATGTCAGATGATCTCGAAATAACGCTGGAGTTCCCAGTCAGTTACGTACTCACGGAATTTACGCTCTTCCCACTCGCGTGTGGCGGCCATATGTTCGACAAAGGGTTCGCCAAACAGCTCATGAGCAGCTTCTGAGGCACGTAGCCGCTGGGCGGCATCCCACAGAGTGCTGGGGAATTTCAGATGCTCGGGGAATGATTGAGTATAGGCGTTGCCGAAGGTGAGTTCCGGCTCGAGTTTCTGCTCGATGCCCAGCAAGCCCGAACCCAGACCCGCTGCCAAGGCAATGTAGGGGTTAGCGTCGGCTGAGCCGATGCGGATCTCCACACGCTGACTTTTTTCTGAGCCCGGAATGATGCGTAGTGCTGTGGTGCGGTTCTCGACCCCCAGACTGGCTTCGAGGGGCGCCCAATAGCCGGGCACCAGACGGGTGTAACTATTGATGGTTTGCGCATACATGGCCATCATTTCGGGCATATAGCGCTGTTGCCCTGCAACGAAATGGCGCTGCAGATCACTCATGCTGTGTTCTTTGGTGGGGTCGTAAAATACGTTCTTCCCCGATTTCAGATCGCATAGCGACATGTGAATATGGCCGCTTTGTCCCGCGTGTTTATGGGACCACTTGGCCATAAAAGTTGCCATCAGGCCTTGTTGTTCGGCCAACGCCTTGGTGAAGGTCTTGAACAAAAAGCCCTTGTCAGCGGCAGCATTGATCCGGTCTACCGCGATGGCGGCTTCGAGCACGCCTGGTCCGGTCTCGGTATGCAGACTCTCAATTGGGATATCCATTTGCTCGGTCAAATCGATCAATTGCTTGTAGAAGTCTGAGTTGACGGTGCTGCGCAACACTGAGTAGCCAAAATTTCCTGGAGTCCAGGACTCCAGGTTCCGATATTGCTTTTCTCGTATGGTCTTTGGGGTCTCATTGAACATGAAAAATTCATATTCCAGCGCTGAAAAAACGTCAAAACCCATATCGCTCGCTCTGTCTACAACGCGGTGCAGCAGACGACGCGGGCAGACGCCAGCGGCAGGGCCATCGAGTTCAGCGATGAAAAACAGCATGGCTTCGCCATTGGCTCCGTGCTCTAAGGGTAGGCGCCGGCAACTGCTCGGGTCAATGCGTACCTGGGCGTCCGGGTAGGCGGTATGCCAGCCTGTGAATTTTGCATTGTCGTAGAGGTCGTCATTGGAGTCCCACCCCATGACGACGTCGCAAAATACGAAGCCATCGCGCAAGGCGCCGATGAACTTGTCCTTGCGCATGTACTTACCGCGTATCACGCCATCGATGTCGGATAAGCCCAATTTGATGTGCGTCAGGCCGCTAGCTTCGACGAGCTTTATAGCGTCTTCTGTCGTTTTGATAGAGCGTTCTTGCATGATGAACCTTCGTATGTCTCAGTGACGATGGGCGGAATCGGGCATTGCGCCCGCACCTGTTATGACCTCATCGTCGTGCCTTGGGAGATTGTGAGCTATCGAAAATTGGCACACCACTATCGGAATTTGGCAAATCTTTGTAATTAGTAGCGTGAGAGGAGTTGGGGACGTGAGCGGCACGCTGCCAGGGTGGTGCGTCAGAGCAGGGCGTGGTCAGGCGTAGTTGACGTGAGCGACGGTCTGAGAAGGCGTCTCGCCAAAGAGCTTGCGATAATCGGCCGAGAATTGTCCCAAGTGGTAAAAGCCCCAGGATAAGGCGGCCTCGGTGACTGGGTTACGACGCGTGGTATCTGTGCGCAGATCGCGTCGTACCTGGTTGAGTTTGAGGATACGCAAATAATTCAAGGGCGCCATGCCTACAACGTCTTGAAAACAATACTGCAGGGTGCGACGACTGACGTGCAAGGCGCGGCATAAATCGGGGATTGAGATGCCCTCAGTGGGCGCTGCAAGTACAATGTCGCGCGCCCGCTCGACGATGCGGTGGCGGTTCAGGTTTCTGGCTATGCTGGGCGCAGGTGCGGTACTGGTACAGAGCAGCGGCGCTAGGTAGGAGAGGATTCGATCCTCAAAGGAATAATAGGGTGGTGTGTGAGTATCGTGAGCGGTTTGTTTCGCGTTCAGCATATTAATCAGAGCGCCGCAGACCTCGACCTTGGCCTGTGCACTGACGGCCATGACGCCTTGCTTGCGCGTGATCTGGCTGCTGTCTACCTGTTCGACGTCCTGGAGATAGCGTGCAAAGATATCTTCATCGATCACGATGCCGATGATGTCAAAGTCTGCCGGTGTAAAGAGCTCGAATTGAGTGCCGCCTTGCTTGAAGGCGATGGAGTGCTCGGGAATGTCTATCGTGCCCATGCGCGCACCACCTGTGCGAGATACGGGGATGCCAAACCATAGGGCTTTGGACCAGGCAGCACAGGATTGGTGCAGGATTTGATTGGTCGATTCCAGGAAAAGCTGCGTATGCGGCAGCCACAGCTCGGTGATTTGACCGGCAAAGGTCCCTGCCGAAAACTGGTTGTATTCTTGTACCCAGCGGCTGAGGTTATGGGCATGATCGTCTGCATCAGCAGACGTCGTGATACGCCACTGGGCGTTGTGCCCGCGCTTTCCCTGCATAGTTATGCTCCAGATTCTGGTGCAGGTTAACGTGTAATCCAGCTTGGTTGAATGAGGGTAAATACGGCTATTAGCCTTCCTGCCCGCATGGTCGACCCTTAAAAGACTAGGGGAGGGCACAGACCATTAGTCGAGAATACTCCACAACAGGTATTTAGTATTGTTTGGGATGCTCCATGACTCGAATAGTCTTGCAAGAAGCTCTGACCTATCTGCAAACACTGCAAAAAAGCTATAACCCCCGATGAGTGGGGCGAACTTCTGAAGAAACCCATATTGGTAGACGATGATAGTTAGAAAACCACTGTGCCTTGCGTTGGTCTGGCACCGTACATTCCAGGCTTTGTGTGTTTACGGATAAGGGCACTGAAGGCCATGCTGGCTCGCGTTTGCTCGTGGGCATCCTTGAACATTAGGCCATGGGTGCGGATGGGGGTGGGGCCTTCGAGGGGAATGACTTGTACAGGAATACTGTGGTGTGCGATTGCGCTGGGCGCAACAATAGTACCTACATGTTCTCGTACTACTAAACCCAGCATCGCTGGGATAGTATTCATTTCAGCGATGATATTTGGCTGGGCGCCTGCTGCGTTAAAACATTCATCAAGCAGACGTCTGGTGGAAAATTTTTTTGGCAACAGAACCAGTGACTCGCGATGAAGCTCGGCTACCCGCAAGCGTCTGCGCGTTGCCAATATATGCTTGTTCGCCACGACCAAGGCGAGTTCCTCGTTGAATAGTGGTTCAAACCTTATTGTTTCTTGCAGTTCGGGTCGGTACCCAATGCCGATATCCAGCTCTTCTGCCATGAGCCCGTCAGTGATCGCGTCGGCCGATAGTTCGTCAATGACAATCTTGACAGTGGTGTTCTCTCTAAGAAAAAGTGCCACACAATCGGGAAGAAAACTCTGATTAAAAGTGGATGTAGTGCCTATGTGCACGGTACCTGTAATTGGCGCGACGGCCTGTTTTAGTTCGCCCAGACCCTCATCGATGACTTCAAGCGCACGGTTGGCATAAGCCAGAAACGATTCGCCAGCCTCGGTCAGTACGACACGCTTGCCGTTGCGGTCAAACAAACGTTGGCCGATCTCATCTTCAAGTTGGCGTATTTGATGTGACAGTGTCGACTGCGTTACGTGCACGCGCTCGGCAGCACGGGTGAAGTTAAGTGACCCCGCCAATGCAATGAAATATCGTAAATGCCTCAGTTCCATGACGAGAATGTTTAGATTGCTATCGATGCCATCGATCATAGCTGATTAAAACAATCATTTCTGTATTTCATAACTGGCAATTAGACTGATACCAGCTTCAAGCTCTAGAACAATGAATAAATGAAGTCAGGCCTACAACAAGGAGGAGTAATCATGAGTCTATCTATAAAAAATCCGTTTAATAAATATCCGCCGTACCGTCTTATGGCCGCTTTTGTTTCTGCGCCTTTAGCGTTTATGGCGACGCCAGCCCTATCTGCGGACTTTCCGACGAAGGCAGTGAACTTGGTCGTACCGTTTGGTCCTGGCACCACGACTGACACCATTTCGCGACTCGTCGCCGACAAAATGTCCAAGAAACTGGGTCAGCCCATTGTGGTGAGCAACAAGGCAGGCGCTGGTGGCACAATCGGTACAGCGCAAGTTGCACGCAGTGCTCCCGATGGTTACACCATTCTGATGGGCACGGTTGGAACCCATGCCATTAATACAGAACTGTATTCCAAGCGAGGTTATGAACCGAAAACAGATTTCAAGCCCATCGCTTTCGTTGGGCAAACGCCAACGTTTCTGGTGGTGAGTGGCGATTCGCCTTACCATTCTGTAAAAGAGCTTGCCGAGGCTGCGAACACGCCGAAAGGCATCATGTTCTCATCTGCTGGAAGCGGCACATCGGGTCATCTGGCTGGTGAATTACTTAAAGATCGGCTCGGCGTAGCGATGCTGCATGTCCCATATAAGGAGGGGGCCATGGCTATGCAGGATGTGATGTCAGGAGAGGTTCAGTTCATGTTCTATCACCCCGCTGCCGTGTTACCCCATGTAAAGAGCGGCGCGTTGCGCGCCATAGGTGTGTCTAGCAGTCGACGCAGTATTGCAGCACCCGATGTGCCCAGCATCGCAGAGCAAACCAACAGTGATTTCGACTTGGTCGCCTGGTTCATGATGTATGCCCCTGCCGGGGTGCCTGAGCCCGTCATGGCCAAACTGAAAGAGGCTGCTGCTGATGTGTTGGCCGATCCGGACCTGATTGAGAGACTGAAGCAACAAGGGGTAGAGCCAGGTGGCGAATCTACCAAAGATTTGGCTAAGTTCGAGGCCGACGAGACCAAAAAATGGGCTGAACTTGTCAGGAACTCAGGTGCAAAAGTTAACTAGTATGCCCAAACAATTCGTCTATACCGCACAGCCCACGCGGGTGGTTTTTGGTGCAGACGCGTGGCATACGCTCAAGGCTGAGATCGGCCTGCTAGGGGCGCAGAAAGCGCTCGTGCTTTGCACGGCACGCCAGCGTGGGCTGGCTGAGCAGGCTTATGGAGCGCTTGGAAAAAGCGCTGCGGCCATCTACGACCAAGCAACCATGCACGTACCCTTGGCAGTTGTTCAAGAGGCACGGGTTGCATTAACCAGGTCAAATGCCGATTGCCTGATTGCAATTGGGGGTGGTTCCACGATAGGCCTGGCGAAGGCGCTGGCCTTGGGTACCGGGCTCCCGATACTGGCTGTGCCCACGACCTATTCCGGGTCGGAAATGACGTCCGTGTATGGTGTGACCGAGAGCGGTACAAAAAAGACTGGTAAGGATGCCCGTGTATTGCCAAAGACGGTTATTTACGACCCTCAACTGACCATGAAGCTGCCGTATGATATTTCGGTAACCAGCGGCATGAATGCCATTGCTCATGCTGCAGAGGGCCTGTACGCCCAAGACAGCAACCCGATGATTACATTATTGGCCGAAGAGGGCATACGAGCCATGGCAAGCGGCCTGCGTCAACTTCAGCACCAGAAGAATGATGTAAACGCTCGGGAGCAATGCCTTTACGGTGCGTGGCTTTGTGGCACTGTACTTGGTAGTGCTGGTATGGCTTTGCATCATAAGCTGTGCCATACCTTGGGGGGCAGCTTTAATCTGCCGCATGCTCAGACGCATTCCATCGTTCTTCCCTATGCCATGGCCTATAACGCCTCGTTCGCACCCAGTGCAATGCAACGCATCTCCTGCGCGTTGCAGCGATCAAATCAGTCTGCTGCTTCAGCCCTATATGACCTCGCACAAGAACTGGGTGCCCCTATGGCTTTACGCGCAATAGGCATGCGTGCAGCTGATCTGGATCAGGCCGCAGACATTGCGGTCGCGCAACCGTACTGGAATCCTCGTCCTGTCGAGCGCGACCACATTCGCACGCTTTTGCAATACGCGTTCGAAGGGCTGCGGCCTGAATAAATTAACTTGCTTCAAACACACACCTTGCTGGAACAGTGCCCCAGCACAACGCCGCGCATACGCTTTTCAGGAACGACATGAAAATAGGTAAAGAAACTATTCCGCACTCGGCCATTTGCACTTCGAACTCAGAAACTATCGTAGTGCGAGGAAAGGATCTGGCCCAGGAGCTTATTGGGAAAATATCCTTCACAGATTATTTTTTTCTATTGGTTACTGGTCAAGAACCCACGCCAGCCGCCACAACCGTGTTGAATGCAACGTTGGTTGCCATCGCGGAACATGGCCTCGTTCCGAGCGTGCAAGCCAGTCGGATGACACTGGCGGCAGCCCCTGACGCACTGCAGGGCGCCGTAGCGGCAGGTATTTTAGGTTGTGGTTCCGTGATTCTTGGCGCCTCCGAAACGGCTGGCAGGCTTCTTGAAGAGGTCAGGGTGCGTGCTGACGGCGACAATAATTACAGCGAGGCAGCCAAGCAGGTGATCGGAGAATACCGTAATGCCCGGCGCGCCATTCCTGGCTATGGCCATCCACTGCATAAAGAGCGCGATCCTCGTGTGTCGGCACTATTTGGCGTGGCTGAAGCAGCCGGCGCCGATATGACTTACATACAAATTGCTGACGCGATCGAGAACGTGATCCCGGAAATCATTGGCAAAAACCTGATGTTGAATGTTTCGGCGGCTATTCCTGCTGCGTTACTCGGTGTGGGCTTTCCAATAACTGCCTTGAGGGGTGTGCCTATTCTTGCCCGGACCGCCGGTCTTATTGGGCATCTGACTGAAGAGTTACAGAAACCCATAGGCTTTGCACTGTCGTATCAAGCCACGCGCGATTATGTTTACGACGGAGACACGCCAGAAGGCTTTTCCGCAAGCAACACCTAGTATCTATGATTTGCACCGGAGTTTCATCATGATTAAAGTTCTGAATGGCGTTCGCGTATTGGAACAAGGAACCTTTATTACCGGCCCGGCAGCGGGAATGTTGCTGGGCGACATGGGCGCCGATGTCATCAAAATAGAACAACCTGAAACGGGAGACCCGTTTCGCGCGTTCAAAGGGGGCTTATACAGCCCACACTTCCAGACCTACAATCGCAACAAGCGCAGCGTCACGTTGAACACCAAGAATGCTGAGGACCTCGCGATCTTCGACGAGTTAATTAGTACTGCTGATGTTTATATTCAGAACTTTCGGCCGGGGGCTGCAGAGCGATTGAATGTTGGTGAGGAGCGTCTGCGCAAACTAAACCCTCGTTTGATTTATTGTTCGATTAGCGGATTTGGGCCTACAGGCCCGGCCGCCAGTCGACCCGCCTATGATTCAGTAGCTCAGGCTGCCAGTGGCTTTTTAGGTCTTCTTATCAACCCAGAAAACCCACGTGTTGTTGGCCCCGCGCTGGCCGATTCCATCACCGGTTTCTATGCTGCGTATGGTGTGCTCGGAGCGCTACACGAACGCCATCAGACAGGTGTTGGCCGCAAGGTTGAGGTGTCCATGCTGGAAGCCATGACACACTTTAACCTGGACGCGTTTACTCATTTTTATTCGGCAGGTGAGGTCATGGGGCCTTACAGTCGGCCCAGCGTCTCACAGTCGTATGTCATGAAATGCGCCGATGGTAAGTGGCTCGCACTGCATATGTCTTCGCCTGAAAAGTTCTGGCAAGGCCTTGCCAATGCGATGGAGCAATCCCAGCTGTTTAAGGACCCTCGGTTTTCGGATCGTAACGGGCGTATCGAAAACCAAGAAGCCTTGATTGATATCCTCGGCCCAATTTTTGCGCAACGGACGCGACCGGAATGGTGTCGCCGCCTGGAGGCCGAAGATGTGCCGCACGCTCCCATGTACGATGCCAGTGAAGCCTTGGAAGATCCACAAGCTAAGCATCTGGGGCTGCTTGTTTCGGGCCACCACAAAACCATGGGTGAGTTCCGCACTGTACGCTCTCCAGTTTCGTTTGACGGTGAGCGCAGCACAGAAGTCATACCGCCACCGGTTCTGGGTGAGCACAATAACGATGTTCTGAAAGAATTGCGCGAGCGGTTGGGCTCCATGCAGGAGGACTAATACGGTGAGAAGAGGTGTGGTTGGCGAACTGGAACTTCACGTTACGCGACAGCCAGTATCCGCAAATCCAGTTGGGGCAAATGCTGCAAGTGCATATAATTGAGCTACGTAAAGCTGAAGGGTTGCGTGAACTGACTGCGCCGTTGCTGGCCTGGATCGCATGCCTGTTGCACAACCTGGATGAGGCTGCCATGACCGCAATTACCCACCCACCTGTACAAGAAGCCCTGACCCATCTGCAAACGCTGTATTCAGACGAAGAACTGCGACTGGCAGCAGAGCGCCGAGAACAGGCGCTGGTTGATGCCGAAGATATGCTGGATCAGGCGCGATACGAGGGTGAGCAGAAGGGGCTACAGAAAGGACAGCAACAAGGAATTCTGCAAGGCCAGGCACAGCTGCTTGCGCGTTTACTCGAGTGCAAGTTCGGCCCCTTGCCGCCGCATTACCAAACGCTACTCTCACAAGCCAGCACCGATCAATTGCAAAACTGGTCATTGAGCCTGCTAGATGCCGAGAGTATTGAAAGCGTATTTGTTTGACGTGATTTGGCGCTCTTTGTACAAAGGTTGACCGACAAAATAGATGTAACGGCATTCCCCCGGCGGCATCAAAGAGAATCGGCTCACACCTTACCAATAAAGCCGCAGCTGTCGAAAGTCGAACAGGCAAGGGAAGGCTGAGGCATCCAAGCAGATTTTCGTGTGGGCACAGAATCAGAGGAGAGGGGGGCGGAGCGCTGACGTATCTAAACTGCCGGAACGCAGGGGAGATACTCTCCCGTCTGACTAATTGTCTTTTTCCTGCGTCCCGTTATCTGTCACGACAGCTAACGGCGACCCACTTACCCCCACAGAAAATGCACTCCCGCCTCCTGCAGGCGGAACGGTGACGGTTAACGCAGTACCCCAAGCACCTTGGCGATATTCCTGAACCTGATATGTCTGTAGTTGCCCTGCGTTGCGGGCCACGATATACAAAACGCCATTTATCACACGCAAGGCGGGCGAAGAAGCCACATTGACTGACAGTTTTTTGGCCTGAGCATTTTCGTAAAGCCAGAGTGCACCGCCTGGGTGATCGACGACGGCGACGATGACGTTGCCGTGCTCGTTCAGGCCAGCGGCTGGCTTGCCTACGAAACTTATGCCCAGGTCGGTGGCCGTATTCCAAATGGCTGGGGAAGGCGTGTCTGCAGCGCTATTTGCTTGGGCCGCCTGCACGATCCGCAGCAAATGATTGCTTTCCCGGTCGCGCAGGTAAAGTTCGATCAGGCCGTGTGCATTACGTAGCGCCGCCAACCCACCGAGAGCGGCCGGCGCGGCGATCTCATTCCACGATGACCAGTGTTCTGCATCTTCGGCAGCAATCTGCTGCACGGTAAAAAGCCTGCCCTCGACGTCGGTCGCAAAGATGACCAGTCGGCCTGCCGCGTCGGTTGTTATGGCAAGATCGCCAGAGGCTTGCTGCAGCACTGGCAATGGCTGCCAGGCTGCCCAGCGGTTTTCTGTGCTCGAAGCGGTCGCCCAATAGAGCAGCCCGTCGTTGGCAAGCGCAACCGCTGCCGTTTTCACCTCTGACGTTACAGTGGGAAGGCGAGGAAATCGTGCCCCCACCATGCCTTGCCATCCTTGCCAGCTCTCATCAGGGTTTTGCTTGTTGGTCCAGATGATGCCCAGCGCGTCACGTGCCAGAAACCCGTTTGTTGCATCCGGGTAAGCAAATGAAGCGAGTGAATCGGGGGTGCGACCGCCTAGTGCGCTCCAGGTTTGCTTACGGCTGTTCCAGATATTGGCGGCGTCGTTAACTTCGCCTTTGGCCAGGATCAGTATGCCGCCTTCTGGGTCTGTAAAGAGTGCGGGTGTAATGTTGTGCCGCGATACATAGTAAGAGCGGCCGACCCACGATGCCTCGGGGCCAGCGGGCGCAATGCAATTCTGTGGATCTGGGCAGGCGTGGTAGTCTTTCCAGGCATAGCGGCGAAACGCTTCGGTCTTCTTGTTGATTTCCTTTTCATCCAGGTTGATTTGGCGTTCTTGCGTGGGGTAGTCGACATAGGCGACTTCCGCGTAGTTGCCATGGGCAAGCTTAATGGCGTCGCGAACCAGCCTGGCGCTGGCAATGTGATCGGGGTGGCCATGCCCAATACAACGCCAGCACAGCTCGGTATAAGGGATGTTAATCGTGTCATCCAGGTGGCGTACCGTGGTGGGGCCGTAGCCCTGGATGATGCTGGCGATGGTGGCCACGAGGTCTGCCCGACTATACGTTTCATGGTAAGAGCCCAGCGTGTCGACAGTATTGCCTGCTATGGATTCGGTCTGGCTCAATGGGGTCAGGCTGCCCCATCCCTTACCCAGCCACGGGTCTTTCAGGCGCATATGTATAAGTTGCAGCTTTGGATCACCGGTCAGCGTGAAGCGCGTAAGGTGGTAAGCGCCTACAGCAACCGTATCCTGCGTCCATACATCAGGCTTGTTTGCCAGGTAGGCATAGGCGGCACGCACGCCGCGTTCGCGCGCCAGCATGTAGTCTTCGCCTGCCCGGCGTTCGCTGGCCGTCAGGTAAACCGTCAGCATGCATCCGCCCGCATCAATGTTGGCGGAAACATCGGGATTCATGAACAGCAGGTCGTCGTCCAGATGCGCAGCGAAGATCAGGTCTTTGCTGCCATTGCAATCGTGGATGGAGGGGGGTAAGGGCAGCGCGGTTGCCACATTAGCAAATAAAAACCCAATGCAGCAAAGTAATGCCAAGCGTATGGCAGTGACAATGCGGACTGAAATCGGGGTCATTCGTGATAGCTTCGCAGTGTTGTTTTTGTTTTCGTTCTTGTATCCCTAATTTAACAAGTATAGCTAAGTGTCGTGTAGGTAATGGCTAGGTGTTTGTACGGTGAGTTACGCACTCCGTAACGTTACATCGACACGCCCAGCGTAACGTACCTGAAAGAACTGCTTAGCTCTATTGCGCAGGCCGTAGTTTCATAGCCTATGAAAAAACAGGTGGTGACCAGCGGCCTTGATTATTACCGTTGATAATCAAAACCGCCGTCACCCCCCCCAAACTAAAAAACACTTTCAACCTCCTCCTGCCGAAGCATTTCATGCAGCGCAGTCTGGGTTTTATGCTTGCCTGCAAACTTGCACTCTTCGTCGTTGGGATGTGCTTCTGAGCATCCGGCCAATAACGGGCAACGTTTGAAGAGTTCGCTAATCCAGTCGACAAATACGCGCACTTTTGGTGACAAATGCTTGCTGTGCAGATAGACCACAGAAATCGGCATTGAGGGCGGCTTAAGATGTGTAAGCACCTCGCGCAGTGCGCCTGATTCCAAATGTTGGGCGACCATGTAATGCCCAGGCTGGATGAGGCCGAACCCCTTCAGGCCGCATGTAACATAAGCTTCTGCGTCGTTGACCGACATGACTCCCTTGATGGCGACATCGGTTGCGCGTCCGTCCATCATGAAACTCCAGTCGACAATCCGCCCGGTACGGCCCGAAAAATAATGAACAGCCCTGTGGTCAGCCAGCGATCCGATGGAATGCGGCTCGCCATACTTTTCGAGGTAGGCAGGTGCGGCGCAGGTAACGCCTTCAAAAGTGCCAATACGTTTGGCCACCAGGGAGGAGTCTTCAAGCTCTCCGACCCGTATTACACAATCTACTGCCTCTTGCACGAGGTCTACGGGCCGGTCACTCATGCCCAGTGCGAGTTCGATATCTGGATAAAGCGTGTGAAACTCACAGAGCGCGGGTACAAGAATGAGGCGGCCTATCGAAGGCGGTACATCGATGCGCAGACGCCCGCGCGGGATGCGGTTGCCATCCAGGAAAAGTGACTCTGCATCCTCAAGATCGGCCAGTATCTGCCGACAGCGTTCGTAATAGGACGCGCCGTCAGGTGTGAGGCTAACCCGGCGCGTGGTGCGGTTGAGCAGTCGTACTCGAAGTGATTTTTCAAGACTTTGAATAGTGGTGGTGACGGTTGAGCGCGGCAAACCCAGGTTGTCGGCAGCCAGTGTGAAGCTGTTGGCGTCGGCGACGTGGGTAAATACCTGCATGGCCTGAAAACGATCCATGAACTTCTCCTGGGTCTGGCTAAGCGTGTGAAGTGATTGTTCGTAAAACAGGAACAGTGTTCCCATAAAAACGATATTTATCTGTTTTTGCAAAGAATCAATAATACAACTCTTCTCCGCCTTGGCATACACGTGATCGTGTTTTGAATTGCAACTGACGCGCTTACGCATGTCGCAGCAGCTTCATTGTCGAGTGCTCTCTTCCTTACAAGGACGCAAGATGTTTCCGATTCGCCAACGCTATTTGGTACCGCTGGGCTTGTTGGCCGCGGCACTGTTCGCCATCACCATTTATCGGGCGAATGCAGGTGTCACCCAAAACACACCCGCCGACCAGCCCCTCGCCGCCGTGGTCGATGTTGCCGTTGTTCACAGCAAAGCTATCGTCGATTGGCACGCTTATTCAGGGCGTCTGGAAGCCGTAGAACACGTGCAGATACGTCCGCAGGTATCGGGTGCGATCACGGCGCTGCATTTCGCAGACGGAGGCCTGGTGCACAAAGGCGATGAGCTGTTTACGATTGATCCACGTCCATACGAAGCCAGTGTGAATCAGGCCACCGCACGGTTCGCAGCCGCCCAGGCGCGCGCGGCGTTTACCGCCTCCGAGTTGCAGCGAGGCAAACGCCTGCTGGCCGCCAATGCCATTGCCAGTCGTGATGTGGATGAAAAGCGCAATGCTGCGCGCGTTGCTAAAGCCGAAGAAGCCTCGGCGGCTGCGGCACTGCAGGCCGCGCAACTCGATCTTGAACATACGCGTTTGGTCGCGCCTATTTCGGGACGCGCCTCACGCGCTGAAGTGACGTTGGGCAACGTAGTGCAGGCGGGCCCTGGTGCACCGGTGCTTACCTCTTTGGTGTCGGTGGATAAGGTGTATGCCGCGTTCGATATGGACGAGCAAAGCTTTTTGCGTTTCTTGAACAAGGCCAGGCTGGATCCGCACGCAATCATGCCAGTGGAACTGGGCCTGGGTGACGATCAAGCCTACCCAAGACAAGGGCATGTCGTCTCCATCGACAACCATCTGGATACAGCGTCAGGAACGATACGGGTTCGCGCTGTATTTGATAACGCCGACGGCGCGCTGCTGCCTGGCTTGTACGCACGAGTCAGGCTTAGCACGCGCACAGCCCGTCAGGCTGTGCTTGTTGATGAGAAAGCAATTGGAACAGACCAGAGCAAGCGTTATGTATTGGTGGTGGATGCCAAAAGCCAGGCCAATTACCGGGAGGTGACCCTGGGCCCTGTGCGCGATGGATCAAGAATCGTTGAGTCGGGGCTTGCCGCAGGCGAACGCGTTGTCGTGAGTGGCTTGCAGCGCGTTCGGCCAGGCGACTCTGTACAGGCGCGCGTGGCGGTGGGCGATGCCACGCCCGACATCGCCATGCGCTCTCCGGCGTCCTCCACGGTTGGTAAAGCGCAGTTGCCCACTGCCGAGAGCGCATCTCCCGCCCCCTCTTCCCGTTCTTGAGCCAGATCCCCATGAATATTTCCAGATTCTTTATCGATCGCCCCATTTTTGCCGGGGTCTTGTCTGTGCTTATTGTGCTGGCCGGCGCGCTGGCACTCTTTCAGTTGCCTATCTCTGAATATCCTGAGGTCGTGCCTCCGTCGGTGGTTGTTCGCGCACAGTATCCGGGTGCCAACCCCAAAGTCATTGCGGAAACCGTGGCCGCGCCGCTGGAGGAAGCCATTAATGGTGTTGAGAACATGCTGTACATGCAGTCTCAGGCCAATAGCGACGGCAATCTTGTCGTAACCGTTAACTTTAACCTCGGCATGGACCCGGACAAGGCACAGCAGTTGGTGCAAAACCGGGTTTCTCAGGCCTTGCCGCGCTTGCCTGAAGACGTGCGGCGTCTGGGTGTAACCACCATAAAGACTTCCCCAGCGCTGGCCATGGTGGTGCATCTGGTGTCGCCTGATAATCACTATGACGCCACGTATTTGCGCAATTATGCTGTGCTGAACGTCAAGGACAGGCTGGCCCGTATACCTGGTGTGGGCGAGGTGCAGGTATGGGGAGCAGGTGATTACTCCATGCGGGTCTGGCTGGATCCCGCAAAAATGGCGCAGCGTGGTTTGACTGCCAGCGATGTTGTCGCAGCCATCCGCGAACAGAATGTGCAGGTGGCGGCTGGGGTAATCGGCGCTTCGCCGACGGCGTCTGATGTGGCCACACAGTTTTCGGTTAACGCGCGTGGCCGCCTGCAGACCGAGGACGAGTTTGCCGACATCATTCTCAAAACCTCTGCCGATGGCGGAGTGACCCGGCTGGGCGATGTTGCTCGCATTGAGTTGGCCGCTTCCGAGTACGGCCTGCGCTCGTTGCTGGACAATCAACCTGCAGTTGGGTTGGCCATCATGCAGTCTCCAGGCGCCAATGTGCTTGACGTGTCGGATCAGGTTCGGGCAGCGATGAAAGAGTTGTCTGCAGACTTTCCGGCTTCGCTGGAAAGCCGCATCGCTTACGATCCGACGCAGTTTGTGCGGGCAAGCATCTCGGCAGTCGTCAAGACCTTACTCGAGGCAATTGCGCTGGTGGTCCTCGTCGTGATTGTTTTTCTGCAAACCTGGCGGGCGTCGATTATTCCTCTGCTGGCCGTGCCTGTGTCCATCATAGGCACATTCTCTTTGATGCTATTTTTTGGCTACACCATTAATGCGTTGTCGCTGTTTGGGCTGGTTCTGGCTATTGGAATTGTGGTCGACGATGCCATTGTAGTTGTCGAAAATGTAGAGCGAAATATTGAAGAAGGTCATAACCCCCGCGAGGCGACGTATCGCGCCATGCAAGAGGTCAGCGGCCCCATTATTGCTATTGCGCTGACCCTTGTGGCGGTGTTTGTACCTCTGGCTTTTCTTACAGGGCTAAGCGGGCAGTTTTTCAAGCAGTTCGCCGTCACAATTGCCATCTCTACCGTGATCTCTGCGATCAATTCCTTGACCCTATCGCCTGCGCTTGCCGCCTTGCTGCTAAAAGGCCGTGACGAGAAGCCTGACTGGCTGACACGTGGGATGCACCGTTTATTTGGTGGCTTTTTCAAACGCTTTAATCGTTTCTTCCATAGCACGTCGGATCGCTATGCCAAAGGTGTGTCTGGCGTAATCCGCCGCAAGGCGTCGTCCTTGGGCGTGTATGCACTGCTGCTGGCCATGACGCTGGGGGTTTCTTACATGGTGCCCGGTGGCTTTGTTCCAGCCCAGGACAAGCAGTATTTAATCAGCTTTGCCCAATTGCCAAGCGGCGCTTCACTGGACCGCACTGAAAAGGTGATCCGCCAGATGGGCCAGATTGCGCTGGACGAACCCGGTGTTGCAAGTTCGATTGCGTTTCCTGGCCTATCCATAAATGGGTTTACCAACAGTTCGAGCGCCGGCATTATTTTTGTAACGCTGGATTCGTTTGAGTCGCGCAAGCGTGCCGGACTTTCGGCAGACCATATCGCCGCTGCTCTCAACGCCAAGTTTTCCGAAATCGACGGTTCTTATATTGCGGTGTTTCCGCCGCCGCCGGTGATGGGGCTGGGCACGGTTGGGGGGTTCAAACTGCAGATTGAAGACCATGGGGCGTTGGGCTATGCAGAGCTGGACAAGGCAGCCAAGGCATTTTTGGCCGAGGCGGCGAAAACCCCTGAACTGGGGCCAGCGTTTTCCAGCTATCAGATTAACGTTCCACAACTGGACGTTGACCTTGATCGCATAAAGGCCAAGCAACTGGGCGTACCCATTAACAATGTGTTCGATACGATGCAGATCTATTTGGGATCGCTGTACGTAAATGATTTCAACCGTTTCGGGCGCGTGTTTCAGGTGCGTGCCCAGGCCGACGCGCCATTTCGCTCCCAGCCTGAAGATATCCTGCGACTGGAAACCCGCAACCACAATGGCCAGATGGTACCGCTGTCTTCGCTGATACAGGTGACACCGGGCTTTGGACCGGAAATGGTGGTGCGCTACAACGGCTACACCGCCGCCGACATCAACAGCGGGCCAGCGCCGGGTTTCTCGTCAGATCAGGCCCAAAAGGCCGCAGAACGTGTTGCCGCAAAGGTGTTGCCGCGCGGTGTGAAATTTGAATGGACGGATCTTACCTACCAACAGATATTGGCGGGCAATGCGGGGGTGTGGGTGTTCCCCATTAGCGTGTTGCTGGTCTTCCTGGTGCTTGCTGCCTTGTATGAAAGCCTGGCCTTGCCCCTGGCAGTGATATTAATTGTGCCCATGGGTATTCTTGCGGCGTTAACGGGCGTATGGCTGACGCGTGGCGACAACAACATTTTTACCCAGATAGGGTTGATGGTGCTGGTAGGCCTGGCCTGCAAAAACGCCATTCTAATCGTCGAATTTGCCAGAGAGCTCGAACGTCAGGGCCTGACTGTGGTCAAGGCCGCCATCGAAGCCAGCCGTCTGCGTCTGCGTCCTATTGTTATGACTTCCATTGCCTTTGTCATGGGTGTGCTGCCGTTGGTGTTGTCCAGCGGGGCTGGCTCGGAAATGCGCCATGCCATGGGGGTTGCGGTGTTCTTCGGCATGCTGGGTGTGACTTTCTTCGGGCTCTTTTTAACCCCCGTCTTTTACGTGGTGCTAAGGCTGGCAGGGCAGGCCGTGAGCAAAGGCCGTAGCAAGAACGAGGCCCCTGATGCGGCAGCAAGCCATATATCCGGTGCGAGCCAGCAGCCCGGCACGAGCGGACAGTAAGGAAAGGAATAAACATGAACACAACACACAATCATGCGTTACACCGATTTGCCGGCTTGATTGCCCTCTTGCTGGTCTTGAGCGGGTGCGCTGTCGGGCCGCATTATGAGCGCCCAGCACAGGATGTACCTGCGGTGTTTAAGGAGGCCCGGCTCACGCCTGAGGCGGCGCGCCACTGGAAAGCGGCCCAGCCTGCAGAGGCGCTGGCGCGTGGCCGCTGGTGGGAAATCTTCAACGAGCCGCTGCTGGACAAGCTGGAAGACCAGGCTCTGGCGGCAAATCAAAACCTCAAGGCTGCGGCTGCACGGGTGGAGCAGTCGCGCGCGCTGCAGCGCAACGCAAAAGCGGCACGTTTTCCCACTCTGGACGCGGGTTTTGGGCCATCGCGTCAGCGCGCTTCCAATGCATCACTAGGTTTGTCTGATGATGCAGCAAATTCGCCTGAGACGCTCTGGCGGGCGCAGCTGGGCGTGTCTTATGAGGCAGATCTATTTGGCCGCGTTGCCTCTACCGTGGATGCGGCGCAGGCAGACACCTTGCAGAGCACCGCATTGTTTGAATCCTTGCGTCTGGC
Organism: Pusillimonas sp. ANT_WB101; assembly: GCF_008369125.1. Classification (NCBI taxonomy): domain Bacteria; kingdom Pseudomonadati; phylum Pseudomonadota; class Betaproteobacteria; order Burkholderiales; family Alcaligenaceae; genus Pusillimonas; species Pusillimonas sp. ANT_WB101. The sequence continues at coordinate 746,443 of NZ_VOAY01000002.1, read as the reverse complement.
CCTGCAGGCTGATGTGGCGCAAAACTATTTTTTGATTCGACGGCTGGACGCGGAGCAGGAGCTGCTGACGCACACCGTTGCATTGCGCGCCAAAACGCTGGACTTGATTGAGCAGCGCTACCGGCTCGGTGAGATTAGCGAGCTTGACCAGGCACGAGCGCGTACCGAGCTGTCAACGGCGCGCGCCCAGGCACTGGGCATTACACGGCGGCGTGTCGCGGCCGAGCACGGGCTTGCCATACTGCTGGGCGAGCCACCTTCCGAATTTTCGGTAGCGCCTGCGCCCATCTCGCGGGTTAATGCACAGATACCAGCTGGTTTGCCGTCGTCGCTGCTGGAGCGTCGTCCTGACATTGCTGCGGCTGAGTACGCCATGGCGGCGGCCAATGCGCGGGTAGGGGCCGCCAAGGCCGCATTCTTCCCACGTCTGACGCTGACCGGCGGGTTCGGCTATGAGTCCAGTGGTTTGGGCGAGCTTTTCAACTGGGGCAGTCGGGCTTTTCTGCTTGGGCCACTCATCGGCACTGCGCTGACCTTGCCGATTTTTGATGGTGGTGCGCGTACGGCGCAGATGGACAATGCGCGGGCGCGTTATACCGAAGATGTTGCCAATTACAGGCAAACCGTCTTGCAGGCTTTTCGCGAGGTGGAAGACAGCCTTTCGGGACTGCGTATTCTCACTGAGCAGACGGCAGTGCAGGATCAGGCGCTGGTTTCGGCCGAGCGCGCTGCGCACCTGTCGCGCACGCAGTATCGCGAAGGCTCTATCGCCTATCTGGATGTTATCGATGCCGACCGTGCCGTTTTGCAGCAACAGCTGGCAACGGTACGGCTGGACGGTGAACGTGCCGCGTTGGCCGTCGATCTAGTGCGTGCGCTGGGGGGCGGGTGGGGTGTGCAGGTCGCGGCGAGTAAGTGAAGATTACCGGGATGTCATTTTCGTTCAAATGAGTGGTGGCTGATCTGGCATAAGGTATCGGCTTGCGAGACCTCGCTTTGAAATGTTGGGTGCGTTTGTGCAGCGCGTTGTCAGGAGGTTGTCAGGGGGCTGCAGCTACTCTGCAGGTATAGCGATGACAACATCGTTGGTGCCCTGTGGCCTCCTAGATAACCTCCTCCCATAGCCACAGAGAAAGTGAAGCTATAGGAGTAATACGCTATGTTGAAAAGAGCGATTCTTGTTAGTGCCATGGGGGCAGGGCTTATGGTGGCAACGGTTGCCAGTGCAGCCGATGCAGCCGTGGGCCAAAAACTATTTGAAACGACCTGTGTAGCCTGTCATGGGGCAAAAGGGATTTCCATCGCGCCCATTTACCCCAATCTGGCAGGTCAGAAAGAGCAATATCTGATCGACCAGTTGAAGGCCTTTCACGATGGAACCCGCGTGAACCCGATAATGCAGCCCATGGCGGCACCTCTGTCTGACACAGATATCGCCAATATTGCGGCATTCCTTTCGAGTTTGAAGCCGTAGTAGGCGAGGTTGCCGCCACCAGAGAGGCCCTTCTTGTAGGATAAATTCGTCATAGGTTAAGCTACAGCTACCTAGTAAGGAGTTGTAGCTTGAACGCAGAAAAATACTCGAAAAACGGGGCACACACGGCGAAAACGGGATCATCGGCCAGTAAGCTAAAGGCGGTTTTGGCTAGTGAGCGTAATGTGGCCGAAGAGGTCAGTGCAGAAGAAATGGAGAGCAACAATCCCGACGTCGACAGTTGGTCAACGTCGTTTTAGGCATCAAATACTAATCTAGCGAGCTGCCGTCCAGCTTTCGGAGAACGCCAGCGCACACGTGCTGAACGGTCGTCCATCGCGTTGTGTGGCGAATGCTTGCCCGTCCGCCTGCACCCCATTGTGTGTTAGCCGTGCGCCGAGTGCAGGGATGAGAAGTGTGCACACCCCATAGGGCCGTCCTGGCGTTTCATTGGGCTGGGTGTGGACGAGCAGTGGGTCGCCCATATCGTGCCAGGTCAGCGCGATCTCTTCGTCGTGGGTAATTAGCGTTTCGGTCCAAAAGTCGCGCACGTCGCCGGAACGGGAGAAATCTGCATCGATCACCGGGATCGTTGTGTCGGCGGTTTCAGTATTGAGCATACCTTGGACGGTGGTTTGCAACCAGCGTGCCATTGCGATGTTATCCGAGTAAATACGCCAACGGCCCTTTGTGAACTCGCTCTTAACGTACAGCACGTGGCCGGGCCCACCGGGGCTAAGGGCGATGCGCCAGAAGCTGGCGTTCGTGGTGATTGGGCCGCCGTCAGTAACGCTCAGGCGGATGAACGGGTTTTCCCCGGTCAAGATGACGCGGTTGGGATCAATCGACATGTTGGAGCCTCCTCCAGACTGGCCACGAGTGGTAGCCTGCACAGTAGAGAGTTTAGTCCAATGCCATCAGGTTTCTAGACCTTGGTTTTTTTGCCGAGAAAGCGCGTTCGAATGTGCCACTATTTCCTTCTAGCCATTTGCAATCATGAGTTAGCAGAATTACGCTTGATTGAACCCGTGCACACCACAAAGGAAACCCCATGACATGGTCAGCCACGCAGTACTCGGCCTTTGAGCAAGAACGCACCCGCCCCGTGCGAGACCTGGTGGCGGCGATACCTGGCCGCGCCGCTGGCGATGTGCGCTTGGCCGTCGACTTGGGTTGCGGTCCGGGCAATTCAACTGAGGTTCTCGCCCAGCGTTTTCCTGATGCCCGTGTGATCGGTGTGGACAATTCAGAAGACATGCTGGAGACGGCCCGTCAACGGTTGCCGGCGATTTCGTTTACGCTCGCTGACATTGGCACCTGGAACCCTGCAGAACGATTTGATGTCATTCTCGCCAATGCCTCACTGCAATGGTTGCCAGACCATGCGGCGCTGTACCCCCGCTTGGTCAGCATGCTTGCACCCGGAGGTAGTATGGCTGTTCAGACTCCGGACAATTTCGAAGAACCAGCGCACAGGCTGATACGCGAGGTGGCGGCCAACGGCCCGTGGGCACAAAAAGTTGGCACCGTGCATCTTCCTGCACGGCATGACGCCAGCTTTTACTACGAACTTCTGCAACCCCATTGCAGCACGGTCGATGTCTGGCGAACAACCTACTATCATCCTTTGGCCGGTGGCCCGGCGGCTGTGGTCGAATGGTTCAAGGGTTCGGCGCTGCGCCCGTATCTGCAGCGGCTTGATGATGACGAAAAGGCCGAGTTCCTTAAGTGCTATTTGGCGGCTATCACTCAGGCCTATCCAGCTCTCGCTAACGGCACGGTGCTGCTTCCTTTTCCGCGGCTCTTTGTTGTGGCTAGTCGCTAAAACCTCCAGTAGGGCGTGGCGTTAGCTGAGAGGGAGCTTGGAGATGAACCTGGGCTTCGTCTCGAATGGTATGGGTGCGAGATCGACCATGTCGTGTCTTTTGTTGCCGAGTCATGAATAAGGTCTACCGTGCCTCGGTGTGAGGCGCGCCCGCGTAGCTACAGGACGGGGCTGAATATAGCCATGATGTTGTTGCGTAGACGTAAGCGCAAACCCCATGCTGCTACATCGGTCTTGCTGACGGGCTTGGATTGTGCGATATATGTTTCTTGTCGGCGACGCATGGTTTGCGTCAGCTGCGGGTCGTGGAACAAGATATTGTTCTCAAAGTTCAGATCAAAACTGCGCCGGTCCATGTTTGCTGAACCGATTAGCGTCATTTCGCCATCAATCGTCAATGTTTTCGCATGCAGCAGGCCGCCGACGTATTCGTGAATGCAGACGCCTGCACCCAGCAGTTCGGCATAGTAGCTACGGCTTGCGGCCCCCACGAACCAACTGTCATTGCGAGCCGGAAGCACGATGGTTGTCGGGATGCCCCGACGGGCGCTGGCACACAACGCGGCTTGCATGGCGTCATCAGGCACGTAATAAGGCGTTGTTATCACCAGTTCGCGCCGGGCGCTGAACATTAATGTGGCAAAAAGCTCTGGCGTTGCAGAGTAGTGGTTTTCGGGCCCAGTCCCTATCACCTGGGCCACGAAACCTGGCTCTGGCTGCGGCATGGGCTGATGTGCCAGTTCGCGAAAATCTTCATGGGTAGAGATTAGCCAATCGGTGAGAAAAAGCTGCTGATTCTGCCGGGCAATCGGGCCTTCAAAGCGGATTACCGCATCAACCCATGGGGCGTATTTTGCTTTGACCGCAAACTCAGGATCAGCGCAGTTCTGGCTTCCGCAATAAGTAATATGGTTGTCGATGACGACGATTTTGCGGTGGTTACGAACATCAACGCGCCCCTTCAAAATGCGAACCAGAATGTTGCCGATAAGTTGTGCGCGCGCCAGTTGCACGCCGGCACGGCTCATCGCCGACCAGTGTTCGCTACGGATAAAATCTCGTGACCCCAGGTCGTCAACGATGACGCGGCAGGTGACCCCACGTTTGGCCGCACGCACTATCGCGTCAACCACCTTGCGCCCGTTTGTGTCGGCTAGCCATATATAAAAAAGCAGGTGTACATGCTGCGTTGCCGCGTCAATATCTGCGACTAGGGCGTCAATCGTTGCGTTTGAATCATCCAGCAAATGGCCTTTATTGCCGCCAACGGGGGCAAAGCCACTGATCGACGCGCCTATCGCAAAACCCGGCCAAGCGTGTTCTGGAATAGTAGCGTCACGCGCGGCCGCATTGGCAGATAAGAACTGCGCAGAGTCAGGCCGCCTCTGCTGAATCCACGTGCCGGTTGGCCGAACTTCGCCCAACATCAAATACACCAATGCACCGAGGTAGGGCACGGCCATGATGAAAAGTATCCATGCTACGCGCGACGCCGGGTCGCGGTGCGGTCGCAGCAAAACGCGAACTGATAGCGCTGCGATGATGAAAAGGTGGACGATCAGCCACATGGTATTGCTCTCATTTCTGGTAGCGATGGGTTTACGGGGGATTACCCAATGACAAGGTGGCGTTCAGAGAGACTGGCACAGATAAGGCACGGGGTTGCTTGCACACTATTAGCCTAATTTCCCGGTTCGTTGGACGCTTACCGATTACGTCCGAGATCAACTTCTTGTTCCCGTCATAGGTTTCAACCTCATAATGCGTCTTGCTTCAAGAGGCTTTGGGGTCATCCTGTCAGTGAGGGGTACAGTATAGCTACTCCCCCATCATCTCAGAGTGCTGGCGCTGCGTTGAGCTATTCGGCACCAGTAATGGAAGCGTATGCTCACTAAGTAAGTCATATTGAGTGATGCTGACTGCAGCCGAGTTGGTCAGCCCACCGCTCACCCAATTTATCTGGAACAGTATCCATGCTTATCAATGCCGACTTCTCGCGCCGCGCCGTGGTGGCGCCTCATCAGTATCAATGGGTCGCCTCGCCCCAGCGTGGCGTGGAGCGCGTAATGCTGGACCGGGTGGGCGCAGAGCAAGCCCGGGCGACCAGCATTGTGCGATACGCACCTGATTCCTACTTCCCACGCCACGAACATCCAGGCGGTGAGGAGATTTTTGTGCTTTCGGGTACCTTCTCTGATGAAGATGGGGATTACCCGGCAGGCTGGTATCTACGCAATCCGCCTGGCTCGGGCCACCAACCTTTCAGCCGCGACGGCGCCATCATCTTCGTCAAGCTGCGGCAGATGGGGGTGCACGAACAGCAGCATGGCGTGCGCATCGACACCCGCGATCCAGCTGCCTGGCAATCTCAGGGCACCCGCGAGGTGTGTACGTTTTTTTCGGATGAGTTTGAACAGGTCTGTTTGCAACGTCTTGCGCCACATGAGATCCTGTTTGCTAAGCGGGTGGGCGGCGTTGAGCTGCTGGTGCTGGCGGGTGAGGTGGTAACGGACAAACAATCCTACGCCTATGGTAGCTGGATGCGCCTGCCTGCCTCCGAGTTGCCGGATATCACCGCTGGCGCCCAGGGTGCCACCGTCTATCTCAAGACCGGCCACCTGGGCGACGTCGTTGTGGAGGTCTAGCTATGCAGACCACAGGTGTCGCCATTGTGGGCGGCGGATTAAGCGGTCTTTACGCCGCCTGGTTGCTGGAGCGCCAGGGCATCCGGGATTATGTGCTGCTGGAAGCGCGTGATGCGCCCGGTGGCCGCATTGTATCGGTGTCTGCGTCGGGGCAACCCACCCCCGGCACGTCGGGGGCCATCGACCGATTCGACTTGGGGCCCACGTGGTTCTGGCCTGACTACCAGCGCGAGCTATACCGCCTTGTGGACGATCTTGGGCTTGAATGCTTCGAGCAGTTCGAGATAGGCGACATGATGATGGAACGCTCACCCGATGAGCCGCCCATGCGTACGCGCGGCTACGTAAATTCTCCAGCCTCCGTGCGCCTGATCGGCGGCATGGGTGCGCTGACCGACGCTCTGCGTCGCGCTCTGGGCCCGGAGCAGATATTCACCGGCCAGAAGGTGTCTCACTTGCGCCATACGGAGTCGCATGTTGAGCTGGACAGCATCGATGCCTTCGGCCACGTCACGACCTGGCGTGCCGAGCATGTGCTGCTGGCGCTGCCGCCGCGGCTGGCCGAGAACACCATTACGTTCGAACCTGCCTTGCCGCCGGTGCTGGCTCAGAAGTGGCGCGAGACGGCGACGTGGATGTCATCCCATGCCAAGTACATTGCCATCTATGAAACGCCGTTCTGGCGCGAACACGGCTTGTCCGGCGAGGCTCGCAGTGCACGCGGGCCACTGGGTGAGATCCACGACGCCTCCATGCCTGGCGGCAACGCGGCACTGTTCGGCTTTTTTGCCGTGCCGGCGAGCGTACGCAAGAACGTCGCCGATGTCGTTTTGCGCACGCATTGCCGCGCACAGCTGGCACGCCTGTTCGGGCTGCAGGCAGCTACGCCCCGTGCCGAGATTATCAAAGATTGGGCGCAGGATCCTTATACGGCCGCGGCCACCGATCTGAACGGGGCGAGCCATCATGCTCAAGCCCCCGTCGCCACGGCTGAGTCCGGTCCATGGCATAAACGCCTGACCGGCATCGCCAGCGAATGGTCGCCACAGTTTCCCGGCTACGTTGCCGGCGCTATTGAAGCTGCAGGCCTGGGTGTGCAGGCTCTGAAGTAACAGCTCTGGTCACGCGCCGCATACATGCGTACACTTCCTTACATGCTACGTATCCACAATCTCAGTAAGCGCTATCACGATCAATTAATATTTCAGGGGCTGACGCATAGGTTCTCCTCTGGGTGTATAGCGCTGTGCGAAGAAGACAGCACCGGCAAATCTAGTTTGCTGGGCATTATTGCGGGCGTTATCGCACCGGATGCCGGAGACGTCTGGGTCGATGGGCATTCGCTAACCCAAGCGCCACAACAAGCCAAAGCCCGCATAGCCTATGTGCCCAACGATTGCCTGGCGTTTCCTGCCCAGACGGGGCGTGAGTATCTCGAAAAAATAGCTGCAGAAAAAAACACAACACTCGACGATGCCGTGCTTGATCTGGCATACGAACTGGGGCTGGAACCGCATCTGGACAAGCGTTTCGAGCAGATGTCGACGGGCACGCGGCGCAAGGTTTTCCTGACCGCCGCTGCCTTGGGCGACCCGGCCGTCATTATTGCCGACGGCCCCAGCAACGGGCTAGACGCGCAGGCCCGCGCCGTATTGGCCGAGCAGTTTAAAACCTGGTCCCAAGATCGTATTGTGCTGTTTGCCAGCCACGATGCTGAGCTGGTACAGGCTTGCGGGGCAACGACAATGAATATTGCTGAACTGCGTTAAACGGCGGTGAAAGAGTAGCCTTGCGGCAGCTTTATGGAAAATGCCTGAGCAGATCGAGAGCACGTACGATGCTTTGAAGCGCCAATTCGGCAATGTGGGTCGTGTGTGGATCCTGTTCCAACAGATAATCATAGAGGCGAAGCAGATCGGACTCTGCATCCTCAGTAAAGCGGACTGAATAGCTTACTATACGCCGCGCTTTTCCTTGGCCTGTTTCAAACTTGACCACAGCTGATCCAGTACCGTGTCAGGCTCGACGTAACGCCCGGATTTATGCGACTTTTCACGTGACGCAAGGCCACGATTCAGAAACTCGGCTTGGTGTTTGCGCAATTCTATCTGGGCGCGGACGGAGTATTCGATTAGCTGGGGCAGGGTTTCGCCATCATACAACGCCTCTTCGGCATCGTGACGAAGCTGTGGGTCAACACCTAACGAAGGCAGTGTGGCAGTTTTCATTGCAAGCTCGTAAATGGAAATGTATTGCTTTTGCAAAGCATTTTGCTGAGTGGGTTCGGTTGTGGCAATGTTTGGAGGTTTACCAGGGTGGATGGCCAGATGCCAAGGCAAAGGGGCCGACCTCTCAGTCAGCCCCAAGTTATTAGCCTAACCGCCAAACTGGTTGATGTTGCACAATCAGGCAGCCGCTTACCGTGGGTCAGGCGTCATTCGCAGGTATGGCTTAAGTTCTTTGACGCCTTTTGGAAACATCTTTTTGGCATCGTCGGTGGAAACCGATGTGGAGATGGCGACGTCTTTGCTATGGCCTTCAACCCCCCAGTTTGCCGGTGTACCCACTTTGTGGTCATGCGTAAGCTGCAGCGCATCAAGCACACGTAGTATTTCATTGAAGTTACGGCCCACGCTCATCGGGTAGATGAGTATCAGGCTAATCTTTTTTTCGGGGGAAATCAGAAACACATTGCGCACAGTCTGGTTATCGACGGGCGTGCGTGTGGAGACATCTCCAGAGGCGCCGGCAGGCAGCATGTTATACAGCTTGGCAACCTTCAGGTCGACATCACCAATAATTGGATAATTGGGTGCCGTGCCTTGGGTTTCACCGATGTCTTGGGCCCATTTCTTGTGATCGGCTACAGAATCGACAGAAACGGCAAGAATCTTGGCGTTGCGTTTATCGTATTCTGCCTTTGTGCCAGCCATAAAGCCTAGCTCGGTGGTGCAGATCGGCGTGAAGTCTTTGGGGTGTGAAAACAATACACCCCAAGAGTTACCCAGCCATTTATGAAAACTGATTTTTCCTTCGGAGGTTTCGGCTTCGAAATCGGGTGCAATATCACCTATTCTTAACGACATGCTAACTACTCCTTTTGGTTATTAACAGCAAATTAGGTACTACTTTCCAACAGAGAAAACGATGTCTACTTCCGGCTATGTCTCCACGTATGACTCATCGAGACACCCGTAATAAGTGACTGTGCGTGCGATAAAGTCGACACCGTAGCGAATCACCCCTGCACGCCAGGAGGCCATCAAAAATTGTTCAAATGTGCGGTTTCCGGCCTTGTCCACGCGTAACGCCCTGATCAGTGCTGCTGGGTCAAATTGCGGTACATCAGCGGCACCGGATAACAATGGCGCGCCTTGAATGATCACCGGGCCTTTGACGGTCAGATATAAGCTTTGGCATGAGGGTAAGAACCACACGTTGCTTTGCACCCCTGCACGGCGAAGGGTCTCGGCCAAATACGGGAAACCGCCAACCTTGGGAAACGTGGCCATTGCTCGTTGCTCTGCCGCTTCCAGGTTTGCTATTGCCGTGCTCATTCAGTTGCCTCTAGAAAATGTGCCGCCATAAATTTGTTGCTTGCTTTGCGATTTAATCCACGGGAATGGTGCTGATACGATGAACATCCGCAAGCCTGCTTAACAAGCCGCGAAGCGTGGCTCGTTCGTCAGAACTCAGGGCGCCAAAAAAATGTTCATCATTTTGATTGGCAATCGCGGTGAGCTCAGGCAAAACCTGTACGCCTTTTGGTGTTAAAGCAAGATACCGAACGCGGTTGTCGCCGTCACTGGTCATGCGAGAGATCCATGCTTTCTCTTGCAGTTTGTCTAAAATTTTAGAGATTGCACCACGCGTTACACCCATGGCATCGGCAAGCTTGGCCGGGGTCATGTCTGCCCATCTTTGGATCTGATTTAGCGCGACCCATTCGGCTACTGAAACACTACGCTCTTGTAAGGCGCGAGCGAAGTTGCCCGATACATTGTTTGACACAAGCCGCAGCCAATACCCCAGGTGTATATCAAGCGTAGACGAGGACTGACCCGACGTTTTCTGACCGCACACAAAGCACCTTACCTGTTTGTTTCCATGGAAATCAATATAGTTTCTATGGAAACCTATGTCAAGGTACACGCGAGATTTGCATTGTTGCTATGACTCACTGGTTGACGGTTTCAGGCGAAATACGGATTGACGATGCGTGGATGATGGCTTCTACGTGGGTGAGAGTCGCTATAGATCAATCTCGGCTAAATCACGGTAGTACAAAATTATCGCGGTGGTATCCTGTAAAGGTAGATATACCGATGATGCCGTTGCCAGTAGTTTGGGCTAGCAGATCGAATATAACGGAGCGCGACATAATGAGTCGACACGGCAGGTACGGAGAAGGGTGGTGAACACCATGCCACAAGGCGCTCCTTTGCATGCTCAACCAGCCGTCTCACTTAGTGACGACACCCTGCTTGATTCTCTGCAACGTGCTGCGTTTGGTTATTTTTTGCAGGCGGTTAATCCGGTCAATGGGCTTATTGCCGACACCTCGCGTGAAAACTCCCCGTGCAGCATAGGTGTGGTCGGGTTTGCATTATCCGTCTACCCCATCGCCGTACAACGTGGCTGGATGTCTCGTGCCGACGCCATTGAACGCAGTGTCACCGTGCTAAGTTTTTTCCATGACAGTGATCAAAGTGGGAAGCCGCAGGCCACCGGTTACAAGGGTTTCTATTACCACTTTCTCGACATGCATAGCGGTACGCGCATGTGGAGCTCTGAGCTGTCGATGATTGACACAGCATTGCTGCTGGCTGGCGCGCTGACAGCGGCCAGCTTCTTCACCGAGCACACTGCCGAAGAAACCCGGGTGCGTAAGCTGGTCGACACGCTGTACAGGCGGGTCGACTGGTGTTGGGCGCAGGACGGCAAGCCGACGTTGCGACAAGGTTGGAAGCCTGAGTGCGGGTTTTTTCATTACGGTTGGGACGGTTACAACGAGGGCATCGTGTTGTATGTGCTGGCCTTGGGCTCGCCGACGCACCCCATTAACAGTGATCACTACGCGGCGTGGACGAAAACATACCAATGGGAAAACCTGTACGACATTGATTTTTTATACGCCGGGCCGCTATTTATTCACCAGTTTTCGCACGCTTGGCTCGACTTTCGCGGTATTCGCGATCAGTTCATGCGCGAGAAGAACTGTGATTATTTTGAGAATAGTCGGCGTGCAACACAAGTGCAGCGCGAATATACGCGACGCAATCCGCACAGTTTCCGGGGTTACGATGAAGATTGCTGGGGCCTGACGGCTTGTGATGGCCCTAGCCAGCAACAGCCTGAACTGGCGCACGAACGCCGCCGTTTGTTCGGTTATGCCGCGCGCGGCGTGCCATACGGCCCTGATGATGGCACGCTCAGCGGCTGGGCTGCGTTGGCATCGCTTCCGTTCGCACCCGAAGACGCTTTACGCTCAGCGCGGCGCATGCTGGCTCGCTATCCTGAGATGTTGCCCGCGGGGCAGTATGCCAGCAGCTTCAATCCAGGTTTGGCCAAGGCGGAACACGCCGCCTGGGTTTCGGCGGGCCACTATGGGCTCGACCAAGGCATTGTGCTGATGATGATTGAAAACTATCGCAGTGGACTCATTTGGCAACTGTTGCGGGGCTATCCCGCGATTCGCTCAGGTCTGCGCCGTGCAGGCTTTCGCGGTGGATGGTTATAGCGCATGCCTATCTGCGCAGCCTCTCTGGTTTCCGAACGTCTCACCGCCGCGCCGCCCGACGAGGCCGAGCGCGAGCGGCGCGCTCATGTACGCCCACCCGACTGGAAGAACCCGACACCGGCCACGCGCTATGACCTGGTGGTTATCGGCGGCGGCACGTCCGGGCTGGTGGCAGCCTATACGGCGGCGGCGCAAGGAGTGAAGGTCGCGTTGGTCGAACGCCGATTACTTGGCGGTAATTGCCTGAATACCGGCTGTGTGCCGTCTAAGGCACTCATTCGCAGCTCACGCTTGTACGCTGAAATGCGCGAGGCAGTCCAATTCGGCGTTGAGACACCAGCGAGCATCCCCGTCGACTTTGCCATGGTAATGCGACATATGCGAAAGGTTCGTGCTCGCTTAAGCCGCGGCAGCTCAGTGCAGGAGCTAGTGACGGCGGGTGTAGACGTCTTCTTTGGGCAGGCGCAATTTACCGGGCCCGCTGCACTGGAGGTGGAGGGGGCCGTGCTGCACTTTCGCAAGGCGGTTATCGCCACGGGTGCACGATCGGATGTGCCGTCGATTCCAGGCCTGGAAGCCGCAGGTTTTCTTACCAATGAGCACGTCTTCAATATTGTTGAGTTGCCGCCGCGACTGCTGGTAATAGGGGGTGGCCCCCTTGGTTGTGAAATGGCGCAAGCGTTCTGCCGTTTCGGCTCGCATACAACAATCGTGCAGCATTGGCCGCTGTTTCTGCCGAAAGAGGAGCGCGACGCGGCACAGATTTTGTCTGACGCGTTTTCTCGCGACGGCATCGAAGTGCGATTGAATACGGAAGTGGTCAGTGTGCGGGTGGAGGGCGGCCAGAAGCTGGTTGATCTGGTTAGTGACGACTACCACAGCACCATCGCGGTGGATGCGATTCTTACAGGCACCGGCCGTATGCCTAACGTCGAGGGCCTGAATTTGAAGGCGGCTGGTGTCAATTTTGATGATGATCGCGGCGTGCATGTCGATGATTTCATGCGCACGAGTAATCGCCAAATCTATGCCGCCGGCGATGTCTGTTTAGAGTATAAGTTTGACAATACAGCCGACGCCAGCGCACGCATCGCGGTGCATAACGCCTTACGTTTGAGCCGCCAGCGTTTCAGTAAATTGACCATACCCTGGTGCACCTACACCGATCCCGAGGTCGCCCATGTAGGCATGTATGTGCGCCAAGCGCGTGAGCGCGGCATTCCGGTAAAGACCTTTACTATTTTAATGCACGATGTTGATCGTGCAGTCGTCGACGGCGAAGAGGCGGGCTTTGTGAAAATTCATGTGCGCGAGGGCAGCGACGAGATTTTAGGCGCGGCGATTGTCGCTCGACATGCCGGCGAAATGATTAATGAGATTACCCTGGCGATGGTCGCCAATGTCGGTTTGCGCGGACTGAGCCGCGTGATGCATCCATACCCGACCCAGGCTGCGGCGATCACAAAGGCGGCGGATGCCTGCGAGCGTGCCTACTACCGACTGCCACTATGGGCACAGTTGCGACACTGGCTGCAGCGACGTTAATTGCTCGCTTGAGTGCGACTGCCCACGGGCGTGTAGTAAGCGCGCATCAAGTCATTAGCCAACCACCCGCCACGTCAAGAATCTGGCCAGTAACAAACCTGGCCTGATCCGAAGCGAAAAACATGCAGGCATCGGCCACTTCTTCGGGTGTGCCCAAGCGCTTAAGTGCCGTCACTTGTTTGACGGCATCGTTTGTTTCTTGCGATACGCTTTTTAATAGCGGCGTGTTGATTCTGCCGGGAGCCAGACCGTTGACGGTAATGTTGTACTCACCCAATTCAGCGGCCCAATGACGGGTGGCACCGATGAGTGCCGCCTTGGTGGCTGCGTAATGTGCTGCCACGATATCGCAGTACGCCTTTCCGGCAACCGACGACATGTTAATGATGCGGCCCTCTCGCTTTTGGATCATGCCTGGGGTGACCAGACGAGACATGTAAAAAACGCTGTTCAGGTTTACTGAAACAACCTTATCCCATTCTTCTGGTGGCATCTCCCATACTTTCAGAGCCCGACCATCATGCTTGGGCGAAATGCCGACATTATTTACCAAAATATCAATATCGCCCAATTTGTCTTTGATGGCGGCGTGGGCTGACTCGCACTCTGCAAAGTTTGCAACATTGGCGTTTACGTAAAAGACAGTATGGCCTGCTGCACTCAGCTCGTCCTGGAATTTTTTGCCGGCTTCAGCGTTCAGGTCTACCAGACCTACGCGCGCACCCTCGGCCACCAAGGCGTGAACAATGGCCGAACCTATGCCGCCTACTGCCCCGGTAACCAAGGCAACTTTATTGGCCAGCCTCATATAGCGTCCTTGATCTTCAGTGCGATTTTGCCAATGTGACGGCTGCTTTCCATGAGGTCATGGGCCTTGCTCACTTCGTTCATGGGGAAGACGGTATGAATGATCGGTGTGCACCGACCTTTTTCCATTAATGGCACCACCTGTTCGCTCAAGGCTTTAGCGATTTCTCCTTTGTCTTCATCGCTGCGTGGACGTAGCGTCGAACCCGTAAACGTCAAACGCTTGATCATTACAGGCAGGGCATCGATCTGCGTTTTGCTACCTTCAAGAAAAGCAATTTGAACCAGGCGGCCGTTGAGTGCCAGGCTATGAATGTTTCGGTTGATGTAGTCGCCGCCCACCATATCCAGAATGACGTCCATGCCATAGCCGTCGGTCATTTCTCGTACCACTTCCTTGAAATCTTGCTCTTTGTACAAAATGGTGTGTGCCGCGCCGGCTTTCTTGCAGGCCTCGGCTTTTTCACTGTTACCAACCGTGGTCCATACTTCGGCACCAAAAGCGTTAGCAAGCTGGATGGCAGTTAAGCCAATGCCGCTTGAGCCACCATGAACCAGAAACTTTTCGTCTTTGCGCAAGCTGCCACGTTCGAACAGGTTGGTCCAGACCGTGAAGTAATTTTCAGGGATGCAGGCAGCGCTCAGCATGTCCAGACCTTTTGGGATGGGCAGGCAGTGACGCTCATCGGCCAGGCAGTACTCCGCATAACCGCCGCCAGGGGTCAGGGCGCAGACTTCATCGCCTACCTTGCGGTCATGTACGTCGGGGCCAACGGCGGTGATTACGCCAGAAACTTCCAGGCCTAAATAGGGCGATGCACCGGGTGGGGGTGGATACATCCCCGAGCGTTGCAAGATATCAGGGCGGTTTACTCCGGCGTAATGCACTTGGATCAGAACTTGCCTGCCTGCAGGCGCAAGCATGTTCTGTTCTTTAATTTGCATGCAATCAGATGCACCACCATTGCCATGATCAATAAATTTAAATGTAGACGACATGTTTTTCTCGGTTAACGAATAATTAATGGCCCAGATAGGCTTTCTTGATATGGGCATTGCCCAGAAGCTCTGCACCTGTGCCGGTCATGACGATGGCACCGTTTTCAAGTACATAACCTCGGTCAGCCAAACGCAGCGTTTTGAATACGTTTTGCTCAACGAGCAGAACCGTTACGCCGTGGTTGGTGATGTCGCGCACAATATCGAACATCTGCTGCACCAGTATGGGTGACAGACCCAGAGAGGGCTCATCGAACATCAGCAGTTTGGGGTTGGCCATCATGCCGCGCGCAATGGCAACCATTTGCTGCTCGCCGCCCGACAACGAGCCGGCCAGCTGATTCAGGCGTTCTTTCACGCGCGGAAAAATCTGCAATACTTCGTCCATTTTCTGGTGAACAATAGGGCGCGCAGATCGTTTGAATGACCCCATGATCAGGTTGTCGCGTACGGTAAAGTGAGGAAACAACTGTCGACCCTCAGGGATCATGCTGATGCCGCTTTCGACCACGTCATAGGTTGAGCTTCCGGTTATGTCCCGGCCTTCAAACTCAATTTTTCCCGATGTGGGCATAATCACACCGCACAGCGTCTTAAGTGTGGTCGTTTTTCCCGCGCCGTTGGCACCGATCAGTGTGACGATCTCGCCTTTGTTTACTTCGAAGTTAAGACCGTTGAGCACCTGGGTTTTGCCATAGCCCGACTGTAAGTTTGATACTTTAAGCATCGGCGTACTCCTTGCCCAGATATGCTTCGATGACGGCAGGGTTTTCGACCACCTCTTGAGGAGGGCCGCTGACCAGGACTTTGCCTTCATTAATAACAATGATTCGGTCTGACAGTGCCATCGTGGCCTGCATCATGTGTTCAATCAGCAAAATAGACACACCAGAATCGCGTATGCGACGCAACATCTGTACGGCTTTCTCCACGTCTGATGGGTTCAGGCCGGCCATGACCTCATCGAGCAACAAGATATTTGGTCGAATAGCCAGTGCTCGGGCGATTTCCAGGCGTTTCATGCCACCGACGGTCAGGTTGCGGGCTTCGGTATTCAGGTACTTGGTCAGATCAGTTTGTTCTGCAATATCGAGTGCGGCCTGCTCGGCTTCTTCTCGATCGGCCGTGTTAATGAACGCGCCAAGCATAATGTTCTCGAGTACTGTCAGGCCCGTGAATGGTTTGGCCGTCTGAAAAGTGCGGCCGAGCCCTTTGTGAGCAAACTCGTCAGGTGATTTGCAGTGAACCCATTTGCCATCTCGGTCGAGCAGCGAAACCGTGCCCTTGTCGGGCGCAAGAAAGCCGGACATCTGGTTGAAGACCGTGGTTTTGCCCGCGCCGTTGGGCCCGATAATGGCGAGTATCTCGTTTTTGTAGAGTTCCAGCGATACATTGTTGGTCGCCTTCAGACCGCCAAAGCTTTTGTATAACCCTTCAGCTTTTAATACAGGCATGCCGGGTTTAAGCGTATGGCCGCTTTCCATCTCGTGCAAATATTTCTGCTTGATGGGTCTTGTGCCAATATAGGGCAACCTTGCCAGAAACTTTTCTACTCTGGGGCCAAATGCGCCCGCCAGCCCATGAGGAATGGTCAGCACAACGACCACCAGGATAATGCCGTAGACCAAACCGTGCATACCATTGCCGACGCTGCTTAGCCACCCGCGAGCCAGCTCGGCAATGGGCAACACCAGAAATGCGCCGGCGATAGGGCCCGATATAGTGCCTAAACCGCCGATAAGGGCGAACATGGCGATCTGTATCGATAGCTCAAGGGAAAAGGCTGAGGCGGGTTCAACAAAGGTCAGATAGGTAATGTGGAACGTGCCGATAACGCTGGTGAGCATGGCAGAGATGACCGCTGCCCGGATTTTCATTTTTGCGGTTGCGATACCTACTGCCTTGGCGGCATCTTCGCGTTCTCGGATGGCAATCAGGTAATGGCCCATGCGCGACTTGCGTACATACCACGAGGCCCAAACCACCATAATAAATAAGAAGAAAGCGATATAGACGTAGTTGATTTTTTCACGAAAAACAATCCAGGCCCAGCCGATATTCAACGGAAGGCTGATGCCGCTGGAGCCGCCTGTCCAGCTTTCTTCGTGAATGACTAACAGGCGCACAACTTCCAGAATGGCGATGGTCGCTAATGCAAAAAACGGACCTTTCAGGCGCAGTGTGGGGTAGCTGATAATAATCGCAACCACGCCCGAAATAGCCGCCCCGACAAACATGCCGATCCAGGGAACTATGCCAAAGTTCTGGGTTAACAGCGTGGAGGTATAGCCGCCTATTCCGTAGAACACGGCATGACCCAGAGACAGCTGGCCCGCATAACCGCCTACGATGTTCCAGGCTACTGATAGCGCCGCAAAAACAAAAAGCAGCACGAATAGGTTGGTCCAGAATGAACTGCCCATGACCACAGGGATCAGGAGCATGATGGCCAGCAGTATTACGCTGACATAGGCCTTGGGGCTACGAAAATCAGGAAACAAGGCTCACTCCTTTTATTCTGTGCCGAAGCCGAAAAGGCCGTTCGGACGCACAACGAGTATCAGCAGGAAAATGCCGAAATAAACAACTTCTTTTAAGTCGGGAGCGATGTAGTATCCGGCCATTGTGTCGATAACACCAATAATCATGGAGCCCGCGACGGCACCATAAAGGCTGCCCATGCCACCGAGCACCACAATCACAAAAGCTGTGAGCACAAAGTAGGTACCCACGGTAGGGAAGACTGGATACTGCGGCGCCAGCAGGCCGGCCGCGATGCCTACAAAGGCGGTGCCTAGGCCAAACGCAACGATATATACCGTTTTTACGTTAATGCCCATTAGCATGGCCGCATAGCGATGCTGCGCAACTGCACGAAGTGCACGGCCAAGATAGGTGCGATGCATAAACATGTGCAGCAGTACGGCCAGACATAGCGCGACAACGAATGTGACGATTTGGCCGGTTACCATGGTGAAGCCGCCCACCGTAATGGCACTCGTACCTGTTTCAACGGAGGCCCGATATACGTTTGCACCGAACAGCACAAGTGCCAGATTCAGCAAAATAGTCGAGAGCCCGACGGTAGCAAAAATCTGTATGTGCTCATCAGCGTCGAGCAATGGCTCAATGATGATCTTTTGCGTCAAACCGCCAAGCGCGAACAGGACGATGGCAACCGGGACCAAGCCCACGTACGGGTGAATGCCAAAATTGGCAGCCAACAGATAGATCATGTACATGCCGATCATCAGAAATTCGCCGTGTGCGAAATTGATCACCCGCACTACACCGAAAATCAATGTAAGCCCCAGGCTGATAATCGTGTAAGCCCCACCTAGCAGCAGTCCGTTAATGAGCAGCTGAATAAAAATATCCATGGCGCAACCTTATGAAGCATGAAAAAACCAGGCATCCAAATGGATGCCTGCTTTTTTTCAACGGGCTATCGTTATTTCTTATTGAAAATCGGCTTGCCCAAGGCTAGGTTTTCAGGCAATACCGTAACCAGTTTGCCGTCTTGCCATTGCATGGTGTAGAACGTAGAAGCCTTGTTTTGGCCATCTTCGCCAAAATCAAAGGCCCAGCCGTTAGCGGTAGATCCAGCGGGCTTCTTGTATGCCAATACAGCTTCACGGATTTTGTCCGCATTGGTCGACTTGGCATTGGCCATGGCTTCAAGAAAGGCTTTTGCACCAACATAGTTGGCCAGGCTGTGCCCCGATTGCGGTCCGCTGTTGTAAGCGGTCTGGTAATCACTCAAGAATTTTTCAAGACCGGGGGCGCCAGCGGGGTTGATGGACGCCTGCGGAAAGTCCAGGTCAAAGACGCCGTTGATGTCAGGACCGACAGCTTTGGCGGTGTCTGCTAACGAATAGCCGCCACCTGCACCAACGATGACATCAGGGTTAAATCCGGCGGCTTTGGCCTGGCTGAAAAACAGAATGGCATCGTTCTGATACGCGGTATGCAGCACGACGTTTACGTTTGCACCTTTCAGTCTGAGAATCAGCGAAGACAGGTCGACGGTCTTGTTCGAATAGGGCAGTACTTCTGCTACTTTGTAGCCCAGTTCACCGGCGCGCTTTTTCTCGGTGGCGCCGACGTCAGTGCCGTAGGGGCCGTCTTCGTGGATGATCCCGATGACGATATTATCCTTGTTCATGCCCATGCCTGGTGCGATGGTTTTATCCAGTGCATCAACGACGGCTACACCATAAAGGCCTGTATTCGGGTTGCTGCGAAACAGGTATTTATAGCCGCGCGTAGTAATCTTGTGCGCCGTAGCGCCCAGTTCAAAATACGGAATGCCTGCCAGCTCAGTGACAGGGGTGGCAGCATACGAAATGCCTGATGCATAGCTGCCGAACACGGCAACAACGCCTTCGGAAGTTAGGCGCTTGGTCTCAGAAACGGCCTGGGTAGGATCAACCGCGTCGGCCTTCAGTATGACAATTTTTTCGCCATTCAGTCCACCGGCAGCGTTCGCTTCGTTAACGGCAATTTCCAGCCCGCGAAAGCTTTCTTGTCCCAGAAGGGCAAGGGCACCGCTAAATGGGAATACGGCACCAACCTTTACATCAGCTGATGCGGCGCCTGTAACCAGAACACTGCATGTCGCGAAGGCCAGCGCTATTTTGTTCAGTTTAAACATGTGTGTAGGCTCCTGCTTTTATGTGTAGGAATCAGAGGGCGAGCCCATTGTCTCCGGGCTGGAAAATATATGATATATGTTGTTGAAAGCGAAAACGCCTCCGTGCCATTCTAATTATCAGGGGTCATTGGCGAATCAGTGATTTCCCTAGCTGCGGGAAATGAGTGGCTCGCGTGTGCGCTGATGCGAGCAGCGATTTTGGCTGAAGGGTTTAAGGAGTGAGTTTTTTTCTAAGCCCGGGCATGATCTGAGCCTGCTCTTTTTCACGTTCGGCGAGCCAGTCGATCATGATTGTGCTGCCCCATAAGATGTCAGCCTGTATGGCTTTGGCGGCCGCATCGGAGTCACGTGCTTTCAGGGCATCAAGCACGGCCTGATGCCGGTGCTGCCCACCCGAGTAATCAAGCCCCGAGGTTTTGACATGAAATATTTTCAGAATGGGGCCGGTCATAACCCAAAAAGACTCCACCGTACTGATCAGCATGGGCATACGGCTGGCTTCAAGGATGGCAAAGTGAAATTTTCGGTTTAGATAGCTGGCACGTTTGGGGTTGATGGAAGTAAGGCTGACAAATTCTGCTTGCAGGGCTGCCAGATCATCGAGTTCTTTAGGCGTTATTTTTTGCGCAGCTTCGGCCGCGCCCATTCCCTCTAGAGGGAGTCGTATTTTTTGAATTTCGGCCAGACGCTCAGAATTGAGAAAGGGTACATACACGGCGGTAGCTGCCTGCATTTCAAGGCCCTGCTCACTGATCAGGCGAAAAATGGCTTCGCGTACCGGTGTTATGGATACGTCCATCTCGCGTGCGAGCTCGCCTATGATAAGACGTTCGCCAGGTTCGTACTGCCCGTTGATAAGCGCTTCGCGTATCTGGGTATATACCTTTACGGAGAGGTTTTCTTTTTTTACGGGCTTGAGACTGGACATGTCAGGTTGGTCATAGGGAAGATAGCGCAGATTCTATCCGCATGTGGCCATTTTGCAATCAACGCAGTGTATTATATATCATATATCTTTAAAGACGCGGGTGGTTTATCTAGTGCTCAAGCTGGCAGTACGCGGAGTGATCATCACAGGTTATGTACGCTGAAAAATTATTAAATCGGGATATGGAAAGCAGATCATGAAAGAAATTACAGGCGAAACAAAGCTGTTCGGAATTTTGGCTGATCCTATACATCACGTGAAAACGCCGCAGCGCATGAACGAGCATTTTGTCCGTGCCGGCTACGATGGTGTGTTGGTGCCGTTCCATGCGCGCTCAGATAACCTGGCCTCGGTGGTAAATGGTTTGAAGCGGTTGGAAAATCTGGTTGGCCTGATCGTTACGGTGCCCCATAAAACCGCCATTCTTGGCCTGTGCGATGACGCTTCTGACGTCGCCAAAAAAATTGGCGCTGCCAATATTGTTCGTCGTGAAGCAGACGGGCGGTTAACCGCCCATATGCTGGATGGCGAGGGGTTTGTACGCGGTCTGCAGTCTTGCGGGCACGAAGTTAAAGGCAAGACGGCCTACATGGCAGGGGCAGGTGGCGCAGCCAATGCGATTGCGTTTGCTCTAGTTCAGTACGGTGTAAGCAGCCTGACGATTGCCAATCGCACAACCGCCAAAGCTCAAGATCTGATGCAACGCGTTCTCGACCTCTACCCTCAGGCCCGTATCAACATTGGTACCCACAACCCTTCGGATCACGACATCGTCGTCAATGCCACGTCTTTGGGCTTGAACGAGGGCGACGCCTTGCCCATGGACACGTCGGCGCTAACGTCAGATCAACTGGTTTGCGAAATTATCATGCAACCCAAAGACACGGCCTTGTTAATCGCTGCTCAAGAACGCGGTTGCCGGGAGCATTACGGCGCGCCTATGCTTGCCAGCCAGATTGAACTGATGGCGGAGTTTCTTGGCGTCACCGCTGCCCGCTAGTTCACACTTATGCCCGGCGGCGTATGAGTATTCAACGAGAACCAGTCATGGCTGATTACGACTTCATTATTGTTGGTGGCGGTACTGCTGGCTGCATTCTTGCCAACCGTCTGACCGACAGCGGTCAATACCGTGTTTTGTTGCTGGAAGCGGGGGCGGATGCCTCGTCGATGTGGATTCCCATCCCGGCGGGCTTTAGCAAATTGATGACCAACCCCCGATTCAACTGGGGGTTTGAAACCGAGCCGGAAGACAACGTGTATGGCCGCACGATCGCCGTGCCGCGTGGCAAGGGCCTGGGCGGTTCGTCATTGATTAATGGCATGATTTACGTACGCGGCCAGGCCGAGGACTACGACGCCTGGCAGCAGGCTGGTGCAACGGGCTGGGCCTATCGCGACGTAGAGCCTTATTTTCGCAAGCTAGAGTGTTACCCGCAGGGAAGCGATCGGCGCGGCAAGAAGGGGCCCATGCATCTGGAGCAGGTCGCCGAGCGATTTCCTATCGCCGATGCCTTTTTGAAGGCCGCTGTGCAAGACGGGCAGCCCTACAACGATGACTATAACGATCAGGATCAGGAAGGGTTTGGGTACTATCAGGTTCTTCAACATAAAGGCCGCCGCTGGAGTATTGCCGAAGGCTATCTGAAACCTGCGCGAACACGCAAAAATCTGACGATTCAATCTGGCGCTCATGTGGTGCGTCTTGTGTTCGAAGGTAAGCGTTGCATGGGCGTGGTCTACCTTAAAGACGGGCGCGAGGTTAAGGCCAGGGCTCAGCGTGAAACACTTGTGTGCTTGGGTACGGTGCAATCGCCGCAATTGCTTGAATTATCTGGGGTGGGGCGTCCCCAGCTACTGCAAGAGCATGGCATATCGGTGGTCCACGAGCTAAAAGGCGTGGGCGAAAACTACATTGAGCATTTCGCCACGCGCATGAACTGGCGGGTAAAGAACACCATCACGCTAAATGAGATGTCCCGCGGGCTAACGCTGGCGGGTCAGGTGGCCCAGTATTATCTGCAAAAGACCGGCATCCTTACCTTAGGAACAGGGCTGGTTCACGGTTTCGTCAAAACATCGCCAACGCTCGCAACCCCAGACGTGCAGTATTTTTTTGTACATGCCAGTTATGCAAATGCGGCCAATCGAGTGCTGGACAAGGAACCGGGCATGACGATAGGTGTGGCCCAGTTGCGGCCCGAGTCGCGTGGCACCATACATATCAAATCAGCCGACCCCCACCGGGCGCCCGCTATCCGACCTAATTTTCTGGATGCGCAGGTTGATCAGCAGTCGTTGGTTAAAGGTATGCAAATAGCACGTCGTATCGTGCAACAGCCTGCGCTGCAGCACTATATTGCGCACGAGACCAACCCGGGCAAGAGCGTTAACAATTTCGACGAATGGCTGGACTTTGCCCGCCACACGGGGCAGACCATTTATCATCCTATAGGCACGTGTCGCATGGGTGTGGATGACGATGCCGTCACCGATCCTCGCTTGCGCGTACGTGGTATTGACGGGTTGCGCGTCGTGGATGCATCGGTGATGCCGTTGATGGTGTCAGGCAATACACAGGCCGCTGTCATGATGGTGGCAGAAAAGGGTGCTGACATGATTCTGCAAGATGCCAAGGCTTGATCGCCTCGTATTACGCCTGCAAACAACACCTTTACAAGGTGGGTTGTGCCATATAGGTACTTAGCCGTGCCGCGGCGTTGCGCAGATGGGATTCTGCCGCTTTGGCAGCAGCGTCTGGGTCGCGCGCTTCGATTGCCCGAACAATGGCCCTATGTTCTTCTTGCACGTGTTCTACCAAGTTATGGTGATACTGCGCCGTGTTGCTGCGGGCCTTGCGGATGAGGCGCCGGATATGTTGCTCCAGGTATTCGTTAAAAGTGATCAGGTGCGGGTTATGGGTGGCATCGACAATGGCCTGATGAAAGGCATAGTCTTCCGCGTCGCCGAGTTGGTCGTGCACAATGGCATATTCCATGCCCACGAGCGCCTGCTTAATTTGTTTAAGGTTGTCAGGCGTATGCCGCAATGCAGCTAGCCGGGCCGCAGTCACTTCGATAGCGCTGAGTAACTCAATAACGTGACCAACGTCTTCGATATCGTCCAGGCGCGTAGGGTCGAGCCGAAATGTTTGCCGGGCACCCCGTTCATTGACGAATACCCCGCGCCCCTGCTGCGAGCTGACCAAACCGTCAGATTTCAATTGTGATACGGCTTCGCGCACCACCGAGCGGCTAACGGAAAACTGTTCGCACAGCTGTTTTTCGCTGGGCAGTTTGTCGCCAGGCTGAAGATGGCGTTGCTCGATCTCTTGTGTCAGCCACATGACGATGGGTGTGGTCAGTGACTGCGTGGGCGAAGGCGTTTGGGTGTCATCCATAGGGTATGCCTGGTTTCGAAGGTTGGCTTAGTACTGAAAAAATCTGAACACGAGTTACCTAGACGATGTATAGCCCGCCATTTACGTGCAACGTTTCGCCATTAACAAAACTGGCCAAGTCGGAACATAAAAACATAATGACATTAGCCACTTCGTCGGCAGTGCCAAAGCGTTTGAGTGGTGTGCTGTCGAGCAAGGCCTGACCTTTTTGCTGCAACAGGCTGGACGCCATGGGGGTGTCAATAATGCCAGGCGACACAATATTGACGCGGGTTTTTGGTGCAAGCTCAAGAGCAAGGCTTTTGCTCAGGCTGGTTACCGCGCCTTTGGATGCCGAATAGTGTGCATGCGAATAGCTACCGCGATGGCCGGCCATGGATGCAAGGTTCACTATTGAACTGTTGTCGGCGAGGTAAGGTATGACAGCACGACACATATAAAAAGTGCCGTCCAGATTGATGCTCATAAGTCTACGCCATTCAGCATCGGTCATGTCGGCGACCATTTTCTCGGGATAGATGCCCGCTGAATGAACCAGGTGGTGTATTTTGCCGTAGCGTGCAGCAACGTCTTGTGCAGTCTGCTCGCATGATTGAGCGTCTGACACATCGGTGGTGTGAATGCTGACCCGAGCGTTATCTTTGGCAAGTTCTTTGTGTACGGCGTTGAGTGCTTCTAGGTTGACATCACTTAACGCTACATTGGCACCCAGAGCGAGAACTTTAGAGGCAAGTGCGTGACCAATGCCGCCTGCGGCGCCTGTGATAAGAATGGTTTTATCAGCAAAAGAAATCATGATTTGTTCATACTGAGGTTAACCCCTAGATGTTCCATGGTATTGATTTTAAATAAGAAATATCTATAAAACTAAAATTTTTGACGATGCCTGCTACGGGGCTTTGACACTCATTTTAGGCGCGCGTAGAATTTTGCTGAAACTTGTCTGATAAGTTTCAAATGTTATCAGACATCAATTGAAATCAGAAGGGCTGTGTGTAGCTGTGACCCGAGTTTTTTTGCCGTACAACGGTTCTGGAGACTTTGTAGTGCACTGTAAAAAATTAACACTGGCCAATTCGTCGTACGGGCATATGGCGAGGCCGTCTGCCCCCGCAAATCTAGAAAACGACCTGGTAAGTTTCAATGAATCAGGCATGGGTGGGTTGTATGACTGACTCGCTTTCTGCAGACATGCTTGCGCGCCTTGCACAGGGCAAAACCTTTCAAGACCTTGCCAACAAAGTGGTGTTTATCACCGGCGCAGGCAGTGGTATTGGCCTGGCGATGGCGCGCGCGTTTGCAGCATGTGAAGCGCGTCTTGCATTGCTCGATATGGATGCGTCGGGCCTTGATCGGGCGGTCGCGTCGCTGCGTGCAGAATTCCCCGCTGCGCAGGTGCATGCGTGTGTGGCGGGCGTTACTGATGAAGCCGCCGTTAACGAAGCGTTTTCTGCGGTCCACGCAGCCTTTGGCCGTATTGATGTGCTGTTGAACAACGCTGGAATTTCCATGAATGTTCCCACCCTTTCATTGACGGGGGAGCACTGGCGTAAAGCGATGGACGTCAACGTCAATGGTGTCTTTTATTGTGCGCAGGCCGCAGGCCGTTATATGTCTGAGCAGGGGAGTGGCGTCATTCTGAACATGTCATCCATGTATGGCTTAGTTGCTGCGCCCGAACGTGCTGCCTACTGCACGAGCAAGGCTGCTGTGGCCATGCTGACCAAGGTGCTGGCAATCGAATGGGGCAAGCTGGGCATTCGGGTTAATGCCATTGCGCCCGGTTACGTGAAAACAGCGTTGGTTGATGATCTGGTTAAGGCGGGTCGTATGGACCTGGACGCGCTGACCAAGCGCACGCCCATAGGTCGTATGGGCGAACCGCATGAAATCGCAACGCTCGCCTTGTTCCTGGCCTCAGAGCACGCGTCGTTCATTAATGGCCATGCTGTGGTGGCCGACGGCGGATGGTCCGCCTACAGCTATATCTGAATTCACTTATTAGTCCGTTGGGGGGACCACTTGTATGCCAAAAATTATTGACCTCGCTTCCGCATCCAGATGGGTTGAGCTGCGTACGACTAAAAGCGACTGGAAAAAAGCCGACCCCAAGTTGCTGGGCACGCTACTGACGCATCTGCACCTCATACGGGCGTTTGAAGAAACGGTTGTTGAACTGGCACTGGACGGGCTCGTGCATGGGCCTGCCCACTCCAGTATTGGCCAGGAAGGTGCGGCCGCAGGATCAATCGTGCCGTTGACCACAGCAGACCAAATCAATGGCTCACACCGCGGTCATCATCAATTTCTAAGCAAGGCATTGGGCTATATCACGTCTGGTGGTGTTGATCCAAAGCAGGCCCTGAGTGCAGAAGTTGATACGTTGTTGCAGCGTACGCTGGCAGAGATCATGGGCCTGTCGCAGGGCTTTTGCCGTGGTCGTGGCGGATCCATGCACTTGCGGTGGGCCGAGGCTGGGGTGTTGGGCACTAACGCCATCGTCGGTGGCGGTGTTCCGATGGCTGCAGGGGCGGCCTGGGCGCACAAGCACGCAGGCACGGATGCGGTAGCCGTCACTTACTTTGGTGATGGTGCGGTCAACATTGGTTCAGTGCTAGAAACCATGAACCTGGCTGCGGCCTGGAAACTGCCGTTGTGTTTCTTCATTGAGAACAACCTTTATGCGGTTGCCACCCATGTGGAAGAAGCAACCGCCGAGCCACGCCTTTCGGCACGCGGGCAGGCCTTTAATATTCCCAGCTGGAAAGTCGATGGCATGGACCCGCTGGCCGTGCACATGGCGATGGAGCAGGCGCTGCAGCATATGCGGGCCGGGCATGGCCCGGTGATTATCGAGGCTGATGTCTACCGCTATTTTCATCAGAACGGGGGGTTTCCAGGCAGCGCTTTCGGGTATCGCAGCAAAGAAGAAGAGCAGGCCTGGCGTCAGCGTGACCCGCTCGACCTGTTGGGCGATCAGATGATGCAGCGTGGCCTGATTACCGCGAAAGAAATTTCTACATTGCGTGAGCGTTTGCAGGCTTCCATGAAGCAGGCAACTGATGCGTTGACCGAGCCGGATCCGGACGGCAAGCGTGGCAAAAAGCGTATTCGTCCCGAGCTTTGGCCCCGAGCTGACTTCCGCGACGTCGGCGTTCGCGGCGATTTAAGCGAACTGGAAGGCGCACGCACAGAAGAAGAGGCAACCTACCGGGGCAAACTGGAAGACCGCAAATTTATTGATGTGGTGGCCGACGTCATGGCGCGTCGTATGGAAACGGATGATGGTGTCATCGTGTTGGGTGAGGATGTGCATCGTCTTAAAGGCGGCACCAATGGTGCAACCAGGGGGCTGAAAGACCGCTTTCCGGACCGTGTGCTGGGCACCCCCATTAGCGAGAATGCGTTTGTAGGACTTGGTGGTGGCGTTGCGATGGACGGGCGTTATAAACCGGTCGTCGAGTTTATGTACCCAGACTTTATGTGGGTGGCGGCTGACCAGGTTTTTAACCAGATTGCTAAGGCGCGCCACATGTTTGGCGGCGAAATCAACATGCCACTGGTGCTGCGCACCAAGGTGGCGATGGGTACCGGTTACGGCTCCCAGCACTCTATGGATCCGGTCGGCATTTTTGCCACGAGCCCAGGGTGGCGTATTGTGGCACCCACCACACCCTTCGATTATGTGGGCATGATGAATGCGGCGCTGAAATTGAATGATCCTGTGCTGGTGATTGAACACGTAGATTTGTACGCCACTAGCGGTCAGGCGCCGGTGGACGATCTGGATTATCAAACGCCTTTTGGCAAGGCTGCCGTGCGCCGAAGCGGCAACGACTTGACTGTATTGGGCTATCTTTCCATGGTCGGACATAGTCTGGAAGCGGTTGAGCAAACAGGTGTCGACGCAGAGGTTATTGATCTGCGCTGGCTCGATCGCGCCAGTATTGATTGGGAGACCATCGGTGCCAGCATACAGAAAACCAACAATGTGCTAATTGTCGAACAAGGGTCAAGCGGCACATCTTATGGGGCCTGGCTGTCGGATGAAATTCAGCGTCGCTATTTCGATTGGCTGGATCAGCCTGTGCAACGGGTTACCGGCGGAGAGGCATCGCCCAGTATCAGCAAAGTGCTTGAGCGGGCCGCATGCGCTCGTACCGAAGAAGTTGCTGAAGCACTGAAAGAAACCATGCGCGCGCAGGGCATAACTGGCGAAAAAGTGTAAGGAGAGCACAATGAAAATCAAAATGACAGCACCGCTAGAAGCAGGTATTGCCTGCCGTGACTTAGGCCGTTCGCGCCACTTCTATGAGCACATTTTGGGGCTAACTTTTATTAGCGAGCATAAGGTGCCGGCTGATAAGGCAGCACAATCGGGCCTTTCTGGTGGTGGTTACACCGTGGTGCGGCTGCAGACCTCGAACGGCGAGCGTATTAAGTTGCTGGCCCCCGATACTGCCCTGCCTGCTGCCGTACCCGCCACATTTATTCTGGATAAGCCAAACGCCGCCTACCTGACATTTATTGTTGAAGATATTCACGGGGCCATTGCCCGTTTGTTGCAGGAAGGCACAGCGTTCATCAGCGGTGAAAAGCCTGTTGAGGTTCGCCCAGGTGTGCATCTGTCGTTTTGCCGCGACCCAGATGGAAACGTACTGGAGCTAGTTCAGTATGAAGACATCTCATCCTACCGCACAGACTTGCAGCAAAGGAATGGCTGAAATGGCAATACTTATACGTATGCCCGAGGTTGCCGCCAATACGGATTCGGCCGTGATCGTTGCGTGGTCCAAGCAGGAAGGGGATATTGTTGCGCAAGGTGATTGTCTGGCCGAAATTGAAACCGAGAAGGCTGTTATCGAATTTGGTGCAGAGGCGTCAGGTGTTCTTGGCAAGATTCTGGTTCAGGCGGGTAAGGACACTGAAGTAGGTACACCCATAGCCGTCCTGCTGGCTGAAGGTGAAAAGAAGGTAGACATCGACGCATTGCTGGCTGAGCAGGATAAAAGCGTCGATGAAACGCCGGCCGCTGGGGCTGCACTGGCTAACCAAGTGGCTCCGTCTCGCATCGACTCATTGGCACCTGATACTGCGCCTATCGGTGAAGGCCGTGAGCGCATCTTTGCCAGTCCCTTGGCTAAGCGGCTGGCACGTGATGCTGGTATTGAACTGGCTGTTCTGAAAGGCAGTGGCCCGAAAGGCCGCATTGTGAAGCGTGATGTGCAAGCCGCACAGTTAACGCCGCCTGCGGCAACGCCCGTTGGGTATTCTGTATCGCCGGTTGGGGACACTGCTACTGTTTTGCCTGACGTGTCATACACCGACGTGCCGCATACCGGCATGCGCCGCACCATTGCGCGTCGTCTGAGTGAAAGCAAGCAGACTGTGCCGCACTTTTATCTGCGTGCTGATTGCCGCATGGACGATTTTCTGGCCCTGCGCACCCAAATCAATAACGCGTCGTCATGCAAAATCTCCATAAATGACATCATCGTGAAGGCGGTAGGCGCTGCATTGCGTCAAATGCCCGAGATGAACGTCAGCTGGACAGATACCGCTTTGCGTTATTACGACGCGGTGGATGTGTCGGTAGCGGTGTCCACGCCCACGGGTTTGATGACTCCGGTTGTAAAGGCTGCTGATGCCAAAACCTTGACGGCCATCAGCCACGAGATTGCCGACCTGGCGCATAGGGCGCGTGATGGCAAGCTCGCTCCCCACGAGTATCAGGGCGGCAGCTTCACAGTCAGCAATTTAGGCATGTACGGCACGCAGGAGTTTGCTGCCATCATCAATCCACCACAGGCCGCTATCTTGGCGGTGGGCGGAACAGAGCGCCGACCGGTGGTGAATAAGAATGGAGAGCTTTGCGTTGCTTCGGTCATGACAGTGACCTTGTCAGTGGATCATCGTGCCATTGATGGCGCAGTGGCTGCAAAATGGCTGGGCGTGTTCAAGGCCATCATAGAAAACCCGCTGTCGGCCCTAATTTGAGTGCAAGCAATGAAAACAGATCCATTTGACGTGGTCGTTGTTGGCGGTGGCCCTGGAGGTTATGTGGCGGCAATCCGCGCCACACAACTTGGTCTGCGCACTGCGTTGGTCGAGAAAGCAGAGCTTGGCGGTGTTTGCCTCAACTGGGGTTGTATCCCCACCAAAGCGTTGCTGCGCTCGGCCGATGTGCTGCGTTTGCTGCGTAAGGCCGATCAGTTCGGTATTAAGGTGTCTTCGCCCGCCCCCGACCTGCAGGCGATGGTTGCGCGGTCTCGTGGCGTGTCTGCACAGCTTCAGCGCGGAGTCGTGCACTTAATGAAAAAGAATGGCATTACAGTATTTAATGGTCATGCGCGGCTGGCAGACAAGGGGCTATTGCGCATAATGGGCAGCACGGGCGAGTCGGAAATTGCGGCTAAACACATCGTGTTGGCGACGGGTGCGCGTGCGCGCGTCTTACCTGGTCTGAGCACAAGCCCCGACAGTGTTTGGTATTACCGCGAGGCGTTGACGCCTTCGCATCTGCCCAAGCGTTTGCTGGTCATTGGGGCGGGTGCCATTGGTATTGAGTTTGCCAGCTTTTATCATGCGATGGGCGTACAGGTAGATGTTGTCGAGTTGGCTGACCGCGTGTTGCCGACGGAAGACGCCGAGATATCTGAGTTTGTCGGACGCGAGCTTCAGGCACAAGGCATGACTCTGCATCTGGGTAGTGGCGTCGCTCAGACTCAACGCCGCGGAGACAAGTGGGAGGTTCAACTTAGCGGCGCCAACGGCAAGAGGCTTGAAGTGGATGTTGTTCTGGTTGCTGCCGGCATCGTAGGTAATGTGGAGAATCTGGGCCTTGAGGGCACGCGGGTCAAGGTGGAGAAAAGCCATATTGTTGCTGATGGATATGGCTCTACGGGCGAACCCGGTGTGTATGCCATTGGCGACGTGGCGGGGGCTCCCTGTTTGGCACACAAGGCTTCGCACGAAGCGATTGTCTGTATTGAAAAGATAGCTGGCCAGAACCCGCGCCCCATCGATGCACATCGTGTTTCGGCGTGTACCTATAGTCACCCCCAGGTTGCCCATGTGGGGTTGACTGAACAGCAGGCGCGCGCCGCAGGGCGTGCAATTCGTATTGGTAAATTTCCGTTTGCGGCCAACGGTAAAGCCATCGCCATGGGGGAAACAGGGGGTTTTGTGAAGGTCGTGTTTGATGACGTGACGGGTGAGCTGATCGGTGCCCACATGGTGGGTGAAGAAGTGACTGAATTGATTCACGGATATGCTGTGGCGATCGAGCTCGAAACAACTGAAGCAGAGTTAATGCACACGATTTTTCCGCATCCGACTCAATCCGAGGCCATGCATGAGGCGGTATTGTCTGCCTACGGCAGGGCTCTGCATAGTTAAAAGCGGCGTCACGTTTTACCTGCCCATGTGTATAGGGCCTGTTTACTTCTCTTTACAATGTAGTCTGCGTCCCTCCTTGATATGAGCATATGAAAACCAAACTACGTTGGCTGCGTGTCACTTCACGCGCTTTGTTCCTCATTGTTTTGAGCTTGTGCTGTGTATACCCTGCCTATTCAGAGCCCATTGCAGACCGAACAGAGCGACTGGCGATAATCTCGGCATTCGAGCCCGAAATCACTGCGCTCTTGAGTCGCGTGCAAGGCGCCAAAACTGATCGAGTCAACGGCGTAACCTTTACCACAGGCGTGTTGGAAGGCCATCCGGTTGTTTTGTTTTTAAGCGGCGTCAGCATGGTTAATGCTGCCATGAACACTCAGCTTGCTTTGGACAGGTATGCGATCAGCCACATTATTTTCAGTGGTATAGCCGGGGGCGTGAACCCAGCACTTCATATTGGCGATGTTGTCGTTGCTGAACAATGGGGGCAATATCTTGAGGTGTTGATGGCGCGTGAAACGGGTATCGACCAATTCAATTCGACCGGCAAGGATGACAGCATTATTCGGCCAGGTTTTGGCATGATGTTTACCCGGTCCGTCAAAGTGCGATCAAATGCCCACCCTGATACGGTAAAACGGTTCTGGTTTCCGGTAGACGCAAAAATGCTTGCCGTCGCTAAAACGCTTACGCCAGTTGAGCTAGCAAGTTGCGACCAACAGAAGCAGTGCCTCGCGAAAACTCCCCGTCTGGTTGTCGGCGGAAATGGGGTGTCAGGGTCTGCCTTTCTGGATAACGCCGCCTTACGAGAACACATTTACAAGGTATTTGAAGCCAATGTGATCGACATGGAAAGCGCGGCCTGCGCCCAGGT
Source organism: Pusillimonas sp. ANT_WB101 (assembly GCF_008369125.1). NCBI lineage: Bacteria > Pseudomonadati > Pseudomonadota > Betaproteobacteria > Burkholderiales > Alcaligenaceae > Pusillimonas > Pusillimonas sp. ANT_WB101. The sequence goes on along the minus strand of NZ_VOAY01000002.1, from coordinate 714,154 downwards.
GGCCTACAGCAATGGTGTGCCGTTTATTGCGTTTCGGTCATTAAGCGATTTGGCCGGTGGTGGCGAAGGCGCGAATGAAATGCATACGTTTTTGGCATTGGCAGCCCATAACTCTACGATGGTGTTGCTTCAGTTTTTAAGGGCCTGGCCATGAGTGCCGATGTGCAAAAATTAATTGATCGCTTCGGGCTTGAGCCTCACCCAGAAGGCGGCCATTACAGCGAAACATACCGCAGCCGTACACGTATCCAGGGCTCCAACGGGCGGGCTGCTGATGCATGTACAGCCATTTATTATTTGCTGCATGCCGGAGCGTGGTCGGCGTGGCATCGTATTGAGGCTGACGAAATCTGGCATTTTTATTCTGGTGTGCCGGTAAACATACATGTGCTCGATAATCAGCAAGGGCTTATCACACACAAACTGGGCGACTCCTTGCAAACGGCTGACACGAGTTATCAGGTTGTAATCCCCGGGCGAAGCTGGTTCGCGGCCGAGCTCTCGCACCCTGAAGGCTACGCCCTGGTGGGGTGTACCGTTGCCCCCGGTTTTGAATTTAGTCTGTTTGAACTGGCCAACACAGAAGAACTTGCACGGAAGCATCCTGACCATAAGCAGCTGATACAGCGGCTCGGGTAGCTTCTTTAAATTCGCGAGTAATGGCTTGCGGGGCTGCCTACTGGCGGCTATATGGTCGATTTCATTCTAATTTTGCAGTGAGGCAGTCGTTTTTCTGCCCGCTTCCGTAAGTTGATACACTTGCAAACGGCTGTTCGGCTTATCAGGAATAGTCATTTCCAGAAGCCCTTGCCCAGCGTTTTGCTCTCAGGTTGTTGCAGGAGAGCGGGCGTTGGAGAACTCATTGAATAGCCCTTTTGAACAACATGGGTTTCACTTCTTCTTAGTTACTGATTGCCAGTCACAGAGAAGCGTTTTTTTTACCCTAATTTCAGGTCGAAAGCCAAGCCATTAAACTCGGCGTTGATCGTCTGTAAGACGCCAGGGATTGGCGATTATGCGGTCGCTGGTTCAGCGATTCGGACCTGCGGCATGTCGCGCGTCGAGACTGCCCCGGCGTCTTTGTTGGGGACACATACCGGTCAGGTATCGCCGGAGGTGCTGGGCCTCACGCGAAGGCGGCCATGATCTCGAAGCCCCTCGCACTACCGTACACCCGTCAACACGCAGATAGCCACTGGTAAATCGAGGGCAAAATTTCATCGATTTAATCGATATCATCACTTTATCGTATATTCCGATATTTGACTCTTATCGTGATAGTCGATAATATAAAAATATCGAAACTTTCGATATTCAGCTCCTATGTACAAATTATCTACCAGTGATCAGATAGGCCAATTGCTCACGGCCAGGCGTAAGGCCCTAGGGCTCACGCAGGCAGAGGTCGCAGCACGCTTGGGCATCAGTCAGAACCGCCTGTCTGAGATTGAAAACCAACCTGGCGTGCTGACAGTTGAACGTTTACTTGCGTTGACGGGTATTTTGGGGCTGGAGGTGGGGTTGCAGGAGCATGCCCAAAAGATTCCGGCACAGGGTGAGTGGTAGTCATGGCACGGAGAGCCAGAACACGAAGTCTCGCGATTTGGGCTAATGGTGTACGAGTAGGGCAATGGCAGATGTCTTCGGGTGGCGATACCTTAATTTACGACTCCCAGTGGGTAGCTTCGCCGGTGGGGCGCGCTTTGTCGTTGTCCTTGCCCTTCACTCTGGATAATGCGCCATTGCACAGCCCAGCAGTGCACCACTATTTCGACAACTTGCTGCCTGATAGCGATGTTATCCGTCGTCGCTTGCAGATGCGGTTTCGTACCTTGAGCGTGGATGCCTTTGAGTTGCTGGCTGCCATCGGCCGCGATTGTGTGGGGGCGATTCAACTGATGCCCGAAGGGCAGATGCCTGAAGACGTTTTTACCGTACAGTCTCAGCCGTTGACCGAAGCACAGGTCGCGAACCTTTTGCGGGCTACTGTTTCAGCACCTGCCACTCTCGGCCAGCATGATGTGCTGGACGAGGATTTCCGTATTTCCATTGCGGGGGGGCAAGAGAAAACCGCATTGCTTTGGCATCAGGGGCAATGGTGCCGGCCACTAGGAGCGACGCCTACTACGCACATCTTCAAGCTGCCTTTAGGGTTGGTAGGACACCGCCAGGCAGACATGCGTACTTCTGTTGAGAATGAATGGTTGTGCTGCGACATTATTCGACGCTTTGGGGTTCCTGTGGCTGCTTGTGACATAGCGCGGTTTGAGGACCAGAAGGCACTGGTGGTCGAGCGTTTCGATCGCAGTCTGGCTGAAGGTGGGTATTGGCTGCGTCTGCCGCAGGAAGACTTCTGTCAGGCTACAGGTACTCCCTCTGGCGCCAAATACGAATCCGATGGTGGGCCGGGGTTGGTCAACATTGCCCGTATCCTGCAGCAATCAGAGACCAGAGAGCAAGACTTACGTACTTTGCTGATTGCGCAACTGCTGTTCTGGATGATGGCGGCGACTGATGGGCACGCCAAGAATTTTTCTATCTTCTTGCTGCCGGGCGGTCGACATCGTTTAACGCCTCTGTACGATGTGTTGTCGGCGTGGCCGGTAACAGGCACCGGCGCCAATCTGCTGGATGCTCACCGCTTGCGCCTGGCCATGGCTGTAAAGGGAAAGAACTCACACTATCGGTTAAAAGAAATACAGCGCAAGCACTTCAACCATACAGCACGCTTGTGTGGTTGGGGAGCTAATATGGAAAACCTGATCGTGGAGGTTTTGGATCGCCTGCCTTCGGTACTGGAGGCCGTGGGCGCCAGCCTGCCCGCTGGTTTTCCGGAAGATGTGTTTACTGCCGTGCAAGCAGGAATGCAAGGCGCTTCGGACCGTATGGCGAGAATGCCTACCGATTGAGCAAAGGGCCGCCGGCATTTCGCTTGCCCCATCTATTGCTACCATCTCACTAACCCGCCGTGAGCAAGCACTTGTCCCACTAGCGATACCCCACGATTTATGGAGAGAACCGTATGAGCAGCAGTCTGACCAACGAAGCCATTTATGTGGCATCAAGGCCTACCGGTATTCCTACCGCCGAAAACTTCCGCAAGGGCACTCACCCAGTGTCTGAGGTCAGCCCAGGCGAAATGCTGGTTCGTAATGAGTGGTTGTCGGTGGAACCTGCCATGCGTGGCTGGCTGGCCGATGCCAATAACTACTCCAGCGTAGGGGTTGGTGAGGTGATGCGGTCGTTGTGTGTTGGCACCGTCATAGAGTCAAAAGCTGAAGGGTTTAACGAGGGTGATCGTGTCATGGGGTGGTTTGGATGGCAGCACTATGCCATGGTAAAGCCACGCGCCATTGTTCAGAAAATAACCTCTACTGATATACCGCCTTCTCTGTATCTGGGTGTGCTGGGTCTGAACGGCGCTACCGCCATCACAGCACTCGAAACGATTGGTGCTCCCAAGGCGGGTGAAACCGTTGTGGTGTCTACCGCTGCCGGTGGCGTAGGCTCTTGTGTCGGGCAGCTGGCCAAGGCCTTGGGCTGTCGCACAGTAGGGCTGACCAGCACGCCCGAGAAGGTTAAAGCCTGTTATGAAGAGTTTGGCTATGACCACGTCATCAATTACAAAACGGATGACATCGATGCCGCACTGAAAGCCGCCTGCCCCGAAGGCGTCGACGTTTACTTCGACAATACCGCCGGGAATATTTCAGATTCAGTTATGCAACACCTTGCGATAGGGGCACGGGTTATTGTGTGCGGCACGGCTTCTATTGCCAAATGGGACCCAGTGCCCATGGGGCCGCGTGTCGAGCGCATTTTGCTCACGCGCCGGGCACGCATGCAGGGCTTTATTCTGTTTGACCATATGGATACCTATGCGTCGCACATCAGCAAGCTCGAGCAGCTTGTCAGGGCGAACACGCTTACTTACCGCGAGCACGTGACGCAAGGCCTGGAAACAGCCCTGGGTGCGATTGCAGAGCTGTACCGGGGTGAAAATCTGGGCAAGCGGCTGGTTCGTTTGTAGTGCGCCCATTGCCCAGACTGAAAGACGGCACTCTGCGTCAGCCGTCATCGTCATCCAGATGAAATCTATGCACCAGCCTGTGCGCCAGTGGTGCCAGAACCACACCCAGCGTACCAACAAACACCAGACCCACCAGCATGCCGTAACCCGCAAGAAAAAGCTTGCCAGCCCCACTGGTGGGCAAAATGTAAGGGCCGATGCCGGCAACGATGAGCGAGGTGTTTAACAACGCATCGTGCCAGTGCAAAGGCTCCAGCAACAGGTGGCCCAAGACGCCAAGCGCCATTGTCGCCATCACAATCAACGCCGCCAGACCTAGATGGTGCAGCATGCGCAGCGCAAAACGTGCTTTGGGCAACAGAGGTTCATTTTTTGATTCGTACACGCTTATGGTCTCCAGCATGCAAGGTAATAGAAGACGATACCGCTCGGGAATTAAATGGCAATGGCTTCGATAACCGCAGAATGTTACGTATTGCCTAAAAATAAGAAGTAATTGTCGCTTTTTGCAATTATTGTTAATGTAATGCAATAACTTTGATCGGCCATCCCTTGCCAATCATAACCACTGGTCTGGATAAAGGAACGAACAGTGAGCTTGCTATTTCAAGTGCCCATCGCCGATGCATGTCGTGCGGGCGCCGCCGTGGTGTTGGGCATTGCAGGGCTGATGCCTCTAAGCGCCAGCGCAGACTCGACCGCGGACGCTAAAACCTCACATACTTTGCCCAAGCCGACCGGCCCTGTCATTCTGGTTGTGGACGGCGCGATCGAGCATACTAACTTTCCGGGTGAAGCTCGTTTCGACATGCAGATGATCGACAGTCTACCTGCTCACACAATAAGTACCACCACCTCAGTGACCGATGGCGTGCACAAGTTTGATGGCGTCCGGATGCAAGACCTTATGGATTCTGTAGGCCCCACCGGCAAAAAGGTTGTGGCTTCGGCACTTAACGACTACCGGGTCAACATCCCAATTGCAGATTTCGCTGACTATGGCGTGTTACTGGCAACCAAAATGAGCGGGGAGCGTTTGCAGGCTAATGACAAGGGGCCTCTCTGGATCGTCTACCCGCGTGACGATTACAACCGGTTGATGGATATACGGTATGACGTGCGATGGGTTTGGCAGCTAAAGCGCCTTACCGTTGAATGAAGTTTATACGGTCACGTTTTCTGGGCTATGGCGTGCCCGTAATTGCCATTCTCGTCCTTACCGTGTTGCTTACAATTACCCTGTTGCGGCTAACCGATATTCAACGCAGCATGCGCAACACAGCCAATGCCGATATGGTTTGGGCGCTGTCCCAGGCGCACATTGAAAGTGTGTTGCTTAGTAGCGCCATTTTTGGTGTGGTGGCGCAGCCTGACCGGCCCCACGATATTCGGTTTCGTTACGACATACTCATCAGTCGCATCAATTTGCTTATTCAGGGGCCGCAAGCCCGGTACCTGAAGAAAATTGGGGCGAGCGATCTGCTCACGCCTCATTTTCAGGCACTAAAAGCGTTGGGTAGCAACATTAACGATATTGACGCAGGAAACTTTGCATACCTCTCTTCTGTAGAGAGCACTCTGCTGGAGTTTCATCGCGCCGTGTCCGCGGCGTCGGCGCAAGCGCTGATTGCGCAGTGGGACGAAATCGGCGAACGTCTCGACAAGTATCGAAATGCCGTACTTACGGTAATCTTTTTGATGCTGGGTATATGGCTTTGCAGTGCAATTGTTTCTATACAGCTCTTGTTTTCAGTAAGAAAGGCCGAAGAAAACCAGCGATCAAGGCAGCGTGAAGTCGAACTAAAGAGAGAACTGGAAACCGAACGCAAGATTAGCCAACTTTATCGCAGTTTTGGCGGGATGATTTCGCATCAGTTTCGAACACCCCTGGCTATTATTGATGCCACCACCCAGCGGATGATCAGGGCGCGTGATCGTATGGATTCGAACGAGATTGCCCGTCGCGCCGACATAATAAGAGACGCCACGCAGCGGCTTACAGTACTTATCGATGGTATTCTCAACGCTGACCGATATCTTGACAAGGTCGATGTAAAAAAGCAGCGCTGTCTGCTCTTGGATCTGGCCAGTGAGGCCATGGTTGAACTGCAGTCCTTGGCGCCGGGTCGGCGTATCGTTTTGACGGATGAAACGGGTAATGCATCATGGGTAGAGTGCGATCCCTTACTGACGACGCAGATTATTTCCAATTTTCTGTCCAACGCCGCCAAGTATTCGGAACCCGATACACTCATCGAGATGCGAATTTTTCGTGAGGGGCGAATGCTCTCGTGCTCGGTCACCGACCATGGTCGGGGCATATCACCTGAAGAGCTTCCCCATGTATTCGACAGGTACTTCAGGGCCAGGACGGCGGCCGATGTAGTTGGAACAGGGATTGGCATGCACATTGCGTCGCAGTTGGCCTCGTTGCAAAATGGAGAAGTATCGGCGTATTCGTCTTTGGGCAGAGGGTCTACGTTCGTCATGCGACTGCCCGCGCCAAAAGCAGATGCCCGGAAGGTGGTGGCTCCAGAGGATCAAAACTAAAACTATGAGGCAATCAGGTTTGGCTATGCAAATGACCGAAAAAAATTCAGATTATCCACATAACGCGGGCAAGCTTGCCAAGCCCGTCATTCTGTTTGTCGAAGACGAACAGGATCTGAGGGAGGTGGTGGCAGAAGAATTGATCGACGCGGGTTACGACGTGGTTCAGGCGTGCGATGGCGAAGAGGCAATGAGCTTGCTTGCCACCACGTTGCCCAATCTAATCCTTTGCGACATCACCATGCCCAGAATGGATGGTTATGAGCTGCTGCGAACAGTGCGCGAAACACGGGCTGACTTACTCGATGTTCCATTTGTGTTTTTGACTGCGCACGATGGGTCGGAGAAAATCGTACAGGGCAAGCATGCCGGGGCAGACGACTACCTGGTCAAGCCCATTGATTTTGATTTAATGCTGGCGACGGTCGCTGCGCGCTTGCGCCAGATGACGCTGGTGCGCGACAAAATCGTTGCTGACATTCATAGTGTGGGTCAGAGCGATGTCCAGGCTCATGATGCGATTGCCCGAAAGGCGTTCAATAGTGTCATCAAAACATTTGATCTGGTCAGCTCGGGTATTGTCCTGTTTGATGTTCTGGGTGGTGTGCGGTTTGCCAACCAGGCGGCCAAAAGTCTGGTTGCCGAAGGCATTACCCCTGCGCTCGACGCCCTTACACCGGTAAGCAGTGCGCACTTCACCCGTGCGTTTTCGGTGTTAATGCAAGAGGCCATCTTGGCGAGTCAGGAGGGGCGTGATTACACCGAAGTATTGTCACTGGCACAAACCGACGGCGTACGTAATCTGGTTGTGACCATTTGCGCGCTTGAGGCGACCGGCACCGAAAGCTCTGATGAGCCCGCTGTTGCCGTCTTTCTTTCTGGTGGCGACCATGGCCAGCCTGCACCGATCAAGTCGTTGCAAACTATGTTTGACCTGACGCCTACCGAGTCGCGGGTTGCCTGGGCGTTTGCACAAGGTTTGCGGCCAGAAGACATCGCCCGTTCGTTTGGTATTTCGGCCACCACAGTTGCGTTCCACAAGCGCAATATTTTCCAGAAAACGCATACCAATCGCCAAGCTGACCTGATCGCTCTATTGCTGACCATGCCTGTATCCGCGCAAGAGGCATAAGATGGTCTTATGTATGCCTGTACGCGCGCAGCGAGCATGAGGTGGCCCCATCTGTGCCTGTATCCGCGCAAGAGGCATAAGATGGCCTCATCCATGCCTGTACCCGCACATGGGGCATAAGACGGCCCCATCTATCCCGGTCTCCGGCATATAGCCACTTGGTGCCTGTGGTCTATCCCCCTGAGTAACTAGTTCTCTTGCCGTTCCCCTGCTGTTCATGTGGGGAATAGGCGAACGCGCTGCCCACATCTAAGCTGTATCTGTGTCGATCCGTAGATCCAACATAGGTAGCAAAGACCATGAGCAGTGCATCCTCCCATCAACGGAAATCCATTTCCGTCCTTGCCTCCAGTACATTTGCCTTCACCATCTGTTTCGCAGTCTGGATGGTTTTCGCGGTGCTGGGTGTTCCCATTAAGGCCGAGCTCGGTCTCTCAGAAACACAGTTTGGCCTGTTGGCCGCCATGCCCGTGCTGACGGGATCGCTGGTACGCGTGCCGCTGGGCATCTGGACAGACCGCTATGGTGGCCGCGTCGTCTTCTTTCTGACCATGGCGGCTGCAGTAGTGCCCATCTGGCTGCTGGCCTACGCCACAAAATATTGGCACTTTCTGGTGCTCGCACTCTTTGTAGGCTTGGTGGGTGGGTCGTTTTCAGTGGGCACCCCTTATGTTGCGCGCTGGTTCGAGCGTGACCGCCAGGGCTTTGCCATGGGGGTGTTTGGCGCGGGTAATTCTGGCTCGGCATTGACCAAGTTTGTGGCGCCTGCACTTATTGTTGCCGCAGGTGGCTCCTGGACCATAGTACCCAAGGTGTACGCTGTAGCTCTGGCAATTACCGCCGTACTGTTCTGGGTATTCTCTGCAACCGACCCCTCCCACAAGAAAACCTCCAGCGTAGGCTTTAAAGAGCAGATGAAAGTGCTCAAGGACCCGCGCGTATGGCGTTATTGCCAGTATTACTCGGTGGTGTTTGGGGGTTATGTGGCGCTGGCCTTGTGGATGACGCAGTACTACATCGGTGAGTATGGGTTTGATATCCGCGTGGCGGCATTTCTGGCGGCCTGTTTCTCATTGCCGGGCGGCGTGCTGCGCGCAGTCGGCGGCTGGGTGTCTGACCGCGTCGGTGCCTACAAAACAACCTGGTGGGTAATGTGGGTGTGCTGGGTGGCCTTCTTCCTGCTCAGTTACCCCAATACCGAGTTCACCATCCAGACGGTCAGCGGCCCCCAGACTTTTCACATTGCATTGAGCCCTACGGTGTTCACGATACTCATGTTTATCGTGGGCATAGCAATGGCGATAGGCAAGGCATCGGTGTTCAAGTTTATTTCGGATGATTTTGATGACAACATCGGCGCAGTGTCGGGCGTGGTTGGCCTGGCGGGCGGGATGGGGGGCTTTGTGCTGCCCATTATGTTCGGTGCCCTCATGGACATCACCGGCATTCACTCCAGCGCCTTCATGCTGCTTTACGGCACAGTCTGCGTTTCGCTGATCTGGATGCACTACAGCTTCCGTCAGAGCCCGGCCCGCCAGGCCAACCACGCCGTACCAAGCGGATCGGCTGTCGCCACAGATGCTGCAGCATCCTGAACCTTCACAGGTGGGCAATTTCAATGGCTTTCTGGCGGTCTTCATTGCCCGTCGCAACGCGGCCATGCCCTGCTGATAGAGGAAGAGGGGAAGTGTGGCCTAGTTCGGAAGAACTAGGCCATAACGATCGGCTAGGCCTTGTCACCCCCTTCGTGAGAGGAATGGTTTCCGGTGATACGGAAACGTAAAGTAAGTGTATCGATCAATGTAGCGCCGCCACAGACTGGCGAACCCTGGAGATTTGTATGAGTCACTTTCTCGACCGACTGAATTTCATGTCGCGTGTTGCGTCCACGTTCTCGGACGGGCATGGGGAAGTCGTTAATGAAGACCGAACATGGGAAAACGCCTATCGCTCGCGGTGGCAGCATGACAAAATCGTGCGTTCCACCCACGGTGTGAACTGCACCGGTTCCTGTTCATGGAAAATTTACGTAAAAAACGGCTTGATCACTTGGGAGACCCAGCAGACCGACTATCCACGCACCCGGCCTGATCTGCCCAACCATGAGCCGCGCGGGTGCCCTCGGGGTGCCTCATACAGCTGGTATGTGTACTCGGCCCAACGCGTCAAATACCCCCTGATGCGGGGCCGCCTTATGGAAATGTGGCAAGAAGCTCGCAAGACCATGGACCCGATTACGGCATGGGAATCCATCAGCCAGAACCCCGAAAAAGCGCGCCGCTATAAGTCAGTACGTGGTCTGGGTGGCTTTGTGCGGGCTGAATGGGACACGGCTACCGAAATTGTGGCGGCCGCCAATGCCTTCACTATTAAAAAGTTCGGGCCAGACCGCATCGTTGGTTTTTCGCCGATTCCGGCCATGAGCATGATTAGCTATGCAGCGGGAGCCCGCTACCTGAGCCTGATCGGGGGCGCCTGCCTGAGTTTTTACGATTGGTATTGCGATCTGCCGCCCGCCAGCCCGCAGGTCTGGGGTGAGCAGACCGACGTGGCCGAGTCGGCCGACTGGTACAACTCGACCTATCTGCTGGTCTGGGGCTCGAACGTACCGCAGACCCGCACGCCCGATGCCCACTTTTATACCGAGGTGCGCTACAAGGGCACCAAGACTGTCGCCATATCCAGCGACTACGGCGAAATGGTCAAGTTTGGCGACATCTGGCTTGCACCCAAGCAAGGTACAGACGCGGCACTGGCGCTGGCCATGGGCCATGTAATTCTGTCCGAGTTCCACCGGCCTGGTAAATCGGATTACTTCCGTGATTACATCCGTCAGTACACCGACATGCCCATGCTGGTTATGTTGAAAGAGGCCAATGGTCGTCTGGTGCCTGACCACTTCTTGCGTGCTTCGCATCTGGCCGGCGACCTGGCACAAGGCAATAACCCCGACTGGAAGACGCTGCTCATTGATGAGCAAACTGGCGATCTGGTGGTGCCTAATGGCACCATAGGTTTGCGTTGGGGCGAAGGCGCCAAAGAGGGTGGCAGGCCAGGGCGCTGGAACCTCGAGTTGCGCGACTCTGTCTCCGACCGTGAAGTTGTTCCCTGCCTCAGTCTGCTGGAAACACGCGATGAGGTGGCGGAAGTTGGCTTCCCGTATTTTGGTGGTGAGCACGAAGATGTGCTGATGCGTCGTGTGCCCGCCCGGCGTGTCACGCTGGCCGATGGCAGCAGTGCGCTGGTGGCTACGGTATACGACCTGCAGATGGCCAGCTATGGGGTAGATTGCGGCTTGGGTGGCACCAATGTTGCCAGCAGCTACGACGACGATGTGCCCTATACGCCTGCATGGCAAGAAAAGCACACCACGGTGCCACGTCATCTTGTTATTCAGGTGGCACGCGAGTTTGCACAAAACGCCCATGACACACAGGGCAAATCCATGGTGATTGTGGGTGCAGGTTTAAACCACTGGTACCACATGGACATGGCCTATCGCGGCATTATCAATATGCTGGTTATGTGTGGCTGCGTCGGCAAGAGCGGCGGTGGCTGGGCGCACTATGTGGGGCAAGAAAAGCTACGACCCCAGTTTGGCTGGGCTCCTCTGGCGTTCGCGCTTGACTGGACTCGGCCGCCGCGCCAGATGAACGGTACATCGTTTTTCTATGCCCATACCGGGCAGTGGCGTCATGAGCAGTTGGCGGTAGATGAAATACTTTCGCCCACGGCTGAACGGTCTGCCTTCGACGGCATGAGCATGATAGACCTGAACGCCAAGTCTGAGCGCATGGGCTGGTTGCCTTCGTGTCCGCAGCTGCAGACCAACCCGCTTGATGTAGTGGCACAGGCTGAAGCTGAGGGTATTGATCCGGTGGAATACACCGCGCGCAACCTGAAAAACGGCTCGTTAAGCATGAGTTGCGACGACCCTGATAACCCGGCCAACTACCCGCGCAATATGTTTGTGTGGCGCTCTAACCTGTTGGGCTCCAGCGGCAAAGGCCACGAGTACATGCTGAAGTACTTGCTGGGTACGCAAAACGCCGTGTTCAGCCAGGAGAAAGACGGCATTAGGCCTTCGGAGGTGCTTTACCGCGATGAGGACGCCGACGGCAAGCTTGACCTGCTGACCGTGCTTGATTTTCGTATGAGTACCACGTGTCTTTATGGTGACGTCGTATTGCCCACTGCCACCTGGTATGAAAAAGATGACCTCAACACCTCTGACATGCATCCCTTCATCCACCCGCTCAGCGAGGCGGTTCAGCCCTTGTGGGAGAGCAAGAGTGATTGGGAAATTTACAAGCTGATTGCGAAAAAATTCAGCGAAATCGGCGGTGAGTACCTGGGTGTGAAAAAAGACATTGTGCTGACACCGCTCATGCACGATACCCCCGGAGAGCTGGGTCAGGCTTTTGCACCACAAGACTGGAAGCATGGCGATTGCGACCTGATACCGGGCAAGACAGCCCCTGCCATGACCGTGGTTGAGCGCGATTATCGCGATATCTACCGCAAGTTCACCTCCATAGGGCCTCTGCTCGACAAGCTGGGCAATGGCGGCAAGGGTATTAACTGGAACACCGAACATGAAGTCCGCGAGTTGGGCGCGTTAAACCACGTGGTGCGTGAAGAAGGCGTGAGCAAAGGGCGACCCATCCTGGACACAGCCATCGATGCGGCAGAAATGATTCTGACGCTGGCACCAGAAACCAATGGCCATGTGTCGGTCAAGGCATGGGAAGCGCTTGGCAAGATTACCGGGCGCGAACACGTGCATTTGGCCAAGGGCCGGGAACACGACAAAATCCGTTTCCGCGATATCCAGGCACAACCACGCAAGATTATTTCTGCGCCGACCTGGTCGGGTGTGGAAAGCGAAGAAGTCAGCTACAACGCTGGTTACACCAACGTGCATGAGCTGATTCCATGGCGCACGCTGACCGGCCGCCAGCAGCTGTATCAGGATCATCGCTGGATGTTGGACTTTGGCGAAGGCTTTTGCGTGTATAGGCCGGCGGTTGACACCAAAACCATCGAGCCCATGCGCCGTTATTCCAACGGGCAGCCCGAGCTGGTGCTCAACTGGCTGACGCCGCATCAAAAATGGGGCATTCATAGTACCTACTCTGACAACCTGCGCATGTTGACGCTCAGTCGCGGCGGCCCGCATGTGTGGATATCTGAAACAGAGGCTAAACAGGCCGGCCTGGTGGACAACGACTGGGTAGAAGTCTTCAACGTTAACGGTGTGGTCACTGCCCGCCTGGTCGTCAGCCAGCGTGTGCCTATCGGTGTGTGTCTCATGTACCACGCCCAAGAAAAAATCGTGAACGTCCCGGGTGCACAGCTGAGCGGCAAACGTGGTGGCATTCACAACTCGGTCACGCGTGCCGTACTCAAGCCTACGCACATGATTGGTGGTTATGCCCAGCAAGCCTATGGCTTCAATTACTACGGCACGGTAGGCAGCAATCGTGATGAGTTTGTGGTGTTGCGCAAACTGGCCAAGGTTGATTGGCTCGAAGGGGCGCTTGATGAATCAAACAATGAAGGAGCCCGATAATGAAAATCCGTGCACAAGTGGGCATGGTGCTCAATCTGGACAAATGCATCGGGTGTCATACCTGTTCCGTAACCTGCAAGAACGTCTGGACCAGTCGCGATGGTGTGGAGTACGCCTGGTTTAATAACGTAGAAACCAAGCCTGGTGTGGGTTACCCCAAAGAGTGGGAAAACCAGACCAAGTGGAAGGGTGGTTGGGTGCGCACCAAGTCTGGCAAGCTGCAGCCACGCCAGGGCAGCAAGCTGCGCATACTGGCCAACCTGTTTTCCAACCCCAACCTGCCACAGGTTGATGATTACTACGAACCGTTTACCTTCGACTACGAGCACTTGCAAAACGCGCCGCTCAGCGAAACGCCGCCCACGGCCCGTCCTGTTTCGTTGCTGACGGGCAAGAAGATGGAAAAAGTCGTCTGGGGCCCAAACTGGGAAGACGACCTGGGTGGCGAATTCAGCGCGCGCAGCAAGGATGCCTTGTTTGAAAACGTGCAAAAGGAGATGTACTCGACCTTTGAAAACACCTTCATGATGTATCTGCCCCGGCTATGTGAGCATTGTCTTAACCCCACCTGTGTGGCCAGTTGCCCGTCGGGCTCGATCTACAAGCGTGAAGACGATGGCATCGTGCTGGTTGACCAGGACAAATGCCGCGGCTGGCGCATGTGTATTTCGGGTTGTCCGTACAAAAAGGTGTACTACAACTGGGAAAGCGGCAAAGCTGAAAAATGCACGTTCTGCTACCCCCGCATTGAGGCGGGCGAACCCACCGTATGCTCGGAAACCTGTGTAGGCCGTATTCGCTATCTGGGTGTGCTGCTGTACGACGCCGACAAAATCGCAGAGGCTGCCGCCACACCTGATGAGCAAGATCTGTACGAAGAGCAGCTTAAGGTGTTTCTTGACCCCCATGACCCTGAAGTCACTGCCGAGGCCAGGCGCCAGGGCATTCCCGAAACCTGGCTGGAAGCGGCGCGCACTTCGCCGGTTTACAAAATGGCCTGCGAATGGAAGGTAGCCTTTCCCTTGCACCCCGAATATCGCACCTTGCCTATGGTCTGGTATATACCGCCGCTGTCGCCCATACAGTCTGCCGCTGAGGCCGGCCGCATGCCGCATGCAACCTTTGGCAAAAACGGCGTCATTCCAGACGTCGACAGCCTGCGCATTCCGGTGCGCTATCTGGCCAACCTGCTAACTGCGGGCAAAGAAGCGCCCATTTTGCTTGCGCTTAAACGCATGCTGGCCATGCGCGCCTATATGCGGTCCAAGTCGGTGCATGGTGAACAAGACCTGGAAGTGCTTGATCTGGTTGGTCTGGATGCCGCCACGGTCGAAGACATGTACCAGATCATGGCCATTGCCAATTACGAAGACCGCTTTGTGATCCCGACCAGCCACAAAGCCACGGTTGAGGACAGCTTTAGCGAAAAAGGCAGTTGCGGCTTTACGTTTGGCAACGGTTGTTCGGACGGAGCGTCATCGCCGGGTTTGTTTGGCAGACCTCGCGCCAAGGCGGGGGGCGAAGGCGCCTTTGTAGAGAAAAGACGTAGCCGTGCACCCACAGTGGTGCCGCGCAAGCCCACAAAACCGGCGTTTGCCGGTAACTAGACAGGAAGCTGACAATGCGACTTTATAAAATCCTTTCCGTCTTGCTTAATTATCCGCAGCAAGAATTGCGAGATGCATTGCCTGAAATTCAGACTGTTCTGCAGGCATGGCCCAAGGCACACGAGACACTGCAACCTTTGCTTGCCTACCTGTCGGAAGACACGCTGATCAAGGTTCAGGAAAACTATGTGGCCACGTTTGACCGCACACCATCGCACTCGCTGCATTTCTTTGAGCACGTGCATGGTGAAAGCCGTGATCGTGGGCAGGCCATGGTCGATTTGCTGCAAGAGTACCGCAAGCATGGCTACGACCTGGCCAGTGCCGAGCTGCCAGACCATGTGCCGGTGTTTCTGGAATTCCTCAGCGAGGTTCCCGCAGAAACCGCAGAACATTTGCTGGACGAGGCCATACACGTGCTGGCAGCCATAGGCGACCGCCTTACACGCAAAGAAAGCCCGTATGGCACGATCTTTTCGGTGCTGCGCAGCTTGACGATGGTTGAACCTTTGCCTCAGATCGAAGCGCCCGTGCGCGACATGGATGAGGCCATGGAAACCTTTGGTGTGGGGGCAGATGGCGTCGAACCGTTATTACGGCCTTCCATGCAACAAGAAAAAACGGTGCGCTTTTACCCGCGCAGCGAGATTCATTGATTATTCGGGAGCATCAGCATGAACACCGTGCATCAATTCTTGTTCGGCATATATCCCTACATCGCGCTGGCTATCTTTCTGTTGGGCAGCTTCATACGGTTTGAGCGCGAGCAGTACACCTGGAAGAGCGACAGTTCGCAGTTGTTGCATCAGGGCAATCTGCGACTGGGAAATATTCTTTTTCACGTAGGCATTATCGGCCTGTTTTTCGGGCATCTTGTAGGGCTGCTTACGCCCGTCATTGTTTGGGACACGCTTGGCCTGTCTCACACCGCCAAGCAGATATTTGCCATGCTTGCCGGTGGCGTTCTGGGTGTCATGTGCCTGATGGGTCTGGTGATACTGCTGCATCGACGACTCACTGACCCGCGCATAGCGGCCGTAACTCGCACGGGCGATAAGGTGTTGCTGGCCTGGCTGCTGCTAACCCTGTTGCTGGGCCTGAGTACGCTGTTTGTGTCGGCAAGCCACCTTGACGGCCACATGATGGTGCAGTTGATGAACTGGGCACAGCACATCGTTACCTTTCGTGGTGATGCGGCAGGCTACATTGTTGACGCCCCAATGCTGTTCAAGGCACACCTATTCATGGGCATGACACTGTTTGTGATCTTTCCCTTCACACGGCTGGTGCATGTGTGGAGCGGTTTCGCCTCAGTGTTTTATCTGGGTCGCGCATGGCAACTGGTTCGCCCGCGCGTCCGTTCCTGAACCCATACGGAGCTAGACCATGACGGTTACTGTAAATGGTGTTGAGGTTACCGATGCTGACATGGAGGTCGAGCTGGCCTTCCATGAAGGTGCTGGCAACCCTGTCGATGAAGCCATGATCACGCTGGTGCTCAAACGCGTGCTGCTCGACGAAGCCGCTAGGCTGGGAATCGGCGGAGGTAATGATGAGGCCGTCATTGACGCTCTGCTGGAACGCGAGGTACAGGTGCCCGAGGCCGACGAGGCCACCTGCCGGCGTTATTACGACAGCAATCCAGATCGGTTTACGGTCGGTGAACTGGTAGAGGCCGATCACATTCTGTTCCAGGTAACGCCGGGTGTAAGTCTTGATGCCTTGCGCGAGCGGGCGCAGGCGGCGCTAAACACAGTTCTTGGTGACATCTCGTGCTTTGGCGACATCGCAAGAACACTTTCCAATTGTCCTTCCGGGTCACTGGGTGGCAACCTGGGCCAATTAGGCCGGGGCGACACCGTGCCTGAGTTCGAGCGCGTTGTGTTCGGGTTGAAGGAGGGCGAGGTGCTGTCGCGGTTGCTTGAAACCCGGTTTGGCTTGCATATCGTGCGTGTGCGCCGGCATGTGGCAGGGCGTTTGCGCCCTTACGACGATGTGCGCGACGATATCGCCGCAGTGCTCGCCGCCGCAAGCCGTGATACCGCGTGGCGCCAGTACGCCTCGTATCTGGCCGGGCAGGCCGACATACACGGCTACGAATTGGAAGGTGCAGATAGCCCTTTACTACAGTGAAAATCAGTGATGCACGACGTCGAACGGTTAGACGGTCGTTCCCAGCGCTTTCAGCATGCGTTCCTTAAGAGGCTGCCGTGCTGTGCAGCCTCGTCAAAGGCAGAGCAGGCAAGCGACTGATAGCCTGTTGTGCTGCCTGGGGCGAGCCCGTCGCGATGGAGCAGTGCCCGCATGTTGATGCAATAGTGTTCGTAACGTACCTTCTCATTTCGTCGCCGACAAGGGTGCAGGGCTCTGATATCCAAAAATGTATACTTGGATAGCCCGTCGTTCTTGCCGGAGGCCATAGGCGTGGATCTGACTACCTTGTCTTTCGATCAACCGCCTGTGCGTAACAGGCTTTCTACCCGCATCATCGCAAGCTCCGCCGTTGCATTGCTGGTTGTACTCAGCATGATAGGCTGGACGCTGTGGCTGTCCTGGCAGCTTGAAGGGGCAGGCGCAGCCATTAATGACGCGGGCAGTTTACGCATGGGTGCCGGTCGCGTGGCCGTCGAGCTTGTCAGAGAACCGATAAATGGCTCCCAAACACGTGCCGACACAGTGCTTGCATCTGTTCAGGCACAAGACCAAATATTTGCTGAGCTTAAACGCGGAGACCCTGCGCGTCCATTGTTGCTTCCTGCAGAGCAAGCCGTGCTGGCGCAGATGGCGCGGGTATCTGAAACCTGGAAACAGCAACTCAAGCCCGCCGCACTTGCGGCGTTAGACGGCGGGCTGCCGGGCGCTTATCTTGATCTGTTGCCTGTGTTTGTTGCGCAGGCTGACGTGCTGGTTCGCATGATAGAAAACGTCAGCTCCCGCAAAACATCCATGTTGCGCATATCGCAAAGCATTCTTATCGTCCTTGCCTGTATCGGAACACTGGCACTAATTTATTTGCTTTATCTCTGGATCATTTTTCCGGTTCTTCAGTTAAGCGATGGGTTGCGGCGCATGACCCGCCGAGATTTCTCCGTACGGCTACCGGTAGAAAGCCAGGATGAACTCGGTGCGCTGGCATTGGGCTTTAATAAAATGGCTGATGAGCTTGAAGGCTTGTATTCAGAGCTTGAGGGGCGGGTTGAAGAGAAAACTGCCGAGCTGGCCAGCCGCAACGCCGTACTGGCCACCCTGTACGACATTGCCGCTTTTTTGAACCAGCCCAACAATATCGAAAATGTATGCCAGGGTTTTCTTGATCGCGTCATGCGTCAGTTTGATGCGGGCGGCGGAAGCGTTCGCACGCTCAACCCCACTGGTGACAATCTTAGTCTTGTACTGTCGCAAGGGCTGTCAGCCCGTCATGGCGAAGAAGAGTTCTGTATGAAGGCAAACGATTGCTTTTGTGGCAAGGCGACCCGCAAAGGCCCAGTGGTTATCCGCGATATCGAACAAATGCAGGAGGTGCCTGCACGGTTTCATTGTGCCAAAGAAGGGTTTCGCAGCCTTGCCGTGTTTCCTATCCAGGCTCAGGATGAAGTGCTGGGTTCTTACTCGCTGCATTTTAATCAGCCGCGAGCCATTGGCGCCGAAGAGCGTCATCTGCTTGAAACGCTAGGTCGGCATTTGGGCATTGCCCTGCAAAACCGGCGGCTCGGCGTGCAGGCACGCCAACTTGCCATGGAGCAGGAGCGCACACTCATGGCCCAGGGGTTGCATGACAGCATTGCACAGGGGCTTAATTTTCTGAATCTGGAGTTGCAGGTGCTTGAGCAGGCGGTTACGCGTGAAGACATGGGCGAAGTGCGCGACATCGTGCCCTTGCTGCGTACCGGGGTGACGGAGAGCTATCAGGATGTGCGCGAATTACTGAATAACTTTCGCACCAGATTGGGTGAAGGCGGTGACCTGCTCGGTGCCGTTGAAGAAACCGTGGCGCGCTTTCGGCGTCAGACGGGTATTGACGTTGCCCTTGAAGTCGGAGACCTGTCCGGAGGTGCTGCGCTTTCGCGAGAACAGCAATTGCAGGTACTGTTCATTTTGCAAGAGGCCTTGTCCAACGTGCGTAAGCATTCTCAAGCCAGCAAAGTTGATGTGCGCATGAGCAATGGGCAAGACTTCCGTCTGCTTGTAGCCGATAATGGCATTGGTTTTGACGAGGATGTGGTTGATGGCCTTGAGGGGCACCTCGGCAGGAAAATCATGCAAGAGCGCGCCAATCGCATGCGGGCTAAGCTCCACATCGACACGGCGCCCGGTCAGGGCGTGGCCGTGTCGCTGGTGTTGCCGGCAAGCGCGCGGCAGGCAGCCTGACGGTAGGGTGGCAAGCAGGCATGCCAGAGCGTGGCGGCTTCGCTGTTGTTGCCTGCAAGTGCACGGTAGTCGGCTTGACGGTAGGGTGGCAAGCAGACATGCAAGGGCGTGGCGGCTTCGCTGTTGTTGCCCGCCAGCGCACGGCAGACGGCTTGATGGTAGGGTAGTAAGCAGGCATGTCTGCCAACGGCCGTGCGTTTGCGCGGAGAACTGTTTTTGATCATGGAGTGGCAAAATTACGAGTGCCGTCTACGCGCTGCGCGTGGCAGCACAGTGTGAGCCCTGCTCAACGATGACGATAAAAATACTGCTCATAGACGATCACAGCCTGTTTCGTTCAGGCGTACGCTTTCTGCTGCAAAAACAACCAGACTTTGATGTTGTGGGCGAGGCGGCAGACGGGTTGGAGGGCATCAAGCGAGCCAAGGCGCTTGCACCCGATGTCGTCTTGCTTGACCTTAATATGCCGGGGCTCTCGGGCCTGGAAACACTACGTCTGCTTATGCAAGACATGCCTGACTGCGCCGTTGTGATCCTGACGGTGTCCGAAGAGGCCGACGAACTCGGGCAGGCCCTGCGCGATGGTGCAAGGGGCTACCTGCTTAAAAACATCGATGCAGCGTCATTGACGACCGCCATACGGCGTGCAGCGCAGGGTGAACCTGTTATCGCCGAGCCTATGACCAGCAAGCTGGTGGCGCAGTTTCGGGCGACCAGTGAGCCAACCCCAGCACCAGAAACTTCTTCGCGCGTGCATCTGACAGCGCGCGAAATGGATATCGTCCAGTGCCTGGTGCGCGGAGAAAGCAACAAGGTTATTGCGCGCAGTCTTGATGTGGCTGAGAGTACTGTCAAGATCCACGTGCAGAACATACTTAAAAAGCTAAATCTGTCGAGCCGCGTGCAAATAGCGGTATATGCCGTAGAGCGAGGCCTGTTTCACGACGATTAAGCCGGGTGCGGGTTACTTGCCAGCGTGAAGCAAAAGGTCTGGTGTCTATGGGCCGATTCTGGCATGACTGCGCGTGTGGGGCCAATTGCTTGTTCGGGTCGAAGGTCGGGCTGTATGCTGTCGCAGATTGCGCAGTGAATACAATGTGTACCAGAACAAGGAGATTGCTTGATGCAGAGACAAAAGGGTTTAACTATACATAGCACTGCCGCGGCGCTGGCGGTGGCAGCCCTGTTTGGCGCGGCGACCGTACACGCGGCACCAGAAAGCCCTGTGGCGGCAGACGCGGCTACCAGCGCGCAAGAGGGGCCGGCTTCAAAACAGCCGGCTTCGACGGTTGCGTCGCAGCCCTCATTAACACCGGCTCCCATCCAGGCAATCACTTTGTCTTCGGGAGGTTTGGCCGAAATTACCCGCAGCGCTCAGGTCGACAAAGGTCAGTCTCTCGTCCTTGATGTGCCACTGGACCAAGTCAACGATATCCTGAAAAGCCTTGTGGTAAGCGACCCTTCAGGGGGCGTAGGTGCCATCAGTCTCGACGGGCTGTCGCCGGTGCATGAAACATTCAGTCGATTGCCTTTCACGCCTGAACAGTTGCGCAGCATGCCGCAGTTACTGCAAACCCTGCAAGGTGTTCACGTGCGCGTTTCTTCCGGAGGGCGTAGTGTTGAAGGGGCTGTGTTGGGGGTGGATGATCAATGGTTGCGGTCTCAATCTGCAACAGACAGTCGTTCCGCACCTGTTCTGTCTGTATTGAACCAAGAAGGCAACATTGCGGTGCTCACACTGGGTACTGATGCGGTGCTGGATATCAAAGACACGGCCATGCGCGAGCGTGTTGGCCGGGCGGTGGCCGCCAGCAGCCGGTCCTTGGGTGAAGACATGCGGCGTATCGCCATCAAGCTGGAGAGCGACGACGCCCGCAAGGTGGGGTTGTCGTACAGCGTGCCAGCGCCAGTCTGGAAAACCGCATACCGGGTGATTATGGGGGAGCAGAATAAAGCCCGAATGCAGGCCTGGGTTGTACTTGAAAACGCCACAGGCGAAGACTGGGACAAGGTCGCAGTTACCTTGTCGTCAGGTGCGCCTGTTACGCTCGCACAGCAGCTTTTTCAGCGCTACTGGCACACCCGGCAAGAGGTGCCGGTTATTGCACAAAGCACGGCAGCGCCCATGCCTGATAATGAGTCAGCCTTTTCAGGCGGTGATCAGTCAATGCGGGCGTTCGAGCCTTCTGCCCGGGCCATGGCAGCTGCGCCAATCCCGACGTTCAAGCGGGCCCAGGCGGGCGCGGGTGGGATGGCCTCCCCTTCACGTGCAGCCAACGAAGCCGTGACCGCTGAGGGCGACATCAGCGCTCAATATCGTCTGCCGGAGCCCATTAGCCTGGCTGCCGGGCAAACCTACTCAAGCCCATTCATTGATGTACAGGCTGATGCCGAACGTGTTTCCGTTTTTAACCCTGGTAGCGATACTGTGCATCCGGTAGCGGCTGTGTTCCTCAAAAACACCACGCAGGCCAGCCTGCCGCCGGGCATTCTTACTGTATATGATGAAGCGCAGGGTTATGTCGGCGATGCGCAATTGTCAGGCATACCTAAAGGCGAAAGCCGCATGGCAAAGTTTGCCAGCGACCGCAAGGTAACCGTCGTCAGCGAAACCACGCCCGAAGAGGAAATCGGCCAGATCTCCATCACAGATGGGGTATTGCATGCGACCCGCGTCGCGCGCATGGTCACTGTCTACGCCGTAAGCGGTGCTGAAGATGGGGCGCGTACGCTTATCATCGAGCATCCGCGACGCGAAGGCTGGCAGTTCTCTTCTGATTCGCTGGCAAGCAGCACAGCGTCCAGTCATCGCCTTCGTCTTTCACTCAAGGCGGGAGCATCGGCCAAGGTCAAGGCGGTGGCCGAACAAAAGCGTGGCGAAACGTTTGCACTGGTGGATGCCGATCAGCAAGAACTGCTGCACTGGTCTGGCATGGCTAACGACTCTGATACCGCTGAACGGCTCAAAAATCTGGCCCAAATGCGGGGGGCGGTGGCAGAAGTCGAATCAGCCCTGGAAAAACTCAATGCCGATACGCAGCGTGCCGTTGAAAACCAGGCACGTATACGCGCCAATATGGCCTCGGTACCCGATCAGAGCGCACTGGGTCAGCGTTATGTGTTCATGCTTGAGCAAGAAGAAGACTTGATTGCAGAGCTTGATAAAAAAATGCATGAAACCCGCAAGCAGCTTGCCCAAAGCCAGGAAGACATGTCGGCCTTAATTCGCACGTCGGACTCAAGCCGGTCTTAAGCCCAGTCCACGGCACGTTGCATCACAATGGTGCGTAGTGTGTCGTGGAGCAATCATGACCAGTGCGGTGTTCGTAAAGGGCGAGTGCCATGGGGCATACAGGCCAACGTTGGGGGAGCCTCAGTTGGCAACGTAAACATGGGGTGTGGCGATTAACGCACCTTGCGAAACGTAAAGTTGATGCGTTCACTGCCAAACAGGGGGTGGGGCTGATCGGTCAGCGGCATGACGCCGTGGTAGCGAAGGCGGTCTTCACCGCCCCATACCACGACATCACCGTGTTTGACGGGTACGCGCGCAGTTTTGTCGGATCGGGCGTGGCCGCCAAATAAAAAGACAGCCGGCATGCCCAGCGACACCGACACGATGGGGGCAGACAGGTCGCGTTCATTTTTGTCTTGATGCAGCGACAGCCTGGCACCAGGCACATAGCGGTTGATTAAACAGGCGTCTGGCACGAAGTCTTCAAAACCAGCTGTTTGCGCAGCCTCGCGAGCAATCGTTAAAAACAGGTTTGGCAGGGCAGGCCACGGCAGGCCCGTCATCGGATCTATGGGCGAATAACAGTAGCCGTGCTGGTCGGTTGTCCAGCCCAGCGTACCGCAGTTGGTCAGGCCTACCGTCATGGTATAGCCGCCCGGCGTTAGCATGTTGCGAAAGGG
This sequence comes from Pusillimonas sp. ANT_WB101, assembly GCF_008369125.1. NCBI lineage: Bacteria > Pseudomonadati > Pseudomonadota > Betaproteobacteria > Burkholderiales > Alcaligenaceae > Pusillimonas > Pusillimonas sp. ANT_WB101. The sequence continues at coordinate 690,980 of NZ_VOAY01000002.1, read as the reverse complement.
CGATTGGCCGGTAATGGCCTGAATGAGCGTTTGCAGTTGGGCTGTATGGGGCAATACAAAGCCGTGCAGCAAAAACGCCGATGGCCCGAGTGGGGTGCGCTCGCCGGCTTGGCCAAAAGGGAAAAGTTCAAGTGACATAAAAGCGGGTGCGGCAAACCCTTGTGGGAGCCTGCCGCAGTAAGGCTAGATTTCGACCTGGGCGCCCAGTTCGATAACCCGGTTGGCCGGCAAGCTGAAGTAATCAGAAGCCGAACGTGCGTTGCGCGCCAGCGTGGCATATAACACCTCACGCCAGTGTGCCATGCCCCCGCCCATGGTGGCAATAACCGTTTGACGGGCAATATAGAACGAGGTGTCGAGCATTTGAAACTCAAGGCCATAGGGCTCACACAACGCCAATGCCTTGGGTATGTCGCGATCTTCTTGGAAACCAAAGCGCATGTCGACCTGATAGCAGCCGTTGCCCAGATTTTCGACGCTGACGCGGTATTTCTCGTGGACATAGGGCACGTCGCGATTCAAAACCGTAAGGAACACCGTGCGCTCGTGCAAAATTTTGTTGTGCGACAGGTTGTGCAGCAGAGCATGGGGTACCCCGTCGCCTTCCGACCTGAAAAAGATGGCCGTGCCAGGTACACGCGTAAGTGGATGGCCAAAGAGATTAGAAAGAAAGTCTTCGAGTGGAATACGGTTTTTATACAGATTGGCGGCGACCAGACGGCGGCCGGTGCGCCAGGTAAGCATCAGTACGATAATTATCGCGGCCAGCAGTAGCGGAAACCAGCCGCCGCTGGGTATTTTGAGCATATTGGCACTGACGAGCATGAGGTCAATGAACATGAACAGGCCGGTTACAGCCAGGCACAGCGCCAGATTTATATGCCATTTGTACCGGATCACAAAGAACGTGAGACAGGTAGTGGCCAGCATGGTGGTGGTGACCGCAATACCGTAGGCCGACGCCAGATCGCTGGATGAGCCAAAACCGATAACGACCGACAGCACAAGAACAAGCTGCAGCCAGTTGATGAAGGGAATATAAATTTGCCCGATATGCTCGTCAGAGGTGTATTGCACCTTGAGCCTTGGGATGTAACCCAGGGCAATGGCCTGACGCACAATGGAGAACGTACCGGATATGGTGGCTTGTGACGCAATAATGGCCGCAGTCGTTGCCAGCGCGACCAGTGGGTATACCGCCCAGTTGCCGAGCTGATGATAAAACGGATTGGCAACGGCACTTGGTTGAGCCATAAGCAGTGCGCCCTGACCAAGGTAACTGAGTGCCAGCGCTGGAAACACCATGGTTAGCCAAGCGATACGTATGGGTTTGGCACCAAAATGGCCCATGTCTGCATAAAGCGCCTCGGCACCGGTTACAGCCAGCACTACGGCACCCAGCGCCAGAAAGCCTACCCAACCCGTTTGAGGCAGAAACATAACCGCATGTAGAGGGTTTAGCGCCTGCAATATAAGCGGTTGTGCAACGATATTAATAAGCCCCATGACGGCAAGGGCGGAAAACCAGATCACCATGATAGGGCCGAACCACCTGCCTATGTGCGCCGTGCCCTTGCGTTGCACCATATACAGTGCCAGAAGGATGACGACGGTAACCGGTACAACGTACTCACTGAGGGCAGGTGTGGCAATGCTAAGCCCCTCAACCGCAGAGAGCACTGAAATCGAAGGTGTAATAATGCCATCGCCAAAAAACAGCGCTGTGCCGATAAGGCCGATGAGAACCAGCACCGTATAGCGACGCGTACCGTGTTTGAAGGGTGAAAGGGCCAGGGCCAGCAGCGCCATGATGCCGCCTTCGCCATCGTTATTGGCCCGCGTTACCAGTAGCACGTACTTAAGGGTAACGACCAGAATCAACATCCAAACGATTAGCGAGACGACGCCCAGAATATTGCTTTCGGTCAGGGCCAGGCCATGTTCGGGCGAGAACGCCTCTTTCATGGTGTAGAGTGGGCTGGTGCCTATGTCGCCGTACACAACGCCCATGGCGCCTAGGGTTAGTGCTTTTATACTGGTCGACGAGGTATTGGGGGGGCTCAAAGAAGGCTCGGTGTTTACAGTCAGAGACTAATATATGATTTTACGGAGTTTCTAACTCTTGCTGCAATGTAATTGTTACGTCACAGCAACATAATCGTGTGGCACCAAGGCATGCTTAGATGGCTTTCGGGGTTGGGAGCCCCACAACGCAAGGTTGAACAAGAGCTGGCCCTGATTACCGACGAGGTATGGCACAGGGCCATTATGGGTCATTTTTTTCTTGCGGGCCTTAAGCCCGACGAGGATCTGGCGTTAAAACAGCGCACGGCTTGGCTTTTGGCCAGTAAACAGTTTAGCGGTGTGCAGGGGTTGGAACTTACCCGCGATATCATGTTGTCGGTGGCCATACAAGCCGCGCTGCCCATCATGCAGCTTAGTCCACGCCTTTATGAAGGTTGGACGGAAATCATTCTGTACCCCAGTGGGTTTCTCATACCCCGCGCCGAAGTCGACGAGAGCGGTGTGGTGCACGAGTACATGATGGAGGCGTCTGGCGAAGCCTGGGACGGCGGGCCGCTGATTCTTTCCTGGGAAGACGCCGAGCCTGGCTTGGTGTCTCGCGCCAATGTTGTCATCCACGAGTTTGCCCACAAGCTTGATCTGTACGGCAGCGATGCTGACGGCATGCCGTCATTGGGGGCGCATCCAGATATTTCTGTGCGTGAGTGGCAACATGTTCTGCAGGCCTCATTCGACGAATTCAGTGCTAGCCTGGTTGCCGCAGAAGATGCCATTCCGTCTTACGTTGACCCAGAGTCGGCCGAGGCCGAACCCTGGCTTGCCAGCTTACCGCTTGACCCTTATGCAGCCACCGACCATGCCGAGTTTTTTGCAGTAAGTACTGAGGCATTTTTTGTTGATCCAGCGCGGCTGGCACAAGGGTTACCGCAATGGTATGCATTGCTTGCCCGCTATTACCGTCAAGACCCGTACCGGCGTATGACGGTTAGCAGCGTCTGACGGCCGAGGCCGACCTCAACGCCATGTGCCTGGGCTGCAAGGGCGACGGTTGCGGTGCTGGCGTCCAGCTCAATGGTTTTTATGCCAGGGGCATGGCTTGTGAAGAACGCCTGGACTGCTTCGATAGTCATGGGGATACGACCTGTTTGGATAAAAAATACGGCTTACTTTGATTGATACAGATCAACTTGAAATTGTGCAATACAGACCTATATTTATGACAGGGCACAGAAAGGTTCTGTACCACGAGCTGAGGCGGTCGTTTACGACCAGATCAACGCTCCCAATTCATCTGGTTATTCAGATTTAATTTATTTGTGAGAGGTTGAAAATGGCAAATAATCTAATCCGTTTTAATCCATTTGGCGATCTGGCACGCTTTGACGCGTTGCGTGACTTCGATGATCTGTTCAAGGGCTTTAGGCACGCGGGCTCACTTGCGGCCGATGGCGCCCCGCGACTAAATATTGAAGTCAGCGAAAATGAGCAGTCTTACACCGTCAAGGCAGATGTGCCAGGCGCAAAAAAAGAAGACGTCAAAGTTACCGTGGACGGCAATACGGTCTCGATACGTGTAGAAACCCGGCGTGAAAGCCAGCAGAAAGACGGCGATACGCTACTGCACAGCGAGCGTTATTATGGCGTGCAGTCGCGCAGTTTTGTGCTGGCGCAAGACATTGACGACGCCAAAGCCGAGGCTCACTACACTGATGGTGTGCTGGCGCTAACCTTGCCAAAGAAAGCGTCAAACAGTGGTGCCAAGGTGCTGCAGATCTCGTAAGCACAATGGGGTACGGGCGAGCGCGATGGCATCACGCGCATCGCCCGCCACCGCCAGGCAGAACAGGTTGTTGTATTGGAAGAAATCATACGTTTACGGTGGCTAGTTGACAGACCCGTGTGACAGCACTTGTGTACAGCACCTATGCAACAGCCCCTGTGTGACCGCACGTGTCTACAGCACCTGTGCAACGGCGCCCATGCTGCATTTTTGTGCGTTGGCACCATCACTTTGGCAGCTAACCGGCACCGTGCCCAAGATAGTGCCTACAATCAGGTCCTACAGTTTTTGCGCTGCGGCATAAGACAAGATTTTTTCCCATCGCTTAGCCTGCTTGCGCCCATTCATGGGTATTAACCAGTCTGCGCTGGCCTGATGTCTTAGGGTCAGGTGAACAGCCCAGCCGTCGTCTTCAAGCAGGGCCTGCGCTTGCGTGATATCGGCAAATATAAAATTGGCGTTTGCACCTTGCAGCGTCATCGTGCCTGATTTTTCACCGACATTAAGGCGCAACGCGCCCCAGTTGCCATCTGTTGACAGCACACGCTGGCCCTGTATGTTTGTGCCATGTATGGCGCGATACCGACGCAACAGCCAGGCTATCAAGGCCACAAAGGCAGCAATAACGGCCACAATTGCGCCAAACCCAGCCAGCGACCCCAATACACTGGCTACCTGGCTGTATAGCCAGACTGCCCCCAAAACCAGGGCGACCAGCAGTAAGGGTAAAAGTAATAAAGGCACACATCATCCCTGAAAAACTAATCTAGACGCCATTTTATTACCTCTGGTCAGAATGCGCGGTAAACCTCGTCCAGGTGATTTGCTTGTGAAGCAACCGCCAGGCAACGCCGCCGACATGACTACGTGTGAGCCTGCTCGTGCGTACCGCCGTAGTGATCGCCTTTTTTCATGCGGGCGAAGAAGCCAAAGCTATGATGATGGGTAAAGTACCCATCATCTGAAAAAAGCGGGATAAATCATTATTCTATGAATCACGAATTATCCCGTAGTGACATGTTTTACCAGGAGTTGCGATTCTGGTAATAACTATTCGAGTAGCCTCTGTTTCTGGAGTCATTTTGATAATGGCGCCGGTTGTAGTGTGAACGGTTGTTGTTATACGAGCGCCCGCCATCGTGATACCGGTTATCTTGGGTCAGCACGTTGCCAAGCAAGCCACCTGCGAGCGCGCCGCCCAGCATATAACCAGGGTCCCCACCTCCGACGATGGCACCCGCTGCCGTGCCTAGCCCGGCTCCAAGCACGGTGTTATTAGTGCGACGGTCGTAGCCCGCACAGCCTGCCAGAGAAATGGCAAGTAGGCCGATCAGTGAAACTCGCGCAAGATTGCCAAATACTTTCATGACGGTGCTCCCATGCATTAGTCATAATCAGCGTAATCCCGGACGGTACGGCATACAAGATCATTTCTGTAGTCTGCAGTGCATTGAAATACTTATGGTTTTTTACGGCCTGCCTGTAATGTTTCAGCATTACTTTTGAAGCTTCGCAGCAACGATAAGGGCTGGCAGGCCATCGTATTTAGGCGTGCTACGTCTTTTTCAAAAATCGTTACAAAAAAACTATGGATTATTCAATATATCTCAAAAAAATCTAAGGTGAAGATTGACGCATTACGAATGGTGGGGCACTATTCTTGGCATTCAGTTTCGTTTAAGGTTTCCATATGCGTCCAACTTTACTCGTCGCCACACTGGCAGCCGTTTTGGCTCTACCAGTGGCCGTTCAGGCCAAAACCCTGCGTTGGGCCAGTCAGGGTGACATCCTCACACTAGATCCTCATGCTCAGAACGAAGGTCTGACCATTGCCGCTTCCAGTTATGTCTATGAAACGTTGGTCGCCTACGATAAAAATTTCGAGCTGGCGCCTGCCTTGGCGCTTTCCTGGCAGCAGGTCGACCCCACCACATGGCGCTTCAAGCTGCGAGAGGGGGTCAAGTTTCACGATGGCTCGCCTTTTGCTGCCGATGACGTTGTGTTTTCGTTGCGACGCGCCATGGCGCCCACTTCAAACTACAAGGCGTACGTCAATGGTGTGGCCGACGTTAAGCAAGTAGATGACAGCACGGTCGAGGTCATTACAGATGGCCCCAACCCTGTTCTGCTGCGCCAGCTCACCAATCTGTTCATAATGGATCGTGACTGGGCCCAGAAGAACAACGCCGATGCACCCCAGGATTTTGCCAAAAATGAAGAAACCTTTTCGGCACGTAACGCCAATGGCACCGGGCCATACAAATTAAAGTCGCGTGAAGTCGACGTTCGCACCGTGTATGTCGAAAACCCCGAATGGTGGGGTAAAGACGGCAAGGTGGGTAATGTTACCGAAATCGTCTATTCGCCCATTAAGCAAAATGCCACCCGAACAGCGGCACTTTTGTCCGGCGAGATCGATTTTGTGCTTGACCCTCCGGCGCAAGACCTCGCACGTATCCGTCAACAGGCCAAGGTCGTAGAGGGTAACGAGTACCGCACCATTTATCTGGGGCTTGACCAAAAAAGCCCCGAGCTCAAATATTCGTCTGTAAAGGGCAAAAACCCCTTTGCCGATGTGCGGGTGCGAGAAGCGCTGTATCGTGCGATTGATGTAAACGCCATCAAAAAAGCAGTTATGCGTGGCTCGTCTGCACCCACTGGCACCATGATTGCGCCGCAGGTACACGGCTGGTCCGAAGAGCTGGCCAAGCGCGTGCCGTATGACCCCGAAAAAGCCCGAAGCCTGCTCAAAGAGGCCGGGTACGAAAATAATATCGACTTTACCCTCGACTGCCCCAACAACCGTTATATCAATGACGAAGCCATTTGCCAGGCCGTGGTCGGTATGTGGGCCAAAGTGGGTGTCAAGGCAGCGCTAAACTCCATGCCGCGAGCCACCTACTTTCCTAAAGTGCAGTCTTACGATACCAGCGCCTATTTGTTTGGCTGGGGCGTGCCTACTTTCGACGCGCTGTACACCTTGCAAAGCCTTATCCACAGCAAGGGCCAAGGCGCCGATGGCTCGTTCAACTTTGGCAATTACAGCAACGCCGAGGCCGACAAGCTTATTCAGCAGATCAAGACCGAGGTTGATACGAATAAACGTGATGCGGCCATTCACAAGGTGCTTCAGATCCATGCCAGTGAGTTCGGCCATATTCCTTTGCATGATCAGGTTATCCCCTGGGCCATGCGCAAAAACGTAAATGTGGTGCACCGCGCTGACAACCGTCTTACCGCCGAATGGGTGGTTATTGATTAAGCAGGTGTTCTGCTGAAAACCTGTCGCACAGCCGGCTACAAGCCGGCTGTGCGCATTGTGATGATGCCACCCTATGTTGCCTTTTATATTACGTCGCGTCGCCCAGGCCGTGTTGGTCATGCTAACAGTCGCGCTGCTGGCTTTTGTGCTGTTTCGATATATCGGCGATCCGGTCACGATAATGCTGGGGCAAGACGCCACCGAGCAAGATCGCATTCAATTGCGTCACAGCTTGGGTCTGGATCAATCTGCGCCTGTGCAATTTGCCCGCTTTGTCGGTAATGCTGTGCAAGGTGATTTTGGCCTTTCCTTGCGTCAAGGGCAAAAAGTCTCTGAGCTGCTGCGCGAGCGCTTGCCGGCCACGGTTGAGTTGTCTTTGGCAGCTGCGCTGCTCGCCCTCGTTGTCGGCCTGCCACTGGGGGTTTACACCGCGCTGCGTCGCAAGGGCGCGGCCTCGCAAACCATACTGGCGCTGTCTTTGCTGGGGGTGTCGCTCCCCACTTTTCTTATAGGCATTCTGCTTATTCTTGTGTTTTCGGTCATGTTGGGCTGGTTACCCAGCTATGGGCGCGGTGACGTGGTGCGTATCGGGTGGTGGAGTACCGGCCTGCTAACTGCCAGCGGCTGGCAACACCTTATCTTGCCGGCGATCACGCTTTCTTTGTTCCAGCTTACGCTGGTGCTGCGCTTGGTACGCTCAGAAATGCTTGAGGTATTGCGTACCGACTACATCAAGTTTGCACGCGCTCGTGGCTTGCGCAAGCGCTCCATTCATTTTGGCCATGCGCTTAAAAATACGCTTGTTCCTGTCATCACGATTACCGGTCTGCAGCTTGGCGGCATTATTGCGTTTGCCATTGTTACCGAAACCGTGTTTCAGTGGCCCGGCATGGGGTTGTTATTCATACAGGCCGTGCAGTTTGCAGATGTCCCCGTCATGGCCGCTTATCTGTGCCTGATTGCCCTGGTGTTTGTCTGTATAAACCTTATCGTCGATCTGCTGTATTTTGTGGTTGACCCCAGATTGCGAGCCGGGCTGGGCCGGGCAGGGGGGCATTGACATGAAAGCCCTTATTCTGCGCTGGTGGGACAGCGACCTGGCATGGTCATGGCGGAATACGCCCGTCGCCTACTTATCTACTATTTTATTTGCGTTGTTGCTGGTCGGGGCGTTCGGAGCCCAATGGGTTGCACCGCATAATCCATTTGACCTTACCACTGTTGAACTCCTCGACGCCTTGTTGCCTCCTGGTTGGATGCAAGACGGGCAATGGAATTACCCTCTGGGTACGGATAGTCAGGGGCGTGATCTTTTTTCGGCATTATTGTATGGTACGCGGGTGTCTTTGCTTATTGGCTTGGCCTCGGTGGTTCTGGCCATGACGGTGGGTATTTTTGTGGGGCTGATTGCCGGATACGTGGGTGGCCGCCTTGATGCCTTTATTATGCGTGTCGCCGACGTGCAGCTATCCTTTCCGGCCATACTCATCGCCTTGCTTATTGACGGTGTTGCCCGTGCCGCAATGCCCCAGGGTATGCATGACATTCTTGCGTTTCCTGTGTTGATCGGGGCCATAGCGCTGGCGGGCTGGCCACAGTATGCCCGCACCGTGCGCGGCTCTGCCATGGTCGAAAAAAACCGTGAGTACGTGCAGGCTGCCAGAGTTATCGGTGTGGCGCCACCCGTCATCATGTTTCGTCATGTGTTGCCCAACGTCATGGGCCCGGTGCTGGTGCTGGGCACGGTGCATCTGGCAACAGCCATTATTACCGAGGCAACACTTTCGTTTCTTGGGGTGGGGGTACCTCCCACATCGCCTTCACTGGGCACACTCATACGCATAGGCAATGACTTTTTATTCTCGGGAGAGTGGTGGATCACGATATTCCCGGGTGCCATGCTGGTATTGCTGGTGCTCTCGGTCAACCTGCTGGGCGACTGGCTGCGCGACGCGCTAAACCCCAGGCTGAATTAGAGGGTGTCTCATGACCGAACTGCTTGAAGTAAAAAACCTGTGTGTGGAGTTTCCGACCCGGCGCGGGACCCTAAAAGCCTTGCATAACGTGTCTTTGTCGATTGCTCCGGGCGAGGTGCTTGGCGTGGTGGGCGAGTCAGGCGCGGGTAAGTCACTGACGGGCGCCGCCATTATCGGGCTGCTTGATCCACCGGGGCGTGTGTCAGGGGGGCAAATTCTGCTGGAGGGCAATCGCATCGATAACCTGCCTGATGAGCAGATGCGTCGCATTCGTGGGCGACAGATCGGGGCCATTTTTCAGGATCCGCTTACGTCGCTTAACCCTTTGTACACGGTGGGGCAACAACTGGTCGAAACCATTGCCACCCACTTGCCGCTTAACCGCGCCCAGGCGCAGCAACGCGCCATCGAACTGCTCGAAGCTACGGGCATACCTGCTGCGCGCGAGCGCATCAACCATTACCCCCATCAGTTTTCAGGTGGTATGCGTCAGCGTGTTGTGATCGCCCTGGCGCTTGCCGCCGAGCCCAGGCTGATCGTGGCCGATGAGCCCACAACGGCGCTGGATGTCTCCATACAGGCCCAGATCATCGACTTACTGAAAAATCTGTGCAAGTCGCAGGGGGCTTCTGTGCTGCTGATCACCCATGATATGGGCGTAATTGCCGAAACGGCCGATCGTGTGGCCGTCATGTATGCAGGCCGTATTGTCGAGATCGGGCCGGTTGCCGATGTCATCCAGCGCCCACAGCATCCCTACACGGCAGGTCTGATGGGGTCTATTCCGTCCATTGACCGACTCAGCGCACGTCTGGTGCAAATCGATGGCAGCATGCCGCGTTTAAATGCCATTCCACCAGGCTGTGCCTTTCATCCGCGCTGTTCCCAGCGCATGCTTCGCTGCGATCAGGAGCGCCCCGATCTGATGCCCGCCTCTACCAGTCAGGCCGCTTGTTGGCTGCATACGCCGGAGGTTATATGAAACCCCCTGCCCATACCCCTCTTATTCAGGTCAACCAGGCAGCTCGCTGGTTTGATGTATCTAGCCCATGGTTAGATCGTGTTATCCATCGACGACCCCGGTTACAGCTGAAGGCGGTGGACGGCGTAAGCTTTCATATTGATAAAGGCGAAACGCTGGCGCTGGTGGGTGAGTCAGGTTGCGGTAAATCGACGATAGCGCGCATGCTTGCGGGGCTGTATGGGCTGACGCAAGGCAGTATTAGTTTTGACGGCCAGCCCGTGCAAAACATGAGCCGCCAGCAGCGACAAGCCATGCGACGTCGTTTGCAGATGATTTTTCAAGACCCATACGCCAGCCTGAACCCACGCTGGCGGGTCGGACGCATTATCGCCGAGCCTTTGGCAACGCACACCCGTATGAGCAAGGAGGAACAGCGCAACAAGGTGGATGAGCTGTTGCTTCAGGTTGGGTTAAGCCCCGGCGATCAAAGCCGCTACCCGCACCAGTTTTCGGGTGGCCAGCGCCAGCGAATTTCGATTGCACGAGCTCTGGCGCTGGGCCCCGATTTTCTGGTCTGCGATGAGCCTACCTCGGCGCTGGACGTGTCAGTACAGGCCCAGGTACTTAACTTGATGAAAGACCTGCAGCGTCATTTGGGGCTGACGTATTTGTTTATTTCTCATAATCTGGCCGTGGTGCATCATGTGGCCGACCGCATTGGTGTCATGTATCTGGGCCGACTGGTTGAGGTTGCCACCCGCGATGAGCTGTTTGCCACGCCGCGGCATCCCTATACCCGCATGCTGCTGGGAGCTATTCCAGACCTGACCGGAGCGGGGCGCACACGGGTGCCTGTGGGCGGCGAGGTGCCTAACCCGCTCAACCCGCCATCAGGCTGTACTTTCCATCCGCGCTGTCCTCACGCCAATGAACGTTGTCGCCAGGAAGCGCCGCAGATGATTTCATATAGTCATAGCCAGGCCGCCTGCCATGCGCTGGAAGAAGGCAGGCTATAACAATCAGCTCACTGTTGTAGTGCCGCGCGCAGCGCTGCTGCAGACTCATTGAGCGCCTCGGGTGACGCCTGGACGGCGGGGCCAATGGTGAGGTGCTGTTCTGAGATATAAGCGGGCGAGGTAATGTCTGCCTTGGTGTGCATGGGCACGATGTGCGCATGGGCGTGGCTGATATCGGTGCCGGTAAACAAGAATGCGACCCGCTCAACGCCAAAGTGGGCTTTCATGGCCTTGGCAAGTTTCTGGCCAAGTTGCATAATTTCTGCGGCAAGTGACGCCGGCAGGTCATCAAAATAATCAAAATGCTCGCGAGGAATAATCAGCACATGACCGGGCCTGATGGGCCGGATGTCCAGAAACGCCACCAGGGTTTCGGTTTCGTAAACAATGGTTGCAGGTATGGTCTTTTCGGCAATGGAACAGAAAAGACACGAATGGGACGACGGCATGGTGCAGGGCTCCTGTGCATGTCCCACGGCGCCCTTGGGCGCCGTGAGCACATTAATAGTTATTGTTGCTATAGACGATATAGCATTATGTTGCTGTCATCGTCTAGCTGGGGGGCTGGGCACCAGGTTTTGGCTGCAGGGCTGACACCCTACATCGTGGGACAACGTGACACCATACATTGCTACACGCTTTGACCCCGCCCAACAAGTTGTCGCCATTTCTGGGCCCTGGTCTTGTTTCAGGACCCAGATTTCGTTTTAGGCCCTGAACTTGACCTGAAATGTTAACCGGATATGAACCGTTAGGCAGCTGCGCTGTTGCGTAATGCGGCGGCGCGTCGAGTAAATACCATGCCCCATGCCAGGCCTGCCACGGCGGCGATTGTCGAGGCTATCAGTACAGCAAGCTTTGCGGCACCCAGCAACGTGGCATCATCAAATGCCAGGTTGGCGATAAAGATAGACATGGTAAAGCCGATGCCAGCAAGCATGCCGACCAGCATCATGCCAGGCCATGTGACGCCGGGCGGCAGAGAGCACAAGCCCAGGCGCACTGCCAGCCAGCTTGCAGCCATGAGCCCTACTGGCTTGCCAAACACCAGGGCAATGATAATGCCGGCCATAACGCTTTGCGCTGCACCCGAACCCAGATCAAACCCGTCGAGCGTTACCCCCGCATTAGCCAGGGCAAACAGCGGCATGACCCCATATGCAACCCAGGGGTGCAGTGCCATCTGCACGCGTGTAACGGGTGCCAGCAACTCGCGCTGCGCTTTGCGCAAGGCTTTGAGCGGCTGGGCGATTTCTTCTGGCGATGTGTTGGTGGGTGACTCATCTTGCTTACTCAGGCCGGAGACGGCACCGCGCAGCATATCGAGTGGGCGTTCGCGGGTGTGACGCGGTACCACGGGCGTCATCAGGCCCAGCACCACGCCTGCCAGCGTCGGGTGTGCGCCAGTTTGCAGCATGCCTGTCCAGAGTATGGCTCCCGGTACGATGTAGGCCCATGCCGAGCCTATGCCCATACGTTGAAGGGTAAGCACCATAATGATGCCAACCGCCGCGACAATAAGGCCAGAAAAGTCGAGACCGCCCGAGTAGAAAACGGCAATGATCAGTACGGCGACAATGTCGTCAATAATGGCGACAGCAAGCAGGAAAATGCGCAAATTGCCCGGTATAGACTTGCCCAGCAGGGCCAGAACCCCTACGGCAAAGGCGATATCAGTGGCAGTAGGTACGGCCCAGCCCTGACGCTGCAGGGGTTCGCCGTTGAGCGCAACGTAGGCAAGGGCGGGTATTAATACACCACCCATGGCGGCTGCCAACGGTAACGATGCAAGTCGCAAGCTGGACAGCGCGCCTTCGTGTATTTCTCGGCGGATTTCCATACCCACAACAAGAAAAAACACCGTCATCAAGGCGTCGTTTACCCAGAAATGCAGCGACTGCGCGACCTGGAAGTCGCCAATGCCAAAAGATAGTGTGGTGTGCCAGATGGCGTGATAGCTGTCGGCGGCGGGCGAGTTGGCCCAGATTAGCGCAACTGCAGCGGCCAGCAATAAGGTGATGCCACTGACGGCTTCGATATGAAGAAAACGCTCTATGGCGGAGAAAGCGCGCTCGGTGACGGCTTGGGCGCGTGGAATAGATTGCCCGGACGAATGTCTGTGCATGGTCGACGTGTCTCCGCGCGGCGGCCCGACCTACGCTTTAACCTGCCGAGCCGCAACATGCAGCCCTAACACCCGGGGCGAAGTATACAAGCATAACCACGTGTTTCTGGTTGGGGAAAACCCGTATATAACGTATAAGAAATCACCAACATCTTGCCGTCAGCGCAGTGGTTCAGCCGTCTTTTAAACGTTGTGCAGCGTGATGCGAAATGGGTTGCACTCGTCCATATCGCGCACTTGTTGTAAATTGATGCCTCAATATGACGAAGCAATCAGGTTAGGAAATTATGTCCACTAAGCAAAATCAAAAATTCGAGGTTGCCACCCAACTGACCAAGCTGGGGCGCGATCCCGCAGAGCAGTTTGGGTTCGTCAATGCCCCGCTGTACAAAGGTTCTACAGTCATCTATAAGACTATGGATGATCTGGAACACAGACGCAGTAGGTTTACCTATGGCACAGCGGGCACGCCGACCATCGCTAATCTGGAAGACGCTTGGACGCAGCTGTCGGGCGCTGCCGGTACGGTGCTTGCACCTTCTGGGCTGGGTGCAGTGGTGCTGGCATTGCTAAGTACAACCAAGGCCGGTGATCACATTCTGATGCCTGATTCGGTCTATCGTCCAACCCGCAATTTCTGCAACGGCATGTTGGCCAGGTACGGTGTGCACACCACGTATTACGACCCCATGATGGGTGCCAAAATTGAAGGCCTGGTGCAGCCAGAAACTTCGACCATTTTTCTGGAGGCACCGGGATCCCAAACGCTTGAAGTGCAAGACGTGCCAGCCATTGTGGCTGTCGCCCGCAAACACGGCGTCAAGACCATTATCGACAATACTTGGGCAACGCCTGTTTTCTTCAAGGCGCATGAGCACGGCGTAGATCTTTCTGTTGAAGCGGGCACCAAATATCTGGGCGGTCATTCAGACATACTGCTGGGGCTGGTCTCTGCCAACGCTGAGAGCTGGCCAGCGCTGCGTGCCACGTATGACTCCATGGCCATGCTGCCGGGCGCTGATGACTGCGTGCTGGCCTTGCGCGGCATGCGCACCTTGCATCTGCGTCTGAAAGAGGCTGAACGTCGCGGGCTCGAGATGGCACAGTGGCTGCAGGCCAGGCCCGAGGTCAGTCGGGTACTTCACCCTGCATTCGAAAGTTGCCCAGGGCACGAAAACTGGAAGCGTGACTTCAAAGGTGCTTCGGGCCTGTTCTCCATCATCCTCAAGCCTGGCTATGGCCAGCAAGATCTGGCGAAAATGTTGGATGGCATGTCCATCTTCGGCATGGGGTTTTCGTGGGGTGGTTATGAAAGCCTGATCATTCCTTTTGACTGCGGGCAATACCGCACAGTCACTTCCTGGAAGCCCGAAGGGCTTGCATTGCGCCTGCAGATCGGGCTTGAAGATGTGGAAGATCTGAAGCAGGATCTCGAACAGGGCTTCGCGCGGCTCGGTTCGGCATAGCACCTACCGGTGCTGAGAGCGGCACGGCATAATTTGCCGTGCCCGAACCGTACTCGTACCCGCACGCCAGCTGAAGGCATCGGCATTTTCGAGCGCCGCGCAGCCTGGTGAGCGTCAGGCTTGATGGCGCGGCGTCCTAGACCTGCCCGATTAAAAGTCTTGGGTGGTCGCCAACAAGGCTTTTGCCTGTGTAAGCAAGCAACCCAGATCGCTGCCGATGGCAATAAACTTTGCTCCTGCTTCGTAATACGCCCGTGCGACTGAAGGGTTGGGGGCCAGTACACCCGCCATTTTTCCTGCTGCGGTAACTTGCTTGATTGCGGCAGCAATGCTTGCCCTAACGTCGGGGTGCTCAGGCTGGCCCAGCAGGCCCATGTCCGCAGACAAGTCTGCAGGGCCAAAAAACACGATATCTATTTCAGCCAAAGCAACAATAGATGGGATAGCCTGGATTGCTGCGGCGGTTTCTATCTGGATGGCGATGACGATTTCGTCGGCAGCGACCTTCAGATAGTTTGGGTAGTCACCGTAAAGGGCGGCTCGCCCTGCAGTTGAAACTCCGCGCACGCCATCCGGCGCGTAACGCGTCGCACGGATGATATCTCTTGCTTCGTCCGCATTCTGTACATACGGGAACAACAGGTTTTTGGCACCGGCATCCAGCAGCCTTTTGATGACAACACTATCGTTGCATGGCGGCCTGACGAAGCCGCAGGCGGCCGAGGAGTCTAAAACGCGTAGTTGATCAACGATATCACCCAAGCTGTTGGGCGCATGTTCCATGTCAAGCAGGAACCAATCGTAATCAATGGTTGAGAGCACTTCGACTGACGTGGCTGACGTCAGCGAGCACCATAATCCGATCAGCTTTTCGCCAGCAGCGACGCGGGCTTTAAATGTATTGGGTTTGCAGGGCATGGCTGGCCTTAATCAATCGATACGTTAGCGTCGGTGGCGATCTGTTTCCACTTCGCATCACTATCGGCGACATACTGCTTGAACTGCGCGACGGAGCCTGTGGTGACGTCGTCGCCCTGTTCTTCGAGCCGCTTTTTCATTTCAGGATTTTCCATAACCTTGGAAAATGCCGCATTTAGGCTTTCGATAACGGGTTCGGGCGTGCCCGCTGGGGCAAAAATACCTATCCAGCCTGACAGTTCAAAATCCTTGAGCCCGGCCTCAGCCATGGTGGGTAGATCAGGTAATGCTGAAGACCTTGTTTTCCCGGTGGTTGCGACGCCGATGAGTTTTCCCGCCTTAATCTGGCTTAATACATTGGGGATATTGGTAATGGAAAATGTCGCATCGCCAGACATCAGTGCCAAGGTTGCCTGTGAGCCGCCAGAATAGGGAATATGCTCAAAATCGGTATGCGTCTTGTTCTTGAAATACTCGCCTGCAAGATGAACAAGGGTGCCATTACCTGTAGAGGCATAGTTGTATTTTCCGGGGCTCGCCTTAAGAAAGGCTGTGAAATCGTCAAGCGATTTACCTTTGAACTCTTGGGATGTCACAAGCACGAACGGCGATGTCGTTAGCTGAATGACAGGCGCGAGGGCCGTGGCGGGATCGTATCCAAGGTTTTTGTAAACAGCGGGGGATATCGAGATAGGGCCAACGCCGGAAAGCAACAGCGTATAGCCGTCAGGCTTGGATTGTGACACAATGCGCCCGCCCAATGTTCCACCCGCGCCTGGCTTGTTTTCTACGATGAACTGCTGGCCTGTCTCTTTGCTCAAGCGCTCTGCAGCCAGCCTGGCTACTACGTCAAACGCGCCTCCCGGAACGAACGGAACCAGTATTGTCACGGTGCGCTCTGGAAACGTTTGTGCCTGCACACTTTGCATACAAAAAGGCACGCTGGAAGCCAGAATCAGTGAAATAACGTTTTTTAATGAAGGCACAGATGTCTCCGGAACAAGGTGTTTGTAATTGATTTTGTAGTTATATCATAAAAATCGATACGTAATGTTCCAGTTTTTGTGTCTATTTTGATTGCCTATGGGGTGTTTGCTAAGTACTGCCGTGCCTTCCAGGCCTTCCGCCTCTGCCATTCTTATTTTCATTGTTATGGTGGCCGTCTGTTTTTTACATCATGGCGAGGGTTGGTTTGTTCATGACTACCTCCGGCGGTATATCCGTAGGCATACCTTGGAGGGCTGGCTGGCATGTCTGTCGGCCTACTTCGGAGGTATACCCGCTGGGCATACCCGCCGTTCAAACTCCCTACAGAAGTATCTGGGGGAAAACAGGCCAGACGCTAAATATGGCAGCATCCAGGAAAAGAATATGTCGGCACACCTCGGCAGCCTGGCTCGGTGGCATACCCGCCGGAAATTAGGCAACATGAAAGCGTAAAGGTCAGTTTTTCGCCGGCCGCTTGTGGAGACGGAGGCCGGCGAAAACCTTATCAAGCCCGGTGGTAGATTCTTGCGCCTTTCTCGCGGAACTCTATGGATTTTTCCTGCATGCCATCCTGCAGGGCCTGCGCTTCGTCCAGCCCCTTTTTGTGTGCATACTCCCGAACGTCCTGGGTGATTTTCATGCTGCAGAAATGCGGGCCGCACATAGAGCAGAAATGCGCCACTTTCATGGAGTCTTTGGGCAAGGTTTCGTCGTGGAAGGCGCGCGCTGTGTCAGGGTCCAGGCCCAGATTGAACTGGTCCTCCCAGCGGAATTCAAATCGCGCCTTGGACAGCGCATTGTCGCGTATGGCCGCGCCCGGGTGCCCTTTGGCAAGGTCGGCGGCATGAGCGGCGATCTTATACGTGATGATGCCATCCTTGACGTCCTGCTTGTTGGGCAAGCCCAGATGCTCCTTGGGTGTGACATAGCACAGCATGGCGGTGCCATACCACCCGATAAGCGCGGCGCCTATGCCCGAGGTGATGTGGTCATACCCTGGCGCGATGTCCGTGGTCAGTGGTCCCAATGTATAGAAGGGCGCTTCGTGGCAGTGCTCAAGCTGCATGTCCATGTTTTCTTTGATCAGGTGCATGGGCACATGGCCAGGGCCTTCGATCATTACCTGCACATCGTGCTTCCACGCGACTTGGGTTAGTTCGCCCAGCGTCTTGAGTTCAGCGAACTGCGCTTCGTCATTCGCGTCATACCCGGAGCCCGGTCGCAGACCATCCCCCAGCGAGAAGCTTACGTCATAGGTTTTCATGATTTCGCATATCTCGTCGAAGCGTTCGTACAGAAAGCTTTCCCGATGATGCGCCAGGCACCACTTGGCCATAATGGAACCACCGCGCGAAACAATGCCCGTCATGCGATCAGCGGTCATGGGGATAAAGGGCAAGCGAACACCGGCATGAATGGTGAAGTAATCCACGCCCTGTTCCGCCTGCTCAATCAGGGTGTCGCGGAATATCTCCCAGGTCAGCTCTTCGGCCTTGCCGTCCACTTTTTCGAGTGCCTGGTAAATAGGCACAGTGCCAATGGGCACGGGTGAGTTGCGCAGTATCCATTCGCGTGTTTCATGTATGTTCTTGCCTGTCGACAGATCCATGACGGTGTCGCCGCCCCAGCGTATTGCCCAGGTCATTTTTTCTACTTCGTCACTGATGTTCGACCCCAGCGCGGAGTTGCCGATGTTGGCGTTGATCTTGACCAGGAAATTGCGGCCTATGGCCATGGGCTCGATTTCAGGATGATTGATGTTGGCGGGGATGATGGCCCGCCCGCGTGCAATTTCATCACGTACGAATTCAGGCGTGATAGATGCCGGAATGGCGGCGCCGAACGATTGCCCTGCATGCTGGCGCAGCAGGCGTTTGGCCAGCTTTTCACCGTCAGGCCCGCTGTGGCGCAAGGCTTCTACATATTCCTCGCGGCGCAGGTTCTCGCGCAGGGCGACAAACTCCATTTCCGGCGTAATGATGCCGCGGCGCGCGTAATGCATCTGCGAGACATTACAGCCGGGCTTGGCGCGACGAGGGGGGCGCACGCGCGGAAATCGCATGCTGTCCAGACTGCTGTCATGCTGGCGCATACGGCCGTAGTCGCTGCTGATGTCGCTCAGGACTTCGGTGTCGTTGCGTTCGGTAATCCAGGCTTCGCGCAAGGGGGCCACGCCCTTGCGCAAGTCTATGGTGGCGGCCGGGTCGGTATACGGACCGCTGGTGTCGTAGATTGTTAGCGGTGGATTCTTTTCACCGCCGAACATGGTCGGCGTGTCGTCCTGGGAAATTTCCCGAAACGGTACGCGCAGGTCGGGCCGCGAACCAGTTACATACACTTTGTGTGAGCAGGGAAGGGGGGTGATGGCAGCCGTGTCGACGGTGGCATCAAGGGCAGAAAAGGTGGAATTGGACTTCAAGGCGTGCTCCAAAAAACATTAATGGAGCCGATAGGGAATTGTCTCGTGACTATAGAAAATATGACGCAAGGTCGGCGGACGACGCAAGGTCAGTAGAGGAACGAGCACGCTCCCAGCATCGGCGTTATCCGTACTGGTACGAAGGGTTTTATCTCAACCCGCCGGACAAAGCCCGGTGAGTACCCCTGCGTGTTGCGTAGTATAGGTGATATATGCAGTCGTATCCTCTCGGATATAAAAGAGGCTTTTTTTATGCTTATGACCTGCAACGTGTATAGAAAAATACGTTTTTCTATACACGTCTTCTGTAAAATGTATAAAAAATTGGGTTTTCTATACATGTCGTCAGGCAAGGTGTTAAGCATGTCATCACTTCCCTCATTGTTCGCGCTCGATGTTGACCAGTTTGATACGCCACAAATCCTCAAGAAGCTGACGGCTGCCGGGCGAGCGCTAGCAGAACTGAAGGGGGTGGCTGCCTCCATTCCTAATCAGGGCATATTGATAAACGCGCTTGTGCTGCAAGAGGCAAAAGACAGCTCCGAGATCGAGAACATCGTCACCACGCACGATGAGCTGTTCAAGGACGAACTGGTGCTGGAAGACGCAATGCACCCAGCTACAAAGGAAGTGCTGCGCTATCGGCAGGCATTACGCTTGGGGTATTCTCGGGTGCGTGAAACCGGGCTGATCACCGCCAATGCAATCGCGGACATTCAGGCCGAACTGGAGCGCAACAGTGCTGGCTTTCGAAAATTGCCCGGCACGACATTGAAGAACCAGGACGGGCTGACGGTATACACTCCTCCGCAGGATCCGATCGAGATCGTCCAGTTAATGGGTGATCTCGAAAGATTCATCAACGAAGAGGACAGCTTCGCGGCCGACCCTCTGATAAAGATGGCATTGATCCACCATCAATTTGAGAGCATTCACCCCTTTTACGATGGAAACGGCCGTACAGGGCGGATTTTGAATGTGCTGTATCTCGTACAGCAGGGGTTGATGGACACCCCAGTCTTGTATTTGAGCAGCTATATCGTGAGAAACAAGGCCAATTATTATCGATTGCTTCAGCAAGTTCGCGAAGAAGGCGCCTGGGGGGACTGGGTGCTTTACATGCTTGAGGCCGTTGAACAGACTGCCGGGCATACGATGTCGACCATCCATGAAATCAAGCGCACACTCTTTGATTACAAGCATCGTATTCGTGCTGAGTTCAAGTTTTATAGTCAGGATCTCATCAACAACCTGTTCATGCATCCCTATACAAAAATCGACTACCTTCAGCGCGACCTTCAGGTGTCGCGACTGACAGCCACCAAATACCTCGACGCGCTCGCAGAGGGTGGGTTTCTGGTCAAACAGAAAGTCGGACGGAGCAGTTATTACGTGAATACGGCATTGACCAGCGTATTAACCCAATCGTTGCCGTGATCCTGTATTCGCGCCCAATTTGCGGCGCTGCTTGCACTCAGGGCAGTTTACCAACCGCCTTTTTGGCTTCGAGCAGCGTAATCAGTAGCTGATCACGCTTGGCCTTCAGGTCGGCATCGTCGTAAGACGACAGCTCTTCCTTGACCCCTTGTTCTATTTTTTTTCTGGTGGCTTCGTTCAGCGGCACATGCCCCAGATCTGCCCACCAGTCTTCGATGGGGGGGCCCAGGTGTTCGAGCGTATGCCCAATGCCGCCCACACCGCCAGAAAAATGCAGGTTGAGAAAAGGCCCCAGCAAGGCCCAGCGTAAGCCCGGGCCATGAGAAATCGCCACGTCAAGGTCGGCAACTGACACGACGCCCTGGTCAACCAGATAGCAGGCCTCCTTCCATAGCGCTGCCTGCAGCCGATTGGCGACGTGCCCT
This sequence comes from Pusillimonas sp. ANT_WB101, assembly GCF_008369125.1. Lineage (NCBI taxonomy): Bacteria > Pseudomonadati > Pseudomonadota > Betaproteobacteria > Burkholderiales > Alcaligenaceae > Pusillimonas > Pusillimonas sp. ANT_WB101. The sequence goes on along the minus strand of NZ_VOAY01000002.1, from coordinate 670,180 downwards.
TTGACCTCCGCGCGTATATGTATGGGTTTTTTTCCTATGGCGGTATAAAACGCCATGGTGCGTGCGACGGTTTCTGCTGAGGTTTGCTTGCCAGCCACGACTTCGACCAACGGTATAAGGTGCGGTGGGTTAAAGGGGTGGCCCAGCACGATGCGCTCAGGGTGTTTGGCGCCCTGCTGCATGTCAGACATGAGCAGGCCCGAAGAGCTGGACGCAATAATGACGTGGTCGCGTGTGGCGGCTTCGATCTGTGCCACGATGTCGTGTTTGATGTCGAGGCGCTCCGGGCCGTTTTCCTGGATAAAGTCAGCGTCCGCAACGGCGTCTGCAATACTGCTGGCAAAACGCAGGTTTTCAAGCGAGGCACCAGGAGCCAGGCCTTGCTGTTGCAGGGCTGGCCAGAACGACTGCACCAGGCGACGCAGTTCAGCTTCGGCATCGGGTGCTGGGTCGGAGGCGGAAACATGCATGCCTCGTGCCAGAAAATAGGCAGCCCAGCTTGCACCGATAACGCCTGCGCCGATGATGGCCACACGTTGAATCGTGGGTTGTTGCTGACTCATTGTTGCTTTCCTTGAAGTGAACAGGTGGGCCGCAACCGGCCCGTCATGTATGGAATAAGGTGAACGGCGCCAGCATGACCCCATGACGGCGACTCAAACTACCGAAATCATAGGCCTCGGGGGGTAGCGCAGGCAAGCATGCACGTCTGGTCAGGCTGGCGTTACGAATGGCGACTGTTACGAAATGGGGCCGTGCAGTACGATAAACATTCCAATCTTTGTTCAAGCACAGGAGCAATCATGACGTACGAATTATGGTACTGGAATGGCATTCCGGGGCGCGGTGAGTTTGTCCGGCTGGCACTGGAAGCCGGTGGCATTGAGTACCGGGACTGTGCTCGCGAAAAGGGGGGCGAGACTTCTCTATTGCTGAACGACTTAAGAAAAAATCGCAAATACCCACCCTTTGCTCCGCCTTATCTAGTGGCAGACGATATGGTTGTTTCGCAGACGCCCGCCATTTTGCTTTTTCTCGGTGAGCGGCATGGACTGGCGCCCGAAGGTACCAAAGCGCGCATTTGGGTGCATCAACTACAGCTAACCATCGCCGACTTGGTGGTCGAAGCCCATGATACGCATCACCCTATTGCCTCGGGCATGTACTACGAAGAGCAGCGCGATGAAGCATTGCGTCGGGCACCTGATTTCCGCGAAAATCGCCTGCCCAAGTTTCTGGGCTATTTTGAAGCTGTGCTCACACAGCACGAGGGCTGGCTGGTTGAAGGCCACAAGTGGTCGTATGCCGATCTGTCGTTATTCCAGGTGCTTGATGGCTTGCAGTTCGCCTTTCCTCAGCGGATGTCGCACCTGGCACAACACTATCAGCGCGTTATGGCGCTGCATGAGCGGGTAGCAGCCTTGCCAGAGCTTCAGGGGTATTTGTCCAGTGATCGTCGGTTGCCGTTTGGCGATGGCTTGTTCCGCCACTATCCTGAACTTGATGCCGCATAGAGTCGCCCAACGCCCAATGCCGCTGCGTCAGCTCTGCCAGTTGAGCTGCCAGGCGGCTGAGTGGGCGTTTTGCAACCAAAGCATGCAGGACAGGGTTTTGGCGTCGGTCACGGCACCGTTTCGGCAGGCCTCAAGCAGCTCACTAATAGGCATGCTGTGAACTTCAAGAAACTCATCTTTGTCCAGTTGTTGCTGGCCGGCCACGAGGTCGCGTGCGAAGAAAATGTGGATGATTTCGGTGGAGTAGGCAATGGCAAGATGCAGCTTACCCGCGCACGCCCATTGTCTGGCTGTATAGCCGGTTTCTTCGAGCAGTTCGCGCTGGGCGCATGCCAGGGGGTCTTCGCCGGGGTCGAGTTTGCCCGCCGGAAACTCAGTCATCACTTGCCCGACAGGGTAGCGAAACTGACGTTCAAGCAACACGTGGCCGTCGTCCAGTAACGGGATAATAACCACGGCCCCAGGGTGCACAATATATTCTCGGCTAGACACCTGGCCATCGGGCAACCGCACTGTGTCGCGGCGTGCCTTGAGAAAGCCACCTTCAAAAAGTGTTTGGCTTTCAACAAGGGTTTCAGCAAGGTGAACGTCAGTAACCTGGGGTGTTTTCATAAGCGCACAAGGTGATAAGAAGCGGCGCCTGGCCCGGAGCCAGGGTGCCGCGTGTTGGTTCAGGGGCAGTGCGCAAGCGCCTGACTTGAACGCTTGCCAGAGCAGTTAGCTCAAGATTTTTTGCTGAATCAGATGCCTTCTGCATATGGATCGGGCCGCCGCGAGAAGCGTCGGGATATTTTCCAGATATGCGCCGGAGGCAGATTGGCAATAACGGTTTCGGTGCGTCGCGCCCGCAAACCCAGGCGATCAAGCAAGCGCCTGGGTACGGGGCAATTAGGCCCGTAGGTAAAGAGCAGCATGAAACCGCCCGGCCGTAGGTGTGAAAACACGCCCTGCAGAATATCAACCTGATGCCGTGCCGACATATTTAGCAACGGCAACCCGCAGATGGCAACACCGGCGCGCTCGTCCGGAAACAGGCGAAGTTGTGCCAGTTTTGTGGCGCTTATTTCATGCACCTGCGCACCCGGGAATTCATCGCGTAGCTGGTGCGCAAAGCGTTCACAGGTTTCTATAAGCACCAGGTTTTGGGGCAGAAAGCCCTGAGCCACGAGCGCTCGGGTAAAAGAGCCTGTGCCAGCGCCGAGTTCAAGACAGGGCCCATCAAGTGGGTCGGCTTCGCGGGTAATGGCTGTAGCCAGCCGTGCACTGGATGGCCAGATCGCCCCTATGCTTCGAGGGTTGGCGCGCCACGCCTGAAGGAAACTAACGCGTTCTGCCACCCAAGGCAGGTTTGCGGCGTGTGTGAGCGTAAAGTTCAGGAAACGGCTGGCAAGTTCTAGCGGGCGCGAAAGCACAGGGCTAAACCGAAGGCTGAATGATTCTCCGGTCGAGGCTTTGAGCGGCATGCGCGATCTCCTTAAGGGCTTAGCTGTTTGCCTACCTGCAAGCTTAGGAAGGTAAACGGCTCAAAATAAAAGCGTACTACGAAGTAGATGGCACGGGCATGTGTGTTACCCATGCTAACGTAAGAAAATGCCAGCCCAAAATGACTGCAGACAACTTAAATGATACGCCTGCGAGTATGCTTGTATGAAGCCGCATCTGGGCATGGAAATTGCCTGTAACTGCATTAAACCTCAGCTGAGGCAATCCTGACGCATTTTATGATGCAGTTTGGGAGCAAACTACAGATTGATGGGCAACAAATACAGGCGGCGTGGCTGGTTGGCTACGCTTGTTTAACAGCCGGTCTGAAAATCGGCGATTTTCGGAGTATTTACATGAACGACAAAACGCAGTCTGAAGACAGTAACGACTTTGATGATCACGATAAAGTCGATAGTGCGCAAGTAAAGGCCAGCTTTGATAACCTCGTTGAGAGCGCCGAAGACTTACTCAAAACAACGGCAAGCTACAGTGGTGCAGAGGTTCAGGCAGCACGCGACAAGCTACGCGTGCAGCTAGACCTGGCTGGCAGGCAACTGGACGATTATCGCGGCACCATTGAAGAGCGCCTTTGCAATACCGTAAAGTCGGGCGAGCGCTGCATACGCCAGCACCCCTGGAAGGCAGTGGGGATGGCCGCGTTGGCCGGCATGATCTGGGCCAAGTTCATGTCTGGTGGTGACGATAGACGGCTGTAAGTGGGTGACACGGTGCAGCATGGGCACCGAGCGCAATGTATTGCGGCGGCCGACGCTAGTATGTTTTTGATTACACGTTCGGCCTGCCGCTAGTGCCCTGTGCGGGCAAAGTGTGGCTTGTCGGGTACGGCCGTATAACGCTTGCCAGCAGCACGTTTTTACTTTTGCTGACGTTTCAGCAGGCAACGTGCCGAGCGGTATTTCCCCTATCTCAGGCAGGGGTGTATTGAAGGGCCTTCAAACCATTGTTCATGGGAAGGCGTTGCAGCGCGGTTGGTTGCGCGTCAGGCCAGGTTACGCTGTGCCCAGGTTTCGGCCTCGATCGCCATGTCCATCATCCGCTTGATAATTTGGATTTCAGATTTTCCCAAAGCCCGTTGCCGGTCTGAAAAGTCTGCCATGCTGGTGTCTGTGGGAAACCAGTCTCTTTCAGGCTGAAGCTCCAGGCCGTCTGCGTTTTTAATATTGCCATTGGGCAAGATGTACCAGGTGCTCATGTGTATTCCTTTCGTAACAAAGTGCAGTGCTTTGGCCGTTGGCGATGCAGCACGCGGCAATTAAACGCCTTTATAGGCCAACCCTAGCGCGAGGCCGGTCATGATAACGGCAATAATGCCATCAAGTATGCGCCATGCCCGGGGGTTGGAGAACAACGGCGCAAACAAGCGGGAGCCTGCGCCCAAAATGGCCAGCCACACAATGCTGGCCGTAAGCGCCCCGATGGCGAAACCGATGCGGGCCTCTTCGAAGCGATCGGCCAACGACCCGACCACCATCATATCGAGCCAGAAATGTGGGTTGAGCAGGCTAAACCCCACAGCGCCCAGAAGGGCACCTCGTCGCGATGGCACGGCTTGCCGAGCGGCGACCAGCCCGCTGGTATGTGTGACGGCGCGCCGTGCAGACTGAAACGCGTACCAGAGCAGAAAGCTTACGCCAAACCAGAGCATGAACTCGCTTAGGCCTGGCAGCCAGGCGGTGACAGCTTGCAAACCCCAAACACTGGCAAAGATAAAGACGGAGTCTATTAAAGCGCAAATCAGAATAACGCTGATGAGATGGGCGCGCATTAAGCCCTGCCGCAGTATGAAGGCGCTTTGCGCACCCACGACGGCGAACAGGCCCATGCCGGTGGCGACGCCGCTGGCCCAAGCTGAAAAAAGAGGGGGATAAGATACAAGCGAAAACATAATGACTCTGCAAACCAAAAAAAGCGCCATAGCCCTTCGCTATTAGCCCCAGCTATTCTGCCTTGGTCTTGATATAAAATACAGCTAAACCAAGTTAACCAACTTAAGAAAAGCTAATGATATGAACCTGGATCACGGAAACCTGCGTGCATTAGCGGCCGTCGTGCGTGAAGGCAGCTTCGAGCGGGCTGCTGCAGTGCTCAACGTAACGCCCTCGGCTGTTTCACAGCGCATCAAATTGCTTGAGGGGCGTATGGGAAGGCTGTTGGTGCAGCGTACTGTGCCTACGGCTGCAACGCCTGACGGCCAGATACTGGTGCATCTGGCCGAGCAAGCTGCACTGCTAGAGCATGACGCGCTGAGCCGACTGGGTTTTGATGAAGACATCCCGCAGGCCAGCATCGCGATCGCCGTCAATCATGACAGCCTCGAAACATGGTTTATGCAGGCGGCGGCGCTGTTTTCAGCACGTACTAATGCAACGCTCGATCTGCAGTCAGAAGATCAGGACCATACCGCCGCCTTACTTCGCAATGGCACCGTGTTGGGTGCGGTGACCACGCTGGGCGAGCCTGTGCAGGGGTGCCATGTTCATCGATTGGGCAGCATGCGCTATGTGGCAACCTGCTCGCCGGCGTTTCATGACAAGTATTTTGCTAAGGGCGTCAGTGCGCGCACGCTGGCTGAGGCACCAGTGCTGGTGTTCAATCGCAAAGATGCCATGCAGGCGCGTTTTGCGCTAAAAGTTATGGGAGAACAACCCTGGAGACCACCTGTATGGTGGTTACCCTCGTCAAGGGCGTTTGTGCGGGCCACACTTGATGGGCTGGGTTGGACCATGAACCCATTACCTATGGTTGAGCAAGAACTGAACGACGGCCTTCTGGTGCCGCTGCGCGCAAGAGCCTGGGAAGACGTGCCACTTTACTGGCAACACTGGCGCATAAACTCGCAAGCCATGAATGTTTTGAATCAGTCTGTGCTTGAGGCTTCAAAAAGCCTGATCCACAAGCGTTAAAATACAATGCTTAGCGGGGTGCTACATGTGCAGTATGGCAGCCGACGGTTGGGCGCACTCATGCGCCGACCGTCACGGCCATGTTCGGTCAGCGGCTACCAAAGCAGCCCCCGACCTGTAACATTAATCTTGGCGCTCAGTAACTTCGAGCAGATGGTAGCCAAACTGGGTTTTTACTGGGCCTTGTACAACACCAACGGGGGCGCTAAAGACCACTGCGTCGAACTCAGGTACCATTTGGCCGCGACCAAATGTACCAAGATTGCCACCGTCGCGGCTGGACGGGCAGCTTGAGTTTTCTTTGGCGACCTGGCCAAAGTCGGCGCCATTTTCAATAGCCGTTTTGAGTTCGTTGCACTTGGCTTCGTTGTCGACCAGAACGTGACGGGCTGAGGCTTGAGCCATAAACACTACTCCTTAATTAAATAATTTTTACCACACGCCTGAGTGTCAGCCCCGACCTTCAAGACGGGGCGAGCAAGGCAGCAATCTTCTGGAGCCGAATGCTCCGCTAATCAGTGGCATAAAAATCCCGACCATAAGGCCGGGATTCCTCACAGAATAACGTACTTTTAAAGCCTATGTATCACACCACTCTCGCTCAGCGCGTCATGCGCATTCTCGTGTGCGTCCTTGTTGCGGCATATACCGTCTGGGGAGCCATGGCAATGTGGTATCAACTGCCGGGGCCTTTGCCGGTTCGATGGGTCGTCATTTCTGCATGGTGTGCGCTGGGCGTTTATATTATTTACAGATCCCGTCCTACTCGCGCCGCACGTGTACACTCGGCACGCCTGTCTTGGCTGGCCTATGCCGCGATAGCGGGTGCGTTGCTGGCCTGGTGGAGCACCTTGGCCCCGTCGCATCAGCGTTTCTGGGCCGATGATGTGGCAAGAATGCTTGAATCAGATGTAAAGGGCAATATGGTGGAGTTGCGTAATGTGCGTAACTTTGACTGGCGTAGCGAAACTGACTACACCCCACGTTGGGAAACGCGTCACTATGACCTTGATACGCTGGCAAATGCCGATCTGTTTCTGTCGTACTGGATGGGGCCGAAGATTGCCCATACGTTGGTTTCTTTTGGTTTTGACGATGGCCAGCGCGTGGTGTTTTCGCTTGAAATTCGCAAAGAACAACAAGAAAGCTTTTCGGCAGTAGGCGGGTTTTTTCGGCAATTTGAAAAGGTTATTATCGCGGCAGACGAGCGCGATATTATCCGTGTTCGCAGCAATATTCGCGGCGAAGATGTATATGTTTACCGTCTCAGCCTAAGCCCAGAGCAGCTCAAGACACTGTTTATGGTGTACCTGACTGATGCTCAGGCGCTGTTGAACAAACCCAAATTTTACAACTCGCTAACCAGCAACTGCACCACGATTGTTTACGACGTAGCTCGTCACGTTGATCCGGGCCTGCCTTTTGATTACCGGCTGCTGCTGTCAGGCTATTTTGCAAATTATGCCTATGATCATGGCGGCCTGATTGGCGGCCATTCGTTTGCAAGCCTGCGTGAGGCGGGCCGTATTCACAGCCGCGCGGTGGCGGCTGGAGACGACGATGCATTTTCTGCGTTAATACGGCGCGGTGTTCCTGGTGTTTCGCCTGCTTAACTTAACTGGCCCGTTTTTAGCGTGCTAGCGCGTATTACTGCTCTTCTTTTACGTCTTTGTCAGTGCCGTTGTGCAGCGATCGCATGGGTGGTTGGTCGCGCTGGGCACGTTCGTTAACGATACGCATAGACAGTGGCACCACATACTGTTTGACCTTCCAGTTGCGGTAAGGGGCTTCGGTAGGCTTATTCTGCAGCATCTTGAACCTCATAGTGCGGCGTTAGACAGCCATGTTTTTTTACGGTCGCGCCAGTTGAAGTGGCGACTACAGCAAAGAACAGGCGATTAACAGTTGTGAACGACGACTTGTGCAAAGCCTCGTTAGTTGAAGCCAGCGCCGTATGATGACAGCCGTATATGTCAGTGGTGCTACAGCGCTGTGATACTTTTTCCATAATGGGGCCAGACCCTATTTCCGTCAATTAGCATTAACGATAGCTATCCTTAGAGATGTTCGTGTCCGTCGCGCTGATCGGGCATCAGTTAGTCAGTCAGTTAGAGATCCTCTGAACAAGCTCGAGGTCGAAAAAAAACAGCTTCAATTAAATCAATTGTTTACGACAGCGGGCGAGGCTGAAAACCGACTTATTCAGACCTTTCTTAGTCAAGCAATCAAGCAATTAAGCCATCAAACGGGTTCTCCGCTTTTCCCCTTCCGCTCAGTCTGGCCGTCCATATGGCTTTCTGTTTGCGACATTGGGTGTTCAGCTAAGGTCCGCTTCACGCTGCCGCCGTCAGGCCTAAGGCATTGCCGGTAAATGTGTATTTCTGATAGGTTGTGGTGTTCTGCAGGCATGGACGGGTATCTTTCGTCTGCTTAGCATGGATGTATGGCGCTTTTTGTGATTTTGATCCGAATTTGCCATACACAATAACTAGGAGACATACCCATGCAAACCAAATTCTGGAGCCGTACGATGGCTTCCCTTGCGTTCGCCGCCGGTGCAACGACAGCGTCCGCCCAAACCCTGTCTGGAGACGTGCTGCGCATTGGCGTGCTTACTGACATCTCAGGTGTATACGCTGACGTTTCCGGCAAGGGGGCCATTGAGGCCGTAAAGATGGCGGTGGAAGATTACGGCGGTACCATGTTCGGTAAACCTATCGATGTGGTTTACGCAGACCATCTCAATAAGCCCGATATCGGGGCGGCCAAGGCGCGCGAGTGGTTCGACACGGGAGATGTCGACATGATCACCGACCTGGCCAACTCAGGTGTTGCACTGGCGGTCGCGGGCATCGCCAAAGACAAGAAGCGGCACATTATTGTGAATAACCCGTCCAATGTCGGCCTGACCAACGAGATGTGCTCGCCCTATACCGTTCATTACACTTACGATGCCTATTCGCTGGCTCATGGCACAGGCCGCACGATTGCTGAGCAGCCGGGGGGCGATACCTGGTTTTTCCTGACGGTTGACTTCGCATTTGGCATAGGTCTTGAGCAGCAGGTCAGTGAGGTGGTTCGGGCAGCTAACGGACGTGTGGTCGGCGCGGCAAGGCATCCGCTCGGCACCACAGACTTCTCATCCTTTGCGTTGCAGGCACAAACTTCAGGCGCAAAAATCATTGGGCTGGCTTCTACGGGGCACGACACAGTCAATGCGATCAAGGCTGCCCGTGAGTTTGGGCTGACGCCGAATCAGAAGCTGGCCGCGTTGTTGTTGTGGATTAACGATGTGCATGCATTGGGGTTGGACGTTGCTCAGGGACTGCAGCTGACTAATGCCTGGTATTGGGACATGAATGATGGTTCGCGTGATTTTGCCAAGCGCTACTACGAGCGCATGCAAAGCATGCCCAATATGGCTCACGCGGGTGATTATTCATCGACCATGCACTACCTGAAAGCCGTCGAGGCAGCCGGTACCGATGATCCAGATGCCGTATCGGCAAAAATGCGCGAGATGCCTGTTAATGACTTCTTCGCCACCAACGGAGCCATCCGCGAAGACGGACGCATGGTACATGATATGTATCTGTGGGAAGTGAAGTCGCCAGAAGAGTCGGCCAAGCCATGGGATTACTTCAAGCTGATAAAAACCATACCCGCCGCCCAGGCCTTTGCGCCGCTATCTGACAGCAAATGCTATCTGGTCAAAAAGTGAGATCAAGCCTGATTGCATCTGGCGTCGTGCCGCATCGGTGGACGCCGGGCTTAGCCTCTGGGTTTGCTGCGGTACTCAGAAGGCCGAAAGCCCGTCAGACGCTTGAACGTATTGGAAAACGTAAAGGGGTTTATGTATCCGACGTTGCGGGCGACGACTTCAATTTTTTTGGATGTCGTGACAAGCTGATGGGCAGCCTGAGCAATACGCATGGTAGTCAGCTGCTTGCCCGGGCTGCGGCCGAAGTTTTTCCAGCACAGGCGACGAAGATGTTCAGGGCTCATATTGGCAAGGCCAGCCAGGTCGTCGAGCTTCCAGTCGCGGCCCAGGTCAGCCAGTACTGCGGTCCACATCTGATTCAGTCGCGGTTCGCGTTGCCAGGGGTCGACCATGCGTGCGACATAGCGTTCAATAAGGTCAACCCAGGCGGCGCAAGAGCCGGGATCGGCACTGATGCTCATCTCTTGCGCCAGACCCAGAATGGCATGCTGGAGTGGTTGGCCATCAAAGTGGGTGAGCCCCGGCGTCATGGCGCCGGCCAGCGATCGTGGCGAAGACGGCATGAAGCGCACCCAGCAAAGCTGCCATCGAACGTCAGGCAAGCAATGGAAGGCATGCAGTGCATGGGCGGGCGCAAAGCTGGCAATACCTGCGCTCTGCCTGTGCCAACGCCCGTCAAGCAAGGTTCTGCCTTCACCTCCCAGACATACTTGCAGAAACGAGCCGCTAAGGCGGGTGCGCACAATGGTGTAGGGCGCAGCAGCATCGATGACGGCTACATGGGCGATATGGCGCGAGGCCAGGGCTTCGCAATGCTCGGCACGCACCGTGGTAAGACGCGTGTCGTCACCATAGATGTGTGTTTCGGTTTGCAGGTTGGGAGTATTGATCATAAAAAGAAAGCCACCTGTAGTCACGCGCCAGTCTGTTTGCAGATTATAGAGGTGTGGGCAAGCCCGGCGGCCTGTATGCCGGGCCATGTACGTAAAGATGTCGACGGCGCAACGTTGTTGCGACGCGACCGATTATTTAACCAAGGTAGTTTCTCAGGAGCACGCTATGGCAGGGCATGACCGCCAGACATTAATGCAAAAATTTCAGGATATGGTTTCGCGAGGCGAGCCCATTATCGGTGGGGGAGCAGGCACTGGCATCTCTGCAAAATGTGAAGAGGCGGCGGGTATTGACCTGATCGTTATCTATAACTCTGGCCGCTACCGGATGGCCGGACGTGCGTCTTCGGCTGGGTTGCTGGCTTATGGCAATGCCAACGAGATCGTTGTTGAAATGGCGGGCGAAGTGCTGCCCGTTTGCAAACGAACGCCAGTGCTTGCGGGCGTTAATGGCACTGACCCCTTCATAATCATGCCGGTTTTCCTGAAGAAGCTGAAAGACATGGGCTTTTCGGGAGTGCAGAATTTTCCGACTGTGGGCATTATTGATGGCACGTTCCGCCAAAGCTTGGAAGAAACCGGCATCAACTATGCCACCGAAGTGGACATGATACGGCAGGCGCACGAGCTGGACCTGTTAACAACGCCTTATGTGTTCAGTGCAGAAGAAGCGGTAGAGATGACACGCGCAGGTGCGGATTTTATCGTGCCGCATATGGGTGTCACCGTGGGTGGGTCAATCGGCGCAAACACGTCGAAGTCGCTGGAAGAGTCAGTCAGGTTGATTGACGAATGGGGCGAGGCGGCCAGGCGCGTGCGCAAAGACGTGATCGTCATCGCGCACGGCGGGCCGATTTCCATGCCCGAAGATGTCGAGTATGTGCTTCGCCACAGCAAGCACTGCAATGGCTTTTACGGTGCCAGCAGCATGGAGCGTCTGCCAACAGAGATTGCCATAGAGAAACATGTCAGGCGGTACAAAGACATTACCAGATAAGGGCTTTAAGGCCACATTGATAACACGTTATAAGCCTCTCATAGCAAGGGGCAGGAGGAGACAGTATGGCTCGCGTATATGTCAGTGCAGTAATGGATGCAAGCCTGGAACAGGCCTGGGGCATGCTGCGCGATTTTGGTGATCTTGGAAACTACCATCCGTTTTTCGAGAAGTCATATATCGAAGATGAGTGGCCCGCCGATCGTGTCGGCTGTGTTCGCAATTTCAGGGTGCGGGAAGACGGCGGTATGTTGCGAGAGCGCCTGCTTGAACTATCAGACCGCGACTTTCGGTGCACCTATGAAATTATTCATATCGATGCGCCCTGGACCAACTACGTTGCGCAGATGCAGCTTTTTCCTGTCACCGAAAGTGGACAGTGCTTCGGGCAATGGTGGGCCGAGTTTGATGTGCCCGCTGAGCAGGAAGAAGAGGCGGTCAAGCGCGTAGCCGACACGTTCGGAATTTTCTTCCAGTGTGTGCAAGACCGTTTTGGATCTAAAACATGAAGAGGCGTGACAGCCACGTATGGGTTGTCGGCACCTTCGATACAAAAGCCGACGAGCTTTTCTACCTGGCAGGCCTAATTCGCGACGCCGGCTTGCCGGTCACGACCGTCGATGTCAGCACGCGCAGTCATGCTCATGAAGCGGATGTATCGGCGTCTGAGGTGGCGGGCTGGCATCCGAAAGGTGTGTCGGCCGTCATGGCGCATGGCGACCGAGGTCGGGCTGTTGCCGCCATGAGTACCGCTTTAACGCATTTGGTCAACGCAAAACAGGCCAGCGGCGCTATTGGCGGCATGATAGGCATAGGAGGCTCAGGTGGTGCCTCTCTTATTGCCCCTGCCATGCACAGCCTGCCTTTCGGCATGCCGAAACTGCTGGTGTCCACCGTTGCCTCGGGCAATGTTTCGCCTTACGTCGATATTTATGACGTGATGATGTTGTACCCGGTCACAGATCTGGCCGGGCTTAACCGCCTGTCGCGTCACATTTTGGCTAATGCTGCGCACGCCATGGTTGGCATGGTGTCGTATACGTTTTTGCCTGATCAGCATGATGATCTACCGGCTCTCGCTTTGACCATGTTTGGCGTTACCACCCCCTGCGTCCAGATGGTTGCTGCAGGCCTGCAGGATAGTTTCGATTGCCAGGTGTTCCATGCCAATGGTGCCGGCGGGCGTACGCTGGAGGCCTTGGCCCGGGCCGGCCTGCTGCGTGCCATTATTGACCTCACCACCACGGAAGTAGGTCAGCACCTTGCCGGTGGTGTGTGTGACGCAGGGCCGCAGCGGCTGGAAGCCGCGTCGGTGCTTGGGCTTCCGTGGATAGGTTCGCTGGGGGCGCTCGACATGATCAATTTCGGGCCGCGCGCAACAGTACCCCAAAAATTTGATCATCGACTTTTTCATGTTCACAATGCCCAGTTCACACTAATGCGCAGCACCGCTGAAGAACTGGAGCGGGCGGGGCGGGAGATCGCTCAAAAACTCAACCAGTCTCCGGGTATTGTGCGCCTGTTAATGCCTATGCATGGCCTGTCTGCCCTGGATGCACCAGGTCAGCCATTTCATGATCCCTTGGCGAATCAGGCGTTATTCGATGCCATCGGGCAGCACTTTGTGGAGACAGAAACCCATACGCTGGAGCGCGTGCAGGCGCATATTAATGACCCCGAATTCGCGGCGAACGTCATCAACCATGTGCAGGCTATGCGGTCAGTGTTTCTCTAGGTTTATTACCCAGACGGGTAGCTAGCGCCCACCCGTCTTGAGCTACAGCATCCAGTCGATAGGCAGCAATGAAAAAAACCACACGCTGGCGCGGCGCCAAAAGCTGGATTCAGGTTCGGTTTCATAACGCACGATCTCGTTGTGGTTGCGCTCCAGCCAGACCAGTTTTCCGTTTTCTGCAAGCCGTACTTCATAGGCGTGCTGCGGAACCTGTTCGGTAAAGGCTGCATCAATTCGCCCGGCCAGGGTCGGGCTGTCAATAATAAAGCCGAGCTCGGTGTTCAGGTTGGCCGAGCGTGGGTCAAAGTTAAATGATCCGACAAAAGCACGCGCATCATCTACAGCAAAGGTCTTGGCGTGCAGGCTGGAGCCCGAGCTGCCAAAACGCCCCACACCTTTTCCTGCTCGTGGCTGCATGGGCACGCTGCGCATCTCATACAGTGTTATGCCGGCTTTCAGTAAGTCTTTGCGCCATTTTGCATACCCAGCATGCACAACAGCCACATCGGTTGCGCTCAGCGAGTTTGTGAGAATGCGAATGTTCACGCCCTTATCGGCAAGCGCACGGAAGGCATCCACGCCTGTTGCCGTGGGCACAAAATAAGGGGATATGAGTTCTAGATTGTGTTGGGGGGAGCCCAGAATGGCCGCGAGCTGATGGGTGAGCAGGCCTTCGGGCGGCGCCTTGCCTAACGCCTTTGCAGGGTCATCGCTGACCATACGCGTGGGCGCCCATTCTAATGGTAGTGAGCGGTCCAGCAGCTGCTGAATAATTGGCAGCTCTCGCAGTGCCTTGATATAGCTTTCTGCAGCGGGCGATTTTTCTGCCTTCGACGCGTTAGCGGCCAGGTCGTCAAGCCTTGAGGCGCTGACCGCTGACACAAGCTGCTCTATGGGGTAGGCAGATTCACTAGCCCAGTAGCGGTCAAAGTCGGTGGAAACATCGGTGACGACGGGGCCAATGGCCATCACGTCAAGATCGGAAAACAGCACCCCGTTACTGGCACCAAAATACTCGTCGCCCACATTGCGGCCACCTATGATGGTGACCTGATTGTCGGCGGTGATTGATTTGTTGTGCATGCGCCGATTAAGACGCTTAAAGTCGGTTAAATACCCCAGCGGCTTGAAGCGTCTGAACACAAACGGGTTGAACAGGCGCACTTCGATATTTGGGTGTGTGGCAAGCGCGGCCAGGTCGTCATCCAGCCCGCTTATGCCGTTGTCATCCAGCAGCAGCCGCACCCGTACGCCTCGATCTGCTGCGGCGTGCAGGGCTTCAAGAAGCAGAATGCCGGTAGTGTCTTTGCGCCAGATGTAATACTGGACGTCGAGTGTCTGGTCTGCTGTAGCCGACAGCAGCATACGTGCTGCAAACGCGTCAAGGGCCTGTGGCAACGAAAAAATGCCGCTGGTGCCCGGATGGGACGCCACCTGAGGGGCAATTGCACGCCCCAGCCGGGTTTCTTCGGCAAGGGCTTTGGGCAGCGCGGTCGTGTTCACGCCGTGATCGAGCACCGGCAGCGAGCATCCACCCAGCGAGGCCATCATCACAAAAAAGGCCAACGGCTTTTTCAGGTTGTGAATGTGGCTTGCACCGTTGTGTAATATTGAACGAATGTCAGTGCAAAGCTGCATAAATGTTGTTGAGTAACCCACATTCATTAAACGTTTGAAATTTGCTTGCATCAATACCCAGTACGTCGGTTTACGATGCCGGAAATGGTCTGGCCCACGTGTAGCGCCGCGATCTTTGCGGCAATCTGCTTCATGGCCAGCGCAAGATTGGTAGCCCCCGAAATGTGTGGGGTAATGTGTATGCGTGCGTCACTCCAGAACGGATGGCTTTCAGGCAGTGGCTCTTGACGGAACACATCAAGCACGGCGCCTGCAAGCTGGCCCTGATCGAGAGCCGGCAGTAATGCGGTTTCATCAAGATGCTCCCCGCGACCAATATTAATGATGTAGCTGCCTCTAGGCATATGGCTGAAAGTTTGCGTGTTCAGGATGCCGGTCGTTTCGTCAGTAAGCGGCAGCACGTTAATAACAATGCGAGAAGCCTCTAGGAAATCGACAAACTGATCAGCGCCATGGTAACAATTGATGCCGTTGAGGTCGCGAGGCGAGCGTGCCCATCCGTTGGTCGGATAGCCCAGGCTGCTGAGCATACCCGCGATCTGCTGTCCGATCTTGCCCAGGCCCATCAGGCCTATGGGCCAGTCTGAAAAGTGCGCATAAGGTGCCGGTGCCCAGTCATTGTTAGCTTTTGCCATGGTGTAGCAGTCCATGCTCCGGGTGATGCGAGCCACCATGTACAGCACGTACTCCGCCATTTTGTTGCCGATCTCTTCGTCGTCGAGCCGCACAATGCTTACATGATCAGGCAATGAGCGCAGTTTCAGGATGGCATCTGCGCCCGCACCCACGTTAAATACCGCTTTGACACGGGTATGGTGTTGAAACAGCTGCTCAGGTGGTTGCCAGACGATCGCATAGTCTGCCTCGCCATCGCCGGACGGCGTCGTTTCGGTATCCCAGTGCTGTGCATTAAATTGCAGCCCTTGTGCTTTCAGGTGGTGTTCCCATTGCTGGGATCGGGCCCGAGTTGGGCTGTAAAAAATGATGTTCACTACGATGACCCTGCCTGTGTTGACCTGCTTTGCGTTCTTTTTTGATTGCCTGCTATGGTATCCGATTAACTGGCAAACCGGCCGCCATCGCGGCGACGTGCAGGCCCCCTGATACAACGTCGGCTGGTTCTTGTTTTTGGCCCGGGCGCTGCAAGGAAGCCTGAGCTTGAGTGCCGAGCATACGTTAATGCGCTGTGCAATAAAAATAAGGGCATCGTCCGCATCAGACGATTCTTACTTGAGGCCTGTGCCCAGCGAGAAGGGATGGGCTTGAATGCCGCGCATGGGTTAATGGGCTACACAATAAAAATCAGCGCATGGCCAGCTTGCTGGAGCTGGTGCACGCGCTGACAGCATAATCGGCTTACAGCCAGCCTGTTTGGTGTTGCGAACAGGCTGAGGGGCTATTGTGATGCCGACTGATGCAAAGATCGGGGCTGACTATTTTTTGTGTGCGTCATGAATCGCTTCTTTTGCATCGCCAACTTTACGCTGCGCGGTGCCGACGTTTTTTTCGACCTTGCCCTTAAGCTCAGTGCTGTGATCGCCGGTTACCTTGCCGACGGTTTCTTTGACGGCGCCTTTAACTTCTTTGCCCGCGCCCTTGATTTGGTCTTTATTCATGATGAGGCTTCCTGTTAAAGCATGGCATGACGACCCCAGGGTGGAGCCGTTGATTTGGCCATGTGAAGACCCTATAGCATTTTCTGTGCCCAGCACCGCGAGTCGGACGGTAATTGGCCCAAACGCTTAATGACGAGGCTGCGTTTTACCCACGCTTTAATCAGACCGCCCCGCCTTGCGGCAGGGCGGTGGTTGCTGCCCGATTGCTTAGTTGCTGGCAGCTGTAGCCATGGATGCGCGCTTGCGTGATGCCAGCCAGCGGCCTAACAAGACGATGACAAGTGCGCCCGTAACCTCGGCGGCAATTTTGACTGTACTGGTAGGCTCGCCAAAGCGTTCGACAATGGCGATATCGGTAATTAACATGCCGCCGGCGATCCAGCCCAATAGTGCCGCACCGAAGGTGACAACGAGCGGGAAGCGGTCAATAAGCTTGAGCACAAGCGTGCTGCCCCACACGATAATCGGCACACTGATGATTAGGCCAAAAGCGACCAGTGCGATCTGGTGGTCGGCGTGAGCGGCTTGTGCTGCACCTGCAATCGCGATGACATTGTCCAGGCTCATGACGAAGTCGGCGATGATAATGGTTTTGATCGCCGACATGATAGACGCACCGCCTTTGATATTGCCGTGCTCATCGTCTTCTGGAATAAGCAGCTTGACGCCGACCCAAAACAGCAACACTGCGCCCACGACCTTGAGGTAGGGGATGCTGAGCAGGGTGAGTGCAAAGGCGATAAGCACGACGCGCAGGCCAATGGCACCCGCAGTACCCCACAAAATGCCTTGCATACGTTGTTTTTGTGGCAAGTTGCGACAAGCCAGGGCAATAACGACCGCATTGTCGCCGCCCAGCAGGATGTCTATCAGTATGATCTGAAAGACGGCACTCCAACTTAGAGTTTGTAATAGTTCAAGCATTAGCCACCCTAAAAGTAAAAATAAAGCTTATTTATGGAAGTGGATCTGGCCGGCCGGTAAGCCCGCTTGAATGGCGTTTGTGTAAATGGGTATACAGAAAACGCTGAATAGCCCGGGCAAACGCAAAAATGGCCTGATCCCAAAGGACACAGGCCATATCACAAACGGAGTACGTACCTTGCCCTTGTTGGCAAGGTCTTGCTTGCAACACCGTGGTGTTGCCCGGGCACCGGGAGTTTGCGTTTAGTTTGCAAACGGCCGTATTGACGACGCCGCGGAAAGGTAAGCTACTCCCCTTGATGGACGTAAGTATATGCACCTGACCGGCGAAGTCAAGAAGTTTCGGCGTGCCGCAAAGCGGCACGCGTGGCTATACGCGCCGACTATGGACGCGACGGTTGATGTATAAGGCGATCAGTGTGCAGACTGACCCTGATAGCAAATAAAGGCTTATGGCCCCTAGCCCGAACTCAAGAGACAGGCCCAATGCAACCAGTGGGGCGAAGGCAGCACCAATTAGCCAGGCCAGGTCGGTGGTGAGTGCGGCGCCCGTGTAGCGACACCGCGGCATAAAGTTGGCAGTTGCCGTACCCGAAGCCTGACCATAAGAAAGCCCAAGCAGGGCAAAACCTACCAAAATAAAGGCGTCTTGCGCGACCGCGCCACCCGACAATAGCCAAGGCGATGCAATGGCGAAAATACCGATCAGTACGGCACTGAGCGCCAGAGTGATGCGTCGGCCCAGACGGTCGGCAATAAAGCCCGAGGCAAACATGGCGGCAATGCCCACCGCTGCTCCCACTAACTGGACGGTCAGTACGTCGGCCACGCCCTGGCTATTGTTCAGAACAATCCAGCTGAGCGGGAAAATGGTGACCAGATGGAAAAGCGCATAACTGGCCAGCGAAGCGAAAGCGCCGATGAAAAGGTTATAGCCCTGAGTCTGCAGCATTTCTAGCGTACCGATAGGCTTGAGTTCACGCTCTTCGAGCAGGCGAGTGTATTCACTGGCAAGTACCAGGCGCAGGCGGGCAAAAAGGCCTACAACATTGACGGCGAAGGCGACATAAAAGGGAAAGCGCCAGCCCCAGCTGAGAAAATCAGCGGTGGACAGTCGCGTATACAAATACAGAAACAACGCGCCGGCCACCAAGAAGCCCAGAGGCGCAGCCAGTTGCCCCAGCATGGAATACCATCCGCGTTTGCTGGATGGTGCGTTTAGCGCCAACAGCGAGGGCAGACCGTCCCAGGAACCGCCGTAGGCGACGCCTTGCAAACTGCGGAAGACGGCCAGCAGAGCGATGGCCAGGCCACCAGAGGATGCGTAAGAAGGCAGGAAGGCAATGCCAGCTGTGGCGGTACCTAGCAAAAACAGGGCAATCGTTAGCTTAATGCCTCGTCCCCAGCGCTTTTGTATGTGCATGAAGAGCGTTGTGCCAAAGGGCCGCAGCACAAATGCCAGTGCAAAGACCGCGAAGGCGTACATGGTGCCGGTTACCGCATCGGCAAAGGGAAAAAACACCTGCGGAAACACCAGCACCGAGGCAATGCCGTAGGTGAAAAAGTCAAAAAACTCTGAGGTACGGCCTATGATGACGCCCACGGCGATATCTCCGGGGGTAACGGCTTCATGGCCTGCTTGCTCACGCGAAACGCGTGCACGTTCGTCACGCCGGGCACGCGCGCCCGGAAGAGGGGAATGCAGGACTTGGTCAGTCATAGTGGTCGGTCCTTCTTGTGCGGCATTAATATGAAGTTTGAAGCATCTCACTACAGGAAATGCGGCGCTATTGGACAAAACCCGATATCGTTGCTGCGCTGCAGGGTAGGACAAAATGTCCAATTCCCATTGACGCTGTTCGAATTTATAGTACGCCCTTTCGTGCGACTACAGCATTTCCAGCGTCAGGGCCATGATTCGTATCAATGTTTTAAAACGTGTTTTTGTATTTGTTGTTGCATTTCTGTTGACAGGCTGCAACACAGTACTGCTCGATCCGTCAGGCGATATCGCCGTGCAGCAGCGCAACCTCATCTATGTGGCAACCGGCCTCATGCTTATTGTGATCGTGCCAGTCATCATTGCCACGGTTGTGTTCGCCTGGCGCTACCGCTCATCCAATACTGCGGCCCGCTACGACCCAGAGTGGCATCATTCCACCAAGCTTGAGCTGGTGATCTGGTCTGTACCGCTCATGATCATCATCGCCCTGGGTAGCGTTACCTGGGTCAGTACGCACTTGCTCGACCCGTACCGCCCTCTCGACCGAATCGACGCAAACCGTCCGGTGCCGCACGACATGCAGCCGCTTACGGTTGAGGTGGTGGCGCTAGACTGGAAATGGCTGTTTATTTACCCCGAGTACGGCATTGCCACGGTCAACGAAATGGCCGCGCCGGTTGACCGGCCCATACAGTTCAAAATTACCGCCTCCTCGGTCATGAATTCGTTCTTCATCCCCGCGCTGGCCGGGCAAATTTACGCCATGGCGGGCATGGAAACCAAACTGCATGCCGTCATCAACCGGGCGGGTGTGTACCAGGGTATTTCGTCCAACTACAGTGGCGCGGGTTTTTCGGGCATGAACTTCAAGTTCCACGGCCTTGACGATGCCGCGTTCGATCAGTGGGTCGCTCAAAACCGCCAGTCAGGCAGCACGCTTGACCGCAGCAGCTATCTGAAGCTTGAGCAGCCCAGTCAGAAAGAACCTGTGCGCCGCTACGCCAGCGTTGATCCGGGCCTGTACGACGCCATACTCAATCGCTGCGTGCAGCCCGGCACGGTTTGCATGCGCGACATCATGCATATAGACGCGCATGGCGGGGGTGGCCTCGACGGCTTGCGCAAGCCGGGTCTGCCTGTTGCGGGCGGGCCGGGTGCTTCCGGTCGGCTTTCCCTGTCTGGCGACTACATCGGCGAGCTGTGCTCATTCGGTGAGGCTGCCGCACTGGCCCGGGCCGCATCGGCTACGGGCATGTCTCTTTTCGTTCCGCGTTAAGGCCGGCGCGCGCCTGACGCAACGGTGCGCGGGCGGGGGTGTACCTCCCGCCGTCCGCGCTACTGCATTTTGCTAACCCATTGCCCTGTGGCAATACCTCTTGTAAAAAAACAATGGACCTGCAAAAACTGGTTTTCGGTCGGCTTGGCTGGGATGCAATCCCGCTGCACGAACCCATACTTGTCGCCACCTTTGCGGCCGTGGTGCTAGGTGGCCTCGCCGTGGCCTACCTGATCTCACGCTATCGGCTGTGGGGGTATTTGTGGAACGACTGGATCACCAGTATCGATCACAAGAAAATCGGCATTATGTACATGATTTTGGGCGTTGTCATGCTGTTGCGTGGCTTTGCCGACGCGCTCATGATGCGCATTCAGCAAGCCATTGCGTTTGGTGACGCCACGGGTTATTTGCCGCCACATCATTACGATCAAATTTTTACGGCGCACGGCGTCATCATGATCTTCTTCGTGGCCATGCCCATGGTTACAGGCCTCATGAACTATCTTGTGCCGCTGCAGATCGGCGCGCGCGACGTGGCGTTTCCGTTTCTCAATAACTTCAGTTTCTGGATGACCACCAGCGGTGCCGTTCTGGTCATGATGTCGCTGTTCGTTGGCGAGTTTGCCAAAACCGGCTGGCTGGCCTACCCACCGCTTTCTGGGCTCGAGTTCAGCCCTGACGTTGGCATGGACTACTACATCTGGGCCTTGCAGATAGCGGGGGTCGGTACCTTGCTGTCTGGCATCAACCTGGTCGTCACCATCGTAAAAATGCGCGCTCCAGGCATGACCATGATGAAGATGCCGGTGTTTACCTGGACGGCACTGTGCACCAACGTGCTCATTATTATTTCGTTTCCAGTGCTTACGGCGACCCTGGCGCTGCTGGGCATGGATCGTTACGTGGGTACCCAGTTCTTTACCAATGATCTGGGCGGCAACCCCATGATGTATGTAAACCTGATCTGGATCTGGGGTCACCCAGAGGTTTACATTCTTATTCTGCCGCTGTTCGGCGTGTTTTCAGAGATTGTGCCTACGTTCTGCCGCAAGCGGTTGTTTGGCTATGCCTCCATGGTGTATGCCACGGTCGTCATCACCGTGCTCTCCTACCTGGTGTGGCTGCATCACTTCTTTACGATGGGGTCGGGCGCAAGCGTCAATTCGTTCTTTGGCATAACCACCATGATTATCTCCATCCCCACAGGGGCCAAGATATTCAACTGGTTGTTCACCATGTATCGGGGCCGCATACGGTTTGAGCTTCCCATGATGTGGACGATGGCCTTCATGATTACTTTTGTTATCGGGGGCATGACGGGTGTGTTGCTGGCCGTGCCGCCCGCTGATTTTGTGCTGCACAATAGTCTCTTTCTGATTGCGCATTTTCACAACGTGATCATAGGCGGCGTCGTGTTCGGCCTGTTTGCTGCGATCAACTACTGGTATCCCAAGGCCTTTGGCTATCATCTTGACACCTATTGGGGCAAATGGTCGTTCTGGTTCTGGGTTGTGGGCTTTTACGTTGCCTTCATGCCGCTTTATGTGCTGGGCCTCATGGGCATTACGCGCCGGGTCAGCCATTTTGAGGATGTCTCATTGCAGATCTGGTTCCAGGTTGCCGCCTTTGGTGCCGTGCTTATCGCCCTGGGCATTGCGTGCTTTCTGGTCCAGCTGGTGGTCAGCTACCTGCGCCGTGATTCGCTACGCGATCATACGGGTGATCCCTGGAACGCCCGCACGCTTGAGTGGTCTACGTCGTCGCCCCCACCTGACTACAACTTTGCCTTTACCCCTAGGGTACACAGCCTTGATGCCTGGTGGCACATGAAGCAAATGGGCTTCAAGCGGCCAGAAACCGGCTTTATAGCCGTGCATATGCCCAAAAACACGGGTGCCGGTTTTATTATTGCGGCCCTGTGCACGGTATGCGGCTTTGCGCTCATCTGGCACATGTGGCCGCTGACCATTGTTTCGTTCGCGGCAGTAGTGGCTTATTCCATTTATCACACGTTCAACTACAAGCGTGACTTCCACATCCCCGCCGATGAGGTGGCCCGCGTAGAGGATGCGCGTACTTTGCAGCTTGCCCATCATGTCTGATACTCAATCGCTACATCAACCCGGTCTGGCTGGAGCAGGCGCCCGCCAGTCGGGCTCCGGGCCCATTCATGTGTCGCACCCGACTGCAGGTAGTTCCGCCAGTGCCATAGACGCACCCGAGTTCCTGGTCAAAGAAGCACATCACCCCCAGAACGGGACGCTGCTGGGGTTCTGGATCTACCTCATGAGCGACTGCCTGGTCTTTGCCGCGTTGTTCGCCGTGTACGCGGTGCAGGGGCGAAGCTATGCAGGTGGTCCGTCGGGGGCAGATCTGTTTGATCTGTCACTGGTGGCCGTCAATACAGCCATGCTGTTGCTGTCTTCCATTACCTATGGCTTTGCCGTGCTTAAAATGCAGCAGAACCACGTACGGGGCACCATAGGGTGGTTACTGATAACAGGCTTATTTGGCCTTGCATTTCTGGGGCTCGAACTGTACGAATTCCACCACCTCATTCATCTTGGGGCGGGGCCGCAGCGCAGCGCCTTTTTGTCGGCCTTCTTTACGCTGGTGGGTACGCACGGCCTGCACGTCACCTTCGGCATTATCTGGCTGATCACACTGGTGTTTCAA
Organism: Pusillimonas sp. ANT_WB101; assembly: GCF_008369125.1. Lineage (NCBI taxonomy): Bacteria > Pseudomonadati > Pseudomonadota > Betaproteobacteria > Burkholderiales > Alcaligenaceae > Pusillimonas > Pusillimonas sp. ANT_WB101. Next base: position 647,055 of record NZ_VOAY01000002.1, on the reverse strand, counting down.
ATTAAGCGCCATGGTCTCATCCCCGAGAATCGTCGCCGCGTCATGTGCTTGTCCATGTTCTGGCACTTTCTTGATGTCGTCTGGATCGGCGTATTTACCTTTGTTTATCTCATGGGGGTGCTGTAATGAGCACAATCCGGTCTGCTGAGCTTGTTAATGCCCACGATGCCGTGTCGGCGCATAATGGCGGCCATCATGGCCACGATGAACATGATCATCACGACGACGGGCATGCACCGAGTACGTTTCGCGGTTACATGACGGGGTTTGTTCTGGCGGTTATTCTTACCGCCATCCCGTTCTGGCTGGTCATGCAGGGTGTCATTCAGTCTGCCACCACGACGGCTCTGGTTATTTTGGGCTTGGGGGCGGTACAGATTGTCGTACACATGATTTATTTTCTGCACATGAACACACGTTCCGAGGGCGGGTGGACACTGCTGGCACTGATTTTTAGCGTTATTTTTGTGGTGATCATTCTCGCAGGCTCAATGTGGGTGATGTACCATATGAACACCAACATGATGCCGGGCTCGCACAACATGCACGGCATGTCGTAGAGAACCCGTCAGGTTCTCCTGGTTAATGCCACATTCTGTACGTACTCCGTTAACTAATACAGCCCACAGCACAAGCACCCCGGCGCATAAGACCTGGGTGCTTGTGCTGTGGGCTGTTATGGCGATTTTTGTCTTTTCTACATTTTTCGCCCTGGGGGTATGGCAGGTACAGCGCATGTACTGGAAGCAAAACCTCATTGCGCGTGTCAACTATCGCATTCATGCTCCGCCGGTGGCCGTGCCTGCCCCCGCGCAGTGGGCAGATATCACAGCACAAAAACACGAATATCTACGTGTGCGTCTGCAGGGGGTATTGCTTAATCAATACGAAACTTTTGTACAGGCCACCACTGACCTTGGCCCCGGGTATTGGGTGCTGACACCTCTGCGTCAGGCGGATGGCAGCCTGGTATTGATAAACCGGGGGTTTGTCTCGCCCGACCGCCGCGACCCGGCCAAACGTGGGGCGCCGCCACCGCAGGGAGAGGTCAGCATTACTGGCCTTTTGCGTTTAACTGAGCCGTCTGGCGGGTTTTTGCGTCACAATGACCCGCAGGCAGGGCGCTGGTATTCACGTGATGTGCAGGCAATCGCGACCCGGCATCATCTTGCTCCGATGGCACCTTATTTTGTCGATGAACAAGCCGCGCCCGGTGCTGCCCCTGTGGGAGAGATGCACGCGTTGCCGAAAATATGGCCTGTGGCCGGGCTCACGGTGGTGTCGTTTCGCGACACCCATCTCACTTACGCCATTACCTGGTTTGTGCTGGCGCTCATGGTGCTTGTGGGTGCAGGCTATGTGGCGCGCATCGAGCGTACAGGCCTGCGGCCTAAGCGCGCACGCCCAGATCAGCTCGAGGAGCCCTCATGACGGTGGCTTGGTCCAGAGGCCGCGAGGGCGTGGATACCACCAGCAATGATGCTTCCGGCCGCGACAACCTAAGGCAGCTGGTTCAGCTGCGCTGGATTGCCGTACTTGGGCAGGTTATGGCCATTTTTGTGGCGCAGGTTGGTTTTCGCCTGCCGCTGCCGCTTGAACACATGATTGTTGTAGTGGTCATGCTGGCCATGTTCAATGTGTTCAGCCTGGGGCGACTGTATTTGCGAACGCCAGTCAGACAGGCAGAGCTTTTTCTGGCGCTGTTTCTCGATGTGGGGGCGCTGACGGCTCAGCTTTACCTTAGCGGTGGCCCAACCAACCCCTTCATTTTTCTATTTCTGTTGCAGGTTGCGTTGGCTGCCATTTTGTTAAGGCCTGCCGCTACTTGGGCCATTTTTGCACTGACCACTGTGGCTTTTATAGGGCTGTCTCTCACCAGCCATCAGTTTGCCTTGCCGTTGGAGCTGGGCCGCGGGCTTTCCAGCCCGTTCATTTTGGGAATGCTGGTTTGTTTTGCGCTGTGCGCGCTGCTGCTGGTTATTTTTATTACCCGTATTACACAAAACCTGCGGCTGCGCGACGCCCGACTTGCCGATATGCGCCAGCGCACGGCCGCCGAAGAGCACATTGTGCACATGGGCTTGTTGGCCTCTGGCGCAGCGCATGAGCTGGGCTCGCCGCTGGCAACATTGGATATTATTTTGGGCGACTGGTCTCATGGCGAGCAGCTTGGTCGCGATCCAGAGCTGGCGCAAGACTTGCATGAAATGCAGGTTCAGGTGCGGCGCTGCAAGGCCATCGTTAGCGGTATTCTTATGTCTGCCGGTGAAATGCGTGGTGAAGAGCCCACCGAAACCACGGTTAATGACTTTATGGATAATCTCGTAAGGCAGTGGCGCGCATCGCACCCTTCGGGGCTGCTTCAGTATGAAAACCAGTTCGGCGAAAACGTACGTATTATTTCTGATCACGCGCTTAAACAAATGGTTTTCAACGTGCTTGATAACGCATACGAGGCATCGCCTGCCGGGCAGCGGCTGGTGGTAACTCACGAAGGTAACTCGCTGGTCATCACGGTAAGTGATCAGGGGCCAGGTTTTGCGCCATTGATACTGCCAGAGATCGGCAAGCCTTATCAATCTATCAAGGGCAGGCCAGGCGGTGGTTTGGGCCTTTTTCTTTCGTTAAATGTGGCGCGCAAGCTCAGCGGGAGTCTGGTTGCTGCCAATCTGCCTGGTCGGGGTGCGTGTGTAACCATCAGGTTGCCGCTGTCGGCCCTAACCCCCGAGGAGGCCTCTGATGACGAATAGTTTGGGTTCAGGGCGGTCGCCTGAGCCGCCTGCAGCCTCTATGGGCCACTCGGTAAAGGCTGAGCCCAGTGGTCGCTCGGGCGAGAAGGGCGGTCGGTTGTTGCTGGTGGTTGAAGACGATGCGGCGCTGTCGCGCACTTTGGTGCGTTCGTTCGAGCGTCGTGGCTATCGCGTGATCAGCGCTGACAGCTTTGAGGCTATGCAGGATTTGCTGTTACAGCAAACCCCTGATTTTGCAGTGGTCGATCTTAAGCTTAACGGCGAAGCGTCGGGGCTGGCATGCGTCAAGACTCTGCATGCCAATAGCCCAAAGACGCTTATTGTGGTGTTAACCGGGTTTGCCAGTATTGCCACCGCAGTCGAGGCGGTCAAGCTCGGTGCCTGCCACTATTTGGCCAAGCCGTCCAATACCGACGATATCGAGCGTGCTTTTGGCATGACGGAAGGCAACACCGATGTCGAACTGGCAGCGCGTCAGGCTTCGATCAAAACACTAGAATGGGAACGCATCCACGAGATGCTGGTGGCCACTGACTTCAATATTTCAGAGACGGCTCGCCGTTTGGGCATGCACCGCCGAACCCTGGCACGCAAGCTGGAGAAGCGGCGGGTGTAAGGTGCGGGTTAAACGGCTGCCGAAAAGAACGGTTCAGACGAGGGCAGATGACCAAAGGTAGGGCTGGCCATGGCTTGGGCTTAGCGTAGATTTTCCAAAGATAGAGCGGCGCATGACTCAGGCCCGTTTGATTGAGCTACGCCTCAAGAAATTGGCTTTTTATCCAGTTTTTGGGATGTTTTTCGTGGAGATACACCGTTTTTAGAATGCCATAATCCCTGCGTGCCTGCGTGCCTGCGTGCCTGCGTGCCTGCGTGCCTGCGGCAGAGGCAGAGGCAGGTCGACTCATGTTATGGCCGCCGATATTACGGCCCTGGAAAACTCAGGCCTGGCGTATGGTTTGCAGAATTTTTTCTGTCGCCAGACCAACGTCCAGAATATGCGCATCGTGCATGGCGGGCCCTGCAATCGTAAGACCGACCGGGGCCTCGCCATTGCGATGGCAAGGCAGTGACAGCGCGCACCCGTCAAAAAAGTTGATCATGGTGGGGTTACGCAAGATAAGCCCATTGGTGGCAAAGTAAGCATCGTCGGAAGTCTGCAGCTTAGCAATGGCAGGCGCAATAATGGGCGATGTGGGCATTAGCAACGCGTCATACTGGCGCATGCGATTGGTAAGCGAGGCGATCCAGGCACTTCGAATTTCAAGCAAGTCTATGTAATCGGCTGCCGACATGTCTTTGCCACGTGTAATGCGTGAAGCAACTCTAGGGTCGTAGAGATCAGCGTGTTGTTCAAGCAGTTTGCGGTGCCATGCCCACGCTTCGGAGCACACAAAACCACCTTGCCGGTTGATATACGCGAGCTGTTCAAACTCAGGGATATCCAGTTGGTGGACGACGGCGCCTTGCTCGCGCAATGCCTCTATGGCGCGATCGAATGCGGCGACCACCTGCTCGTCGGCGCCATCGAGCACCACCGACGAGGGCACGGCGAACCTTAGCTGACCCGGTTGGGGCGAGCTGGGTTCCCGGTAGGGCTCACCGGAAAGAATGCTGTCAACAATGGCGCAGCATTCTACGGAGGCAGACAACGGGCCAATGGAGTCTAGCGAAGTTGAAAGCGGTAGTGCACCGATTGCAGACACTCTGCGCGCCGTTGGCTTAAAGCCTGTTAAACCACAAAACGCAGAAGGTATACGTACGGACCCGCCCGTGTCAGTACCGATGGCGACGACTGACATACCATCGGCCACGGAGACACCGGCACCCGATGATGAACCGCCAGGAATGCGGCCGGTTGCGCGGTCCCAGGGGCTGCGAGGGGTGCCGTAATGGGGGTTGATGCCCAGACCCGAAAACGCAAACTCGGTCATGTTGGTTTTTCCGACGATGACAGCGCCCGCGTTGATCAGCCGTTGCACGATAACGGCATTTTGTGCGGCGGGGGGTGTGTCTTGTAGTACGACGGAACCTGCCAAGGTGACCTCGCCGGCCACGTCGAAAAGGTCTTTGACAGAAACGGGAAGGCCGTCGATGGGCGAGCGTGCCAAACCTGCGGCTCGTAGCGTGTCTGAAGCCTGTGCAGCGGCCAAGGCCTGCTCGCGGTACACGTGAGTAAATGCGTGCCCACCCTCGCCATCCGTTGCGTCGATGCGGGCCAGCGCGGCTTCAGTCAGTGCCGCAGACGTGGTTTCACCCGTGGTGAGCGAGGCGTGTAGTTGACGAATGGTAGGCAGCATGGTGGTACCTCAGGCGATTTCAGGAAGAATGTCTAATGTATAGCTGTGGGTCAGGCTGCGTTTGAGTACGGGATCAAACAACTCCATTTCGAACGACACAGCATGCCGTATGCTTCCCTGGGTGCCTACCGTGCCACAAGACATACCCCAGCCAGACGGTAGGCCCGAATCGCCAAAGTAGTCTTGCATAAGGTCTGCCGGCGGTTGCAGCTGGGACATAGGCCCTTCCTGATACTGCACTTTTTTATTATCTTCGGTTATCGACGAACGCAAAACCAGCTGATCCCAGTGGTCAGCTACATCGTCGAACAGCCATGCATCGCGCCCTACCGGCTTGACGCAAAGCTGTTTGGACAGCGCCACGCTGTGGGCTTCCAGTTTGCGGTCAGTGTGATCCGACACCAGGCTTACCAGCCACCTGTTCTGGTCGGCAAAAATAAATGCCTCGACCTCTCCAGACGACCCATCGCTCACGACCTGCACGCTTTCTTGCTGGCTGAGCTGGTTCGCTGCAACGCGGTAATACAAAGGCACGGCGCTTGGGCGCGGGATACCGAGTTCGGCCAGCTCTTGAATATGGTGCTCAATGGCTGCGCTGTCACGTCCTGCCCAACCCGCAATGACGAAATTTTCTATGTCGACCGCGACGGTCTCTTTGCTTTCAGGCGTTGCCGTGTGAAGCGTAAATTGAAGTTTCATGCCTGATTGTCTCCGACAAGTTAAAAGATTAGGCGGCTTAGCCGAAGTATTGCGGTAGCCACAGAGCCAGGCCAGGTGCGGCTACGAGCACTGCTACCATGACCAGCATCATGATGACGAAGGGCAAACTGCCTTTCATGACATCGTTCATGTTTCCGCTTTCGCGCAAACTCTGCACCACGAACAGGTTCAGGCCCACGGGCGGGGTAATAAGCGCCGCTTCGACCAGAATAATGATGATGATGCCCGACCATACCGGGTCAAAGCCCAGTGCAAACATGATGGGGGCAACAATGGGGATGGTGGTGATCATCATGGACAGCGTTTCCATGAAGCAGCCCAATATCAGGTAGAAAACCACGATGATCAATATCATGGTGAGCGGGGAAACGTTCAGGCCTGTGATCAGGTTGGTGATGGCGCTGGTCAGGCCCGTGCCCGACATAATGAAGTTGAGAAAGGCTGCGCCGATGACGATAAGCATAATCATGGCGGTGGACTTCATCGTGCCTTCAAAGACTTCTTTGAGCATGGTGATGGTCAGCCGCCGCGCAAATGCAGCAAGAATAAGCGCCCCGGTAACCCCTAGTGCGGCCGCTTCCGTTGGCGTGGCCACACCGGCATAAATAGACCCCACCACCAGCAAAAATATAAACAATGGTGGCAGCAGATCAATAAGGCTGGTCAGGCGTTGGGACCAACTGGCTTTTATGGTGCGGCCACCCCAGGCAGGCTTGAACGTGCAGGCCAAGACGATGGCCAGCATGAACAATATTGCCATCAACAGCCCAGGGATGATGCCAGCCAGGTATAGACGGGGTACGGACGTGTTGGTGAGCACCCCGTAAATAATCAGATTGATGGATGGCGGTATGAGTATGCCCAAAGTGCCGCCAGCAGCCAGGCTACCGAGAAACAGTGATTCGTTATACCCTTGCTTTTTGATTTGAGGGATGGCGACAGTGCCCACGGTAGCAGCGGTTGCCACGCTGGAGCCGGATGTGGCGGCAAACAATGCGCTGGCACCGATGTTGGCGTGCATAAGGCCACCCGGCAGCCAAGACAGCCAAAGTGACATGGCGTTATACATGCGTTCGGCCAGACCGGAGCGCAGCAGGATTTCACCCAGCATGACAAACAGTGGAATGGCCACCAACAGAAATTCAATGCTGGTCGCCCAGGCCACTTCGCCTATTGCGCGTGACAGCGGCAGCATTGAATACGCGCTGTCCAGCACCAACCCAAGCAAGCCTAGTGCGGCACCGACCGGAATACTTATACCCAGCAGCACCAACAACAAGATCATGAATGTTGAGATCATGAGGCGTCTCCCTTGACCAACCGTGCACCTTGCTGGGCTTCTTCGTGTGCCTCTTCAGAAGCCGTACGTACGCCGCACAGCTCTCGTATGGCGCGCAGGTCGCCTGTGACCAGTGCGACTGACGAGCGCAACAACATAAGTGCCAACACAATGCACAGCCAAACCAGCCCGGCCACCCAGATAAATTGCGGTATCCACAAAGGTGTGGCGGTGATGGAGTTGGCAGTTGAACCACGCTGCCAGGACGTCAGGGCAACATCACCCGCATAGCGTGTCAGGTAAGCGATAAATACTGCCAGACCCACCAGGGCGACCCAGTCGAGTATGGCACCCACCCGAGGTGGGAATATTTGATACAAGGCGTCGATACGGATGTTGGCGCGCTGCAGCGTGGCGAAGGACAATGCCCACGACACGCTGATGGCAAACGCATAGCCGGACAGCTCATCCGAACCGCCCAATGAAAAATGAAAGAACTTGCGCGCCAGTACATCGACCGTGATGTACAGGGCGCTGATCAGCGTCAGCCCACCGGCCGCCCAGATTGCTGCGCGGGAGAGCGAACTCGCCGCACGCAACAACCGGCTGAGCAAGGGAAAAGAGTGTTCGTTGTGGCTCATGGTGGCCTCCGGTTTGATGGCAGACGCTTAACTGTGCATTACCGTTATTTTTTGGCGGTAATGCCCAGCAGTTTGCCAACCGTTGCATTCCATTCTTTCACGCAGTCTGCAGAGCAGCGAGCCGCCCACTTAGGAACGACTGTGTCATCCGTGATTTTCTTCAGAAGCTCACGGTCAGCGGCGGTAGGCTCAACCAGTACCATCTTGCCTTTGACTGGCAGGTTGCAGGCTTCTGCACCAGTGTTGCAGTCATAGCCTTGTTGGGTTGCGGCAGCAGCGTCTTCCCAGATTTTGTCGGTCATGAGCGTGAAGTTTTTCTGAAGAAAGTCTTGCACCTTGGGATCGAGCTTGTTCCAGTAGTCGAGGTTGGCGGCGTGTATCTGCTGGTTCCAGTTGATGGGGAGGGCATAAAGATGTGTGCTGACCTCGTACCATTTGGCCGAGTAACCAGACATGGAGCCTGTAATGGCGCAATCAACCACGCCGTTTTGCAGTGCAGGGACGACCTCACCAAATGGGATTGTGACGGCGCTGCCACCCAGTGCCTGAACGAATTCGGCTGTAGTGCGGCTGCTTGTACGTACTTTTTTACCCTTGATGTCTGCCAGGCCGGTGATGTTGGCATTGCAGAAAAGCACTTGCCCTGGGTAGGTGGAAAAACCAAGTACCTTAATATTTTGCTTGTGATAATACTTTTCGTAGACCGGTGCGAACGCATCGGTTACTTCGCGCGCAATTTTGGCGGTGGGCGCGATGCCGGCCAGGTCGATAGCCTCATTAATGGGGTCATCGCTGGCAAAATAGGCGAGCGTGGCAGAGCCTATGGGAATCACTCCCTGACCAATCAGACGCAGTATTTCAGGGCCTTTCAGGCCCATTTCATTAAAGCCCTTGATCGTGGCAGTAACTTTGCCCTCAGACAATTCGGGAACGGTCTTGAGCCAGAAAGGTTGTTCGAAGTTTTGATAAGCCGTGAGGTTGCTAAGCCCGCCAACCACCTGAAGGTGAGTTTCGGGCAGCCCTGCAACTTTATCTTGGGCAACGGCGTTGGCACCGCACAGCAGGGCACTGGCGGCAAGTATGGACAAGAAAGGTTTGTTCATTATGTCTCTCCTAGAGGGTGTCCGGATGTGACCGGTTGTGTTTATAAGAGGTTAATCAACGGGTTAGTGAAAGCCCGTTGAGGTCTGGCGACGTATTAAACGTCTGATAAGCCTGCGGACGCTACAATATTGCGAGTTGGTTGTTGCTGATGTCGGTGATGAGCATATGACCCGGCGCATGGGTAATGCTGAACTCGGGCTTTACCTGGTTGATGATGGCCTGAGGCGTAACACCACAGGCCCAGAAAACGGGTATTTCATCGTCCTTTATGGTGACGGGGTCGCCATAATCTGGCTGCTGTATGTTCGCTATGCCAATAAGCGACGGGTCTCCGATGTGTACAGGTGCACCGTGTACGGCAGGAAATCGGCTGGTTATCTGAATGGCTCGTATGGCGTCAGCGGCCTTGAAGGGGCGCATGGAAACAACCATGGGGCCTTGCAGCAGCGGCGTGCCCGTTGTGGGAACGTTAGTGCGGTACATGGGCACATTACAGCCCTGGCTTATATGACGCAGCTCCAGCCCATCGGCAAGCAGCGCTTCTTCAAATGAAAAAGAGCAGCCGATGGCAAACGTAACAAGATCGTCGCGCCAGACATCGAGCAGGTCTTGCGGTTCGGACACAAGTTCGCCATGCCGCCATACCCGGTAGCGGGGTACGTCCGTGCGGATATCGATGTTGGCGCCCATGTCGGGCAATGCGATCTCACCAGGCGCCGTCACAGACAGCACAGGACACGGCTTGGGGTTGCGCTGACAAAACAGCAGAAACTCAGACGCCAATGCCTGAGGCAGAATCATCAGGTTTGCCTGTACACACCCTGGTGCCAGGCCTGCCGTCGGGCCGACATGTTTGCCCTGCCGGATTAACTGGCGACATCGTGCCGCCTCTGCAGCCTGTGTTTGGCTGCTGCTTTCATTGCGATCCATACACCTCCCCCTGACGCCAATGTGGCTGTGTAGCTATAGTGTCTATTCCAGCGCATGTGGCTAAGCTTGTCCAATTGTTAGTTTGAATGCTTTGCGATAAGAAATGCTTATGTCTCGATTGTATTGGTGTCGGTCGCTAGGGGGCTGCGTCTGCCGCAAGGCGCTTTGCCAGTGATTTACGGGCAATGCGCTGCGCCAGGCGCGCCACGGTTTGAACGGTATGGCTGTCTGGAGACTCCATCCAACAGGCGTAGAAACCCAGGGGATCAGGGGTTTTGTTTACGTCCAACAGACATAGCAGCCCCTCTCTGATCTCATTGACGATGACGGCGGGAGCGATAACGCTGGGGCCTATGCCGCGGCGTGTCATCTGAACAATGGTGCTGAGCGAAGCGCTGCCATACAGTCGGGGTGATTTCACCCCTGCTTCCAATAACAGGTTCTTGGCGGCCTGATAGGGCAGGCTCATGGATGGGTAGGTAATAACGGGGTACTTGCCCAGCTCCCTCACGGTCACGGGGCGTCCGTGCATTTTCAGGCCGGGGCTGGCGATCCAGGCCAGCTCATAGTCACAGAGATGCAGGTGGCGTTCGCGAGGGTCTTGCGAGGGTCCCACCAGCAAAGACAGGTCAAGCTGGTGTGAGGCAAGTTGTTCGCGCAGAACGTGAGTGGTATCGACTTGGATTTCAAGCGTCAGTGCAGGGTATTTATGATGTATTGCATCAATGAACTCATGCAGCCAAGTGTGCACCAGCGTTTCAGAACTGCCAAGCCTAAGCGTGCCGCGCACAGCGTCGGGGTTTTGTGCAACCTTGAGCATCTCGCTACGCAGCTCAAGCATGCGTTGTGCATGCGACAAAAGCTCCTGGCCTTTTTCGGTAAGCTTGATGCCACGGGCGCCACGCTCGAACAGCCTGACGCCCAGAGATGACTCAAGGCCGGCAATGCGCTGCGAGATGGAGGGCTGCGTCGTATTAAGCTTTTCGGCGGCAGCACGAAAGCTGCCGAGTTCGGCGACCCATACAAAAGCAATAATTTGCCTGAATTCCATCGTAATCGTTACCGTGTGCAGGCATGCCAGAGTGCGTTAACACTCATGAGGTTGGAGTATGGGCTCACGGAGGCGTCATGTCGTTGTTTACTTCGAAGTCACCGCTGCCCAGTTCGATGATGCCGTCTGTGGGTGTATTGCGACTTTCTTCTGCCGCACGGATGATCTGCTCACGTCCTTTTTCGAAAGCGTCGAGCAGGCCGCTTCCGGTATCGTCGTGTGCGCTAAATACCTGGCGCAGCGCTTCTTCAGAAATTTCATAAATACGCAGACTTTCACCTGTGCCCCACGAAAATCGAATATATCCTTCTTCGAACTTGGCGTTTGTTATTTTGGCAAAATCACCCATGATTTTCTCCTGAAGCGTGAACAGACCGGACGAACCGGCCCGCGATCGGGGGTGCCGATCTGTCTGACTCATGCAGTACACAGGTCACGTTCGTGAACGCTAGCCTCTCTTTTTAAACGCCGTTGCGCGAGACCTTGGGCATAGCAATTTAGACGCTGAGGCTGCTCTGGGTCATGATCGTGAGACCCTCCTGCCATCAAGCCGGAGTGCCTCACCAGACCATGGTAGTTCCGATTTTGCCCGGAAGTAACGTGGCCGTGAAAAAATATATTTTGGTGACGCTTGGGCGACGACTACACGTTAGGTATTGCCCGTTCGTGCCAATGCACGTTCCAGGAAGTCCAGACGATCCTGACCCCAGAATGGCTCACCTTCATACACATACCAGGGCGCGCCAAAAACCCGGCTTGCAATGGCTTCCTGGGTGTACTGCTCAAACAGCTGGCTGCCGCTGTCAAGGTTGGCATAGAGCTGTGCGCCGTCAAGCCCGCACTGGTTGCCGATTTCAATCAGTGTGTCGGCGTCGGCGATGTTGCGTTCCTGGGCCCAGATTGCGCGAAACAGCGCACCGGTCAGAGCCAGAGCAGGCGCCTTGTCTTCTTGCTTGATGGTGGCGGCGATCATGCGGGCCGCGATGGTTTCGTCGATGGGGAAATGTTGTGGGTGTACGTTCAGCGGCAGGCCGCGAAACTCAGACCAGCGCTTAAGTTCGACCAACCGGTATTCCTGGCGTTGGGCAGGCCGCTGTTTAAGTGGCAGGCCGCCTGAAACGGGGAATACTTGTGTGCCAAATGCACACGGACGTGGCAATACTTCTGCCTGATATTTTTCGGCCATGGCCATTAACTGGTCATGGCCAAGATACGCCCAAGGCGATTGTGGCGAAAAATAATAAGTTATGGTTTTCATTTGCGTCCTAGGTTGAGAAGACAGCCGTTGCTCAATCACGAAGTTGGCCATTCGGCTATTATGACTTGCTGATATATCACTATGAAGCGGTATAGCACTGGTATACATAGTTTAGCCAGCGTAACCGAAAAAATATTCTTATAAGCTTCACAAGGAGGAGCGAAAATGCTGAAACATTCAGTGTATGCGGTCGTAATGAGCATGGGCTTGTTGTTGCCCACCGTTACACAGGCGAGCGATGCTTGGCCGAATCAATCAATACGCTTTATCGTACCGTACCCACCGGGCGGCCCCACTGATCTGATGGCCAGGTTAATTGCCGAGCCGTTGAGCAAAAAGCTGGGCGTTAACGTTATTGTTGAAAACAAAGCGGGTGCAAGTGGAAACATCGGTTCGGCAGAAGTAGCTAAATCCAAGCCCAATGGAAACACCATTTTGCTCGCAGCCAGTGGCAACATGTCTGTTAATCAGACCTTGTTCAAAAACCTGCAGTACGATCCGATCAAAGATTTCGCTCCTATTATTCAAATATCAAAGTTTCCGTTGGTACTGGAAGTTAGCGAAAAAAACACGATTACGTCGGTGCAGGAATACATTGATTTTTCAAAGGCAAACCCTGAGTCTGTCACCTTTGGGTCTGCCGGCAATGGGTCGCCGCAGCATCTGGGGGGAGAATTATTCAAAAAAGTAACGGGTGCGTCCCTACAGCATGTTCCCTACAAAGGTGCCGGCCCGGCTTTGACGGATTTAATGGGTGGTCATATCACCAGTATGTTTGATATTCTGGGCAGCTCCATGCAGCACATACAAGGTGGTGTATTCAGACCATTGGCAGTAACCACCGCCAAGCGCTCAGCACAGCTACCAAATGTTCCGACCATGCAAGAGTCTGGTGTAGATGGCTTTGATTATTATGCTTGGCACGGCATTGTGGCCGCAGCGGGTACACCAGAACCCATTATCGTAAAGTACAACACGGCCCTGAACGAAATATTTCAGGATCCCGAGTTTGCCAAGAAATGGGAAGGCATAGGCAGCGAAGTGGTTGGTGGCACACCCGAGCAATTTATGCAGCTGGTAGTGTCCGAAGCCGACCGACTGGGAGTCCTGGTAAAAGAGCTAAACATTCAGCTTGATTAATAGGCGTAAAAACTAAGCGGTTCGCCCGTCTGAGCGCAAGGCCCCATTCTTTAGCGTGAGGCCTTGCCCGACAACTCTTATTTTGAATTTGATCAGGGATAGTTGAACGAACGTGGCCATTTTGCCTACTGCCCGCATCCCTGAGCGCGTCGATGACGGTGAGCAGTACCGTCCAAAGCTAGGCCTGGAAATGGAAATGGTGGTGGTTGATGCCGCCACAGGTGCCAGTTTGCCTGTACAGTCGTATTTTGACTCGCTAATGGCCATCAAGCGGGCGCGCGGTCAGGTGTGCGAGCCGGTTTTTATCGATCAGCGTTGTGTGGGCGCTCACACCCCGCTCGCAGAGTGTGGGCTGGACAATGGTTTTAACTTGCTTGAAACCGCTATGGCGCCTGTGGCAGGTGGGAAGGGCGGGTTGGACCGTCTGGCCGCCGTGGCATATCAGGAACTGGCCGATACGCAACAGGCGCTGAAAGCGGATGGGGCCTGCGTGCTGAACGCGTCGCAACACCCTGCTTGCCCACGGGATCAGCGCTGGTATGAAAGCGTGTGCGTTCCCCGCACTATTTATAACGAATTGCGGGGTTATAGAGGCTGGCATCATTGGGAGGGTATAGATGCCAAGGCCCAGAACGGCGCGAATACGTCGGTGCCGGTGGAACACGCGGTGCAGGCACTGAACGTGGCGGTTGCACTGGCGCCGGCAAGTATTGCATTATTTGCCAATAGCCCCCTGGAGTCGGGTGTGCCTGCCGGTTACAAAGAAAACCGCATGACACTCTGGGCCCGGGTTTTCGGGCCTGCGCGATTTCCGGGTGATCTGTTTTTGAGTACGTATCCGAAAAGAGCGTTTCATGACATGGCAGACTTTTTCAATTGGATGTTTGGTGGCGGTACGGTGACACGTGGTCTGCCCATGAACGCCTCGTACGATTACAAGGCTGCGCCAGTTGTTATTTTGGATGAGGCCCCCAGCTTGATGGTGTTTCTGCAGTCGCCGCAATGGCCGGGGCGACGCACCGATACGGGGCAGACAGTGTTACTGCAGCCCCATGCCCATCATGTCGAGTATTCACAAATTGGTCAGTTTCTGGACGCCCGCTTGCGCTATAGGCTAGACCGGCTTCCGGCACTGGAAGAAATTATGCAGGCCTGGCGGCAGGACGGCGGGCTGGAGTCTCTGTTTGCCGCCCATGGTGCGCAGACCTATATTGAGGCGCGGGCGCCTGGGGCAGTGTTTGCCGATGCGGCATTGATTGAAGAAGCAGGTACGGACGTTGCCTACAGTGTGCTGCTGTCGCCCTCTGCACTTCAGGCCGGCTTGCTGGCCAATCTGGACGAGGCCTGGCGACTGGTGATAGATCGCGGCTGGCAAACGCTTGGAAGCCTGCGTCTTCCTGCCATGCGTGCCGGCATGGAGGACGCACATGTTCGGGCTTTGTGCACAGACGTGCTGGCTGTGGCCAAAGCCGGGCTGGATAAAACCGAAGAGCACTGGCTTGCGTATCCTGATTTCGTTCTGGCCAGCGGGCGCAGTGCCGCCGACAGGCAGCTGGACACCTGGATGGCTGGCCGTGGCGCCGAGGCGCAGAAACTGGTCGCGCTGCAGGCCAGGCATGTGGCATTGCATCCTGCAGAGTTTGGGGCTATGCCCAACCAAAAGCACGTCTAATAGGGGTAGCCTACCAGCCGGCGGTGCAGTTGGAATGTGTTTAGACTTTTACGCCGCCAGGCAGAGTAGCCTCGCTTGCCCTATGGGCAGTCTGGCATCAGGCCCTCTAAACTGCCGCGGCTGAGGGGGGGTCGCCTGCGCCTGTGCCGCAATAGTCGTTAAGGGGCGATTTCATAAACTTCGTCAGCGGCGAGCAGAATGTCGACGGGCGGATCAAAACCGATGATGCGTGCGGTGCCCAGATTGAGTGCAATCTTGGGTGGGTCTACCCATAGCTGGCTGAGCTGTCTGGGTTTGGCACCATTAAATATGCGTGCGATGGTCTCGGCGTGAAATAGGCCCACATACGTTGTATCGGCCTGCGCCAGGCTCAGCAGTATGCCTTGCTCAACTTCTTTGGATCCTGCCATTGAAAAACTGGGTATCTTGGCTTTTTCGAAAATATGGGCAATTGATCTGACTGAGGTCAGGGTGACGCCGCGATGCGTGGTCACATAGACGGCTTCCACGTTCTGGTCGGCAAGCTGCTGGTAGCATTTTAATGCGTTGTCTATGGCTGCTTCGGTGGAGATGCTGCTCGATTGTGCATGGCAACGACGAATAGTGAAGTCAAGCTCGCGACCTACCTGTTCCACGGCGCTGACCGCCGCATACGTGCGGCCGGCTTCGCTGTCTTCATAAACAATGCCCAGTTCTTTGAACGGGACAATCTCGTGAAAAAGCCTTACCTGGCGCTGATAGCGTTCGGGCTCTATGCGTGTATGCAGATTGTCACGCCCACTGTCAGCGGCGCTGTCGGCAATCTTGGCCGCCAGCGGGTCGCTGGTCGAACCGACGATAGTGGGTACGGGTGGCCCGATCTGACGCATGTCCTGACCCGCCCAGGTGCCCATGGCAATGATCAGGTCAATGTCGTGTTTTTGCTCTATACGTTGAGCTATCGCTTGCCGCATGGGCGCGCGTTGCTCGGCATCGAAATTGCCGGGTTGCCACCAGGCGTCTTTAACCAGCTCCAGATACTTGCTTTGCGTATGCTGGCTTAGCCAGATCCATAGCTCGTGACCGCTTAGCCCTCGGGGCATGTCAGCGTCTAGTGTTAGCCAGCCCAGGCGTTGCAGGCCTTGAATGACTGCCGCTAGTGTTGCCGGGTATTCAGAGTACTCACCGCTTTCCACGTAGCCGATGCGCCAGCGTGAGCCGTCGGCTTTGTTTACAGGGGTGGTCTTGAAAACTTGCGCAGGTATGCCTGGTTCGCTCGTGGATACGTGCTGTGCTGCCAGAGTAGCCGTGCACAGCCCCATGAGGATGAAGATGATGGCAATAAGGCGTGAAATCATGGTGCGGCCCTTTTTGCTGCAATGACGGTGATGTCGTCCGATTGGTCTGTATCGTCGGCGAACCGGCGCACGTCGTCAATCAGGCCTTGCGTGGTTACTTGCACGGCAACCGGCACCTTGTGCGCCAGAAAGCTGAACAGTTTAGGTTCGCCATAGAGCTGGCCCGCAGGGTTTAGCGCTTCGGTGACACCGTCGGTGTAGCCCAATACGGTTTCTCCCAACTCAAGAACGGTAGAGAAATGACGGTAAGGTATGCCTTCTTGCACACCACAGGCGGGGCCGCTGCGGCCTTCTAACATGCGTAACTCGCCGTCAGCCTGCAAAATACACATTGGCGGGTGCCCGCCATTGGCCCACGTTAGCTCGCCCGTATCCAGGTCGATAACGGCCAGCACCAGCGTTACAAACATCATGTTGGGGTTGTTTTCCGACAGGCGGTTGTTGACGCGCTCCATAAGCAAGGCAGGGTCTGTTTCGTCTTCGGCACAGGCTCTGATCAGGGTGCGCGTTACCGCCATGAATAGGGCCGCCGGAACGCCCTTGTCAGATACGTCGCCAATGACGAAGCACAGCTTTCCGTTGTTGAGCAGAAAGTAATCGTAGAGATCACCGCCCACTTCTTTTGCGGGCAGCATGGTGGCGTATAAGTCTATTTTTTCCAGAATGTCTGGGGGTAGTGGTACGGGCAGCAGCCCCATCTGGATGTCGCGGGCGATATTCAGTTCGCTTTCGAGGCGTTCGCGGCTAGAGGTTTCGCGCAGTAGGTGGGCGATGTTTTCGCGCAGCTTCTTGTCCATAAAGATAAACGTCGAAGCCAGTCTGCCCACCTCGTCTGGCTGCCTGTTCGGCAACTGGGCGATATGGCTGGGGATGTCAGCCGCAGCACTTAAGTCTTGCTCAGGCAGCTTGCGCGCAAAGAGGGTTAACTGCTGCAGTGGGCGCGTAATGCGCGCCGATAGAAGCCACGCGACAATCAATGAGATCAGCAGTATCCCAAGAAAGTATATGCTCAGCCTTTTGAGTAATTGGGTAGCTGGCCGAGTCAGATCATCGTTGGGAACGGCCGCGACAATGGTCCAGCCCAGCGGCTTAAAGTGGGCGGCGCTGATTTGCCAGACGTTTTGACTGGCCTGACTGTCGAAGGGAAACTTGGCGATTTCGCCGCGAGCGGAAATAGTGCGCAGCATGTCGAGCAGGGTCTGCCCACTGTTCGAGTCTCGATCGCTCAGCAGGCCAGCTTGTCGCTCGGGCAGGGGGGAAACCAGCTGGCCGTCATTCTCAACAATAAAGGCAAAACCTGAATCGGCCAGACGTAGCGAAACCAAAGCCTCTCTGACGGCGGTCTCCATTTCCGTGCGCCTGCGTTCGAACTGGTTGGAAATATCGAGCGCGTTGTCTGTAATGGCGAAAATCCAGTCCCATGGCTCGAAGTACGAGAAATAGGCGTAGCGCAGTTCGTCTTTGTTGTCGGCTCCGGGCCAGCGATAGATGGCAAAACTCTGGCCGGTGGTGCGGGCCTCCTGGTATGCCGACGCAGCGAGCGGATGCCCCTTGAAGTCTTGCAGGCCCGACAAATTCATGCCCAATAGATCGGGGCTGCCACTGGCGATGACATTGAGCTTGTGATCGAAGATAAAGCTGAATCGCTGATCACTTAGCGGTAGCGTGTTGATCCAGTGCTTGGCAAGCTCGCGGGCCTGGTCTGCGCTGAGCTGCCCGTTCGCAACCTGTTCTGCATACATGTTCAACACGGATCGTATGGTAGCGCCCAGCTGCACCAGATGGGTACGGCCGTTGCGCACCGTGCTGATCTTGTCGGAGAGCAAGGCGCCCCAGCGCGCCTCACTATCGCGCATGAGCAGGTTGAGCACGTTCGTGACGGCCTGCTGCTCGCTGGCGATGACGCTGCGGGTAACGTTGCGCTGTGTGACCAGCATGACGGTGACAGCGCCCAGCAGCAGCGTCATACCAACCAGCAGGAAGATTTTGCTGCGCAGCGATGTCAATCGCATAAGTAGCGGCTCACGCTGGGAAGTTGTGGTGGCAAGGCCGACCGTAAAGTATGCATTTGAATTTGATTGTAAATTACTATTGCATGGGTGGCCCCGTTCGTTTTAAGGGCAATAGCGTTCACCTGCGTGGCTAAGCACGGCCTAAAGAACAACAAAGTATGAAGAGGCATTACGCAAAACACGATGACAGCGGATCACGAACCAGCCCTTAAACAACCACGCCGCAGGCCGTTGCGTGACGTGCTGTTAGCTTGCATGGTAGTGCTTTTGCTGGCGCAGGGGCTAATTGGTGCACTCAGCCTTTCAGCCTTAAATCGTCTGACCACTGACAATACCGCTGAACGCATTGAACTGCTGGCCCGGCGAACATCGTCTCAAATCCAGACCGGCATGGCGCTGGGTAAACCCCTGGCCCAGTTCTTCGGGCTGTCTTCATTGCTGGATCAGCTTAAAGAGCAGGTTCCTGATTTTGCTGCGGCCAGCGTTTTGCTGATCAACGGCCAGGAGCTGGCGTCGGTGGGTGAGCCGGCCAATTCCGACCTTCTGCTGCAGGCGCTGTCGTCGGGGCGCATCGGGAGCAACGACGTGTCGCGCCTGTCTTCGGGGGCGGTCAGCTTGTCTGACGCGCAGGGCATACGTGTTGCGGTCCCGTTAATGCAGCCCGATGGTGTGCTTGCCGGAGCCGTGGTATTGCGGGTCGAACCCACGGATATGCAGCAAGGCAGCCTGCTGCGCGACAACATTCTGGTGCTGGGGCTGTCAACGCTGGTGGCAGCCTTGTTGCTGGCATTGACCTTTCGTTATGCCATGCCACTGCATCAGTTGGCGGCAGCAAGCAAAGCGCGCCTGCTGATCCCGCTGGTCATTCTGATGCTGGCGCAGGGCGCTTATGCCGCCTACACCATCCATACATTTCGTGATGTCTGGGTAGGGGTTACGCAAGACAACACCCTAATTTTAGGGAGTGCCTTGCAGCACGATCTGAACCGTGTATTGGGGTATGGTGTTGCGCCGACTTCGCTGCGCGGTGTAGAACAGCCTATGTCGCGTTTGGCAGCCTCCTTTCCGTTTATTTCGGAGCTGCGTCTGCTCGATGGGCAGGGCAAGCTGTTGAATCGCGCCAATGCGCAGGGGGCCATGGTGCTGCACGACGCGCAAGCGCTGCGAGACCCTTTGGTTTTTCCGCTCAGGGCAGACTCTCAAGGCCCTGTCCTGGCCACGCTTCAGATCGGCCTCAATGAAGCGCAGATATCAGCGGGAGTGCGCGCGCGCGTTCTGGATGCGGCAACCGTGGTTGCCGTTGCCATGGTGGTGGCCATAGAGCTTTTGCTTTTGCTTGCTCTGCTCATGGATCGTGCGTTTTCAACGCGCATGTCCGGTAAAAGTGGCGAACCCATAGGGCTGGACGACCAAACCAATGTTGGCGCCCTTGTACGGCCCGTGATGTTCGGATTCTTGTTCGCCATGGCGCTGCCGCTTAGCTTCTTGCCCCTTTATGCAAAGTCTTTACTGACGAGTGTCGAGCCTGACCAGAGCGCAGCGCTGTTGATGGCGCTGCCCATTGCCGTCGAAATGGGTTGCGGCTTGCTGACCGCCTTGTTGGCAGGACGCTTGACGGATAGACGGGGTTGGCAGTGGCCGGTGCTTGCAGGCCTGCTGGTGGCCGTGCTGGGAAATCTGTTTTGTGCGCTGGCGGGCTCATTGGCATGGTTCACCCTTGCCAGGGGGCTGGTGGGGCTGGGGTACGGGCTGACCTGGATGGGCTTGCAAGGCTTTATCGTATTGCGGAGCCCGGCGGCCTATCGCGGCAGAAACATGGCCACGGTCATCGCCGGTCTGTTTGCCGGGCATTTGTCGGGTGCTGCGGTGGGGGCCATGCTGGTGCAACAGGTGGGAGCGGCAGCGGTGTTTGCCATCGGTGCGTTGCTGTTGGTGCTGCCGACGCTGGGTGTCTTTACGTTGATGTGGCCATACCGGCATATGGCGGCGCAAAAAGTGGCTGCCTTTGTGGTGTCGCCCGTGGTGCGCTCCTGGCGGGCAGTGGGCGCTTTGCTGGGTACACGCGACTTTGGCATGCTGCTTGCCGGGTGTGTGATTCCGTTTTCCATTGCCCAGGTGGGTCTGCTGACCTATGCGCTGCCCTTGTATATGGAGGAGCAGGGTGCTACGTCGGCGAGTGTCGGTCGTATTTTGATGCTTTATGGGTTTTGCGTGATTTACATTGGGCCCTGGATGGGCCGCATGGCAGACCGCAGTGCTTATAAAAAACAGTGGATTGTGCTGGGGGGCATTGTGGGAAGCGTGGGGCTGCTCAGCATGTATTTTGCCAACGGTGTACTTGCTGCTGCGGTGGCGGTGGTACTGCTGGCGCTGGCGAGCTGTCTGGCTGGTGGTGCGCAGACCGTGTATATGCTGTCGCTCGATAGCGTGCACCACTACGGTGCCGGTGGTGCGACCAGCGTCATGCGTGCGGCTGACAAGTTCGGCCAGATGCTGGGGCCACTTGCGGTAGGCGGGTTGTTCGCGTCTGTGGGAATATCGGGAGGCCTTGCCGTGACGGGTGCGTTTTATCTATTGGCGACCCTGGCTTTCTTGCTGGTGGCACCCAGGCAGGTCAAGGCATAGCCAGGCGCGGCACGCGCGCTGTAAGTGCTGTACACAGCTGGGCAGGAATGGTATTAGCCTGACGTGCTACGGTTTCTATCGGGAGCTCATGTGTGCCCCACAGGGTCACCATGGCATTGCAGCCGACGTCAGGATGGTCGCTTAAGTCTATGGTGAGTGTGTCCATGGATACCCTGCCGATAATCGTGGCTTTGCGCCCATATACCATGACTTCGCAGCCTTCAGCTAGCCCGCGCGGGTAGCCGTGGGCGTAGCCGCAGCGAACCAGCCCCACGCGTGTTTGCCGGGTAGCCTGAAAACGGCTGTTATAGCCCAGAAACTCGCCCGCCCCCAGAACCTGAATTCCATAAACAGGTGCTTGCAGAACCATGGCGGGCCGCAAGCCCAGATCATGGCCGCTCATGCCATGCAAAGGGCTGATACCGTACACGGCGATGCCGCTGCGTACCCAGTCTGTTGCGGCTGCGGCTGCGGCAGCGTGGTCTGAGAGTAGCGCTGCCGAATTCTCGGTGCATACCGGGCCTGGCATGCCGCAGATCAGCGCCTGAAAGACCTGTCGCTCTTTGCGCAATTGCTCGGCAATTTCGGCGCTGGCATAGTGTTGCAGATGCCCCAGCCCCGCCAGACGGCCCTCGCGCAGGGCCGTCTGCAAAAATGCGTAGGCCTTGCGATAGTCAGTCTGGTCGAAGCCTGCATGGTTCAGGCTTGCTCGAAACCGCAACCATACGTGCGGGGCAAAGCGAGGATTGAGGGCTGCGAGGTGCGCAAGCTGTTCAGCGTGATCGATGATGAGATGCAGCGGATACAGAGCAGGGTCTTTAAGCTCTGCCCGAGTGACCTGGGGGCTCATGGCCAAAATGGGGCCCGTCCAGCCCAAGGCCCGGCAGTGTCGCACGTCGTCGAGCGTGAGTACGGCCAGGCCATCGGCGCTGCACAGACCAGGGTAGGCAAGTTCCAGGGTATGGCCGTAGGCGTCCGCCTTGGCAACCGCCCATATGTGCGGAGCGTGGTTCGACTGGCCTTTGGCAAGCAGTTGGCGCAACCGTGCGATATTGTGCTTGATCGCAAGGTGATCAATCAGTGCGACAGGCGAAGCATGACACGAATAGCTGTCCGCAGTGTTGGTGCAAGTGTGCGTATCGGTGGCCATGGCGTGTGTTTTCTTCCTGTTACTGGCCATTGGCGTCGAGGGCGGCAACCAGGCGCAGATGGTTGTGCTTCTCGGTTCGACGATACTCAATGTCTTGCAGATAATGTCGCATCAGGCGTAGGCCATGGCCCCCAACGGCGGTCTCATCCAGTGAGGTCGCCAGCGGCGGCACCTCTTCCAGCGTTGGGTCAAATGGCAGGCCGTTATCGGTAACTTCGATCAGCAGCGTGTCTTCGGTTTGCAGCACTGTAAGTTCTATGCGGTTGTCAGTATTGTTTTCTCTGCCCTTGAAACCATACTGCACCACATTGGTCAAGGCCTCGTCCAGGCACAGCCCCAGCGTAAACCCTGTTCTAGGAGGCCATTGCTGTTGTATGGCGACCGCTTCAAGCCACGCCAGCGCCTGCGTGACGGTGTTTGGTCCTGATACAAGTGACAACGAAGCAATTGTCTGCATGGGCGTTCTTGGAGAGGTTAGTGGTCAAAATGTAATCGAAGGTAGGCGGTTTTACCGATTGTTCCGCTGCTTACGCGATCTGCCATGCGTTTGAGCAGCACTTCAGGCAGGCCGGCAAGCGCATGGTTCAATGCTTCTTCGAAGGCAGCGCCGTCTATATCCAGCAGGTTGGTGGTATCGGCGGTGGCTTTTGCCACCAGACTCAACGGGTCTCCGGTGTGGATAAGCTCCAGGTCAAGATTGAACTCATCAAAGCCGCCCTGTATGGCCAGCAGTCGACGGCTCGTGTCGGCCTGCAGGGCCTCGGTGGCCTCAAGCGCTGCTGTGGCCGCGCGACGTACGACTTCGCGCCGGGCATTCCAGATGGCGCCTTGTTGCTCTACGAAGCCGATGGCTAGTCGGGCCACATCGGCGGGGGCGATGTCTTGGCTTATTTCGAGTCGCGCGCGCTTCGAGGTGCCCATCTGGAACAGCAGGTTAAGGATGATGGCGGTGAGCCCTGCGACGATAATGCCGTTCTTCATCAAGAACTGTATGCTCTGGGGCGCTTGCTCAGCCAGTTCGGGTACGAACATGGTGCCTATACCCGTAATGAAAGACAGACCTACCAGGAAGATACCGCGCGAATCCATGGCGCGTGAAGCAATCAATTCAATGCCCGAAACGATCAAGTAGGCTGCCGCGTAAAGTTCGACCGCCCCGATGACGGGGGTGGGGATCAGGGTGAGACCTAGCGATACTTTCGGCAGAAAGGCAGCAAGTGCCAGCAGACCGGCGGTGGCCAGCCCTATCCAGCGTGATGTGGAGCGGCTGATGTGTGCCAGGGCGATGTTGGCCGACGACACGGCATTGGGGTACGCGCCCAGCCACGAAGCCAGCAAGTTGCCCAGGCCGTTGGCCCGTATGCCGCTGCCAGCCTTGTTCATGTCAGCGCGGCGCCAATCGGCATCGTTCATTTTCTGCAGCAGGACAACGCTGCCGAAGGTATCAAGCTGGGTCATAAGCGCGAGTAGCGCCACAGCCAACAGCACGCCAGGGTCAAGGTTAAAAGCGGGCATGGGAGGGTGTGGCAGACCGAAGAGGGGTGTGTGTCTCAGCTGCTCGAGGCCGTCAATTTTGTCAAACGTGGCTGTCAGAATGATACCGACGAGCAACCCTGTGAGCAGCGCCAGCAGCTTGGTGCGCTGACTGCCCCAGATTGACATGCCAACGATGACACCCAGTGTGATCAGGCCGATTAAGGTGTCGACCATGTTGATGGCGCCGCTCGTGCCCATGTCGGTGGTGTGCCGCAACGCAGGCGCAACAAGCGACAGCCCTGCCACACAAATGACAATGCCCGCAACGGCGGGAGGAAATACAGAACGCAATCGGGGAATAATATAACCGGCACAGATCGCTACGGCGCCATTAACCACGCCCAGCAAGAACATGCCACCCAGCCCGAACTCCGCCACCACCATCCCCACGATGATAACCAGCAGCGGGTCGGGCATATGCACCAGCAACGCGCCCGCGCCCAAACGCCCACCCCAGGACTGCAGAAAGGTGGAGATTGCCATACCAATAATGGTTGCCGTGACCATGTTGCGCGTCGTTTCTGCGTCCAGGTTTCCTATTTTTGCTGCTGCGAGGACGTAGGCGATCAATGCCAATGCCGTGGCCATATGCTGGAAGGCCAGGCCTCCGAGCGCAGCGCCGGGCACTCTTTCGTCGGCGGCATAAAGCAAATCGGGCGGACGCCTGAGAACGGGCGAGCGGGGAAATGAAATTCTGGAAAGAAAAGACATAGTTATGCTCTGGAAAGAAACCCGAAAGTGATGCCGGAGTAGTTGTTGCCGCTGAAGTGCTTTGCGTGTGTTCTGAAACGATGCGCTAAACGGACAGGCGAGTGGGCTTGATTACACTCTGAAATATGATTTGATACAACATGTGATCTTCCAAATTGCTTGACGCTGTATTGTGTAGGCAGCAAGCGATCTTGTATCTGCAATGTACGTAGTCACAGAGCGTATGCGCCGAAGCAATTTCTTTTGGGTGCAGCTTTCGCGGGATGTCGGTGTGGCAAGTTGGAATAGGCCTTCCATGTTTCCATGCAACCGCTACAATCAATTACTTTTAATGCAACGGTTACTTCATGAGTCTCTCAAGCGAAAAAATCGGCGAGGTTCTGGTGATATCCGCCTCAGGCCAGATCAACAGCGCCAATGCGGCGCAAGTCGAGTCAGGGTTACTGGCCTATGTTGAGCAAGGGGAACGCTTGTGCGCGCTAGATTTAAGCGGCCTTGACTATATCTCCAGCGCTGGCCTGCGTGTTGTTTTAATACTTGCCAGAGGCTTGAAACAAAAATCTGGGCAACTGGTTTTATGCGGCCTGCAGCCTCAAGTGCATGAGGTGTTCGATATTAGCGGGTTTCTATCGATTTTAACGGTGGTTGCCAGCCGTAGTGAGGCGGTAAGCCGGATGGGGGAGCCTGTAAATAAAACTGTGTAAACCGCCTATCATAAAACCCTGCATGGGTAAGGATAGGCATGATGAACAAGAAAGAACTGGAAGCCTTCGCACGCGAGGCGGCAAAAGGCATCAAGACCGAGAAGGATCTGAACGAATTTAGCCAGATGCTGACCAGAATCACGGTCGAGGCGGCTCTGAAGGCCGAGCTCGATGAGCACCTGGGCTACAGGCGGCACGAATCGTCTGAGAACGCCAACAGCCGCAATGGCTACACCACCAAGACCCTGAAGACGGAGGACGGCCAGTTCGATCTGAACACGCCCCGTGATCGCGAGGGCAGCTTTGAGCCGCAGTTGGTGAAAAAGAGCCAGACACGCTTTACCTCGATGGATGACAAGATCCTGAGTCTTTATGCCAAAGGCATGAGTACCCGGGAAATTGTCGCCACGTTCAAGGAGATGTACGACGCCGATATCTCACCGACCCTGATTTCCAGGGTGACCGAAGCGGTCATAGAAGAGGTGGTGCAGTGGCAGTCTCGCCCGCTGGACCCGGTCTATCCTATCGTCTATCTGGACTGCATCGTGGTCAAGATCCGCCAGGACAAGCAGGTGATCAACAAGGCGATTTACCTGGCTCTGGGTGTGAATCTGGATGGCCACAAGGAGCTACTGGGCATGTGGCTCTCCGAGAATGAAGGTGCCAAATTCTGGTTGGGAGTTCTCACTGAGCTGCAAAACCGTGGTGTGAAGGACATCCTCATCGCCTGCGTGGATGGACTCAAGGGCTTTCCCGATGCCATCAGTACCGCGTATCCACAGGCCCAAATACAGCTGTGCATCGTTCACATGGTGCGCAACTCAATGAAGTATGTGCCCTGGAAAGACTACAAGGCTGTGACGGCAGATCTGAAGCGCATTTACCAATCAGCCACGGAGGAAGAGGCGCTGCAGGCGTTGGACCAGTTCGGGCAGCGTTGGGACGAGAAGTACCCGCACATCAGCCGCTCATGGCGCAACCATTGGTCCAATCTGAACACGCTGTTCCGCTACCCCCAGGACATTCGCAAGGCCATTTACACGACGAACGCGATCGAATCACTGAACAGCGTCATCCGCAAAGCCATCCAAAAGCGCAAGCTCTTCCCGACCGACGATTCAGCACGCAAGGTGGTCTATCTGGCGATCATGGATGCATCAAAGAAATGGTCAATGCCGATCCGCAATTGGAAGGCAGCGCTGAACCGGTTTATGATCGAATTCGAGGATCGTATCAGCGACTACGTATAACCCCGGGCGGTTACACAGAATTATTTACACCCTCGGATGGGGGGGTAACCCCGCCCGGCCTTCCTTACGCTTTTTTGCCCTTTACGCAAGCGGCTGCCTGTCGAGCCCGCTGACGCGCGCCGTCGATGTTGTCGTCATACCCAAGCGCTACGCCCATGCGCCGACGCTCATAGCTTTCGGGTTTGCCAAATAGCCTGAGATCGGTCTGCGGCACGCGCATGGCGGCGTCTACGCCATCAAAAACGATGTTCTCTCCGTCGACACCACCATAAATGACAGCACTGGCGCCGGGTGTGCGCAGGCGAGTGTCAACAGGCAGGCCTAAAATGGCACGGGCATGCAGTTCAAACTCGCTTTGCCATTGCGAAATCATGGTGACCAGGCCGGTGTCATGTGGGCGCGGGCTCACTTCGCTAAACCACACCTCTTCGCCTTTAATGAACAACTCTACGCCAAACACGCCTTGCCCACCCAGATTGTCGGTAACGGCCTGGGCAATGTGCTTTGATTGCTGTAGCGCACGCGGGTGCATGGGCTGGGGCTGCCAGCTTTCGATGTAGTCGCCGGCTTCCTGCAGATGACCTATAGGCTCGCAGAAATGCGTTTCAATTTGGCCATCTTCGCCACGGGCGCGTACGGTAAGCAACGTGATCTCGTAATCGAAATCGACAAAACCTTCGACAATAATGCGCCCATGGCTGACGCGCCCGCCCGACATGGCGTATTGCCAGGCGGCTGCCACATCGGCGGGGCCATCAATTTTGCTCTGGCCCTTGCCTGAACTGCTCATGACCGGCTTTACCACGCAGGGGTAGCCTATGCCACCATCGATGGCGGCCTGCAGCGCTTCAAGTGAATCGCAGAACGCATATGGGCTGGTTGGCAGGCTCAGGGTTTCAGCCGCCAGGCTACGTATGCCTTCGCGGTTCATGGTCAGCCGGGTGGCGCGTGCTGTGGGAATCACCCGTGCCAGGCCAGCAGACTCGAGCTCTTCGAGCGCCTCTGTAGCGATGGCTTCGATTTCGGGTACGACGAGATCGGGCTTTTCGGCCTTGATCAGCGCCTTTAACTGGTCAGGGTCGCTCATGGTAATGGTGTGCGCATGATGCGCAACCTGCTGACCGGGAGCATTGGCGTATCGGTCTACGGCGATGGTTTCGACGCCCAGACGCTGCAGCGCAATAATGACTTCTTTGCCAAGCTCGCCAGAGCCCAGCAACATGACGCGGGTAGCCGTCGGAGATAAAGGTGTGCCTAATTTGCTCATGTCGGGGCGCTTGTGCTCATAACAAAGATACTGAATTGTATAGGTTGTAGTTACGGCTTGTAGCCCCGGGGACGAGGCTTATCCGTTATCGTTAGTTTCTGAGCTTTTTTCAACACCAATTGAACAAGAGGAGTCGACATGAGCAAGAAAGCATCTGCAGAATGGAAAGGCGGCATCAAGGACGGCGGCGGCACCATCTCTACCGAGACAGGTGTACTGAAGCAGGCACCCTATGGTTTCAAATCACGGTTTGAGGACGGTAAAGGTACCAACCCTGAAGAGTTGATTGCAGCAGCCCACGCGGGTTGTTTCTCCATGGCATTGTCGCTAATGCTGGGTGAGGCGGGTTTCACCCCTGACCGCATCGCCACGCAGGCCGCCGTAACCATCGAGAAGAAAGATGGCGGTTTTGAAATCACGACCAGCCACCTTACGGTTCAAGCAAGTGTGCCAGGTCTGGATGACGCCCAATTCCAGAAAATTGCGGGTCAGGCCAAAACAGGTTGCCCTGTTTCAAAAGTGCTTAATGCCAAGATCACCATGGAGGCAACGCTGGCAGCCTAAAGTTTGCACAGGCGAAGCGCGCCATGCTTGTGCATCACGAGCCGAGCGTGGCCAACATGTGTGAGCCAGGCATGGGTTGACGTAAACGGGCCGGCGGGCAGGGTTGCCCGCAACGGCCCGTTAAACGGGTTTTTTAGGCCTTAGCAGCGACAGGCGCGATATATGGCGCTCCGGCATGGGTATGGCAGCATGCGCAATGGCGACGGCCTGGAGCTGCTCGGTAATGTCAGCCGGAAATGCCGTAGCACGCCGCGTGCCAAGATCAACATGAACAGAAAGCTGTTCCATGGTCGCGGCCAAATAGCCGTCATCAGTTTGGTATAGCTCCATCAGGCATAGCAAGCGCTTGTGGTCGGCAGCCAGTACGCGTAGCCGCAGCTCAAGGGGTGCATTCACAAGCAGTTCGCGGCGGTAATTTACGGCAATGTCCACGGTGTAGATGCCGCAGTTCGTCGCAGCCGTGTAGCTCTCGCCCACGCCCAACTGGCCCAGCAGCTTGTAACCTGTATGGTCGAATACACCCACGTATTCGGAGGCATTCATGTGGCCATATAAATCAATCCACTCTGGCGAAACGGTGAGTGTTGTGTTGAGCTGGGCGGTGGCGGTGCTTAGGTTTGTTGTCTCTGGCATGGTTGTTTTCGTATAAAGTGTCAGGAAGGGTTCAGAGCCCAACGCTACCACAGCGGGGTTTTGTGCGCTGTTCACTCATCCAGCGATCGCCATAAATACCATGAGGCCACAGACCGGTAGGGTCGCCAACTGTCGCTTACGCCTTCAAGCGTGGCTGTTTCGCCAAAAAGTAGACGCACAGCACGTTGGAGGCCTACATCGTCCAGCGCCAGTACGTCGGGCCGCTTCAGACCAAAAATAAGAAACATCTCAGCAGTCCAGCGCCCAACCCCCGGAAGGTCTGTCAGTGCAGTAATGACGTCTTCATTATTTTGCTGACGCAGGTGGCGAAAGTTGAATCGCCCGTCTTGCAGCCGTTGCGCCAGCTCGGTCATGTAGCGAATTTTTGCCGACGAAAGACCAGCAGTACGCAGCGATTCGGGTGACAGGCTGAGGATGCCGGCAGGCGTAAAGCCTGGAGACAGCGCAATGACGCGTTTTTTTATAGTGCTGGCCGCTCGGGCAGACAACTGCTGGCTAATAATGGAAGATGCCAGTGTCTGGAAAGCGGTATTTCGTCGCCGCAGAATGCCGCAGGGGCCATATCGCTCGACCAGGTGCGCCATGACGCTACATGAGGTGCACAGATGAAGCTCTGCTTCTTCAGATAGCAGCGTTAGCGTGATGGGTTGGACGGGCATGGTTCCATTCCTCCTCATTTCAATCTGTTGCCGCATAGGGTGTGGGAGGCGTCCATTTCATTCTCCTCAATAAGCGCCTTGCTTTACCTCTGCTTTTTTTCTATGAACTCGCCATCGATATACAGCCATTTTTCGTCTTGCCTGATAAAACGGCTGATCTCGTGCATGCGTATTGCCCGACCTGCCAGCCGATGGCGTGCCACAAATTCAACCGTAGCATGGTCATTATCTTGCTGCTTGAAATTTTTGATCTCAAGGCCCAGCCACTTTATATCGGGTGGGTTAGGTTCGAGCATGGTTGGCCGCGTTTGCGGGTGCCAGGTGTCCAGCAGGTAGTCGTGCAGGTCAAGTACAAACGCACTGTAACGTGAGCGCATCAAGGCGCGCGCGTCAGGAGCCTGCAGACGTTGGGCGCCATGATGCCACCGTCCGCAACACTGTTCATAGAGTGATTGGCTGCCACACGGGCACGTTGTCTTCATAAGTGAATGCTCATGACGTTTCATCAGGGTTTTGAGAATGTTTCATCATAATCGTTGGCAGACGTGCAGACGTGCAGACGTGCAGACGGTCAAGAGCAAGGGCAAGGGCAAAAGCAAAAGCAAAGGCAAGAGCAAGAGCAAGGGCAAGAGCAAGGGCAAGGGCAAGGGCAAGGGCAAGGGCAAGGGCAAGGGCAAGGGCAAGGGCAAAAGCAAAGGTAAGAGCAAAGGTAAGAGCAAAGACAAAGAGGCACACGCACAAAGCCCTCGGAGATACTGAAATGCGTGGCGTGAACGCGCTCACATTGCAGCGCAAGTAACTGCAATACGCTAAAGGGCTATGCATGTAGCCATGGTTCTCTGGGATAAAATATCGCGCGCCACCTTTTTGCGGCCGAACTCTACGGTTTTACCCATATGCAAAAACTTTCGCTTCCGGACATTATCGCGCTGGGCTTCATGACATTCGCCCTGTTTCTGGGCGCCGGCAACATCATTTTTCCGCCCATGGTCGGTCAGGCTGCGGGCGAGCATTTCTGGCTGGCGGCCGTTGGTTTTTTGCTGACCGGTGTCGGCTTGCCGTTATTGACTGTTGTCGCACTGGCTCGCGTGGGTGGCGGCATGGACATACTTACCGCCCCTATAGGCCGGGTTGCAGGCACGCTGCTTGGCGTGCTGGTGTACCTGACCATAGGCCCACTTGTGGCCACGCCACGTACTGCCACGGTTTCTTTCGAGGTTGGCTTTGCGCCGTTCGTCGCAAATCACCCCAGCAGCCTGTTTATTTACACCGTTGTTTATTTTTCGCTTGCTCTGCTGGTGTCGCTGTTTCCGGGCAAGCTTATTGATAACGTAGGTAAATACATTACGCCAGCGCTTATTGTGTCGCTGGCTGTTCTGGCGGGCGCGGCGCTACTCTGGCCAATTGGTGGGGCCATGCACAGCGCAGGTCTGTACCAGAGCGCACCGCTATCACAAGGCTTTGTGCAGGGCTACCAAACCATGGACGCATTGGGTGCGTTGGTGTTTGGTATTGTCATTGTTAATGCCATTCGCGACCGCCGGGTTACCGATGCAGGTCTGCAGACACGCTATGCAATTATTGCAGCGCTCATTGCGGCCACTGGCCTTGCTTTGGTTTATCTTTCTTTCATCTACTTGGGTGGCACCAGCGGCAGCATCGCACCGCATGCACACACTGGCGTGCCCATACTTACAGGTTTTGTGCTTCAAACGTTTGGTACTGCTGGTGAAGTGCTGCTGGCGGTCGTCATCACACTTGCGTGCTTCACGACAGCTGTGGGCCTAATTTCGGCGTGTGGCGAGTATTTCAGCAGGCTGTTGCCCGTTTCTTACCGTACCGTGGTTATTGCGCTCAGCCTTGTCAGCCTGGTGGTCGCCAATCAGGGGCTGGCCCAGTTGATCGCGGTTTCGGGGCCCTTGCTTGTAGGCATCTACCCCGTCGCCATCTCGCTGGTTGCATTAAGCCTGCTCTCGGCGTTATGGAGGTCACCTACACGCGTGTTTGTACCGGTTATGCTGGTGGCAGTGGCCATGGGGCTGGCTGACGCATTGCGCGTCGCGGGCGTTCAAGCGTGGGCACCCGCGTGGCTTGAGGCCTTGCCGGGTGCAAGTCTGGGTATGGGGTGGACAGCACCCGTGGTGGTCGCGTTGCTGATTGCGGGTGCTGCAGACAGGTTGTGCGCCAGGCCACGTTCAGCCTGATGTGGCTGCAGGTTAAAGTGGCTTCAGATGGAGGTGGCTGCAGATTGAAGTGGGCATCAGCGCCTGTGCTCTGATGCCCTGCAGCCACGGGGGCGGGGCGCCTATTTAATACCCCAGCCTGTATCCCGGAGCGTCGCCTTGACGCCTGGCAGAGGGCCCTTCAGTAACCCACGGCCTGGCCATCGCGGCGAGGGTCTGACGCGGCAATATAGCCACCATGCTCTTGCCGCATGATCACTTGGGCCGCACCGAACTCAAGGCTGTCATAGGGTTGCATCTCTATGGGTTGGCCGCAGGCCTTTAAGTGCTCGATAACGGCGGTTGGGGTGTGCGCCTCAAGCATGACGATTGGCCCCGCCTCAAGGCGAAACCGTGGTGCATCAATGGCGGCTTGGGGGTTATGCCCCAAATCAACCAGGTGCTGCATCATTTGCACATGGCCTTGTGCCTGCATGTTTCCACCCATAACGCCAAAACTGGCCAGAGCTTGGTTTTTGTGGGTAATAAAGCCAGGAATAATCGTATGAACAGGCCGCTTACCGGGTGCGACCTGGTTGCGATGCCCTGGCCTTAACGAAAAGCTGCGGCCTCGGTTATGCAGCGCGATACCTGTGTCGGGTACGACCACGCCCGACCCAAACCCCTGATAGTTAGACTGAATAAACGAAACCATCATGCCACTGCTATCTGCCGCCGTCAGGTAGACGGTGCCGCCATGGCCAGGTATGCCGGCTGTGGGCGTACATACGGTTGAAGCATTTATTAGCTGCGCACGTCGCCTGAGGTAATCGCGATCCAGCAGTTGGGTTGTCAGGTCGCCCATGCTGATGGGATCACTCACGTGCTCATGCAAATCGGCAAAAGCCAGTTTCATGGCTTCAATAGGCAGGTGGAAGCGATCTGCAGGGTGGTCAGGGCGGGGAGGGTCAAAATTGTCGAGCATGCCCAGTGCCATCAGGGCTGCAATACCCTGACCATTGGGCGGGATCTCGTGCAAGGCGTAGTCGCCGCGATAGGTCATGGATATGGGCTCCACCCAGTCGCAGGTACTGGCAGCGAGGTCTGCCTTGGTAATGGTGCCTCCGGTGCGCGCCGCAAAAGCGGCAATCTTGTCGGCCAGCTCACCTTCGTAAAAATCACGCCCCATGCTTTCTGCAATGCGCTTCAGTGTTTTTGCCTGTGCTTTGAAACGCCAGATTTCGCCTGCGCGGGGAGCCACGCCTGCGGTCAAGAATGCGTCGGCAAAGCCAGGCTGATCTTTGAATTTTTCACCTTGGATAGCCCACTGACGCGCAATCGTCGGCGAGACCGCAAAGCCATGTTCTGCGTACTCAATGGCAGACTCGAACAGACGTGCAAATGGCACGGTGCCAAAACGCTGGGAAAGCTCGATCCATCCTGCAATCTGTCCGGGCACGGTTACCGTGTCCCAACCCATTTCGGGCATGACGTCTTTACCGGCAAAGTGTTCGGGCGTCCAGGCCTGTGGCGATCGACCTGAGGCGTTCAGACCGTGCAGTTTTCCTTGATCCCAGATTAATACAAACGCATCACCGCCAATACCATTCATGACCGGCTCGACAACAGTGAGCGCAATGGCCGTAGCGAGCGCGGCATCCACTGCATTGCCGCCAGCCTGCAAGATTCGCAAGCCGGCCTGTGCGGCAAGCGGCTGGGTTGTGCAGACGGCATTGGCGGCAAGTACCGGCATGCGTCGGCTCATATGGGGGAATTCCCAGAATTGATTGGCAGACATGATGGTTTCTCGGAAAAAGTGGGATATTGATCAGTGCGTACGGGTTTCCAGCTAGAGCTGGCTTGGTGAATAGAATACCAGCCATTTTCGCAGTGCCTGTTAATGCATGGGCAGCAAGGCGGAACAAGGCATAGGGCAGCTCGCTCGCATACAGACCACTATTGGGGCTGTCTTACCGGAAAAGTGGCTAACACTTACGCAAGCCGAGCGACCGCGCGTGTCTAGGTATAGAAACAGACCAGGCAGATCGCTGATTTACGTGCATGAGCTGGGGCCCGCCTCAGGTCGGCCTGACGGGCGCGGACCCTTTACGCATTACGTACGTGGGCTGGTCCCTGATATTTTGCGGCTTGCAAGAAACCCGCGTTCGCGACCCCAGATCACAGCATCGCTGCGTCGGCTGACCCCGATTTTGTTATAAATATTAGCCACGTGATTGCGTACCGTGTTGCGCGACAGCGACAACGCGCTGCTTATTTCGGCGTCGTTATGCCCCTGGCAAATAAGGCCCAGCACTTCGCGTTCGCGAGGCGTTAGCTCAAGCGCTTTCTGCGTATGGGTGTCGTGGGCGGGTTGGCGTACGCGTGCCAGTTGGTCCATGACTTTGCGACTGAACCATGATGTATCTTGCATAACCGCATCCAGCGCCGTCAGCAGTTCGCCTTCTGTATGTTTACGCTCGGTAATGTCCTGTATTACCGCCAGCATGCATGCCTGACCGCCTATGGTGACCAAATCGGCTGACAAAATACAGTCTAGCGTTTCGTCATCTTTAGTACGCATCTGGATATCCACACCTGACAGTCCTGAGTGCTCACCCATGCTCGCCTGAAGCGACGTTATCTGTTGTGGGTGGGGCCAGATGCCCAGCTGGGTTATCTCGCGCGCTTCGGTGTCGCCCCGCTGCAGGCCGGTCATATCAAGAAAGCTGTCATTCACTTCGAGCATCTGCAAGTTTTTCAGATCGCAAAGCAGCATAGGTACGGGTGCCAGCCTGAAGGCAATCGAGAAGCGCTCTTCTGACTGACGCAAGGCCTGTTCGGCCAGCTTGCGAGGTTGCAGATCAATAAAGGTGAACAGCATATAGGGTTCGCTGGCATCTTCCAGTGGTTGGCCTGCTACGATCACATCCTTGCTTGATCCATCTGGAAGCGGGACGGTGCTTTCCATTTGTAA
The DNA here is from genome assembly GCF_008369125.1 of Pusillimonas sp. ANT_WB101. Lineage (NCBI taxonomy): Bacteria > Pseudomonadati > Pseudomonadota > Betaproteobacteria > Burkholderiales > Alcaligenaceae > Pusillimonas > Pusillimonas sp. ANT_WB101. The sequence goes on along the minus strand of NZ_VOAY01000002.1, from coordinate 612,608 downwards.
AATAGTCTGGCCTTCGTGAAGATTGGTAATAGCCTGTGACTTGCCGTCTGCGTCAGCGAGTATGTCGAGCTCATAAACCGTGCTGCCCACTACATCTTGATGGCGATAGCCCGTCATGGCCAGAAACCCAGCGTTAACGCGTGTGTAGCGCAAGTCTGAAAGCCGGCAGATAAGCGCAGGTGCAGGGTTGGCATTAAAGGCGCGTTCGAAACGCTGCTCGGCGGCATGCTGTTCCGTCAAATCTTCAATAATTAACACATGAGCCAGCGGCTCGTTTTCGTCATCGTTAAGCGTAATGCCGCGCAGGCGGTGCATGCGCAGTTCGCCCTCGCCTTTGCGCGGCGTGACTTCGACAACGACACCGTCAAACTGTTCTCCACGAGCGAGCCTGAACATGGGGTACTGCGCCCGGGTGAGTTCATGGTGGTTGCGATACTTCAACAACCAGCGCCGAAAGTAGGCCGTTACAGTGTGCCCAAGATCTTCGGTGGAAGCCACCCCATGTATTTTTAGGGCTGACTCATTGGCCCATGAAATGCGTTGGTCGGCCTCAATGAAGATGACACCGTCTATCAGGCCGCCAATAATGCTGCGCAGATGTTGATGTGTAATGCTTGTCGGGCCACTACGCTTGACCATGCGGTCTCCTCTAAAAATACCAGTGCGTCTAGTACGCCAATATCTATTGCGGATGCCAGACACTCTCTAGAATCTGGGCACGATGTATCGATAAACCCTTACAGGGACGCACCTGGTGGACTACAGCGATTTAATAAAACAATTGGGGTCTGGGCTGGGTCGAGAGATTCTGGCGTTTGACTATAGCGAAGAGCTGGGCGGCTGTCTCATTTATTTAGTGACACCTAATGGCTGCACACTTCTGATTCCTGACGAAATCATTGAACACAAGTACGACGATGTGCTCAGCATGCTTCGGGCCAGATTAAAAAATGATAATGCAGGCGTATCGCACGAAATACTGACCGACGTGAATGACGAGCTTGAGTTTATGCCTGCACCCTCTAAAACCACGCTGAACGATGCTGTGCGCGACCAGGTAAAACCTGGCCAGTGCGGATAGTGAGGTCATTCAAGATCGCAAACTCCATGCCGTCCATTTCGCCGAAAGTCGCTGAGGTCACTGAAGCCAATTAAGCTGGTGAGATGATGGCCGCGGGCTCACTGCGCATCATCGAGTCGAAGCCCTATTTTTATCGCCACTTGCCAGTAGGCCACCTTGCCGTCCTTCACATGCCCCCGTGTCTGCATTACTTCAAACCATTCGAGGTTACGCAGCGTGCTTGATGCCCGAGCGATAGCCTGTGAAATGGCATCATCCGAAGAAATCGTGGAAGACCCTACGATTTCGATCTGTTTGTAGACATGGTCATTCTGCATGGTCCGCTCCTTGGTTGGTGAAACACAAAGGCAGCAAGAAGCGGGCCTGAGCTTTACAGGCTTATACCGTGGCAATCGGCGTTACGGGTGAACCGACAGCCCCAGGAAGACGTAATGGCGGGGCGGTGAGGAAAAACCGTGTTCGCTGATGTTGTTTTAGCCAGGTGGCCAGTTCAGTGAGATGCCACAGTTCGGCCAGTGGCAGGCCCAGCTTGAACAGACAGTGATGATGCAGCGGCAGAACAGCGCAGCAGTCGTTTGGAAATGCTGACGGATGTGTCTCCACGGCGTAATTGTCTGCCGCAATCGCTGCAATATTGCTGTCGGTAATCCATTGGCGCAGCCGCGTATCATTGCCATCTAGCGTGGCACACATGTTATGCACTTTCTGCGGGTCGGGGTTTTTCTCCATTTCAAGTAAACATTGGGCAAACTCGGTGTGAATGACCAGAATGTCTCCCGACTCAATTTTTATGTTGTCTTTCTCCATGACCCGCATCAACGTGTCGTAGTCAACGGACTTTGCCTCGCGCCCAAAGTGTCCGGCCAGATCAACCATTACACCTCGGCCCTGTATGCCATGCCGGGCCATGTTTGTGATGTCCAGGGCCTTTGCATTGCTGTGTTTGAGCCCGGTCAGTGATTCTTTGAAACCGTTGTGCTCGTCGTAGTCCATCAAGCCTTCAATGTCTATGTTGGGGCGAAAGCCGTTGTAGTAGACGCGTTCGGCATGGCCGTCGCCGTCAGCATCAAACAGGGCACCCACATGCGCCAGTGAGTCCCATTGGGTCGAGTACTGCAGGCTTAACGTGACTTTGTCGTCGCTGAGTACGTCTCTGGCGCCAGGGTTCAGGCGTGCCAAAGGAAAGTTGGTGTACTGCATGCCGTCCCGCTGTGTGGGGCTTAGCTCGGGTGGATGCCGGCGTATATTGAGTGCGTTACCACCGGGAAAATCAAGTGGTAAAGAAAGGCAAAAGGTGCGGCCTTCTTTAATCTCCAGCGCGGCTTGTCTTACTTTTTCGGGGGTTATCAGGTTCAGGCGCCCCAATTGGTCGTCTGGCCCAAAATCGCCCCAGTTGGATCCTTCAGGCCTGTTTTTCCAGCGCATAGATGCTCCTTTGGTTTATGAGTATTGGTGTTGTGTGTATTGGTAAATTACTCTGTTTTGAGTACCATTACGCCTCTTCCAGCTGTTCAAATTGGCCTGCCAGAAAATCCACCAGCGCCCTCACGGCAGGCAGCATGCCTCGCCTTGAGGCAAACACCACGTGGATAATTTCTGATCTTGGTGCCCACTGGGGCACCACCTGTACCAGTTCACCCTCAGCAAGTGCCTTCTCCATCATCATGCGCGGCAATTGTGCGACCCCTATGCCTGCCATGGCGGCAGACCTGAGCGCGAACATGCTTTGTGTGATTAAACGGGGTGAATGGCGTATGGCGGCGTGCGCGCCGTCAGGCCCTTTCAGGTCCCAGATATACTCTTGTGCGGGCAAGCCCAGAGCCAGGCTGGGAAGCTGTGCCAGACCAATTGGGGCATGTGGCGTGCCATATTGCTTCAGGAAAGCAGGGCTGGCCACCAGACACTGAACCCGGTCAGCCAGTACCCGCATGACAAGTTCGCTGTCTTCAATCGGTGCAGGTCGCACGCGAATGGCCAGATCAACGCCTTCGCCCAGTACATCAACGCGCCGGTTGGTTTCTTCGAGATGAATGTGTACGCGGGGGAAGCTGGCCATAAAGGCCGAAATCATGTCGGCCACGCGCGCCTCCAGCAATGCCACAGGGCAGGTGAGGCGAACAATGCCGCACGGCTCTGCGTGGGTAAGCGCAATGGCTTCTTCGGCAGCATCGGCTTCAACCAGCATGGCTTTGCAGTGATCGTAATAGGTATTGCCTATATCCGTGACGGAGAAGCGGCGGGTTGAGCGCTGTATCAATCTCACCCCCAGGCGCTCTTCCAGCAGTGCAACACGCCGACTAAGCTTGGATTTGGGTACGCCCAGTGCTCGCCCCGCCGGTGCAAAGCCGCCGTGGTCCACAACCTGCACGTAGTAATAAAGATCGTTTAAGTCTCGCATAATGCGCTCATTGTTCATGAAATAGGACGCTGCAGGCAAATAATACGGTCTACCGCGGGTATTGTTACGCAAGTATGATGGTTTTCATGCAGACAGGGTATGGCCCTGTGCTAACGGAGAAATCATCATGAAGAAAATCAGCGGCGTATACAGTGCACCCCGCCCCCATTGGGTGGGTGATGGGTTTCCCGTGCGCTCCATGTTCAGTTATGACAGCCATGGTGCACCCATGAGCCCGTTTTTGTTGCTGGATCATGCTGGCCCTGCTAATTTCGAGCCGGCCAGCCGCCCGCGCGGTGTGGGGCAACATCCGCATCGAGGTTTCGAGACAGTGACCATTGTGTACGAAGGCGAGGTTGCCCATCGAGATTCGACCGGAGCCGGAGGCCTGATTGGGCCGGGGGACGTGCAGTGGATGACGGCAGCAAGCGGTATATTGCACGAAGAGTTTCACTCACAGGCATTTACCGAGAAGGGCGGCGCGCTGGAGATGGTGCAGCTATGGGTTAACTTGCCGGCAAAAGACAAGATGGCAAATCCTGGTTATCAGACTTTGCTTGATGCTGATATTCCATCGGTCAACTTGCCCGAAGATGCTGGCCGGGTGCGTGTCATCGCAGGCGAGTATCTGGGGCATCGGGGGCCGGCGCGTACGTTTACCCCCATGGACGTGCTGGATGTGCGATTGCATCAGGGCAGTAAAACAGGCTTTGATACGCGGGATGGCTACACCGTGGCGCTTGTGGTGTTGCATGGCACTGTCATGGTAAATGGCGACACAGTAGTGCGAGGCGGCCAGTTTGTGCTGTTTCATCGTGAGGGGCAGGGTATTGAGGTTGAAGCCAATAGCGATGCCACCATGCTTTTACTGTCAGGTGAACCTATCGAAGAGCCTATCGCGGGGTATGGGCCGTTCGTGATGAACAGCCAGGTGGAAATCGAGCAGGCAATTAATGATTTTCGCAGCGGGCATTTTGGAGAAATTCCCACCTGAGTCGGGCCGGCGCACTGCGGTGCGCCGGTTACGCAATTGGTTGCGCCGCATCGTTTTTCATCTGCGTCAGCAACGCATGCAGCATTTCCGACGACAAGCCGTGCAGCACCAGTCTGTGCCCGGCACGCAAGGTTGAAAGCGGTATGAGGGGGTGGCTGTTGTTGACCAGAATAAGATGTTGTGGCGCCTGAAGAATCTGGGCTGTGTAAATGCCTATGGTTTCGTCAAGCTGCAATGAGTTTGCTGCACGCCAGAAATCGTTGTCGGTCAGTAGCAATTGATAGACCGGGGTAAACAGCTCGATGGCGCTTTGCAGGTCGAGTACGTTGCTGCGTTTGTTGGGAAAAGATTGCAAACTCACATCGGGCTCGTGAATCATCGAAAAATCAACCTGTGCGGGTGGGCCCATTAGCTTGTCCGCATTGCGCAATGCCTGATTCAGACGGATTACAAAGTTGAACAGATTAAGGTCGTGTTTGACGAAGACGTGGTCGCGCAAATCGTCCAGCGTGTGAGGCGTTAACGGGTTCGTGGAAATGGGCACAGGTGAGTTGGCGGCAATAAATGCCAGTATCTGTGAGCCCAGATGAAAGTGCCGCATGATGAGCCAGTTGGCCTCGGGGCGTACAAAGCGTTTCAGGCCCCAGACCAAGATGCGGTGCAGCAGGCCTGAGTGCGACCAGCGTTTGGGCAACACGGTCTTGATAACTTGTATAAGAATAATCAGCACCCTGCAAATGGGCCGCAGAAACGGCAGCAGATACTGGCGCGACCTCGAGCTTGAATCATTCAGCCAGGCGGTCTTTACCTCGTCGGGCAGAGGTGTGCTGCGATCCAAATATAAAGCCAGCCAGGGGCTGGGGTCTTCGGGGTTGTGCGTGCCAAACGCGTGATCAGGAGTTGGTTGCATTGTTGTCGTTCTCTTTGACGTGCTGAAACTGCATCAGATAAAGGGCGGCGGTGCGTCGGGCGGTGTTGACGATGGCGCGTTCGGCTTTGCCAGAGTCATCGCATTCAAGCGCAATGCTTACAGCAGTCAGCCAGCGTGCCAAATGATGCTCATCGTTATGCCCGTGGTATTCAAGAAAGCGGAAGGCGTCGGGTGGCAGTGACAGGCTGGTCTTCAAAAGCGGCAGTAGCGCCGGCACGATACGCTGGCCAGTACCCTCAATAATATAAATAGCCCCCAGCAGCCCTATGGGGTCGGGGTTCGCAGCCATGGCATGCAGGTAGGCATTAAGCGCCTCACCGCCGGGGTTGCGGCGCAGATCGTCAACGCTGTCGGCGGTTCCGCCAGCCTTTTTGTAATCATCGAACAGTATCTTGAAATCATCCTGCTCTTCACCGGCGTGTAGGGTAATCAGTGCTGCCAGTGGACCGTAGGTGTCTGACAGCGATGCAGTCGCCTCGCGCATCCATCGTGTTCCTTCCCGAACCTGGGGAATCCAGCTTTCCATCCAGCTTATGTAATCATTGGTCTGAAACCGCCGCTCACGCAGCGTGTGTACAAGTGGCGTGCGCCACACTCTTGACCGGTAGTCATGCCAGATTGCTGCCAGCTCGGTCAGCAGCGAGCTAAGGCCTTCGGGTGCGTGTTCAGGATCATGCGGCGGGGCAATGCCCTGGGCATCCAGCGTTTGTTCAGACACCGTCTGGCGAAGGCCGCGCACGGTCGTGACAGGCGTGTCGGTCGTGTCGGCTTCCACTTCCAACAACATATAGGCCGTGGTAAATCGCCCTGATTCAGGCACATAGCAAAGAATCTGTTCGCCGGGCGTGAGTGTGCGGGTTTCCAGAAATTCAGCCAGCATAACCATAATCGAGGCCGCACCCGTATTGCCGCGCCATGCCAGGTTGCTGAACCAATATTCTTTGGGGATGGCAAGCCCTGCCTTGCCCATGAGGTCTTCAACAACGGGTATGAACTTCTCGGACGAGTAGTGACACAGAAAATGGCGAATGCGGGTGGGGTCTACCCATTTGTCTCGTACCAGCTGCACATACTCATGGATGCCGATGTCAAACAGATGTGGCAGCAGGCGGATGTCTTGGCGCAGCGCGAGTGCACCGTCTGCTTCGGCATCTTTCCATGAGGGGTAGTCAAGATGACTGCGCGCGCGATCCTCGGTAAGGCCCAGCTGCATGCAGACCGGGTAGTCGCCGGAAAATGACTTTTGGTGCACCCATTTAAGGCGCAGCCTAAGGCCGTTGGCGGTGCGGCCAGGCGTGTCGGCGTTGCCCAGCAATACAGCGCCAGCGCCATCGGACAGCATCCAGCGCAAAAAATGCGAGTCAAAATCGGCATCATAGTCGCGCGCCGTAAAGCGTGACTGGCGAAACATTCGCGACGGCATCTCGCTGGCCACGGCCAGGCCAGCCTGGTGTCCGCCAAGCTCAATGCCTTGCGCAACCGCTTGAATAGCGCCGACGCCAGCCGCGCATATGCCGTGCACCGATACCGTTTCCAGCGGTGGCGCTGCTAGCTCGCCCTGAATCATATTGGCAAAGCCGGGCATCAGCGCATCGCCGCCCGAAGATCCGCTGGCCAGCATGCCTACACTGCCAAGACCCAGCCCGGCCTTTTGCAGGCAGGCCCTGATTGCTTCCGCAGCCATCCCTGCGTTTGAAATTGTCGGGTTACCTTCTGTGTCGATGGCGTAGTAGCGCTGCTGTATGCCGTTCTCTGACAATATGCGCTGCTTGATGCGGCGTGACATGCGGTTAAGCGGCGCAATGAACGCGTCCATGTGCTCATTGTCGACGGGGTCACCCGGCATGAAATAAGCGGCGTTTTTCAGGTAGACACGGTCAAAGGCGATAGGCATAGGCGAGGCTTTTCAGGAAGATCTAAATGAGGTGGAAGTGTCTTCGTTGCGCCGAGGCACGGACGAAGCCATGAGGGGCACACTGCGATATTTTCGGCGGATTGCCCCCATGATGAACACGCGAGCCATATAGGGCAACAGCCCCGGCTCGTTCAACTGGGGTGTTACACGCTGGCGATAGTATTGCCAGTGCAGGCCAGTAAGTGCAGACCAGTGTGCCCGTGAATGCTGGTGGTGGGCCGTGTGCAGGCCAATATTGAACAGCAGGGGGTTTACCAGCCCCTCAAAATTGCGGGCGTAATTCAGCATGGGCTGACCACGCAGGCTTTCAGGCGAGCCGTCGGCGTGCGCGTGCTGCAGATAATTGGTAACGAGTAACCAGTGCAGGCCATGCAGTTGCGGGATAATCACGTACAGCAGGCCTTTTTGCACATCAATGGCCAGCACGGTGGCCCACAACCCCAGCCAGGCGCCATACTGCAGCATGCAGTAGCGCCAGACGCCAGGGTAATGACGTCGCATGCGCACTAGCCACGAAAATACTGTCGGATAAAGCACACGCGCTGCCTGAAAAGGATGCACCAAGTAGCCATAAAGATGGTTGGTGTCGCCGCCGGTAAATCGATAAGTGCGGGCCACGTCATGCTCACCATGCTTGTAGCGGTGGTGGTTGGTGCAATGCGTAGGCCAGAACACAAAACTCGGGTGGCCCTGACACAGGGTGATGTAAAAGTCGGTGATGCGGTTTGCTGTGCGTCCCTGCCACATACGTAAATGGGTGTGGTTGTGGTGAATGACCCCCACGCCCAGCGTAAGAAACAGCTGTAAGGCATACAAAGGCCACGAAAACCCATGCAACCATTGCCAGATGATCAGTGCGGGGAAGGCGGCCAGATAGGCCAGGCTTTGCCAGTCTTGCACGTGCCGCAAACGCAAAAACCGCCTGTTACGGCCAACGAGCGTGGAAGCCATGGCCATAATTAGTGCGGCCCTGCCTGTGCGGATGGTCGGTGCTCAAATGCATCAAGGCGAGACTGCGCCGCATCAGCCTTGAGCCGAGTACCAAACAGCCGGTCCATAAACGTAAACTGAAAACCGAAGTTTCCGTTGTAACAGGCATGATGCAAATGATGGCGTCGGCTTGCGGCAAACCAGTGTGAGTACGACACGCGTGGGAAAAAATCGTAGTTGGAATGACCAATGCAGTTAAAGAACAGGCTGAACAGTGGTACAGAAAGCAGCGACCAGAAGCTGAAGTCATGCACCACCATGGGCAGCAAAATAACATTGCCAAGCATTAGCGCTTCGACCGGATGAAAGGCGTAGGTGGAAAAAGGCGTGACAACGATAGTGCGGTGATGGGGCAGGTGAAAACGCCGCAGCCATTTGGTGTGCAGCAGGCGGTGGTTAACCCAGAAGTGCACGTCATTCCATGCCATCAGGGCCAGTATTTCGAGCACAATCTGTGTGGCACTGGCACTGGCATTGGGGGCAAGCGTTGCCCAGCCCAGTTGTATGAAGCCCCACGGAAAGATCATCCCCAGACCAAAGATAAGTATGGACAGGCCTGACAGGGTAAGTTCGCGCCGCAATTGACCGGGCCCAAGTGGGCGAGGATCAAGAGGGCGCCCCACGCCAAGCGCTGGCAGCACATAATGGGTAAGTAACCACGTCGTGCAACCAAACAGAATATAAATGCCGCTAAAAAATGCCAGGCCCCATAACATGACCTCGCCTGCAGACAACGATGTAAATACTTCGCTCACGCTTATCACGACCACTTAATAATCACCAGGGATGCTAGCACACGCTGTCTGGTTCGTTATTGAACAGTTGCCACACCCGCTCCATGGCTTTCGGATCAGAAGGCTGCATGCCGCGATACAGCCCCAGCTCAAGTCTCACACTCTTAAGGCCACCGGCCAGTGTTGTCAGTGTGCCGGCTTTCAGCTCACGCTGCACCAGGCTTGCAGGCAGCCATGCCATGCCAAGCCCTGCCAGCACCATTTCTTTTATGCCCGCTAGAAAGACAGACTCGTGTACAAGTTCTACATGACAGCGCTGGGCGAGCGCAGCAACGCACTCTTTGTACATGATGCGGCCCAGAAAGCTGTCAGGTGGAAACCCCAGTAATCTCAGCAAGGCGCCCCTGCGTGGCACGTGCAAAGACTTGCCATTGGCGGCGAGCGCGCTGACGGGAACGAAGGTTTCTGCTCCCATGGGCAGGCGAATGCTGTTGGGAAAAGAAGAGAGCAGCAAGTTGTCTGGTTCTTCCATGCACAACAACAGGTCGGCATGGCCTTCCATGAAAAGCGTAACGCAGTCATCGCGGTTTTCGGAGCGCACATTGAAATCAATGCGCGGCTGTTGTTCATCGGCTGTCACCCGTTTGATGAGCGGAGGAAGATGCGTCATGGTTAGCGAGTGCTGGGTAACAAGTAATACGCGTGCGGTGCTCTGGCTCTGGGCGCGGATGCGGCTGCGTAACTGATGCAGATCGTGAAGTAATCGCCGGAACTCCCCGATATGTTGCTGCGCTGCAGGAGTTAGCTGCATGGGAGTTACCCGGCGGTCTACCAACTGAACATCGAGCCAGGTTTCAAGCAGTTGTATGCGGCGCGAAAAGGCGGGTTGTGTAATGTTACGCAGCGCCGCCGCCCTTGAAAAATTGCCTGCTTCCGCCAGCGTGAGCAGGTCTTCCAGCCAGGCGAGTTTCATTGTTGTCTCCAGCGTTATGCAAAAAAAGCATGAGCCTCCAAGAATATAGTATTGGGCAAAGCCTGTGTGTGTGAGTACGATAAAAAAACACTTATCGATCAGGAGCTTGTGCCATGCAGTTTGCAGCCTTTCCTCGTGTACGTCTGGGCCATTTTCCTACGCCATTAGAGCCCATGCCTCGTCTTAGTGCCCATCTTGGTGGCCCCAACCTGTTTATCAAACGTGATGATTGCACTGGCCTCGCGACGGGTGGCAACAAAACCCGCAAGCTGGAGTTTCTGGTGGCTGAGGCGCTTGCTCAGGGCGCCGATACGCTGATCACACAGGGGGCGGTGCAGTCTAACCATGCCAGACAAACGGTTGCGGCTGCCGCGTATGTAGGCATGCAGGCCAAAATTCTTCTTGAACAGCGTGTGCCACATGCCACTGATGAATATGAGTGGTCTGGCAATGTGCTGCTCGATCAACTGCTGGGGGGTGAGATTGTCGCCAAGTTGCCGGCCGGTACAGACATGGCTGCTGAAATGGAAAAGCTGGCGCAAGCCCTGCGTGATGACGGCAAAAAGCCTTACATCATTCCAGGAGGGGGCTCCAACCCCGTTGGCGCGCTCGGTTATGTAGCCTGTGCGCATGAATTGCTGCAACAAGCCTATGAGACTGGGTTACGCATGGATCATGTTGTTCATGCTACCGGCAGTACAGGCACGCAGGCTGGCCTGGTTGTAGGCTTTCGTGGCAGCAACAGCGGTGTGCCGGTTTATGGCGTTAGCGTGCGCGCGCCTAAAGATAAACAGGAGGAAAATGTCTGGAAGCTGGTGCGGGCCACGGCAGACTACATGGGGTTACCAGCCAGTGCAGTAGAGCGGGCCGATGTGGTGGCCAACTCTGATTATGTGGGAGACGGCTACGGCATACCCACTGAATCCATGATCGAGGCGCTGCGGCTTACGGCCCAGCTAGAAGGGATATTGCTTGATCCGGTGTATTCCGGAAAAGGCATGGCGGGTCTGATAGGGTTGATCCGTGCAGGGCATTTCAAAAAAGATGAAAACGTGGTCTTCATACATACCGGCGGTTCCGTTGGCCTGTATGGCTACCGAGAGATTTTCTAAAGACAGGAGACAAATTCATGAAAAAATCCACCATTGCACTATTTACGACTGTCGCGGTCGTTGCCTCGGCACCCACGTGGGCAGATGGCCGTCTGGACAAAATAAAGTCGACCGGTGAAATCTCATTAGGGCACCGCGACTCTTCTATTCCTTTTTCTTACCTGGATGACAACCAGAAGCCCATCGGGTATTCCATGGATATCTGCCATGAAATCGTACAGGCAGTTGAGAAGAAACTGGGCATGAAAGACATAAAGGTTAAGCTCGTACCAGTAACCTCGTCCACGCGTATTCCCTTACTGGCCAATGGCACGGTTGACCTTAACTGTGGCTCTTCTACCAACACCAAAGAGCGACAGGCACAGGTGGCATTTGCCCCGACCACATTTGTGACGGCAACCCGCTTTGTTTCCAAGAAATCTTCTGACCTGAAGAATCTTAATGATCTCAAGGGCAAGACTGTCGTCTCGACGGCCGGCACCAGCAATATTCGCTGGGTCACAGATGCCAACGACAAAGAGAAGCTGGGCATGAATATTATTCCCGCCAAAGATCACGCCGAGGCCTTGCTAACGGTAAACAGTGGCCGTGCTGCAGCGTTCTTCATGGACGACATCCTGCTGGCCGGGCTGGTTGCCACCTCACATGATCCAGCGGCCTGGGTAATTAGCAAAGACGCTTATACCATCGAGCCTTACGCCATCATGGAACCCAAGGGTGACCCAGATTTCAAGAAGGTGGTCGACGACACCATAATTGGCATGATGAAAGATGGTCAGCTTGATGCCTTGTACAAAAAATGGTTTGAGTCGCCTGTACCACCCAAGAACGTCAACCTGAACTGGCCAATGAGCGATCAGCTCAAGAAGGCGATTGCCACCCCCACTGACTCGCCTGATCCAGAAGTCTATCGCTAGCGCGTTGCAGGAAGGCGCATGAACTACAACTGGAACTGGCATGTTTTGCTGGAGACAGCGCCCGGAGGCGGAACTTATCTTGAAAGCCTCCTGGGTGGGCTGGCCTGGACAATAGGTACAGCGATTCTGTCGTGGGCTCTGGCTTTAAGCATGGGCACGCTGGTAGGCGTGGCGCGCACCACGCGTATTGCGTGGCTGCGCGCTGTGGGAACAGCCTATGTTGAGATATTTCGCAATGTGCCGCTGCTGGTACAGATGTTTTTGTGGTATTTCGTCATGCCGGAACTGGTGCCCCTGGAGTTGGGTAATGCCATCAAGCAGATCCCGCCTCCATGGGGTATTTTTATACCTGCGGTGTTGTGCCTGGGCTTTTACACCTCTTCTCGGGTGGCCGAGCAGGTCAGGGCGGGCATAGAATCTTTGCCGCCTGGCCAGCGTATGGCGGGCACGGCATTGGGGCTCAAACCATGGGAAGTTTACTGGCACATCTTGCTGCCGACGGCATTCCGCGTCATTTTGCCGCCGCTGTCGTCCGAGATGCTCAATCTCATTAAGAACACATCTGTGGCCTTTACGATAGGCTTGTTTGAACTGGTAGGGGCGGCCCGTTCCGTGCAAGAGTTCAGCTTTCAGGTGTTTGAGACGTTCGCCGTGGCGACCTTGTTTTACCTGGTGCTCAATCTTGTTGTCGTGTATGGCATGTCATTGATAGAGCGACGCCTTGCCGTGCCAGGGTTCATGGGCCCAGCGGTCACAATTACTGCGGGGCCGCCATGAGTGAATTTGATTTTGACGTCATACAGCGATCATGGGTGTATCTGTTTCGCGATGGCATGACCTTTACGTTGAAACTGACCTTCTTGTCGACCATGGGCGGGCTGTTTCTGGGCACCTTATTGGCTTTGTGTCGCGTGGCAGCCGTCAAGCCGTTTTCCACCCTGGCGGCGGTCTATGTAAACCTGTTGCGCGCGCTACCTCTGATCCTGGTGATTTTCTGGTTTTATTTTTTGATGCCGTATATAGGTGCCTGGTTAACGGGTGCTGACCGACCTGTTTCTGTGGGTGGCTTTACCTCTGCACTGATCACTTTTACGTTATTTGAGGCTGCCTATTTTTGTGAAATTATGCGTGCAGGCATACAGTCTGTGCCGCGAGGCCAAGTGGCTGCCGGGTATGCGTTGGGCTTTACCTACTGGCAGGTCATGCTCCACGTCGTGCTTCCGCAGGCCTTCCGCAATATGACGCCTGTTCTGTTGACGCAGGTTATCGTGCTGTTTCAGGATACTTCGCTGGTCTATGTGCTTTCGCTAACCGATTTTCTGGGTGCCGCCGTGAAGGTGGCGCAGAGAGACGGCAGGCTGATTGAAATGTATATGTTTGTCGCGGTCGTGTATTTTATTATGAGCTATGCGGCATCCTTGCTGGTGCGCTACCTGCGCCGACGCACCGCCATCGTGACATGAACGACCGCTTATGCAGGAGACTAAATGATTGAAATCAAGGATGTCAGCAAGTGGTATGGGCACACCCAGGTGCTTGATGGCTGCAGCACCCAGGTCGCCGATGGTGAAGTGGTGGTGGTGTGCGGCCCCTCAGGTTCGGGCAAATCTACCTTGATCAAAACCGTTAATGGTTTGGAGCCGTTTCAAAAGGGAGAGATCCTGGTTGACGGCGTGTCGGTGGGCGCCAAAACCACCAATCTGCCCAAGCTTCGCGCCAGCATAGGCATGGTGTTTCAAAGCTTTGAACTGTTTCCGCATCTTAGCGTCATGAAAAACCTGTCTATCGCACAGCAGAAGGTGCTGGGGCGCAGTGCTCAGGAAGCCGGCAGCCGCGCCGAAACACTGCTCGCGCGTGTAGGGCTTGCAGCCCACCGTGACAAATTCCCCGGCCAGCTTTCGGGTGGGCAGCAACAGCGGGTTGCCATTGCGCGGGCGCTGGCCATGGACCCCGTCGCCATGCTTTTTGATGAACCCACATCAGCGTTGGACCCTGAAATGGTTACCGAGGTGCTCGATGTAATGGTAGATCTGGCCAGTGAGGGCATGACCATGATGGTGGTGACGCACGAAATGGGCTTTGCCCGCAAAGTGGCTGATCGCGTCATTTTCATGGACGTTGGCAAAATTGTTGAAGACTGCAGTAAAGACGCGTTTTTCGGGCAACTTGAAGAAAGATCAGAGCGCGCGCAGCTGTTTCTTTCCAAGATACTTCCACACTAAGCCGGCTGTCTGCTTTTCACCAGGTTACTTCTCCACCGAGCCTGCAAGATGTTTCTTTCCTGAATGCAGCCACAATCAGCGTATGGCCTTTTTTCCCAAGATATTTCTGCAGGGAGTTTGAGCGGCTGCATGGACTTCAGAACATCACCCGTTCAAAGCTGTATGGGCAGTGTGTATTCAAGTGGCAGCCGCGCCGGAAGGGGCGGCGTTTTGTCTAGCACGTGAGCTAATCTTTATGGAGCGTAAATGATGGCGGGGCAGCAGTTCGAAGGGCGGTTTCTTGGCGTTCTGGGTGGAATGGGGCCTATGGCGAGTGCAACATTTATGGCGCGGCTTACTGCATTAAAGCGTGCGTCTACCGAACAAGAACACATACCTGCCATACTCTGGAGTGACCCACGCGTACCGGGGCGGCCTGAGGGCTATGCAAAACGTGGCCCTGATCCCTTACCCTGGATGATTAACGGCTTGCATTGTCTTGAGCGGGCGGGGGCCAAAGCCATGGTGATCCCCTGTAATACCGCCCATCTTTGGTATGACGACATGGCGGCTGCCATAGGGGTGCCTATTTTGCATATTGTGGGCGCGGTAGTTGCCGATCTACGTCGGCAAGGCGTGAACAAGGGCCCGGTAGGGATCATGGCTACCGAAACCACCCTGAAGCTCAGGCTGTATCAGCGTCAGCTTGAAGCGCTAGGTTATGACTGTCTGGTGCTGGATGCTGATTTGCACGCAAAGTATTGTGCCGATCCTATTGCATTGGTGAAAGAAAATCGCTTTGATGAGGCTCTGGGCCCCGTTGTTGATGGTGTGAATGTGCTCAAAAGCCAGGGCGCAGAGGCTGTGGTATTGGCCTGTACCGAGCTGCCGCTTGCCCTACCTTTAGGCCAGCGTGCTGATTTGAGCGTTGTTGTAAGTGATTCGATTGATGCGCTGGCCCTGACAGCAATTGACTGGTACGAGGGGCGCGGCGGGTGAGTGGCAAGCGGCCCCCCGCACTGGCACTACCGCCTCGTGCTAAATGAAATAATGCTGATCTGATCTGGCGATCATAGGCACGTTTTTCATAACGGAACCTCTTTTTACGTTACCTTAACTTCGTGTCCAGTTTTTCGTCGCCTGTTAAAACCGCCCCCAAGATAATGCGCCCCCTCTTTTTGAGGGGGGAGTTCAATTTGGATGAGCTCATCTTGGTGCTAGGTTAGCTGTGCTCTTGGTCCAAGATGATTAATCGTCAGTAAGCTTTACAATTAGTTTGCCGAAATTCTTGCCTTCAAGCAGCCCCATAAACGCTTCAGGTGCGTTTTCCAGCCCTTGAACTATATCTTCTTTAAAGCGTACCCGTCCTTCACTAATCCAGGTGGAGACCTCTTCCAAAAATAAAGGCCGCTGCTCCACAAACTCTCTTTGGATAAAGCCACGCAGGGTCAGGCTTTTTGATAGCACTTGGCGCATGGTGGCGGGCAGATGGTCGGGGCCGGAAGTATCAGCGCTGTTGTATTGCGCGATCAGCCCGCAAACGGGCACGCGGGCAAACTCATTGAGCAGGGGCAGCACAGCCTGCCACACGGCGCCGCCGACGTTCTCGTAATACACGTCAATGCCGTGAGGGCAGGCATGCGCAAGCTGTTCGGCAAAGTCTGGGGCCTTGTGATCTATGGCTACGTCAAAACCCAGCTCATCCTTCAGAAAGGCACATTTTTCGGGTCCGCCAGCGATGCCGACCGCGCGCGCACCCTTGATTTTGGCGATCTGCCCAACCATGGAACCTACGGGCCCGGTGGCGGCGGCGACGACAACGGTTTCCCCAGCCTGGGGCTTGCCGATATTGCGCAGGCCAGCATAAGCGGTAAACCCGGGCATGCCCATGACACCAAGGGCTGTCGTTATTGGTTTGAAGCGCTGATCAAGCACGGTTAGGCCCTTTCCATCAGACACCATGTGGCTGCGCCAGCCCGATCGCGAAAGCACGATGTCGTTTTCCTTAAAGCTGTCATTGCGCGAAGAAACCACGCGCGCAATGCTTTCACCTTCCATGACACCGTCGACGGGCGTTGGCGGCGAATACGATTTGCGATCATCCATGCGACCACGCATGTAGGGGTCAAGTGATAGATACTGCACTTGAAGCAGAAGCTCGCCATCGTTGATCTCGGGCAGTGTCACTTCTTCAAGACGAAAGTCGGAAGGCTCCGGCCGGCCCTTGGGGCGGGCTGCGAGGACGATCTGGCGGGATAGTTGCTGAGCCATGAAACCTCTCTGTAATGATGACATGAATGCGTGGCGGCCGGCAGGGCACACCTTCAACTTGAGTGTACCCTTTGACCGCCGACCGCCGACCGCCGACCGCCGACCGCCGGCCGCCATCTCCGGCTCTCGCCCCTGGCCTTTCCTTTAAAGGGCCTATAACTTAGCTTGCGCTACCTCCCGCTCGAAATGCCTGTGCTTGGCCAGTGCCTCCATAAATTGTTTCGCCGCTGCGGCCGCGTCACCGTCCATCACGAGCAAGCCTGCGTCGTGCTTGCTGTTCAGATCGATTCCCGCCTTCTCCAACAGCGTCGCGGCGCTACCCATTGCAAGTATCGTTTTGCAGTGACGGTATTGATCGTGCACGAAATCGCGCGCGAGGTCGTTCTTGGCAAGTGTTTTGATCGCTTCGTCGCCGTCTGGCAATACCAGGCCGTCAAACAATACGCCAGGCTGATTTTCCAACGAGGCATCAGCATCAATGTGTTCACCTTCTGCGGTGGCAGTCGGGCCGATACGCGGGCCTACAAATCGCACGACAGCGCCTTGATTCTGCAAGGACTTGGCGATTTCCCAGGCCACGGTGCCATTGCTGCCCGGCGCAATCATGATGGCTACTTTTCGCGTACGTATGCCGCCGTCGCCAGGCCGGGCAGTAAGCGACAGGCTAGGTGATTGCTCTATCTCTGGAGAAGGAGGTGTTTCGAGCGCCTTGGGCATGGCATCGGGCAAGGTCATTCCCAGTCCGTCGGCAACCTTGCTGGCCAACTCTTCCGACGCATTGCGCAGCATGGAAACTACACGCTCACGTACGGCTGCAACGGTTACCTTGCTAAGTTCGAAGCGGAAGGCGTCCGCGATATGCTGTTGCTCGAACGGAGCTTGGCTTTCATAAAACAGTCGTGCCTGGTTGAAATGCTCGGCAAATCGTTCAGGCTTGCCGCGCACTTCATCCTGTTCTACCGGCTCGGGAAAGGATACAAACCCCGCCGTCCCGGCCTGAAACGGACAGCCGCCACCCAGAGAGTTGGGTTCGTACGCGACGCGTCCGCGATGGATGGCTTGCCGGTGCATGCCGTCGCGCTGATTGTTATGTACGGGGGCGAGCGGCGCATTAATGGGTAATTCGTGAAAGTTTGGCCCACCCAACCGCGAGATCTGCGTGTCTATATATGAATGGATACGCCCCGCCAACAGCGGATCATTGGAGAAATCAATACCCGGTACAACATGCGCGGCACAGAAGGCCACTTGTTCGGTTTCTGCGAAGAAATTGTCTGGGTTGCGATTAAGCACAATACGACCTACAGGCTTTACCGGCACAAGCTCCTCAGGCACAAGCTTGGTGGCGTCCAGCACGTCGAAGCTGTACTTTTCTGCGTCTTCCTCGGTAAAAATTTGTACGCCCAATTCCCATTCAGGGTATTCGCCCGCGTCAATGGCTTCCCACAGGTCGCGCCGGTTAAAATCGGGGTCAGCACCGGAGATCTTGACCGCTTCATCCCAGACCAGAGAGTGGGTGCCTAGTTTTGGGCTCCAGTGAAACTTCACAAATACCGATTCTCCCGCATCGTTCACAAACCGGAACGTATGTACGCCAAACCCCTGCATCATGCGAAAACTGCGCGGGATCGCACGATCAGACATTTGCCACATCAGCATATGGG
The DNA here is from genome assembly GCF_008369125.1 of Pusillimonas sp. ANT_WB101. Lineage (NCBI taxonomy): Bacteria > Pseudomonadati > Pseudomonadota > Betaproteobacteria > Burkholderiales > Alcaligenaceae > Pusillimonas > Pusillimonas sp. ANT_WB101. The sequence goes on along the minus strand of NZ_VOAY01000002.1, from coordinate 594,427 downwards.
TTGACTCAGGCATCAGCGACACAAAATCCCAGAAAGTATCGTGCGCTGATGCCGCTTGCGGCATGGCGTGGTGGGGTTCAGGCTTTACTGCATGGACGAGATCCGGAAACTTCATGGCATCTTGTATAAAAAAGACCGGCATATTGTTGCCGACAAGATCCCAGTTGCCTTCGTCTGTATAAAACTTGATCGCAAAACCTCGCACATCACGTGCGGTATCTTTTGAGCCTCGTTCGCCGGCGACGGTTGAAATCCGAATAAACAAGGGTGTAATTTTTCCCTTCTCGGCAAAAATCGATGCGCGGGTATAGCGCGTGAGTGGCTCGTAACACTCAAAATAGCCATGCGCCCCTGAGCCGCGAGCGTGAACGACTCGCTCTGGAATGCGCTCGTGATCAAAATGGGTCAGCTTTTCACGCAGGATGAAGTCTTTCAGAAGCGCTGGTCCACGTAAGCCGGCCTTGAGCGAGTTCTGGTTGTCGGAGACTGCCACGCCCTGGTTGGTGGTGAGTGTCTGCCCTGCAGAGTCTGCCCGTACGCGGTTGAGCGACCCGCCTGCCGCATTGACGCCCGGTTTTGCCGCTTTGCCATATTTTGACGTCTCGTTTTCTTCGGAAAGCGTGCTTGCCAGTGCCTCACGGGTGGCTGGCGACGTAGCGCCCTGTACGGGCGACAACGCGTTGTCATGGCCGTGTTCATTGGGTTTGGTGGGGTTGTATGGCATTTCTTTTGCCATGCGGGCGGTATCACTCGCCTTGCTGACTGCGGGGTCGGTGTTGGAGGGGTCGGGAGGCAGGGCGGGGCCACTGTCCGTGTTTTTGAAGGCGCTGTCTGCTGCCTGCGGATTTGCGCCTGTGTCTTTGCCGGGGGTTGGCTTTTTTGACATGCTGATCTCCTGGTCTGGCGGGTGTTTGCGGGCGCTGCTCGCATTGCAAAAAGCAATGGGCCGCCCGCGAGTTTCAGATAGGAGCCTGTAGCAAGTGGTGGGCCTGAGTTAGTGGGACTTGGATGCCACTACCAGGACTTCAGCGTTTTCTTTGCTGGTTGTGTGTAGTTGGTGCGGTAGTTCAGAGTCGAAATAGACTGAGTCGCCTGCGCTCAAATCAAAAGATTTGCTACCGACTGTAAAGTGCACGCTGCCTTTCAGGATAAACATGAATTCTTCACCGCGGTGAGGAAACGCTACAGGACGTGCTGCATTTTTTCGAGGGGGATGAACGATGAACGGATCCATCGCCTTGAGTAGTCTTTTTCCGGCGATGGCCTCATAGCGATAGCCATCTTCGTTGCCATGCCGGGTTAGCGGCTCGCGCTCGGCCTGGCGCACAACGCTGACTGAGTCATCTTCGCCGTCTTCTGAGCTTCCGATAAGCCGGGAGACGCCAATGCCGTATGCGTCTGCCAGCTTAAGTACAGTAGAGATTGAGGGCTCGCTCAGACCTCGTTCGAGCTTTGAGAGGTAGCTCTTTGTGAGACCAGTTTGTTCACCCAGTTTTTCAAGTGAGAGATTATGTTGGCGACGAAGGGCGCGCAGCCGGTGTGGCAGGTCTTCCATAAGCATGGCGTCTGTTTTTTTTTGGTGAAGGTAGTAGTCTTTCGCATTCTACCTCTACGCACAAAAATAGCGTTCAAGACCACCTTCTGCCGGGGCTTTAGTTCAATACGTCGGAGTGGTTGCGCAGAGCTTTGCGTACCAAATACTCAAAGCCTACCTGGGAGCGGCGCGGCCGCAGCAGCCAATCATGGGCTTCTCGTCCCAGTTCAGGAGCAATGGGCTTTATGGTGCCAGCCGACATAGCCAGTATCTGCATTTTTGCAGCGCGCTCGAACTGTACAGCAAGCACACACGCCTCTTCGACGCTTTGGGCGGCAATCAGCATGCCATGGTGGGCGAGCAAAATAGCCCGCTTGTCGCCAAGCGCCTTTGCAATAATGTCTCCCTCTTCATTACCCACGGGTACTCCGGGCCACTTTTCGAGGAAGGCACAATCGTCATACAGAGAGCAGTTGTCCATATGTGAAACCTGTAGCGGTGTCTCAAGCATGGACAGTGACGCCGTGTACAAGGGATGAGTATGAACAATGCAGTTCACATCCTCTCGAGCACGGTAAACCCATGAATGAAAGCGGTTGGCAGGGTTGGCCATGCCTTCGCCATCAAGCACATTGAGGTCTTCGTCAACTTTCAGGATATTTGAAACAGTGATCTCGTCGAAGCCAACGCCCAGTTGCTGCGTGTAGTAGGTACCGGGTACATCACCTCGAGCGGTGATCTGACCAGCCAATCCGGAGTCGTGGCCACCGTCAAACAAAATGCGACATGTCAACGCAACTTTTTCCCGCAGCGAGCGCTCAGTAATATCGAATTTTTGTTGCATCTGCGCTTGCGCACGCGAGATCAGTTCGGATTTGCTCAAGTTCATGGTGTCGGACATACGAAAGCCTTTTGTAGAGAAACAGTTTGATGCGGGTAAACGGCGTGCTGGGAAAAGTGACGAGCGACACCCGCGTTGTCTGTAGGTTTCGCTCGCCGAAGCCAGGTGTTTTTCAATGAAGTAAGGACAGGCTGAGCTTCCATGCGATTACGCGTTTCACAGAGCTCACGGCAGAATCAGCCAGAGTGATGCCCGCCTTACTGCTGAATAGAAATATTGGCTTCCTTTACGATGCGTTCCCATTTGCTGCGCTCTTCTGTGATGAAGCGGTTGTATTCACTTTCGCTGCCGGTATAAACCTCTGTACCTTGATTGTTCAGGGTCTTTTGGAAGTTCTCATCTGCCAGAGCCTTACGCAGCGCTTTTTGCAATACAGCCACCACGTCATCCGGCGTACCGGCCGGTACGTAAAGTGCGTTCCATGAACTAATCTTCACTTCTGCCTGCCCAGCCTCGGCAGTAGTCGGAACATCAGGTGCAGCAGGCGACCGGTTCTCTGCAGCCAACGCCAGGGGGATGAGTTTGCCGCTTCGTACGTGAGGCATTACCACCGGGATTGCATCCATTACCAGATCAGTCTGATCTCCGGCCGTGGCATTTACCGCCTCACCGCCGCTTTTGAAAGGTACGTGGACCATGTCGATTCCGGCTGTAAGCTTCAACAGCTCAACGCCTAGCTGTGGTGAACTGCCGACGCCGGCAGAACCAAAGTTGAGTTGTCCTGGTTTTTCTTTCGCAAAGGCGACAAACTCTTCCATGGTTTTCGGGCCGAGTGTGCTGCGTATAGCGGCAACATAAGGTGAACCAGAGATCATGCCGACGGGTACAAATTCATCAGGGTTGTAATTGAGCTCTTTCATGATCAACCGGTTGACCACTTGTGTGCCTACAGTGCCCAAGAAGACGGTGTAGCCATCGGGTTTCGCGATAGAGAGCTGATAAGCACCAATTGCTCCGCCGGCTCCCGCTTTGTTCTCCACCACAATAGTTTCATCCAAGACCTGGCCCATTTTTTGGGCTAGCTGTCGGGCAATGATGTCCGTAATGCCGCCAGCGCCAAACGGCACGATCATTTTCACTGGTCCAGCAGGGTACTGGGCTGCAATCGATGTTGCGGTTGCTGCCATCAATGCCGCTGCTATACCCAAGCGTTTTATAAACATCATGTCTCACTCCTTTATATTGTGAACCTTCAAGTTGCGACTATAATTTCATATAGGACACTTTGTGTCAAATAGGAAATTGATTCCATGGATCGACAGCTTCGTTACTTTCTCAAGATTGCCGAGCATTCTTCACTATCCAAGGCTGCAGATGAGCTGGATGTGAGTCAGTCAGGGCTTAGCCGGCAGCTCAGCGCACTGGAGGCTGAACTCGGTCATGCCTTGTTTTCGCGTACTGGTCGTGGCGTGGCATTAACTGAAGTGGGGAAGAAATTGCTGGAGGGAATTCAGCGCCCATACGGGCAGGTTGATGCAATTATTGATGCGCTGAAAGAGCATGAGGGGGTTGTGGAAGGTAGCCTGAAAGTGGCAACCATCCATACGCTTAGTCAATATTTTGCCTCTGAACTGCTGTCCAGATTTGTGGCCCAGCATAGGCGCGTAAACCTTTCTGTATTGGCCCGCAGTTCACCCGACGTGGTGGAGCTTGTCGAGAAAGGACGTGCCGATATTGGCTTTGTTTACGACTCAGCAGTCTCAACGCCCGTGCTGGACTCCGTGCCTTTGTTCGATGATCGCATGTGCTTCGTGGTTAAAAAACAGGGTGGCCATCACCCGGCCATAGATTTGCTTGAAGAGAGGCCTGCCCTGGTGGGTTTTCCACAGCATTACGCACTGAGAAAAATGTTGATTAGCGCGGGGCTGGATGATCTTGTGGTCGCTGAAGCCAACACCATTGATGGCATGCTCAGACTCGTGTCGCTGGGCATAGGAGGATGCGTGCTGCCAGAACACACGTCTGATCGTCTGTTGGCGGAGGGCGGGCTGGTTAAGTTGGCCATTGCTAGCCCCTCATTGCAACGCCGGGTGGTTGCTGTCGTGCGCAATACATCGTCGGTGCCGGTCTTTGCCCGCCAATTACTCGAAATGGCCCGAAACTTCACCGCGTAATACACGTGTGCTGGCGCTCCCTGCCGGTCGTTCTTGCTGACCCATTTGTCTTATATTTTCGCTTCTGCATAACAGCTATGACTTGTGCTGCATGGCTTGCGGCGCAGTGCGTTCGTAGAATTGATTTGCATCAGATTCGAAGGAGACCTTCTCGGCAATGCAGCCGGGAACGTCCACGTGTTGCCACATAAAGGAGTGAAAAATGGATACGCAGTTACGCGCAAAAGAATATTTTGATGAACGGGCTACAAAGGAGATGCGTCAGCATTTTAGGCCGGTGCAGCGTTCGGTGCAGGAGTCGTTGTCTTATACCTGTCGTATCCTGGCTGCGACAGGCCAGGAAGCAGGCTTGGCGGGACAGATAAGCGCACGCTCTGAGCGGCCGGGAGCATACTGGACCTTGCGGTTTGGCCTGGGCTTTGATGAAGCAACCCCCGATGACTTTATCGAAGTCGATTCAGACCTGAACACCCTGACAGGCGAAGGCATGGCCAATCCGGCAACGCGCTTTCATTTGTGGGTGTACGACGCACGCCCTGACGTGAACGCGATTGTGCATGCGCATTCGCCTTGGGTGTCTGCGCTGGTGGCGGCACGTCAACCATTGGTTGTCGCTCAAATGGACATGACACCCTTTTATAACGATTGTGCGTTTCTGGCCGACTGGCCCGGCGTGCCTATCGCGGATCAGGAGGGTGTGTTGATTTCTGAGGCGCTGGGTGGCAAACGCTCCATCATTCTTGCTCACCATGGTTACCTGACGGTTGGCGATTGTGTTGAGGAAGCAACCTATCTTTCGGTGTATCTGGAACGGGCAGTGCGCATGCAAATGCGTGCGCGGGTCTATGGAGACTTGACGCCGGTACCGGGACATCTGGCCCAAGAGGCGCATGATTATCTGTTAAAGCCTTCCATCGTGAAGGGCACGTTCGATTACTGGTGTCGTCAGGTCGACAGGGATGCACCTCTGGCATCTGAAAACACTCAACAATCCGCGCGCGCCTAGCCGCTTCTAAAGGGAGGAGACAATGTCCAATCAAAAATTTCCCGCCGGGAAGAAAATGTCATCTGACACACGTCGTTATGTGACTGCAGGTCTGGCCAGTATGGTGGGCACCACCATAGAATGGTACGATTTTTTTCTATACGGCACCGCTGCCGCACTCATATTCAACAAGATTTTCTTCCCTGAGTTTGATCCGTTGATGGGCACACTCGCGGCCTTTGCAACCTATTCGGTCGGCTTCTTTGCACGCCCTATAGGTGGCATTCTCTTTGGGCATTTTGGCGACAGAATAGGCCGAAAGACTATGCTTATGTTGGCGTTATGGATGATGGGTATTCCTACCATTCTTATTGGCCTCATACCGTCGTATGACAGCATAGGTTACTGGGCCGCCGTCTTGCTTGTGCTGATGCGTTTTTTCCAGGGCATTGCTGTGGGTGGCGAGTGGGGAGGCGCTGTGCTGATGGCCGTGGAGCATGCTCCCGAAGGCAAGAAGGGTTTCTTTGGAAGCCTGCCGCAGGCGGGTGTTGCACCGGGGCTGATTCTTTCGTCGCTTGCCATGGGCTTGGTATCCAGTTTGCCTGAAGAGGATATGCTTTCCTGGGGTTGGCGCATTCCCTTTCTTGCAAGTGTGGTTTTGCTGCTCGTTGGCTGGTACATACGTGCGCGGGTGACAGAATCGCCTGACTTCGAGAAAATGCAAAAAGCGGGCAAGCAGGCCAAAGTGCCTATCATGGTTGTGCTTAAAGAGCACCCCAAAGACGTACTGGTCGTGATAGGAGGCCGTTTAGCCGAAGTGACCTGGTTCTACACCGTGGTGACATTTGCGCTCACCTATGCGACAGGTACGCTGGGTATCGAGAAAACGGTCGTGCTTGATGCAATTATTTGGGGTGCGCTGCTTTCATTTTTTACTATGCCACTGTTTGGCATCCTCGGTGACCGCATTGGTCATAAGTGGGTGTTCATGGCAGGAACCGTCGGTATTGCGCTGTTCAGTTCCTACTTCTTCGATTTACTGGGCATGCGTGCAGAAGGCTATATAACTGTCGCCATGGTTGTTGCAATTGGCGTCGTCTATGCAGCACTCTATGGGCCAGAGGGCAGCCTGTTCTCCAACCAGTTCCCGCCCGAGGTGCGCTATAGCGGCATTTCTCTTGCTGTGCAGGTTTCAGGTGCGATAGGGGGTGGCATTGCACCGCTCATGGCAACCTGGCTGTTAAGTGTTGGAGACGGCAGGCCAGATTACATCGTCTGGTATCTGTGTGGCTTGGGCGCTGTGGCTTTTGTGAGCGCAGCATTGATGCGGTCAAACCCCATTGTTACACCAGCCTCGCAAACCTTTCAGGCAACCGTTCATGAAGTCAATTGATTACTATTTCTGGATAAACTCTGACTGGGCGTGTCTGGGGGCTGATCGGCTGGAAGCGATTGCCCGTCGCCATCATGTACTCATTAACTATAAGCCAATCGATTTGATTGACGTGTATTCTCGTACTGGCGGTATCCCGTTGGGAGAGCGTTCGTTACAGCGTCGGGCCTATCGGGAGGCGGAGCTTAATCGATGGATGAAGCGACTGAACATATCGTTAAATGTCACCCCCCGCTATATGTGTCCGGATGCAGAGTTAGCATCGCGTTACACCATAGCAGCCGAAAAGCTTGGTCACTCTGTAGCGCCACTGTATAGAGGCATACTGCATGCTCAGTGGTGTGCTGAACAAGACATATCCCAGGCAGACGTTATTCTTCAAGTCGCGAAAAATATTGATCTGCCTGCAAATGAGATCATGAACTTCGCTTTATCGGATGAAATGGGCGACGTGTATCGCGCCTACACAGATGACGCGGTTGAGCATGGTGTGTTTGGTTCGCCGACCTATATATTTCAGGGTGAGGTGTTCTGGGGACAAGACAGGCTGGATTTCTTGCAAGAGGCAATTGCAGCGGCTACGGTCTAGGAAGACAAAGGTCAGACACGGGGCAGGCAGCCGCCCGCTCCGTGCTTGTTTAGAGGCTGCCATGCAGATCAAAGTGGGACCACAACACAACAAGTACCACATGGGACGGCTGGGTTTCTACATAGATCGATAGCCCCCAAAAGCGTACGACGCGATTCCTGCGCGAGTATGTATAAAGACCCTGTCGACCAACTTTTTATTTATTCCTCCAGTTTTTCTCGCGGACCGGTATCCGCTCCGTCCTTGGCCGCAAGGCCTTCCAGCACTTTGGCCGCCGCCACGTGCATGGGTACAGAAAGCCCGACCCGGCTGGTGGCCACCGAAATTTGAGCGCCCTGTGTGCTGCCGAGTGCAGAGTAATCGGTACCCTTCTCGAAAATTCGTCTTGTCAGCGAGGCGATCTCAGCATCGGAAAATGCAGTGTCTGTCAGCAGTAATGCTGCTGTCGCAATGGTTTGCACATCGGTTGTCTGACTGACATACGTACCTTTTTGGATGGTGAAGGGAAAATAGCCTTTTTTCTCTTCGGTCAGCGCGCTAATGGCTTTGGCGTCCAGAGACAGCATTCGCAAAGGCATGTCGATGAGCGAATCGCGCACGCTGTCGGCCGGTGTGCCGATAACCTGCAGCACGGCGTCGGTTTCATTCTGTTGCAACGCGAGCAGGGCACCATTGATGCTGAATTCCAACGGCTCAATGTCGGCAAGTGCGATGCCGTGGGCCTGCAGCACACGAATTGCCGTAGTGCGCGAGGCCGCGCCGATTTGACCTATGGCAACGCGCTTTCTGCGCAGGTCTGCAATCGAATTCAGTTTGCTGTCGGCCCGCACCAATACGTGCAATGGCTCTGGGTAAAGGCTGGTCACGCCACGCAGCGCAATATGCGGGCCCTGGCCTGCGAAGGCGCCGGTGCCTTCATAGGCATCCAGAGCGGCATCGCCCTGAGCCAGGGCGAGTGACACCTTGCCTGAGCGCAGCAGGCGCAGATTTTCTTCGCCGCCTCGGGTAATAAGTGGCACGGCGCGCGAACCCATGCCACTGAACAGAGCGCGGGCAACACGCAGGTATTGACCATGCTCAGCCCCCGCCGCAATGGCATACCCATTTGACGCGCGTGCCAGGCGCGCCCTTATGCTTGCCTGTGCAGCGGCCAGTTCTTCTTCGATGGCGGCGTATTGCTCTGGTGAGGTGTCACGGGGGAAAGCCTCTACCACTTTGCGCAAGGCTGTCAGCATGGCACCGGTGCGCTCGGGTGTTGAGGCGAGCACACCCGGGGCAACGGGTGGCTGATAGCCTGCGGGCATCACGGCCTGCCAGGTGCCGGCTTCCTGGCGATAAAGAACCGTACCGTGGGCACGGATAATGTCGTTGGCTTTGTTGCCACCTGACCGAATGCCCTCTATGCCTTTAGGCCCCGCGCCCAGCGCCGAAACCAAGCCGGCCACGCCGGGTGCATTCCAGGCGGCAAAGTCAATGTCGCGAGTAAGCTGCAACTCGGCGTCAAAGTAAACGATTCGCCGTTCTTCACCGGCAGGGGCTTTGGTATCGGCCTGTGAGCCGCGTCGCTCAATGGTGTGGAGCTTGACGGAACCGTCTGGCAGCGCTTGTGCGAGACGGTGTTCGACGCTCTCGCGCACTAGGTCGGCGTCGGGCCCGCTGCCGCAGGCCGCCAGCAATACCAATAGCAGACAGGCAAGAAATGCTTTCATCGTCAGCCTCCGACGAAAGGCAAGGCCAGCATGCCGGTAAGTATCAGCGCGTTCATAATGTCTACGAAAAATGCGCCGGCTAGCGGAACGATAAGATAACTGGTGGGAGCAGGGCCATGTTTCGCGGTAATGGCCTGCATGTTTGCCATGGCCGTTGCCGTGGCGCCCATGTTAAAGCCTACAAAGGCTGACGACGTTACAGCGGCTTCATAGTCGCGGCCCATAAACCGGAAGCATATAAACACGACATAAAGGACGAGCGTGGCGATCTGGACCAGAATGATGAGCAGGAAAGGCCCGGCAGACAGGGCAACATCTACAAGGTTGAGCGTCATCATGGTCATGACCAGAAACAGCGACAGGCACACGTTAGCCGTCAGGTCAGCGGCGCGGTCGTCGAACCGCAGGCCGGCAAAAGGCAGCAGATTGCGGATGGCAATGCCGATTAGCATGCACCACAGAAAGGCCGGAATCGTGATGGCACCTTCAGAGAACAGATGAGCCAGCCACTGGCCTGCGATGACGGCGGTAAATATGCCGGCCAGAGTGCCCAGCACTGCCGTCGTGCTGAGAGGCGCCGGGGTTTCGACAAATTTGTGAGTTTCAGAAGCGGTCTCTGCTGTTGATTGCAGCTTGTACCGTTTGATCAGAAATTGAGCAATGGGGCCGCCTATCAGACCACCCACAATCAATCCAGTAGTAGCGATGGTCATGCTTAATTCCATGACCATTTGCAGATTGTTCATCTCTGCAAAGCGGTCGGCGTAAGCAGCGCCCGTGCCATGACCTCCGATCAGCGTAATAGACCCCGCTATCAGACCAAAAATAGGGTGCAGGTCTAACAGTTTTGCCATGCCAATGCCTACGGCATTTTGCAGCACGATAAAAGGAAACAGCAGTAGCAGCAGGGTCAGCAGAGCTTTGCCACCACGCTTGAGCTGTCGAAGGTCAGCGCACATTCCCACCCCACCAAAGAACATCAGCAGAAAAACTGGCTTAATATTTTGGTCGAAGCTGAACTGGAAGTCGGCCGTGGCCAATAGAATTGCTGCGATGATCGCAAAAACAAGACCACCTGTGATGGGGTCTGGGATGCTGTAACGTGCAAGGAATGAGATTTTGCGGTTAGCAACTGTTCCGACAAGTAGCATGCCGATGGCGGCAAGCAATGAGGTGAGCGGGTCGAAACTCATACGTCTTTCTTTGCTTCCGTTGATGATTGTGGCAGTTTATCCCGTCTTTGCCTCTAACGGTTTTTTTGAGAAGCAGGGCGCTGGCTGCATAGGGCCAGCGCCCGTTACAGGCTAATGCAAGAAGAGCGCGAGAAGGATGATGATGGGAATAGGCACACCCAGAAAAAACAGCAGAAGTGATCTCATGGTAATAATCCTTTTATATGCATTGTTTTGATGCGTAGGTTGCAGCAAGTGGGCCCCCAGTGCGCATTTGTGCCGGTTCGTCTAGAGCGGCTCAGACGCGCATGTGCCCGAATTTCTTTAGGGTGGCTCAGGCGCGCATGTGTACTGGCTCGTCGATAAAGGCCGCATCGCGACGACGGCCGCCCCAAATGGCTGCCAGGCTGGCAAAGAATGCACCGCATAACAGCGACACAAACACCCAAAGTGCAGCAATGGCAGCGGCCTTGCGGGCTGTGTCTGCAGCTTCCTGAGTCTTTGTTTTCAACGCTTCGGCTTCTTGTTGCGCTTGCTTGTAAAGCTTGTCAATACGCGCCTCGGCCTCCGCTTGCGTCAAACCTGTCTGTTGCGCAATGGCGCCACTCAGGTATTTCTTGTCGTCTGCACTCAACTCGCCAGTGCTAAGACTGCGCATCAAGATTGTAGAAGCCTCACGATGGCGTTGATCAGCATTCTCTGTCGTGGACGACGGGTTCTCAGACCTGAACAGCGCGTCGGTGAAGTAGTCAAGAGGGTTGCTAGCTTTAGCGTCATTGGCGCTGGCAGCAGCCCCTGTTGCCATGGCAGTGACGGAAGTCGACGCAACACTGCTTGCCGCCTTAACACCAGAGCCCAAAAGGCCACCAACGGCCGAACCCAGAAATGCAGCGGTTACCAGCGTAGCCACCGCCCAACTCAACATCCCGTGTGCGGTATCACGGAAATACACTTCGTCTGTATGGATGTAGGTCCACTTGGTCCGCAGTCGGCCTGCAATATACCCGCCCATGCCAGACGCAATAATCTGCGTTAGCGCAAGCCATACGGCGGTGGAAATGGTGATGGTTGTGGCGCTTAAACCTTCGCCGGCCCAGGGTGAGATGGATGAGAACCCCAGGCCCACGCCGAGCATGAGCAAAATAAGTGCTAGGGCTGCAGCGGTCGCTGCACCCGCAAAGACTGCGGCCCATGACACGCCGCTGATATTGCCCGCATGGATCCCCGGCGGTTGCGCGTAAGGCCTGGTGCCTACGGCGAGGGTGTCTGATTCTGTCATTGTTGCTCCAGTCTTAGTATTGATGTACGAGTTGATTTGACCGAGGTCGCGCAGCATCAAGCAATTATCGTACCCGCAAGGGTGTCCGGTCGAAGAGCCCAAGGCAAACAGACGAGTTTGCGTGCCGCGTGATGGCCTGATTCAATTCGAATACAAATGAGTGCTTGGCGGCATCGCTCTGGAGAAGAGGCATTTATATAACAACGATGCTACACTCGGGCGGTCCATTGGGACGACGACGCGGGCAGTATCCGTGCCGCCCGCGCCTTTTAAATAAAAGAAAAATTGGGGGCAACCATGGTCTACGTTATTCAGCTTCTCGCTGCCATCCTCATTGGCACAGCAATTGGCGCCGCGCTTAGTCCGCGCAACAATATTCTTCTCTTTGGTTCACTGATCGCCATTGCGCTGGGGGTGGTGACACTTATCACCGGGTCATGGGTGTCGCTGGCTATTGGCACTGTCGTGGCGCTCGCCTCGCAGGGTATGCAACGCGACAACTACAAGGCTGCGTAAAAGAGAGTTTGCCAGGCTAGGGCCTGCCGACCTCCGGTTGCCTGCTGGTCTGTAGCTGGTGCCGCGAAAAGGCTGGCCAGCCACACATCTTTAGCTAAAAGTGCTCCCGACGCATCCAGCCTGGCTCTCGCATATAGTTGCTCAGCAGGTGGCGGCCGCCGCCGTGCGGTCCTGTGCGTGGATGGGTACCCCGACGCGTTAGCGTTGTTCTGTGCATGCTAAAGAAGACGACGTGCAAACAAGAAGATATTGACTGTGCGTTGGCAATGCATTGTTTGGTGACATGCTCTGGCAAACGGGACCATTTATCTCCTGGGGTTCTTTGTCGCTGAAGGGGCATCACCGTGCTGTGGTGTTTAAACCATTGTTGATTTGCTTCAGATCAAGAATAGGAAACCTTGACCGCCAGGGGTTTGAGCCCGATGGTAGGCTGTAGATATCAGAGCCATCTGCTCAATAAAGAGAATAACTATGTTTTTGCATAACACGACGCTCTTGGTTGTTTTTGTGCTGGGCGTCATTTTTACACTGATCGGTTTTGGGTTTCGCGACCGCAATCCTGGCGTGATCTTGATGGGTATCGGCTTTCTCGCCACCTTATTTGTGGTGATCCAGAAGGCTATCGTAACGTTTGGCTGACCGGTTAAGGCGCGAAAACGCCCATCACCGTGTAAACTCACAGGTTTTTGACCCTCACGGTATGGTGCAAGAACCGCCTCGGCGCACAGGTTTCAGCGGCCCCCCGCTCGTTCGCCTGCTTGCTCGCCTGACAGACACCACGTTTTACGAGCCCCGGCAAGACGTTCCCAATCGGCTCAGCCAATGGCTGGGCTGGGCTGACGCCATTGCGCTGTCTTCTGCGCTGAAGGGCAACTCTTCTTCTGTGCCATCCGGGTTGCAGCCACCGGCCGAAGCAGGAAAAATCGAATATGACCGGGTTCGTGCCGCACTCGAACTGGCCATTACGGGCAACGAAAGGCCAGCGACGGCGCAGCAAGAAGCCAGGTTGCGAGCCGCTGCCCGGCGTGGCCCCACTGCTTCGACGGCGGTGGTCGACTATGCAAGCTACCGCCGTCGTTACGTGTTACTGCAGCAATCCATGGAAAGCAGCATTGCCACGTTACGTGGCAGATTGCGAACCTTGTTGGCCTCCATCTCGCCCCAGGCAGCTCGCCTTGCCGTTGTGGATGCCGCGATGGAGCAGGCGTTGAGCGAACGTGAATTCGTGCTGTTTGCAGACATCCCCAAGTCACTTGAAGCACACTTCGAGCGGCTGCGTAACGGCGCAGAGCAGACCATACCGGCAACCGGTGGGCCTTCTTCCCCTTCCGTAGGGCCTACCGAATGGCTGACTGTGTTTAAGCAAGATATGCAGCGTGTCCTGTTTGCCGAGCTAGATACCCGTTTACAGCCTGTCGAGGCGCTTCTGGCAGCCTTGCACGAAGGTAAAACCTGAATATTATGAATCGACTCCTTCATTTTCTTATTTTTATTGCCGGGCTGGCCGCAGTGTTCTGGATCGGCACGCACTACGTCGCTTCAAACCCTCTGGCTCTGGCTGTTACCGCGCTGATTGGCGTGGTGTACCTGGTTGGTGCAATTGAGCTTTACCGTTATCGCCAGGCAAGTGACAGATTCACAGCGGCACTCGAAGGCCTGACGGAAAGTGTAAGCGCTCTGGACGACTGGGTGGTTCGTTTGCCTTCCAGCCTGCGAAATGCCGTGCGGTTGCGTGTCGAAGGTGAGCGTGTGGGCCTGCCCGGGCCGGCGCTTACCCCCTATTTGGTTGGTCTGCTGGTTCTTCTTGGCATGTTGGGTACGTTTCTGGGTATGGTGGCTACGCTGCGTGGTACCGGGTTGGCGCTTGAAAGCGCCACAGACCTTCAAGCCATCCGCGCGTCGCTTTCTGCTCCGGTCAAAGGGCTGGGTTTTGCCTTTGGCACTTCGGTGGCAGGGGTGGCAACCTCTGCCATGCTGGGTTTGCTGTCAGCCTTGAGCCGGCGCGACCGAGTCAAAGCCGCCCAACTGCTTGATACCAAAATTGCGACAACGTTGCGACCTTATTCCTTGGCACACCAACGCGAAGAGCGCTTAAGGCTGTTGCAGCGCCAAGCCGATACCCTGCCCGCTGTGGTTGATCAGATGCAGGCCATGATGGTTGCCCTGGCTCAGCACAGTAAAACACTGGTCGAGCAGTTGTCCGCCAGTCAGGAGGCCTTTCATAGCAAGGCGGAAGCCACCTATACGCGCCTGGCAACGTCCGTGGAGCAATCGCTGCGCGATGGTATTGCCGAAGGTGCGCGGGCGGCTGGGTCGGCCATTCAGCCCGTGGCAGAGTCCACCATGAGCCTTCTCGTTCTAGAAAATGCGGCCTTGCACGAATCGGTCCGGCAGGCAGTGCAGCAGCAGCTTGATGGCATGGCGGTGCAGGCCGAGGGTACGGCCTCCAAAGTGGCAGATATCTGGGAAACTTCACTTCAAGCGCATCAACAAACAAACGCCAGTCTCGCCAGCGAACTGCGCGCCTCATTTGAAACGGCCGCAGGAGCATTTGGGCAGCGTTCCGACCATCTTTTTGAAAGCATTTCTGAGCGTCTGGCCGGTGTGGCTGAAACCCTGTCGCAGGCGTGGCAGCAAGGGCTGTTGCACCATGAGCGCAGCAGCGAGAAACTGGCCAGTGATAATCAGCAGGCCCTGGCCTCTGCCACGGACGCGTTACGACAGCATGCCGAATCGCTGGCTTTAGCGATGACACAATCACACGGTGACCTGAAAGCGCAGTTGGCGTCTCAAGACGCGCAGCGGCTTGCGGCTTGGGTCGATACGCTGTCAGAGATGACATCGGCACTGCGTGGGGAGTGGGAGCAGGCCACATCACATACTGAGAGCAGACAGCAACAAATTTGCGACGCATTGGCCCAGACCGCCAGCCAAATCTCCACTGAAACAAAATCAAATGCCACGGCAACCATGGCCGAGATCAGCCGCCTGGTTGAAGCGGCTGCCGAAGCCCCCAAAGCGGCTGCAGCACTTCAGGAAACCCTGGTCGCGCAAGATCAACAACGTTTGCAGGCATGGACAGAGTCGCTCGCCAGCACGGCTGCTACGCTGCGTGAGCAATGGGAGCAGGCCGGTTCGCATACGGCCAACCATCAACAGAAGATCTGTGAAACCTTGATCCAGACGGCCAGCGAGATCTCTGCGCAGACCAAATCCAATGCCACGGCAACCATGGCCGAGATCAGCCGTCTGGTTGAGGCGGCTGCCGAAGCCCCCAAAGCGGCGGCGGCACTTCAGGAAACCCTGGTCGCGCAAGATCAACAACGTTTGCAGGCATGGACAGATTCGCTCGCCAGCACGGCTGCTACGCTGCGTGAGCAATGGGAGCAGGCCGGTTCGCATACGGCCAACCATCAACAGAAAATCTGCGAAACCTTGATCCAGACGGCCAGCGAGATCTCTGCGCAGACCAAATCCAATGCCACGGCAACCATGGCCGAGATTAGCCGCTTGGTTGAAGCAGCTGCCGAAGCCCCCAAAGCGGCGGCGGCACTTCAGGAAACCCTGGCAGAGCAAGATCAGCAGCGCTTGCAGGCATGGACGGATTCACTTGCCAGCACGGCTGCTACGCTGCGTGAGCAATGGGAGCAGGCCGGTTCGCATACGGCCAACCATCAACAGCAAATTTGCGACGCTCTGGCTCAGACTGCGCTTGATATTTCCCGAGAAACCAAGGCCAATGCCGACGCGACGATTGCTGAAATTTCCAAGCTGCTGCAGGCCGCATCAGAAGCACCTCAAGCCGCCGCCGATGTAGTGACCGAGGTGCGGCAGAAACTGTCTGACAGCCTTGCTCGCGATACCGCCATGCTGGAAGAGCGCGGCCGTTTGCTGGAGACCGTGGGTACCTTGCTCGATGCCGTCAACCATGCCGCTTCTGAGCAACGCAGTGCGGTTGATGCGCTGGTCACGACCTCAGCCGACATGCTTGATCGCGTCAGCTCGCAATTTACCGATCATGTTCAAACTGAAAGCGGCAAGCTCACCGGCGTTGCTGCCCAAGTGTCAGGCAGTGCGGCCGATGTAGCCATGATGGCCGAAACCTTTAGTGCGGCTGTGCAGAAGTTTGGTGAGTCGAACGTGTCATTGCAGGCGCATTTGGAACGTATCGAAGCCGCTCTGGAAAAATCCACGACCCGCAGCGATGAGCAGTTAGCCTACTACGTGGCACAGGCTCGTGAGGTTATTGACCTGAGCATGCTGTCTCAAAAGCAGATTATCGAAGAACTCCAACAACTGGCTGGTGGCCGCGTGCCCGCCAGCGCTGATGCCACATGAGCGAGCATCTTGATGAGGGCGTGGAGCCTGCCGCGCCTGTCTGGGCGGTGTTTGGCGACTTAATGTCTGTGCTGCTGGGCGCATTTGTGCTCGTGCTGGTCGGCGTGATCGGTGTCCAGCTTGAGCTTTCTGCCCGGCTTGAAAACGAGATTACGCAACGACAGGAAGAAACCCAGCGTCGCAAATCACTGGAAGAAGCGCTGGCCCGGCAAATTGCCGAAGGCAGCGTTACGCTGACCGATGGCCGCATTGGCATCAGCGGCAGCGTGCTGTTTGCACTGAACTCTGCCGGGCTGCAGGCAGAAGGCCGTGAAGTACTCAACAGCCTGGTCGAGCCGCTCAAGGCCTATCTCGAGACCCATGACGAGGTACTGATGATTAGCGGGTTTACCGATGACAGACCGATCCATGAGGGCAATCTGCGTTTTTCCGATAATTGGGATCTGTCGGCACAGCGCGCATTGACTGTCACGCGCGCACTGATTGAGGAAGGTGTTCCATCGGCCAGCGTGTTTGCTGCAGCCTTCGGCCCGGAGCAACCTGTCAGTTCAAACGATGACGAAGAAGGGCGGGCAAAGAACCGGCGGGTGGAGATCTCGCCGGTGCCCAAGCTGACGGCGAAGGCAGTCGCTGATCAGGTAGAAGGAAAGAAGCCGGTTGACGCAGCTGTGCCAACTGACACAGCGCTGCCGGTCGCTGCATCACCGTCGGCCCAAGCAGAGACGGCGCATGGCAATCCCTAAAAATAAAGATGCCACTGATCACAAGGGCAAACAGGATGGCAGCTCTATTCGCAATGTGTTTTCTACGCCTACAGACGGCGCTTCGCCTGACGACCTGAAAGACACGCGTACATCGCCAACTGTGCTGCCGCCCGCGCAACCAGGGCCTGTGGCCGAACTACTTGCCTACCTCAACAACCAGTCAGTGGCTGGCAAAGCCCAAGCCTGGCAGCAGGGTGACGCCTCATCAGCCCTCTCTTACCCCGAACTGCCGGCAATCGATTACTTCCAGAAAACCTGGGAGCGCCTTCGTACACGGCGTCAATTACAGACATCGCAGGAGCAGGTGCCCGACAATGCTGGCCCGTTGAATTCGAGCAATCTGGTGCATCGATCATTGTCTCTGATGCGTGAAGTTTCGCCAGGCTACCTGCAGCACTTTCTTACCTATGTAGATACGCTGTCGTGGCTGGAAGAAACCGACGCTTCGGAAGAACCAGCTGGCAAAGGCAGCAAGCTCAGAGCAGGGAAAGCGGCGAAAACACCACGAAGTCGGTAAGGCGCTTCGTCCGTCCAGCTTTATGTTTTTGACGAGGGCGCCGGCCGGATTTCCGCTATCTGCTTTGTCAGAGCATTTTTGCCCCTGCTCTGTACCTGGGCTAAGTTTTTCAAATTTGCTGTCAGGCCGTTTGCTGCTTGGCGTTTCCTATTCCCCATGGCGCAGGGAATATGCATCAGCCTTTGTGTGTACTCAGGGCACCTTATGACGCCACGCCTCAGTGCCGAATTTCTCTTCAATAAGTCGGTCGGCAGCAGCCAGTTCGGCTGGCAATAAGCCACCATCCTGCAAGCCATGCAGCCGTCGGAACGTAGCAATAATTTGCTGAATAATGGCTGCCCGTGGCAAACCTGTTTGGCTGCGTAGCGGGTCAACACGTTTGGCGGCCGACGTAGTACCTTTGTCAGAGAGTTTTTCTCGCCCGATGCGCAAGACCTGCAGCATCTTGTTTACGTCAATGTCGTACGCCATGGTCACATGGTGCAGCACGGCCCCACCACGATGTGCCTGCGCTGCGCCGCCGATCTTTCCGCCCTCGGACGTAATGTCGTTCAATGGCTTGTACCAGGCCTTGATGCCAAGCTCGTTCAGTGCCTCAAGCACTGACGCGTCCATGTACGCATACGCATCGCGAAAGCTCATTCCGGCAATGAGTGACTTCGGCGCATAAATGGAATAGGTAATGGTGTTGCCAGGTTCGATAAACATGGCACCACCGCCGGTGATGCGGCGCACAACCTCAATGTCATGTTGTTGTGCTGCTTCGATGTCGACTTCGTTTTTTACTGACTGAAAGATGCCGATGACAACAGCCGATGATGCCCATTCCCAAATCCGAAACGTTGGCGCGCGACGCCCGGCTGCAACTTCTTCCAGCAGCACCTGATCGAGCGCCATGTGTTGTTGCGGCGATTGGGGTGATGTGTGCACCAATTGCCAATTATGGTCGTTCCAGCCCGTGCGTGTGATTTCGTTGCTCATGCCAGTGCCCTCTGTACAACGACTGCAACGCCTGCGGCCGTGATGCCGAACATCATTACGTCTGATCCAATGACGGCATTGATGGCCTGTTCCAGTTGCGCCTGAGTAACGTCGTGAGGCAATCCATTGAGCGCTGCATTCATGGCCTCCAGGGTTTCAGGTGGTTCCAGAAAAAAGTCACCCGACAACTGCACATTGCTCAGGCAACCCTCTACAACCTGCAGGTCTACGACGACCAGCTTGCCTTCAGGGATCTTGTATTCACCATGACGCGCCGATGCGTCAGTGGGCTTGTCGGATGTATTCATGGGCGATTCGTAATTGTGTTTGAGAGGGGCTTATAGTCTACTACCAGTCATTTCGCGCACGCCGTATTCGCCACGGTCGTTACGGGGGCTTTAGCAGGAAGCCAGATGGATTGCCTGATTAAAGAAAAACGATATAGTGGACGATGTTTTTTTCGTAGACTGGTTGATCGTTAAAGAATTGAGCTCAATGACTGACAACCCGCGCGCCCAGTTGGTGGCGGGCACTGTGCGGTGTCGGCCTGGGCCTACCAACTTGGTGCTGCGGGTGTGTGTCATTGCCGCTGACGCAAAAAGGAGAAGTCATGGCAGTGATGCCGCAGTTGAATATTAGAAAGCTCGAGCCAAATGCATTCGCCGACTATGGCTTTATGCTCGGAGGGCCTGTCCCTGAAATGGGTGGTCTGACGCCTGCGTTCAGTAACGAAGCCACCGACTTCTGGCAAGAACATGTTTTCAGCACCGGGCAGGGGGGCGAGACCGAAATTTTGTGGGTTAACTACAGAAGTCAGGAGAAGCGCATTTCAAGCCTCGAGGTGCATGTGCTGACCGAGCAGGCGATTATCCCGTTAACTGCCCGCATCATCCATATTGTTGCGCTCAGTGCCAGTGATGGCAGCCCCGACCTTTCAAGTGTGGCTGCCTTTGAAGTGCCAGTGGGTCAGGGTGTTTGCATGCGCCCTGGTTGTTGGCATGCGACTAGGGTGCAGGGCGGGCAGGCCACCTGCGTCATGTTGACGCGACGCTCGACAACGGCTGACCTGATCAGTCATTTGACGTCTGACAGCGATGCATCAGAAAGCCGAATCGTTGGTGTGCCTGAGCATGTTCTTGTTTTTGAATAAGCTGGGTGCAACGCGTAAGATTAAACCGATCACACTTCCTTGGGCCACGCACTCAGCAACAAAGGCTTTAGCGCGGCAATTATATTGTCGTTGCCTAAAGGTTCAGCACCAGCGTTTCGCTATTGCAACCGCCGACGCACGTCATAAACTGATTTCTGCGGTCGGCGGGGCTAAGGCACAGGTCGTTATGGATGGGTTCGCCTTCCAGCCATTCAACTTTGCAAGCTCCGCAGACTCCACCCAGACATGAAGACTGAACCGCGACGCCGGCCTGTTCCAGCGCCTCCAGTGCCGTAGTGCCTACAGGCACGGCAACGGTCTTGCCCGATTTTTTCAACACCAGCGAATAGGCGTTTACCAATGGTGGGCGCTCGGGAGGTACAAAAAACTCTTTGCTGACGTTGGCTGAATCCCAATGCTGCACGGCGTCATCGAAGTCGCCCATCATACGCAGAGGACCGCAGCAAAGAGCGTACGTGTCTTCGTGCGGGTCTGGCAAAAGCATGGGAATCGTTTTGCATGCATTGGCGCGGTCGTGCAGCACGATTTGCCCATATCGTCCCAGTTGTGCCAGTGTGGATTGTAACGGTGGCACGTCACGGTAGAACAAGTGTAATTGATAGGAAATGCGCAGACGATCAAATTGATACATCATGGCGATAAAGGGGGTGACGCCAATGCCGCCTGCTACCAAAACGTATTTCTGGCCGTCGCGAATCAACGGAAATGTATTGCGTGGCAGTGAGACATCAATAAAATCACCCACTTGCAATTCATTATGGATGTATTTTGACCCGCCTCGGCCTTGATGATCTATCTTTACGGCTACCTGGTATTGATGCTGGTTTTCAGGGTCTCCGCATAGTGAATAAGCGCGTGTCAGATTGTTGTGCAGATACAGATCAATGTGGGACCCTGGGGTTGCAGGGGGCAACTCCCACCCGTCAGGGTCCCGCA
Source organism: Pusillimonas sp. ANT_WB101 (assembly GCF_008369125.1). Classification (NCBI taxonomy): domain Bacteria; kingdom Pseudomonadati; phylum Pseudomonadota; class Betaproteobacteria; order Burkholderiales; family Alcaligenaceae; genus Pusillimonas; species Pusillimonas sp. ANT_WB101. The sequence goes on along the minus strand of NZ_VOAY01000002.1, from coordinate 573,528 downwards.
ACGATAGCAGCCGCACGCCAGCTGAGTCGGATATATCGCTGACTATGGTTGTAATGTATCGGATCGGGCGCTTAGGTGCCATGATAAAAATGTCTTTTGATGTCTGTGATTGGCCAGTTGATGTACGGTGTAGTGGCGATACGGTTTATAGCGAAATCGCGTGGCCTGCTATTCAGCCGGTTTTACCGTGTCGCCGACGTGCACAACGGCGCTTTGCAGAATCCGGCAATTCAACCCTGATCGATGAAGCATGGGGTTGAAAATAGATTTTCCGGTAAGTTCTTCGATGTGTTTGCAAGGCGTGGACAGGCGCATGGCTTCAAGCAATACATCACCGACCCAAAACTGTTTTCCGACCAGATGGTTCAAGGGCACACCCTGCACCGTTATATTGCGACGGTGCTCATGGGGTTGTAGTTCTATACCGTAGTCGCGTTTCAGGGCTTCAAGCGTTTCCAGTTCAAACAGTGTTACCTGGCGCCCCTCTTCAGGCTTGTCAGAGTAGTAACCCAGCTCATTGGCATAGCGGTCTCCTTCGATGCCTTTTCCGGCAATCAGCGTCAGCGTATCAAACGAACGCATGGGCAGGTAAGCACGCGGACAACTACACAAGTGTGTGACAGTGCCATGCCAGGATGTTGGGGAAAGAGGTTGAGTGCTCATCGTGAACCTTTTACTGTTACTCAAGTAAACTAATGTATGCCATAAGTGTCTTGTAGGACACTTAGTGTCGTAAAGTCAAGTAATGATTGATAAATTGAGGATTGGCATATCTCCTATGCAATTTATACAAACAAACTGTGTTTGGCTGTGCATAGTAATTATTGATAAAAAGTGTCTTGTTTGACGTGGTGTGTCATGTTGGATACGATTTGTTCTCACTAAACCACATTGTTCACAGAAGAGAATTGTTCTGCATCAACTTGCTCAAGGTTTTTGCACCCTGTGGTTAATGTAGTTTCGTTTATTTCACACATTGCCCGTTGGAGGGAAATAGATGCCCCATACCGCTGAGCCCTTGGAATTGATCGATACACCCCGCTCGGGCAATGCCTGGAAAGTGCGGCTGTTGTGCGGTTATCTTGACGTGGCCATAAGGCGACATCCGATGTCGATTATTGATGGCGATTTAAATACCGCCGAGTTTGCGCAGAAGAGTCCTTTGCAGCAAGTTCCGGTACTCAAGACCCGTGAAGGCGAATGGTTGGCTGAATCTGCTGCAATTCTTTGGTATTTGGCCAAAGGCACGTCTTTTCTTCCCGAAGATGCATTAGTGCAGGGCAGGATCGTTTTCTGGCTCATCTTTGAGCAAACGCAGCACATGGTGAATTTTGCTCAACCTCGCCTGCAGATTAATTTGCGCAAGCTGCGCGAGGTTAATGATCCTGGCATGATTGCCTATCGCACTGCTGGTCATCACGCGCTGCGCATCATGGAGCGGCAATTGGCGCAAACGTCGTTCTTGGCGGGCGGCGGTCCGACTATCGCTGATGTCGCACTGTTCCCTTACACGTTTATGGCGGATGAAGGAGGGTACGAGTTGACTTCCTTTCCGCATATCAATGCGTGGTTGAGCCGTATGCAAGCGCTCCCAGGTTTTGCGCCGATTGTTTCTGCTTAAAGATATTACCGATAACACTACGCATAAGGCCCAGCGGGTTACCTCAAATTTCCCCACGCAGGACTTTGGGGAGTTTGAAGTGGCCAACGGGGACTCAAACCGACATCCCAACCCTAGTAATGATCCAGCGGCATAGCCGTCGTATATTTGATTTCTTCCATGCAAAAGCTGGAGCTGACATCGTAAAGATCAACAGTGCGGATCAGTTTTTTGTAGACGCGGTCAAAGCCTGCAATATCCGGCACAACCACTTTCAGTAAATAATCTGTTTCGCCGGCAAGCCTGTAAAACTCCACCACTTCCGGAAAGGCCGAAACGCCTTGGGCAAATTCATCTAGCCATTGGGGCTCGTGACGATTGGTGCGTATAGAAACAAAAACCGTTATTCCGGCATCAATTTTGTGCCGGTCCAGCAAACACACTTGCCGTTTGATGACGCCTGACTGCTGCAAACGCTGAATGCGCTTCCAGCACGCCGTGGTCGATAAATGCACCTGATTGGCGATTTCGGCAATAGGCTGGGTGGCGTCATGCTGCAAAATAGCCAGAATGGCGCGATCTTTGTTGTCGAGAGATTTTTCTGTCATTTTCTGGCTCGGATATGTTGTCTGCCAAACCATCCTCGTTTAGGATTGCTCTGGCGGATTTATTTCGTTAATTGTGCCCAAACCAGAAATTATCTCAAGTTTAGTGCCAGCTACGGTAAATATTAATTGCCAATTAGCTATGCCGCCCGCATTCCGGTTAGCCGCGAAATTTACCTAAATACATGTGGTGATCATGCGATGGCGCCGTCGCGGGCAGCAATACCAAACGCAGAACCTGGTTGTTGTTACTGACAACCTGCCTTCGGGCTTGGTTCTTCCACAACGCACCTGGGGCTTCGTTTTAAGGTTGTGTAGAAAATCTATCGCCCAGACCAAGTTTAACGGGCATTTTGATTAATTTTTCGCCTGGAATAACAGGGCGACACTAGCCGAAAAAAAAGCCCACGCGATTGGCCGTTAAGCCATTTAGCGTGGGCAGGTTTGCTCCAGTGTTTACTGGTTCAGACCCATACTCTGAACAAGATCTTTCTCTGAAGCAAATGTTTTCTTGGCGAACGCGGCATAGTCAGTGTGATTCATGTATTGCATTCTCACACCATACTGACCGAGTGCGTTGATAAAGGCAGGGTCTTCCATGGCGCTTTTTACAGCGTCATCCAGTTTCTGCACAATATCTTGGGGCAAGCCGGCAGGGCCGCCGAGGCCAAGCGGTGAAGGCACAACAACAGGCCAGCCGGCCTCAGTCACCGTAGGCACATCGGCAAACGCCTCAGGGCGCACATCTGCGGCCGTGGCCAAGACGCGCACCTTACCCGCCTGCATCATGGGGATAACAACGTTGGTCAGTACCGACACCTTAAGATGCCCACCCAACAAAGCAGTGATGGCTTCAGCATCACTCTTGAAGGGGATGTGTGTCGCTTTAAAACCAGCCGCGTTGCTAAGCTGCACCATGGCTACCTGATTGCCCGAGTACTGGCCCGGTGTCGAAAAATCAAGATCGCCGGGGTTGGCCTTGGCATACTTGACCATGTCTTCCAGGGTTTTGAACGACGAATCCGCTGCAACCGTAAATGCAAAGTCATACGTGGAAAATGCCGCAATGTATGTCAAGTCTTTGATTGGGTCGTAACGGGTCTTCTGAAGGTAAGGCTGACGGAAGATGCCAACCGGCGTAAGCGCAAGCCGGTAGCCGTCAGGCTTGGTAGAGACCATTTCGTTGGCACCCATCGAGCCGGCTGCGCCCGGCTTGTTCTCGACCACAATGGTCTGCCCGAGCGCCTTTCCCATACCTTCAGCAAGTGCACGACCGATGATATCGGTAGTGCCGCCTGCCGCGTAAGGCACGATAAGTGTTATCGGCTTATTTGGGTAATCGCTTTGCGCATTCGCGACGCCTGTCGCGCCAACGCCGAGTGCAAACACGGCAGACATCACTACTGACTGTGCAAACTTTTTCATCTGTGGTCCCTTGTAACGGTGTCATTGCCGGGCCACGCATCGCAAGATGCAGCACCGGTCAATATAAGCAATATCAAACGAGTTTCATCGAGATTTCGCCATACGAATTGTTTGTCTGATGAACAGAATTACGCCATGGCTTTTTACGCTGCATTATAGGAACAGTTGCAGAATGGCAAGGTTTTGCAGGGGTTTGTGGTTCGCTGTGCGAAACAAACACGCGCTGCGGCCAACTGCTGGGTGGTCAGGAGGTACGGCTTATCGAGTTTTTAATAGTGCAGCTACATTCTTACGATATCTTTATCTTGCCGGGGCCGGCATCGTAGGGCCTTTTCTTCAAGATAGTCCGGGTAATAGATGGATGATGGTGTTGTAAGCAGCGTTTTTTTCAGCGAGACGATATAACGACCATGTGTGCAAATTTAAAAATAAAAAATAGCTCGTGATTTATTTTTTGTGCCTATCTTCATGATATTTTCACCTAACGTCGGTGTAAATAGCCATACCTATAAGTAAACAGGGGGCTGTCAGGTATTAGGGGTTTATGCCCAGGCTCATTGTGAAATGTGGGTTTTGAGTATGCGTCGGTGGCTTAGCAGCATGTACTTCCCTTGGCTGGCCATCTACCATTTAAATGTAAATTTCTCACCGCGATATTAGGGTGAGTGATTCAGCGGGCGACCAAAAAAATAAAAATACGCTAGTCATAAAGGAGGGAGGTAGATGAGTAATCAGGTCATGACCGACATTACGTCGAGCTCATGCGGAAAGTTGGCCAGGCAGCGGCTGCGCATCGTATGGGCGGTAGTGTTTGCGAGCCTGCTAGCTTATCCCCTGTTGGTTCCTGATTTCTGGGTGGTCAGCGTTGGTGCCCAGTCCCTTATCCTGGGGATGATCGCTCTGAGTCTGACTTTTCTGGCTGCTTACGGTGGCATGGTTTCACTGGCGCAGATGGCGGTTGCCGGTGTTGCCGGTTACACCCTGGCCATCCTCAGTAGTCACTCTGCCAATGTGGGTGTAGAGGTTGTTCCCTGGCCGGTAGCGCTATTGCTTGGAATGCTTGCAGGCATTGTTGCAGGTCTGGTCATAGGGGCCATTGCCGTGCGCAGTCGCGGAATTTATCTGCTGATGAGTACGTTGGCCATCTCCATGATTTTTTATTATTTGGCACAGCAGAACACCACGGTTTTGTATGGTTTTGACGGCATACGCGGCATAGCGATTCCAACCATTATGGGTGCATCGCTCAGAGAGCCCAGCGTCTTCTACTATCTTTGTCTGGCTGTTGCTGGCCTTGCCTACCTGATGGTTGTGCATCTGGTCCGTACGCCTTTCGGGCTGGCGCTGCAAGGGGCCCGTGACGATGAACAACGCATGCGTTCGCTTGGTTTCCGGGTAACCCTTCATCAGGTAGCCGCTTTCGGCGTTGCGGGTTTGCTGGCGTCTCTGGGCGGCATACTCAACCTTTGGTATCAGGGCGGGATCTCGCCAGGTTCCATCGGCATGACCTCGACGATTGGCATTCTGATTATGGCGGTCATTGGCGGCCTTAGCCATCCGCGGGGTGCATTCATCGGCGCGCTGGCGTACGTGCTGATTCAAACCTTTGCTGTTGACATCGTGGGAGCCAATCGCTTCAACACGCTGATCGGCAGTGTGTTTCTCATTATTGTCATGCTTTCGCCCGATGGTCTGGCGGGCGTGTGGCGCAGGCTTTTTACACGGCGGGTTTCGGAAAAGGCCTTGCCGTCGGTTACATCGTCATAGAACTATAAGGAGGAGAGTCATGTCTACAAAGGTTTTGGTGAAATTGGCGGTTTCGCTGGCGTTGTCCAGCACCCTGGTCGCGCAGGCAAGTGCACAGGAAACCATTCGCATCGGAGGGCTGGCAACGCTGGATGGGCCGTTTGCGGTGCTTGGGCAGGAGGCATTTCGTGCAATGGAACTGGCGTTTGAAGAGGCCGGTAATGAAGTCGCGGGCAAGAAAATCGTGTGGGTGCGTGAATCTTCCGATGGCCGTCCGGATGTCGCCCTGACCAAGGCGCGCAAGCTCATTGAGCAAGATAAGGTCGATATTCTGATTGGCCCTGTGTCGGGTGGCGAAGGGCTGGCAGTGAAGGAGTATGCCAAGTCGGTGCCAGGTCACACCTTTGTCAACGGCTTTTCGGCGGCTCAGGAAACCACACTGGTTTCGCCCGCTGACAACTTCTTCCGCTTCAGCACCGATGGCGCTCAGTGGCAGGCAGGTCTGGGTAATTATGTGTACGACGACAAAGGCTATCGCAAGGTGGCAGTCGTGTCTGGAGATTATTCGTTTGGCTACACCCAGGTGCTGGGCTTTATGAACGAGTTTTGCGCCAAGGGCGGCAAGGTGCCGGAGAAAGTCTGGGTACCCAACGGCACCAAGGACTTTAGTTCGGCTATTGCCCGTATCCCTGAGGATGTCGATGCTGTTTATGTGATGCTGGGCGGTGCTGATGCGGTTAACTTCCTCAGCCAGTATTACCAGACGGGCACAGACACGCCTCTTATCGCCGGTTCTAATACGGTAGAGCAAACCGTGCTGAGCACCAAGGGGCCATTCACGCGATACCTGGAAGGGATTCCCTCTGCGCACATGGTGGCCGACGGTCTGGATGACCCCGCCTACAAGGCATACGTAGAAACGTATAAAAAACGCTTCCCTGATGGCTTGTCGGCACCTTCCGCGCCTTATTACGGGTACTACGTGGCCACCAAGGCCGTGCTCACGGCGCTAAATGAAGTTGATGGTGATCTGTCTGACGGCCAGAAGAAGTTTCAGCAGGCTTTGGCTAAAGTAAAACTGGATACTGCATTCGGTCCTGTTGAGCTTGATGAAAACCGACAGGCAATTGCCAACATCTATGTTACCGAGGTAGCACGTAACGAAGACGGTAAGCTTTACAACAAAATGGTGCGCAAGATCGAAGCTGTGGATCAGGTGTTGGGTCAGAACCGTGCCGAGTTCGTGGCACGTGGTGTGCCTAGCAGAGATTATCCTGCTTGCCCATGAAGCCGTTTCTGTTGACGATGCTAAATGGCATCACGCTGGCGGCGTTGTATTTTATCGTCGCCAGCGGCTTCACGATTATTTTTGGCATGATGCGCGTGGTCAATATGGCGCATGGGTCGATCTATCTGTTAGGCGCCTATATTGGCTATAGCGTGGCTGCCGCCAGCGAAAGCTGGCTACTGGGCATAGCCGGCGCTGCATTGGGTAGCGCGGTGGCCGGGGTAATTATGCATCGCGTTTTCCTCGATCGTTATCAAGGTCAGGATCTGCGGCAAGCATTAATAACCATTGGCCTGTCTATTGTTATTGCCGATCTGCTACTGGCTGGCTATGGTGGTCTTACTTATCAGCTCGATATACCTGATGTTTTATTCGGAGGCGTACGCCTGCCGCTGGTTGGTGGCTATTCGCTCTTCAGGCTAGTTTTGATTGGTTTTGCAATCATGGTCTACATCGTTTTGTGGCTGCTTATCCAACGCACACGTTTCGGCATGATTATCCGGGCAGCTGTGGATGATCGGCACATGTTGGCCGCCACTGGGGTTAACGTGCCGCTGGTATCCACGGCGGTCTTTGCTCTCGCCGCCGGGTTGGTTGGCATGGCGGGCGTAATCGGCGGGTCGGCGCTTTCTATTGCGCCAGGCGACGACGTGCATTACTTATTGTCGTCGCTGGTCGTCGTTATTGTTGGTGGCATGGGCAACCTCAAGGGCGCGGCTGTGGGGGCGTTGCTGATAGGGTTGGCGGAACAGATCGGTTTGGCGTACTTGCCAACATACTCCGCCGTTATTTCTTTTGTCATTATGGTTGCCGTGCTGGCGTATCGACCATATGGTTTGTTCGGGCGGCCCGCATGACGGTAGTACTTCATGTCGAAAATATATGCGCCACGTTCGGCTCGTTGCGGGCCGTGCGCGATGTTACGCTGCAGGCCAGTACGGGTGAACGCCTGATTGTTCTGGGTACAAATGGTGCAGGCAAAAGCACTCTTTTCAACCTAATTGCTGGCGATATTTTGCCGACCAGTGGTCATATACACTGGCGCGGGCAACCTATCCAAACACTCTCCGCACATGAGCGCACGCGCTTGGGTATCTCGCGTAGCTATCAGACATCACGTGTGATGCATGGCCTGAGTGTGGCCGACAACATGTATCTCGCCGTGCAGGGTGTGAAGACAGGCCGTTTTGGCTTGCGTGTGCCGGAGTTTAATCACCCCTGGCGGCAAAAAGGGCGAGATACGTTGGCGCTGGTCAATCTTGCAGGCATGGATGATGAGCTTGCAAGCAATCTGTCTCACGGAGAGCGGCGTCAGCTTGAGATCGCAATGGCACTGGCCAGCGATCCTCATATGCTGCTGCTTGATGAGCCGGCCGCTGGTCTTTCGCCCGGCGAGCGTCCAGGTTTGGTGGCTTTGCTGCGTTCATTACCGCGAGATGTCACCATCATTATGATTGAACACGATATGGACGTTGCGTTACAGGTAGCAGACAGAGTGATGGTCATGAATGAAGGTGAGGTCGTGTTCCAGGGCACACCTGCCGAAACGGCGGCCAGTTCGCTGGTCAGGTCGCTATATCTGGGTTATACCGGAGACGCCAATGCTGCTTGAAATTCAGGGCCTTGAAGTGCATTACGGATCAGTGCGAGCGTTGCACGGTGCTGATTTGGTGCTAGGCGACAGGCCGCTCGCTGTTGTTGGGCGTAATGGTATGGGCAAAACCACGTTATGCCACGGCATTATGGGGTTGGCTAAGGTTACTGCCGGCACGATTACCCTGGATGGCATTCCACTCCAGGGGCTGCCACCGCACCGTATCGCCGCCCACGGTATCGCCTTGGTGCCACAGGGGCGTCGGCTTTTTCAGTCATTGAGTGTTGATGAGCACCTCAAGCTGGCACAACGTGGCCAGGGTGCATGGACGCGCGAGCGTATTTATGACACTTTTCCCCGTCTGGCTGAGCGGCGGCGCAATATGGGAAACGAACTGTCGGGCGGAGAGCAGCAAATGGTTGCTATTGCTCGCGCCTTGCTGGCTAATCCTCGTTTAATCATCATGGACGAGCCCACAGAGGGGCTGGCGCCGCTGATGGTTGAACAGGTCATTAAGGTATTGCAGAGTCTGGTACACGAAGGTAATGCACTGCTGCTGGTCGAGCAGAATCTGGGCGTGGCGCTTGCCGTTGCGGATGAGGTCGCAGTGATGGTTAATGGCGTTTTTGAGCGTCGCCTCAACGCCAATATATTGCGGGAAGATCCTGATTTACAGCAGCGCTTGCTGGGTGTCGCCACGCAGGCCTGATAGTGGCGCGATAAGTCGCAGGTTGTGCAGCTATGCGTCAAACCAGCGTCAAGTTGATTCAGGCGCGCTGAGGGCAGCATCCACACATATTCAATCACGCGCCACAGCCGTCAACCCCGCAACCAGATGGTCAATAAAGAAGGTGTACAGCACTGCAATCGGCACACTTGCGATTAGTGCGCCCGCGAGCAGCGGTCCCCAGTGATACACGTCGCCGCGTATAAGTTCTGTAGGCACGGCAATGCTAATGGTCTTGCTGGCAGAGTGCGTGATAAATGCCAGTGCATAGATGAACTCGCTGGTTGAGAGCGTAAAGGCAAATACCACTACTGTCATCAGGCCAGGGACCGCCAAAGGCAAAACCACATGAATAAACGCGCCAAAGCGGCCATGGCCGTCAATCATGGCTTGCTCCTCAATGTCTCGCGATATGCCTTTGAAAAACCCCATTAACAGCCACGTACAGAACGGTACGGTAAAGGTTGGGTAGGCGACCACCAGTGCCCATAATGAATTCTGCAGACCGAGAAACGCGATAACTTTGGAGAAAGGAATAAACAGCAGCGTAGGTGGAACCAGATAACTGAGGAAAATGCCTATGCCTAGTGTTTCTCCCCAGCTACCGGCAATGCGTGCCAGCCCGTACGCAGCAGGCACCGACAGAACCAGCGTGATGACGACCACCGCCAGCCCCACCAAAGCGGTATTCACCATCCACTGCACAAATTGAGTCTGTTCAAATAATAGTTTGATGTTGGCCAGCGTTGGCGAGCCGGAGAACCAGAAGGGGTTGGCCTCGGGCGAAAATATGGCGCTCTGTGTTTTGAAGCTGGTGATCAGCATGATGTAAAAAGGCAGGGCCGAAAATATGACGAATAAGGCGGTGGCCAGATACAGCCCGACACGGCGGCTGGCCTTTGCAGCGGTCATGGCTGGCATGGTCAGATCTCCCGCCGACGGATAACCGTCAAAATAAGCACAGAGACGGCAGCCAGCACCGGCAGCAGGAACACAGCCGTGGCAGCGCCCATGCCCAACGACCCACCCTGTACACCTGTGAAGAACGCCAATGAGGGCAAGACTTGTGTTGCATTGGCAGGCCCGCCTCGGGTCAGAATAAACACCGTCACGATGTCCGAAAATACAAAGACGAACGTAAACAGAACCGTCACGCCGAACACCGGTATCAGCATGGGCAGCGTCACATGGAACATACGCCTGAAATAGCCAGCACCGTCAATTTCTGATTGCTCCAGAATATCTCGTGGAACACCGTTCAGACCCGCCAAAATAATGACCGTGCCCAGCGGTAGCAGGCGCCAGACATTAACCATAATGATGGAGAACAGAGCCAGGCCGCTGCGGCCCAGCCAGAAGGCGTTGTCATAGTCCCCAAAAAGCGCGCCGGGGTGCCCCAGCAGACCCATGCCGCGCAGCACCCAGTCAATTGGGCTAAACGTGGAGTCCAGCATCCAGAGCCAGGCGATGGCACTCAGCGATGCGGGTGCGGTCCAGGGCAGCAGAATCAAAAAACGTATTAACCACTTACCACGCGTGGGGCGCGCCAGCAGCTCAGCCTGTACGGTACCCAGCGCCAGCACGCCAATCAGCGTGGCGGTTGTGATCAAAAACGTATTGCTGACGGCCTGCATGAAGTCTGGCGTCTGCAGCAACGTGGTGAAATTTCTCAGGCCGACAAAGCGCATGACTGGGCTGCCGGTGGTGACATCGTTGAGGCTGTAAATAATGGCGAGCACAATAGGAATGCCCAACAGCAGCACTATGTACAGAATTGCAGGCAGTACCATGGCCATAGCCAGCAGCGTGTCCCGCTGGTTCAGGCTGAGTGTTCGGTGCGCCATGGCTTATACCTCTGCGCGCGGAACACTGCGCGTGTCAGCAGGCACCTCTTTGCCCGTGTTGGACTGCACTGGATGAGGCACGCGGGTGTCTGAAGCGATGCGCTGGCCTGTTTGTGCGTCAAAGCGGCGTATCAGCTGATCGGGCACGTAGAATGTGCGGGTCTGCCCGGCAGCAAGTTGCTTTACCAGGCGCTCAGGCATTCTCAGAATGATATCGGTACGTGTGGGGATGGCGGCGCAATAGATGAGTGCATCGGCACCCAGATATTCAATCTGCTGGATTTCTACAGGCAGCGGGTAGTGTTGCGCAGGTAGACCACCTTCGGGCAGCCAGGCGTCTTCGGCATGAAAGCCCAGCAAGCAGTTGCTGTCAGGAATTAGGTTCATGGGCGGCGAACCCATGAACTGCGCTACAAAAGTATTGGCCGGTTCGTGATAGATTTCGTGCGGCGTTCCGAGTTGCTCGATCTTGCCATGGTTCATGACGGCGACGCGATGGCCCAGGCCCATGGCTTCGACCTGATCATGGGTTACGTACAGGGTTGTGACGCCGGTTTGGTCATGCAGCCGCTTGAACTCGCGGCGGGCCGAATGACGCAGTTTGGCATCGAGGTTAGACAGGGGTTCGTCCATCAGGAATAAGCTGGGTGTGCGTACCAGTGCTCGAGCCAGGGCCACGCGTTGCCGCTCGCCACCTGATAGCTCTCGTGGTTTGCGCTTAAGTAGCCGTTCGATGCCGAACAGTTGCGCCGCCCACATAACCTTTTCCTGAATTTGTGTGGCCGACAGATGTACGGTCTCCAGAGGAAAGGAAATATTCTTTGCCACGGTTTTGTGAGGGTAAAGCGCGTAGCTCTGGAAAACCATGGCAATATTGCGCTGTCGTGGCGGTTGTTCATTGGCCAGCTTGCCATCGATGTGGATGGTGCCGCTGCTGGGGCGCTCCAGCCCGGCGATGGTGCGCATCAGCGTGGTCTTGCCCGAACCCGAGGCGCCCAGAAGCACCAGGAATTCACCATCAGGCATGTCCAGACTGACGTCATCAACTGCTTTTACCCTGCCACGATCATACGTGGTGCTCAGGTGTTCAATGCTGAGGCTGGCCATTATGGGTTCCGCCTATGTCGACACCTTGCCGCCGATTAAGCCACGGCTTCGCCATTGGCCGTAGATGAGCTCTATCTGACGCACAGCCTGGTCCACGGCTTGTTCCGCAGTCAGGTCTTCGCGTGCGGCTTTGGCCATCATATTGGGCAGAATAAACGTGTTGAACACTTCGCCCACGGCCGGGTTGGAATACCCAGGATGCCCGAGATTGGTCGTCCATTTTGTTGCCGTCGTCAGACTGGCCAGTTTGCCATCGGCCTCTCCGTCAAGGCGGAATGGGTCGTGTGCAAACCAGGCATCGTTAAGGTTTTTCAGCGTGCCCGCGCCGTCGACCGCCTTGTAGCCCCGATCTCCTTTAGGTATTGGCGTCCCAAAGTAACTTGGTGAGTTGTACAGCTTGCTTTGGTACATGGCCTGGTCGTAATTTTCGGCCAGATGCAAAATAAACCGTTTAGCCAGGTCTTCGCGTGCTTTCGCAAATTTGGGGATGATGTAGTTGTAGAGCACGTGGACGTTGGCCCAGCGATCGCCGTGCGGCCCTGCCAGCGGTCCCGTGAAATACACGTCTTTGGCGATGTCTGGTTTGCTCTGCTGAGCTGAGCGGTAAGCCGAAATCGAGTTCACGATATACGATGCCTTGCCAGCGATCAGGTCCTGGTTGTTGGAGGCGGCATTCCAGGCAAATACGGCGGGTGTCATGGCGCGGTGGTACAGGTCGCTCATGTACTTGACCGATTCGATAGCCAGTTTTCGATTGTTGCCTTGCCCCAGAATGACGTTGTCGTTCTCGTCCTGAACCGATGCCCCCCACGACCACAAGATGGACCGGGCCACCATGTTTGAGTCCAGTTCCTGCGACATGCCAATGCCGACCTGTACTCCTTGCTCTTTATGGATTTTTTCACCAATATCGAGCAGTTGCTGGTAAGTGTCGGGGCCGTTTTCCATACCTGCTTTTTGCCATAACGAGCGACGATAATCGCCGCAGTCTATGGTCCAGCCGTGGCAAAACGCATACCATGACTTCACGATGGGGTTGTAGGAAACTCGCCGTATAACGCCGAAAATCTCGCCAAACTGTTGGGCAGCCTGTTCGTTGACATCGGCCATGTCCAGCACGTTGGGCGTGAACTGTGCTGCCTCGGGGCCAAGTTCAATAATGTCGTGCCCCGAATTGGCGGACATCTCTGAGGTAGTTGTCGTGACAAGATCACCGATGTTGATGTGGTCCACAACAACCTCAACGCCATTGGCTTCGCCCCATGCCTTGGCAAAACCGTCAAACCAGGTGTCATAGGTAGGAACGAAGTGGCTCCATTGCAAGATCTTCAGTGTTTTGTCGGCCGCGTATGCGTTGCGCAGATGAAACCACGGAGCGCCGATGGCGGCCAGACCAGCCAGCCCCCCTGCCTGAAGTACACGGCGTCGGGAGGTTGAATGGAGTGTGGTGGAACGAGAAAGTGTGGGACGGCCCGTTTGTGGGTCAAACAGCTGATGCGACATGACCTGCCTCCTGTGTGGATAGGAAGGGGCGGTCGTCAGGGTTGCAATGTATCGGCGGCACACCCCCATTATGGGAATGCAGCTGCGTAGCGGTCGCGGCCAACCTGGCACGTCACGCAAAGTAGTGGTTCAAGTCTATCAGCGTGTGCTGGTTTCGGAAACACTTATTGTCATCGTTTTCGGGATTTGTTTTGTGTGCTGACAGGGGGCTGAATGTTGCCCGACGATCTACATTCACATGATTGTTTGAGTATGATCTTCAGTTCTAACTAAAACACACTGGAGACATTCATGTTAAAGACAACCCTACTTGCGTCCGCGTTACTGGCTGCTTATCTTTCGCCAGTGGTAGCAAGCGCGGCAGATACCTCAACGAGCTTTCCTTCGGAATCGATCAGGTTCATCGTTCCTTATGCGCCGGGTGGCACAACGGACCTGGTGGCTCGTACTGTTGGCAAGAAAGTATCTGAAGAGCTGGGTCAGTCGGTAATTGTTGAGAACAAGCCAGGGGCGGGTGGCAATATCGGCATGGCACAAGTGGCGCAGGCGAAGCCGGATGGGTACACCGTTGGTATGGGTGCTATCTCGACGAACGCCGTGAACCCACATCTCTATAAAGAGATGAAGTTTGATCCGACCAAAGACTTTACACCTATCGTCATGCTCGGCAAGTCGACGATTGTGCTGGAGGTAAACCCTTCGGTGCCCGTCAATAACCTGCAAGAGTTTGTCGATTACGCCAAGCAGAACCCTGGGTTGATCTATGGCGCTGCGGGTACGGGTACATCGATGCATTTGGCTGGTGTACTGTTCGGGCAAATGACTGATACGAAACTGGAGCATGTGGCCTATAAAGGCAGTGCGCCGGCATTGACAGACATGTTGGGTGGGCAGATCCAGGTAATGTTCGACAATCTTCCTGCGTCGTTGCCACATATCAAAGCTGGCAAGCTCAAGGCACTTGCAGTGGCAGGGTCCAAGCGTAATCCTCAACTTCCCGAGGTGCCAACGATAGCGGAAGCTGGCGTAGCAGGGTATGCGGTAGATCCGTGGTTTGCCTTGTACGGGCCGGCGGGTATGTCCCCCGACGTTGTTGCCAAGCTGAACCAGGCTTTCGGAAACGCCCTTGAGTCTGACGAGGTGAAAACGGTGCTGGAGAATGCGGGCTTCAGCCCCGAGCGGTCTACTTCAGAAGCTTTAGCGCAACTGTCTGACTCAGAATATAAGCGCTGGGGTGAAATCGTTGAGGCGGCGAAGCTAAAAATGTAATGCAGTTGGGCACGGGGCCGCAAGGCTATGTTACGTGTGAATTTTGATATGCCTGTTTGAGCGGCCACACGGCCAACTTGCGTTGACCGCATGACGTGGCGGGGCCAGCAATGCTGGCCCTTTTCGTGCATTAAACGCTTTGGCCTAATTGCGGACGTGCATTACGCACGCTCTTAATCAAAGCGGCCACACCAGCAAAAGCATGGGTATTGCAATAAGCGTTACGACGATTTCCAGCGGCAGACCCATGCGCCAGTAATCGCCGAAACGGAACCCGCCAGGGCCGAGAATAAGGGTATTGTTCTGGTGCCCGATAGGCGTAAGAAACGCAGCTGAAGCGCCGATCGCAACCGCCATTAAAAATGGGTCTGCACTGACGTTGAGCTGGTTCGCCGAGCTGATGGCAATGGGGCACATGATAGCGGCCGTGGCGGCATTGTTGATGACGTCAGACATAAACATGGTGACCACCAACACCAAGCTTAACGCGACAATGGCATTGCCTTGCGCCACGTTGTTCATGAGCAGTTCGGCGACGAGCTTGGCAGCCCCTGTGTCTTCTGTGGCCTGTGCTACAGGCAGCAGGGCGGCCAGCAGCACAATCACAGGCCAGTCTACGGCCTCATACATTTTGCGCAGCGGCAGCACGCGAAACAGCATCAGCAACACGACGCCCAGCAAAAAGCTGATGGCGGCTGGCAATATGTTGAACGCCGTGACGCCGATGGCAATGGCCATGGCTGTGCACGCCATGATCATTTTTTTTCGGTCGGGTGCGCGTAGTGCGCGGGTGGCCAGCGGCGCGCATCCGGCATTGGCGGCAAACTCTGAAATCAGATCGCCGGGGCCCTGCATAAGCAGCACATCGCCATGGCGTAGTGCAGTATGCCGCACACGGCTTTGAATCCGCGCCCCTTGACGTGAAATCGCAAGCAGGTTGATGCCAAAGCGCTCGCGCAGGTTCAGGTCGCTGGCGCTGCGGCTGAGCAGACTTGACCCAGGCAGTACAACCAGCTCGACCAGTTCAGCATCATCAAGCTCAACTGAACGTTCAATTTTCTTTTCCTGTTCTTCCTGTTCTTTCTGCTCTTTCTGCTCTTTCGTCATGCTGTCGGCAGTGTCATCGTCGCCCGTTTGATCCTGTTTTTTCTTTTCCTTTTCTTTTTCTTCTTCATCGTCGTCATCAATTGGCGTTGCCCCAAAGACAAGCCCCAGGCTGTCCAGTGCCTTGGCCAGCGTTTCTGGGTCAGCTTCGATCAGGACAAGATCACCTTCGCGCAAAGGCCCCGCCGTGTGGGGTGCCGTTAGTCTGATTTCATGGCGCACTAAACTGATGATCTGGGCGTCTGCACCTTCAAGCTCGGCTTCGGCTTCGCGTAACGACATGCCGATGGCCTTGGAGTTAGCCGCAACCCGTGCCTCAGTAAGATAGGCACCTGTGTCGAAGGAGTCTGCCCCGGCGCGTTCTCGAGAAGGAACAATGCGCCAGCCAATCAATGCAATGAACAGCACACCGCCTGCTGCCACCGTGAGGCCTACCGGCGTGAAGGCAAACATGTCAAACGCGCCCTCACCCATCTGCCGGCGAAAGCCAGACACAATTAGGTTGGATGGGGTGCCTATCAACGTGGTCATCCCGCCCAGTATTGTGCCGAAGGCGAGCGGCATCAGAATTTTGCCGGGTGCCAGATTTTGTCGTTGTGCGATCTGCAAGGCTATGGGCATTAATAAAGCCAGTGCGCCCACGTTGTTCATGAAGCTCGACAGAACGACTGAAAGAGAAACCAACGCCGCAATGGTAATGGTGGGGCCTGCCTTGGTGGGCAACAGGCGTTCGGCCAACATATCTACCACGCCGGTTTGCAAAAGCGCGCTGCTTAATATCAGCACACAGGCCACGGTGATGACGGCAGGGTGCGCAAAACCGGTAAACGCTTCATCGGCTGGCACCAGCCCGACCAGGACACTTGCCAGCAGTGCGGTGGCAGCCACAATGTCATGGCGCCAGCGCCCATATAAAAACAGGCACAGGGTCGCAGCCAGAATGGCCAGTATCATCCATTGGGGTTGCGTCATTGATTACAGCCTGTCAGGTGGATGGTCGAGATGAGTGTTGACATTTTTGCTTCCCGCTTTTTGACAATAGCGCACAGCGTACAACAAATATTAATTGTGCAAGTGGCTGCGCCATTGTGCCGCGAGTTGGCGTCTGGTTTCTTCCGTACGCCCTGCGTGGCATTAAGACGTTGCGGAAAAATTCGGCGCTTGGCAAGCTGGTATGGCATATGTAAATTGCTGATTCATTGTTCCATGGGGGCGACATGGTAACTAGAATGACTGCTGCTGTTTTTTTGTTTATTCAGATGGCTATCGTGGCCTGCTGGGCGTGCCTTGCGTGAATGCCGCCAGCGTCGACCGTCTAGCTAAACCTTACTTGAGGCAGGTCATGAGCACTACACAGTCCTTGGTTCGCAGACACACCGTCGTCATTGTGGGTGCGGGAGCCGGAGGCATCGCGGTCGCGGCTAAATTGCGGCGGGCAGATCCAAGGGTGGATGTTGTCATTGTGGATCCGGCAGAGCATCACTATTACCAGCCCGCCTGGACGCTTGTGGGCGGCGGCGCCTATGCGCCTGAAGCGACGCGGCGTAGCTTGGCGAGTTGCCTGCCTGCAGGAGTCGCGCATGTGGCTGCTGCGGTTACTTCATTTTTGCCTGATGAAAACCAAATTGAGTGCGAAGACGGCACTCGGCTGGGGTATGAGTATCTTGTCGTTGCTGCAGGTATTCAGACCAACTGGGATGCCATCGAGGGCCTTTCCGAAGCGTTGGGCAAAAACGGCGTAACCAGTAACTATCGTTATGATCTTGCGCCCTATACGTGGCAACTGGTGCGTGAGTTTACGGGTGGCACCGCCGTATTTACCCAGCCCGCAGGGGCGGTCAAGTGCCCAGGGGCACCGCAGAAAGCCCTGTATCTTTCAGCTGATCATTTTCGCCGCAAGGGTGTAGAGGCGGTGGTTCAGTTCAGGTCAGGTGCTGCATCAGTATTTGGCGTGCCGTTCTATGCCGAGGCACTCGATAAGGTCATGGACGGCTATTCTGCACAAAAGCATTTCAGTCAGAATCTTGTTCAGGTGCGGGGTGCCGAGAAAGTCGCCGTGTTTGAATCGGTAATTAACGGCGCGACCGTGCGCGAAGAAGTGGCATACGATTTGCTGCATGTTGTACCGCCACAAAGTGCGCCTGACTTCATACGCAACAGCGAACTGGCTGACGGGGCAGGGTGGCTGGATGTCGACAAGCACACGCTCAGGCATGTGCGTCATGCCAATGTCTTTGGGTTGGGTGACTGCACTTCTACACCCAACAGCAAGACGGCCGCTGCCATCAAGAGCCAGGCACCTGTACTTGTTGGCAACTTGCTGCAGTCATTGCGCGGGCAGAGCCAGAGCGCCTCGTACGATGGTTATGCTGCATGCCCGCTTACTACTTCGCGAGGTCGGGTGCTGCTGGCCGAGTTTACCTATGGCGGCACTGTAAGCCCCAGCTTCCCTGCCGACCCGCGTGTGCCACGCCGGTTTTACTGGTGGCTGAAGCGTTCTTTTATGCCCTGGTTTTACTGGAATGTTCTGCTGAAAGGGCGCGGCATACCGATTACGCACAAAACGCGCACTTACCCTGTAGGGGTTGCGTCGGCGCAGCGCTAGCGGCCAGCTGCGTTAACGTGGTGCCCTGTAAAACTCGATTTGAAAGCTGCCCGGCAATTCGAACGCCACATAATGCGGCACGTCGGGTTCTATGACAACACACTGCCCAGCTGTCAAAACAACCTGGGTGGCGGGTTCGGTAGCAAGTGTAAATCGCAATACGCCCGACTCAACCCGTAGCAGGCCCCAAGTGCCGGAGCGCGTCATGTGTGAGGTGGTAAGCGCTTTGGGAAGGTTGTCGGGCGTGAAAACCGGAGACTGGCCGTAGCGTTCAAGGCCGGGGGGAAGGGTATCAGGTAGGGTAGGCATAGGTGTTCTCGATTGGTAGACCTGCCACAACTTGGCAGCGATGCGTTGGGCGATGGGGTCTGCAGCTTTTTGGAGTGCTGGATGCTGAAGATCGGACGTGGTGGTGTGAAAAAGAGCCAGCCATCGCTCGAAAAGCGGCCAGCTTAGGCCGGGCAGTGCCGCATGCCGGGCAATGGGCGCGCCCTTGAACCGGCGGGTGCCAAGCAATAGCGCAGACCAGAAATCGCACAGCGTGTTCAGATGGGCTTCCCAGTTTTCTACATGATGCTCAAAGATGGGGCCGAGCTGTTCATCGGCGCGTACCCGGCCGTAGAACAAAAACACCAGCTGCCGGATATCGGCTTCAGTATAGGCGGGCTTGGGTGTTTGGCTTGATTCAGCGTGCATGGGTAAACCCTATTCAAAAAGCAGGAGGGTATTCTGGCTGCACAGTTACTTAGCGCCAATGACCTTTGTCGTGTTGTGGATTAGGATACGCAACTTTCGGGCGTATCGTCAGAAAGGCCGCTGTGCCAGTGATGCCAAGCGCTGCAGCTGCGACAGATCGTGTAGCTTCCAGTCGCAACGCCGGCCGGTCACGTAACCCCTGGCCTGCCACTCGGTAAACAACCGGCTCAGCGTCTCGGCACGCATGCCCAGATGCGCGGCCAGTTGTCGCTGATTGAGCGGCAGCTGTACGGTAGTGCCCTGGCGTTCTTTAAGCTGCAGCAAGTAATTGGCGAGCCGTTCGGCCGCCGAGCTTGAGGTGATCCAATCTACCTTGTTTACCTGACCATACAGCGCGCTGCTCAAGCCCGCCAGCATGCTCATGGCGAGTGCTGGCTGGCTTTGGCACGCCTGATGCAGGCTGCTGCGCTGAAGGCGAAAAAGCCGGCAGGCGGTACGGGCCCTGGCCCACATGGGATAACGCCCGTGGGGCATAAACATGGCCGCCTCGGCCACCAGCTGCCCCGGCTCGAACACATGAAACACCCGCTCGTCGCCGTGGTGGCTGTAGCGAAACACTTCAACTTCGCCGCTTTCCAGTAGCAAGTACGATCTTGCCTCGTCGCCTTCGCGAAAAAGTATGTCTCCGGGCATTGCCTCTCTGGCCTGCGCACCTTGCGCCATGAGCCCGGCAATTGCGGCGTCAAGGCCAGCCATAAGACGGTGCTGTAACAGGAGCGATACAGTCGCGGCCTCTTCGGGTAGCATGTTGACTTTAGTCATGGCGTCTATTCGGTGGAAGTGAGAGAATTTTTGTTTAATAATAATTCTCATTTACTTAATGTTCAAATCTAATCTGCTCAGCAGGGCGTACGTAAGCGGCGCTCTGCTTTTTTTTATGCTCGTGTCTGTCGTGCAGGCGGCACTGCCTTATGCCACGCTGACGCTGGCCGGGCCCGGTGCTGTTGTCAGCTATCCGCTGTTGCACATGGTAGAAACCAATGCACTCAAAGAGTACGCACAGCAGGTTCAATTTCGTCTATGGCAAAGCCCTGATCAGCTGCGTGTACTGCTAGCCAAAAAAGAAATTGATTTCAGCGCCGTGCCCAGCAATCTGCCTGCACTAATGTATAACCGGGGCGATCCCGTTAAATTGCTCAATATCTCGGTATGGGGCATTTTGTGGCTGGTTAGCCGAGACCCTAATGTAAAGGGGTTTGAAGACCTGGGCGGCCAAGAGCTACTTGTGCCTTTTCAGCGTGATCTGCCGGCCGTCCTGCTAGACACGCTGCTTCAGGCACACAAGCAAAAGGGCGGTGAGCCCGTGCGTTTGCGCCGCACGCGCGACGCTCAAGACGCTATTGCACTCATGTTAACCGGCCAGGGCAAACACGCTTTGCTTGTCGAACCCACGGCATCACTGCTGCTGTGGCGCGCTGAGCAACAGGGCACCATTGCCCTGCACCGCGTGCAAAGTCTTGAAGACGCCTGGCGCGACGCTTTCCCCACTCGTGCCGAACTGCCACAGGCCGGTATTATGGCTAACTCTCATATCGCGAAAGATACCGAGCTCAGTCATGCAGTCGAGCGCGCTTATGCCGCTTCTGCCGCATGGTGTAAGTCCAACACGCAAGCTTGTGCACAAATGGTGCACCGGTACATCCCGCACCTTCCTGTGCCGGCCATTGAAACGGCAATACGCGTTACCCGGCTCGACAGCCGTCCTGCAAGCGAGGTTAGGCCACAGCTTGAAGCGCTTTACGGGTTGCTGGGCGAACAGTACCCCCAGGCCATAGGTGGCCGCCTGCCTGATGCCGGGTTTTACGGGCCATGAACGTAGTGTCCAATTCTGACGGCGTGGGCCGCACCTCACGGTTATGGAGCGTCCTGGGTGTGCTGCTGCTGCTCGCCGGCTGGCAAGCAAGCGCCGTCTACATGGGGCCGATGCTCATGGCCACGCCGCTAGAAACACTTAAAGCTATCCCCCGCCTGTTGGCCAGCGATCATTTTCTGCCTAACGCGGGCGACAGTCTGCTGCGTATTGGTATTGGTGTAAGCACAGGCTGCACCATAGGCCTTGCCCTGGGCATACTGGCAGGCCACAAACCGCGGGTGCGCGGGCTGCTTGAGCCAGTGCGGTGGCTGCTCATGGCTATACCGCCTGTTGTGGTCGTCGTTATGGCCATGCTGTGGTTTGGCTTGGGTTCTTCCATGGTTATTTTTATGACGGTGCTCATGATGGCACCTGGCATGTATGTCAATACGGTAAAAGGCATGATGCAGGTTGATCGCAATCTCATCGAAATGACGCATATGTACCGCTATGGGTTTTGGCGACGGCTGCGTCATTTGTACATGCCTGCACTCACTGCGCCGCTGACGGCCGCTTTGCTTATTGCCACGTGTGGCGGCGTGCGGCTGGTCGTTATGGCCGAAGTGCTGGGCGCAGAAAGTGGTGCAGGTTATGCTCTGGCCAATGCCCGCAGTACGTTTGACAGTGCAGAACTCTATGCCTGGGTCGCACTGATTCTGCTGCTGGTGGCCGTGCTTGAGTTTGCCTTGCTGCAGCCTTTGCAGCGCCACCTTGGAAAATGGCAGGAGCCCAGTCATGCTTGAGCTTAACAACATCACCCTGCATTTTGGGTCTTTGGCTGTGCTTCGGGGCATCGACCTCCAACTGAAACCAGGGCAGCGTCTGGGTTTGCTCGGCCCCAGCGGCGCAGGCAAGAGTACGCTGCTGCGTCTGGCCGCCGGGTTGCTCAAGCCCACGTCGGGTACGTTAAGCAATAGCTATCGTCATCCCTTGCTGGTATTTCAGGAGCCTAGGCTGCTGCCTTGGCGCCGCATTATTGAAAACATCGAGATACCATTGCGGGCGGCGGGTTGCCATGCAGACGAGGCACGCACGCGTGCGATGTATTGGTTAAAGCAGGTTGAGCTTGACGCGTTCGCGCAAGCATGGCCCCGAGAACTATCGGGCGGCATGGCGCAGCGGGCTTCACTGGCGCGTGCCTTTGCCTTGCAACCTGACTTGCTGTTGCTTGATGAACCCTTCAGCGCCCTTGACCCTGCCTTGCGTACGACGCTGGCTGCCTTGTGTCGTCGCTGCCTCGACGAAACTGGCGCCACCATGCTTTGCATCAGCCATCACCCACATGAGCTCGTAGAACTCACCGATAGCTGTTTGTTGCTCGAAAACGGCTATGTGCAGCGCTTTGATATAGACCCTGCAGCGGGGGCACAAGGTCGCAGTGAGACGGCTGATCTTTTATACCGGCGGTTGCTCCAACATGAAGCATTGGTCGCAGTTGGCTGACTATTCGCGCTTGTGTTGCCCAGCCAGCCCGCTTAGGTCGTGTAGCGCGGTCAGTCTGTAAACCCCGGAAGCGAGAGGCGGGCAACCACGTCTTTCAGGCTGGCCGAAATCTCGCTACGCAAATGAGGCTCCGGCAATATGCCTTCAGGACCGCCGCAACTGAGTACGAACGTACCTTCGCCAGTAATGGCGTTAAACGGGGCAGCTACAGCATTGATGCCCGGCTGCCAGTCACCTATGCCGTAACAGCACCCGTTTGCAGCGAATTCTGTGTTGGCTTTTGCCAATATGGCCAGCATATCTGCAGGCGCGTCCAGCGTTGGCAGCAAGGCATCTTGCTGAGCTTTGGGCAAGCTGGCCAAATACGTGCGACCCATGGTGCTGTTCATGCCGACGCGGTAGCCTACGGGCAAGCGCAGGTAAAGCGCGACGGAACCATGTACAGCATCTATGTATGTCATTGACTTTCCATCAAAGGCACCGAGAGCCACCGCTGCGCCGGTGGCCTGTGCAAGCTCTTCCATAAGCGGCCTGGCTACCTGGCGAACCTCGAGGCTGGCAAGACAGCCAAAGCCCAACGCAAGCACACCATAATCTGGCCAGTAGCGGCCTGATTCCCGGTCATAGCGCAAATAACCCAGTGTCATCAGCGTGTAAACGATACGGCTGACCGTTGATTTTGGCAGGCCCGTGAGCTCGGCTAATTCGAGATTTCCGAGTGACTTGACGTCAGGGGTGAAGCATCGCAACACGTCAAGCCCGCGCGCCAATGCCTCGACGAAATGAGGCGAAGCGGGGTCACCTTGGGTGGTGGCACGCTTGCGGCGAGCTGGGCGCCGTGCGGTACCCATCTCTTCTTGTTGCTTGGTGCCAATATCGGAAAGCGATTGCATTTGTCGTGCGCAGCCTTTATATTTGGGTGAGGAAAAAAGGAATTGAATTCCATTCTACGGAATTCAACTAAGAAAGTCATCCCCCTGTCATATATAAATCAGGAGACAAACATGTTCAGAGCAGGTTTTACGGTTTTTTCTGCGGCCTTACTCATTGCGTCAGCCAGTGCTGTTGGTGCTGAAGGTTTTCCGAATCGTGCTGTCACAATGGTGACACCGTTTCCGGCCGGCGGTGCCACCGACGGGTTGGCCCGCACCCTCGCTGAGCATATGGGAAAGACCCTGGGGCAGCCTGTGGTGGTCGAGAACCGCGCGGGTGCGGCAACAACGATTGGCGCATCGTATGTGGTCAGGTCTCAGCCCGATGGCTACACCATTTTGCTTGCCACGAACTCAACGCTGGTCACTAATCGTTTTCTTTTCAAGAGCCTATCGTACGATCCGGATGCCTTTGTACCTATAGGTATGATAGGAATCGGCCCCATGGTCTTGCTCAGCACCAAAAAAGACGGCTTTGGCTCGCTTGAGGATGTCGTGGCAGCGGCCAAGAAAAAGCCCGGTGCGTTGACGATCGCATCATTTGGCACAGGTACGTCGTCGCATCTTGCGGCAGAATATTTCCAGCAACTCGCTGATATCAAGCTGCTGCACGTTCCATTTAAGGGTTCGACACAGGCTCTGCCACAGGTCATTAGCGGTGATGTTGACCTGTTTTTCGATATGGTGTCCACCGGCATGCCGCAAGTGGAATCCGATAAGGTGGATGTTCAGGCCATTACCAGCAAGCAGCGTATGTCAACGCTGCCAAAGTTGCGCACGGTTGCCGAGTCGGGCTATCCCGGTTTCGACTTGACAGCCTGGTTTACGTTGGTTGCGCCGCCTGGGACGCCTGCAGGCGAAACGCGTCTGCTGGGCGACGCGCTTAAGGCTGCACTGGCGGATGAAAAGGTGAAGCAACGCATGCTTGTGATGGGTATCGAACCTTCTGACGGTAGCGTAGAAGCGTTGAACCAACAGATAAAACAGGAAATCCCCATTATTAAATCCTTGGTCGAGCAGGCGGGCATCGTTGTTCAGTAGATCGCGTTGACGGTTGGGGGCCCCTGGTCAGGAGTATCCGATGATCGGTTCCCGTCTTTTTTCAGCCCATGTGGTCTTGCAGTCTGGCTCAATTTTCGTTGTGCCCGTTCGTCAGTAAAACCTTCACCTTAAATACGTAGAGAAGTCATTATGTCAGCCCATCCATATTGGCAGTTTCCCCACATGAGTCGTCGTACGCCAGTGCTTGCCGCCAATGTGGTCAGTACGACGCAGCCTTTGGCTGCTCAGGCTGGCCTGCGCATGCTTCTGGCTGGCGGCAACGCTGTCGACGCTGCTCTTGCGACAGCAATTACCTTAACGGTCGTTGAACCCGTCATGAATGGTATTGGGGGTGATGCCTTCGCCCTCATTTGGGACAAAGGGACGTTGCACGCGCTGAATGCCTCAGGACGTGCGCCGCAGGCCTGGACGCCAGACTATTTTCATGGAAAGTCTGCAATGCCTGATCTCGGTTGGGGCACAGTGACCGTTCCTGGACAAGTCGCGGGGTGGGTAGAGTTGTCGCGTCGTTTCGGCAAGCTGCCTTTTCGGGATTTGTTCGAGCCCGCCATTGCCTACGCTGAAAATGGCTTTGCCGTGTCGCCGACAATCGCGCGGCAGTGGGCGGCTCAGGCGCTATTGCTTAAAGATCAGCCGGGTTACGCTCAGGCATTTTTGCCGACAGGTGCCGCACCGCAGGCCGGCGATATATGGCGCTTTCCAGCGCAGGCGCGCACGTTGGAACTTATTGCGACAACGGGTGGGAAAGCGTTTTACGAAGGCGAACTGGCTGAACGTATGGCCAATTTCTCTGCGGAAACAGGTGGTGCACTTACCCGCGCTGATCTTGCCGCAAACCGTTGCGACTGGGTGGACCCATTGTCCATGAGTTACCGCGGTGACTATATGCTGCATGAACTTCCGCCTAATGGGCAGGGAATCGCAGCCTTGATGGCGCTGGGCATGCTTGATACGTTTGACCCGCCGCGCGCAAACGCCCCTTCGTCGTTGTTCAACCTTCCCATCGAGGCGATGAAGCTTGCATTCGCCGACTTGCATGAGCACGTGGGCGATCCAATAGGCATGGGTGAACTGGCTGCCCAGCTTCTTGATAAAGATTATCTGCGCCGCCGTGCTGCGCTGATAGATCCGCGCAAAGCTTCAGTGCCCACAGCAGGTCTGCCAGGGCACGGGGGGACGGTCTATTTGACTGCCGCCGATGCTGATGGAATGATGGTTTCGTACATTCAGTCCAACTATCATGGCTTTGGGTCGGGTGTCGTTGTGCCGGACACGGGTATCGCCTTGCACAACCGTGGTCGTAGCTTTTCGCTTGTGCCAGGCCATCGTAACCAAGTGGCGCCGGGCAAGCGTCCAATGCATACAATTATTCCAGCCTTTGTGACACGTAATGGTGAGCCCTACGCCAGCTTTGGCGTAATGGGCGGAAATATGCAGGCACAAGGCCACGTGCAAATGATGCAACAATTGGTCGACCTGGGACACAACCCCCAGACTGCTGTGGATGCGCCTCGTTTCAGAGTCGAGAGCGGACCTAGGGTGATGCTGGAAGACCACACTCCGGCGGTAGTGGTGGAGGCTTTGCGTGCAGCGGGGCACAATATTGCTATGCAGCCAGGCGACAGCCTGGACTTTGGTGCTGCCCAGGTTATCGTGAGGCAATCCCATGGCGGCTACATCGCCGCGTCCGACCCCAGGCGGGACGGCCAGGCGGTAGGGTATTGACCGATAACTGCCCAGCTGTAAAAAAGGGTGCTATGAACCCGCCTTCCTTATTTCTGGCCTTCAGTTAAGAGCAATGACATGAACACACTCAGCGATAATCAAAACCGCGACATCCACTATCACATGCATCCGTATACCAATGCGGTTAAACATCAGCAGATCGGCCCCCGTGTCATCGAGCGTGGTGAAGGCATTTATGTGTACGATGATCAGGGCCGCAAGTACATTGAAGGCATGGCTGGGCTGTGGAGCGTGGCCGTAGGCTTTAATGAGCAACGCTTGGTGGCTGCTGCGACGCGGCAGATGAGCAAGCTGCCGTTCTACCATACTTTTACCCACAAAACGCATACCCCCTCTATAGAGCTGGCCGAAAAGCTTGTGCAGCTTACGAAAGGTCGTATGAACACGGCCTTTTTCACTAACTCGGGCTCGGAGGCGAACGACACCGTCATCAAGATGGTGTGGTACTACAACAATGCGCTGGGCCGAACCCAGAAAAAGAAAATTATTGCGCGTAACAGAGGCTACCACGGTGTTACGGTTGCCTCGGCCAGCCTTACGGGCCTGGCGCCCAACCACCGAGGCTTCGATCTGCCTCTGCCACAAATGAAGCATGTTACCTGCCCCCATTTTTACCGCGAGGGTAGGCCGGGCGAGACCGAAGATGACTTTGCCACCCGCTTGGCTGAAGAGCTTGAAGCCTTAATCTTGAGTGAAGGGCCGGATACGGTAGCGGCGTTTATTGGTGAACCTGTCATGGGTGCCGGCGGCGTCATTGTGCCTCCTGAAACCTACTGGGCCAAAATTCAGCAGGTATGCCGAAAATACGATGTGCTGATTGTGGCGGACGAGGTTATAACTGGCTTTGGCCGCCTGGGCTATATGTTTGGCTCCGACCGGTTTGGCATAGAGCCAGATATCATGGTTTTGTCCAAACAGATTACGTCTTCCTATCTGCCGTTGGCAGCTGTGCTGCTTAGTGAGCCCGTGCAGTCAGTGATTGCACGCTATACGGGTGAACTTGGAACCTTTGGCCATGGTTACACCACCAGTGGTCACCCCGTTGCCACGGCCGTTGCGCTGGAGAACATTCGCATCATCGAAGAAAATGGCCTGGTAGAAAATGCTGCCCGTGTCGGCGAGGTTTTGCAGTCATCGCTGCGTGCACTAAGTGATCATCCGCTGGTGGGTGAGGTGCGTGGCACAGGGTTGATTGCCGCTGTGGAGCTGGTTGCTGACAAGGCTACGCGCAAGCCATTTGATCCTGTGGGCAAGGCAGGCGCATTGCTTGTGGAGCGGGCCCATGAACACGGGCTAATCGTGCGCGGCATCCAGGATAGTATTGCTTTTTGCCCGCCGCTTATCATTACCGAAGAGCAGGTGCGCGACATGGTGGGTCGCTTCGTGGATACGCTCGAAGAGGTGCAGGGTCAGCTTGTCTGAGCGAAGGCGGGGCTAGCCCGCTTTCAGCGCTGCGGTTACTTCAATTCGGTCGCCAGCAACTCGCGTGTCACATCCCATCCCTTGCTGTGATGGGCACGTAAAAGCTCGCGCAATAGCAGCCCGTCGCGACGGCAGAGGGCTTCGATAATTTGCTCGTGCTCAGTTACCGCTTGCTCCCAACGAGCGTGTTCAATATTGCCCGCATATCGATATCGACGTATATGCAGCGATTCTGCCCTGTATATGCGTGACAGTGCCTCATTGTGTGCGCCGTCGACAATAAGTTGATGTATCTGCTGATTGATCTGGAAGTAAGACATCAAGTCTTGCTGTTGAAACGACACCAACATTTGATGGTGTAACGTTTTTATTTCTTCCATTTCAGGCGCGGTAATTCGGGCGCAGCTGGCCACTGCGGCAATACTTTCAAGGCCAATTAATACTTCCATTGCAGAATCGATGTGCTTCATAGAGAGGCGCGTAACAAACGCGCCGCGATTCGGCGTCAGGTCAATTAAGCCCTCAGAGGCGAGAATCTTGAGCGCTTCCCGTAGCGGCGTACGTGACAAGTCTTGGTGCTCTTCTAATACCGAACGTTCCGAAATGCGCTGACCGGGCTTCAAAACCCCAGAGACAATCAGTTCGCGCAGCCGCGTTACGGCTGACAACGTACGTGTGCCCCGGGCTGTGCTTGTAACTTCTGGAAGAGTTTTGTTTTCCATGTATTTTATATTTGCATGCAATGTATAGTATTTATAGGGTTTTCACTAACATTTGTTGATGTTTTTGTTTATTATTGCATGCAATAATTCGCCTAGTCATTTTCAAAATAATAAGTATATGAACTTTCACACATATTTCTCCAGTATCGCTAAGCCCGTCAACGCATGCATCGTGGGTAGTGGCGGCTTTGGCCGCAGTTTCCTGGCCCAGGGAATGCGCACTCCTCTGCTGAATTGCCGTGTGGCTGTTGATGTGAGTGCTGAGGTCGTGGTGCATGCCATGACCCAGATCGGCATCGCGGAGGATCAAATAAGGGTCTGCGAGACGCCTGAGTCGGCATTACAGGCCTGGCATGATGGCTGTTATGTTGCCACATCAGATCTGGTGAATTTGTTGGGTCTACCTCTGGATATTGTGGTTGAGGCGACGGGCAACCCAGAAGCGGGTGCGAGATACGCCAAGATGGCGTTGGATGCGGGCTTTCATCTGGCGCTAGTGTCGAAAGAAGTCGACAGCGTTGTAGGCCCAGGCTTGGCTCACATGGCCAGACAGAAGGGGCTTGTTATGACGCCAGTTGATGGTGATCAACCCAGCCTGTTGATTGGTCTGATTACTTGGGCGCAGGTAATGGGCTTTGAAATAATTGCTGCGGGCAAGGCGAGTGAGTACGACTTTGTCTACGATCATGAAACCGGCGCGATGAGCAGCAACGGTATGGTTGTCGGCCTGCCGATGTTCAAATCTTTTTGGTCGTTAGACGCCGAAGATCCGCGCACCACCATAAAAGCTCGCGCTAAGGCATGTCATCAACTGCCGCAGCGCGCCGTCCCTGATTTCTGTGAAATGCAGGTAGTGTCCAGCGCAACGGGTTTTGTTCCTGACACTCCCGAATTTCATGTGCCGATTTTGCGCATCTCTGAAGTGCCAGAGTTGCTCAGACCTGTAAGTGAAGGCGGTGTGCTGGCGGCAAGCGGCAAGCTGGAACTGTTTCACTGTCTGCGAAAAGCCGATGAGTTGAGTTTTGCTGGTGGCGTGTTCGTCGTGATTCGCTGCCATGATGCAGCCACTTGGTCTCTGCTTGCCGGCAAGGGGCATGTCGTTAGTGATGATCAGAAGACCGCGCTCATGTATATACCGCGCCACCTGCTCGGTCTTGAAGCAGCAATTAGTGTGCTTGAGGCTGCTGGTCTTGGCGTTTCGAGTGGTGGGGTTGATCCCAAGCCCACACTCGACCTGGTCGGTAAGGCCACAGAGTTTTTGCCGGCCGGCACTGTCTTGAAAATGGGCGGACATCATCATTCGATTGAGAAAGTGTCGCCTCTTTTAGTGGAGGGAGCAGCACTGGCTGATGATCGCCCTGCGCCATTTTATTTAATTGCAAATTGCCGCTTGAGCCGTGATGTACGAAAGGGGCAGTTTATTTGCATTGGAGATGTCGAGATCGACACCTCGTCAGTACTTTTTCAATTGAGAAGTTATCAAGATACGGTTTTTTTTGCCAGCTAATAACTGTGTGAGCTAGCCACAAACACACCCACAAGAAAGTTACCCATAGGAGCAAACATGAAATTTCTATCAAAGAAGTCTGCATTGGTTTTTGCCATGGCTGCAGGTTGTTTAGTATCGGGCGTTAGCGCCGCCTGGGAGCCCACAAAGTCGGTTGAGTTTATTGCTTCGGCGGGCGCAGGGGGCGGAACCGACCAGTTTGCGCGCATTGTCCAGTCAATTATTCAAAAATACAAACTGAATTCAACGCCGGTTATCGTTTCGAATAAGGGAGGTGGTGCTGGTACTGAAGCCTTTGTTTACGGCGAGGGCATCCATAGTGATCCGCACAAACTGATCTTTTCCACTAATTTGGCATGGCTTATGCCCATGATCACGAAGGTGGGCTACAAAATTGAAGACATGACCCCACTTGCCACAATGGCTGCAGATGAGTTTGTGCTCTGGACGTCGACATCGGCTCCGTACAAAACCGCTGAAGAATTGCTGGTTGCAGCCAAAGAGAAAAAGGCCGCATTCAAGTTTGGCGGAGCGCAGTCCAAAGACACTGATCATATTTTGACGCGCAAAATTGAAGATGCGACAGGCATCAACGTAACCTACATCCCGTTCAAATCTGGCGGCGAAGCGGCAGTGCAGTTAGCCGGCGGTCACGTGGACGCCAACACCAACAACCCGGGTGAAAATGCCTCTTACTGGAAAGCCGATAAAGTACGCCCATTATGCGTATTCGCCTCCAAGCCTTTGGCTAACACAGACAAAATCAACAAAGATACTTCGTGGGCAGATATTCCATTGTGCAAAGACTCAGGCATCAGCATTGACAGCTTTAATATGCCACGTACAGTGTGGATGGCCGGAGGCGTTAAGCCAGAAGAGGTCGCCTACTATGTTGAGCTACTTAAGAAGGTTACTGAGAAGCCAGAGTGGAAAGCGTGGCTTGCCCGTGGCGTGCAATCAGAGTTTTTTCAGACAGGTGATGCTCTTAATGCCTATATAAAGAAAGATGCGGCGGAGCACCATACCTTGTTCTCAAAGAATGAGTGGTTAGTTAAAAACTGATCTGATTTATTGATCAACAGATACGGGTAAACAGCAAGTATGTCATTGACAGACCGACGCACGATGGAGCTCGCAACCGTAGTAGCCATCGCTTTTTTTGGGGGCGTCATCGTTGCGGGCAGCCTACAGTTAGATACGGGATGGGCCGCGGAGACTGGGCCTCAATCAGGATATCTGCCTCTAAGACTGGGTATTGCATTGTGCGCTGTCAGTGTTTTGCTGTTTCTCGGTATTCTGCGCCAGCCGGGGCAAGCGGTGTTTGTGACGCGTGAGCAGTTCAAACTGACGCTTGCTGTCTTCCTACCGACAGCCGTACTTGTTGGGTCGATGTCTTATCTGGGCTGTTACGCGCCATCTTGGGTTTATCTGCTTTATATGGTGAAAGTTCAGGGACGAAACTCTTGGGGCAAGTCTCTGCTGCTTGCCAGCATTATTATTATTGCGTTTTATCTGGTCTTCGATCTGTGGTTCAAGGTTGATCTGGCCAAGGGGCCAGTAGAGTCCTTCCTGGGGCTGTAAGGAACTCACATGACAGACTTAAGTTTATTGTGGTCGGGCTTTGAAACAGCACTGACTTTTCACCATATTCTCCTGATGGTGGGTGGCGTATTACTTGGCATCCTGGTAGGGGTGCTGCCAGGACTGGGTGCGCCCAATGGTGTCACGCTTTTGCTACCACTGACATTCACCATGGAGCCTGTCAGTGCCATCATCCTGTTGTCATCGATGTATTGGGGAGCGTTGTTTGGGGGCTCAACAACGTCAATTTTA
This sequence comes from Pusillimonas sp. ANT_WB101, assembly GCF_008369125.1. Classification (NCBI taxonomy): domain Bacteria; kingdom Pseudomonadati; phylum Pseudomonadota; class Betaproteobacteria; order Burkholderiales; family Alcaligenaceae; genus Pusillimonas; species Pusillimonas sp. ANT_WB101. The sequence goes on along the minus strand of NZ_VOAY01000002.1, from coordinate 541,836 downwards.
TTTAATATTCCGGGTGAGCCTTCATCTGTCGCCACTACCTTCGATGGCCATCCTATGGCCAAAAATGGTCGTACAGAAGAGGCATTGTCAACGGCCTTTCTGTCAGCAGGGTTTGGGGCATTTACTGGCGTTGTCCTGGTTACTCTTATCGCCAATGTCGTTGCCGATTTTGCACTGCGGTTTGGGCCAGCTGAATATTTTGCTATCTTTTTGCTCACATTCTGCAGCTATGTCGGCATGAGTGGTGGTAGGCCGCTTAAAACCATTGTTTCGGTTTTAATTGGGCTCATATTGACCGCAGTGGGTATGGATACTGTATCGGGCGAGCTACGTCTCACGTATGGCACAACCTCGCTCATCAACGGTGTTTCATATCTTGCTGCAGTTATCGGTCTTTTCGGTATTGGCGAGCTCTTGGTTACGGTTGAAGAGGGGCTTGAGTTTAACGGGCTTAAAGCCAAAATGAACTTTCGCATAGTTTGGCGTACTTTCTTGGGCATGCCAAAACACGCGGTGGTTCTTGTTCGCTCGACATTGATCGGTTGTTGGATGGGCATTACGCCGGGTGGGCCAACTGCGGCATCGTTTATGTCCTATGGTATCGCCAGACGCTTCTCGCGCAATCCTGAAAACTTTGGCAAGGGAGAGCCAGCCGGCGTTGTCGCCCCTGAGGCTGCCGACCACTCGGCTGGTGTATCGGCCTTGCTGCCTATGCTATCGTTGGGAATACCCGGCTCCGCCACTGCAGCCGTCATGATGGGCGGCCTTATGATATGGGGACTTCAACCTGGCCCCATGCTATTCATTGAACAGCCAGATTTTGTATGGGGCCTGATTGCATCCATGTATATCGCCAATATTGTGGCGGTAGTGCTCGTGCTGACAACGATTCCATTTTTTGCGTCTATTTTAAAAGCGCCATTTTCAATTATCGGCCCGATCATCATCGTGGTATGTCTTGTGGGTGCTTACACTATTGCTGACCGTATGCTGGATGTTTATCTCGCATTGATCTTCGGTGTGGTGGGCTATGTGTTCAAGAAGCTTGATTATCCGATTGCACCGCTCATTTTGGCGATGGTATTGGGCGACAAAATGGAAGACGCTTTCAGGCAGGCGTTGCTATCGTCTCAAGGTTCCTTCTCGATCTTTTTCAGCAATGGGCTTGTTACAACGCTTATGGTATTAGCAGCTCTGCTGGCGTGCTGGGGCCTGCTCCCAAGGATTCGATTCAAACGCAAGAACGTACCGCTTCCCCTGCCTGAAAATGGCAAATAATTCGAGACTACTTGGGGTTTGGCATGAGCATTAAGCTAGGTTGCATAGCAGACGATTTCACGGGGGCCACTGACCTGGCAAATAATCTGGTGCAGGCAGGTATGCGTGTTTTACAGGCCATAGGCATACCTTCGGGCCCGCCCCCAGTTGACGTTGATGCCGTGGTCATTGCGCTGAAGTCGCGTACTGAAGCAACTGATGTTGCCGTCAGCGAAACACTCGAGGGCCTCAGGTGGCTGCAGGAGCAGGGTGCGCAACAGATTTATTTCAAGTATTGCTCTACCTTCGACAGTACAGCACAGGGCAACATCGGCCCGGTTACTGAAGCGCTGATGGACGCGCTTGGCACTGATTTTACGATTGCCACGCCGGCCTTCCCCGACAATAACCGTACGGTGTTCAAAGGTTACCTTTTCGTCGGTGATGTGCTGCTACACGAAAGTGGCATGCGCAACCATCCGCTTACGCCCATGACAGATTCTAATTTGGTGCGAGTGATGCAGTCGCAATGTCGCCGTAAAGTCGGTCTCATTGATTACAGCGACGTAAGTCGAGGTGTAGAGGCGATTCGGCATCGTATGCAGGCGTTGCGCGCGGAGGGCGTGAGTATTGCCATCGTCGATGCGGTCAGCAATGATGATTTGCTCAGTATTGGTGAGGCGGTCAAAGGCCTGTCCTTGGTTACCGCAGGTTCGGGTGTGGCAATTGGCTTGCCCCAAAACTTTAATCTTTCAGCAAATAATCAGGCTGCTGCCCTGCCGGCAGCGCAAGGTTATCAGGCTATTGTTTCTGGCAGTTGTTCGGTTGCAACCAACAATCAGGTGGCTGCATTTATGCGTGCGGGTTATCAGGCGTTTGCTCTGGATCCTGTACAAATTGCCTCGGGCAAAGATGTGGCCAGTACGATGCTGGAACGCATACTTCCGGCACTAGCACAGGGGCCAGTTTTGGTCTATTCAACTTCAGATCCGAAAACGGTCAGCCAGGTGCAGAGCCAGTTTGGTGCTGCACCTATTGGTGCTCAGGTGGAAGCGACCATTGCTAATATCGCCGTTGGCATGGTGCATGCTGGTGTTGGTCAACTTATCGTCGCGGGAGGTGAAACCTCTGGCGCATGTGTTAAGGCACTGGGCATTACGCAAATGCAAATTGGGCCCCAGATCGATCCGGGAGTGCCTTGGTGTTATGCCCTTACCGGTGTGGATGGTGGCAAGGGCGTGCACATTACATTGAAATCAGGCAACTTTGGTTCAGAAGATTTTTTTATTAAAGCGTTTTCCAGGATAGCGTGATTAGTCATGAATGAAAGCCAGGCGCGTGAAGAAATTTGCAGGGTAGGCAAAAGCCTGTTTGATCGGGGCTATGTACATGCCACAGCGGGCAATATCAGTGTGCGTCTTGATGACGGCTTCCTCATTACGCCCACCGACGCATGCCTGGGCTTTCTTGATCCGGCCACGTTGCCCAAGCTCGATAGAAACGGCCACCATGTTAGTGGTGCCAAGCCAAGCAAAACCATCGTGCTTCATCAGCGTATTTATGGCGCGGCACGTGCATTCGATGCCGATACAGCGTGTGTAATCCACACACATAGTCATGCCTGCACGAGTTTGTCGCTCCAGCACGGTGACATAAAGCTGGATTCTGAACTTATTCCAGCTCTCACCCCTTATTTTGTGATGAAAGTGGGGCATGTACCGCTTATTGCTTATCATCGCCCGGGTGCCACAGAGGCAGCCGAGCTAGTTGAACAGGCTATCCTCAGGTATGGCCACCGTGGCGTGCCCATACGTGCCGTCATGCTCGAGAGGCTTGGGCCCAACGTATGGCACAACTCGGCCGCTGCTGCCATGGCAACGCTCGAAGAGCTTGAGGAGACGGCACGACTTTGGCTGCACTGCAAACAGTTAAAAGATGTGCCTGCACCGCTTGACGCGACCCAATTGCAGGAACTCAGAATTACGTTCGGCGCCCGCTGGTAAGTCATAAAACATGCGTCAGATCTAGAGCGACTAGCATTTCGTCCACTGGCAGTTGCGCGCAGCCATATTGCATGTTGATGGTCGCGGTGTCTAATACTGGATATTGACGCTATACCTTAGTCATGAGCGAGGCATGCAACGTTATAGTGGGCATTACGCACATGACTGATACGGAACGCACATAATATGGACATTGATCTTTCGGGCTGGCGCGAGCACAAGCTAGGCGGATTAATGGGCGCGGTAGGCCCATTGTTTAGCAAAAAAGTTGATGGTGGCTGGCAATATGGCTTGGTGGCAAGCGACAACCATTTGAATGCAGCAGGCTTGGTTCATGGTGGCACCATTACAGCCTTGCTGGATCAGGCGTTAAGTGCGCTGGCGTGGCACCATGCCGGCAAGACGCCTTGCGTTACAGTTCAGCTCAACAGCAGTTTTTTAGATGCGGCCCGCTGCGGTGAACTTTTGATCGCCACAGGCAGAGTGGTGCGGGCAACCCGGTCTATGGTTTTTATGGTGGGCGAAGTAATGGTAGAAGAGTGCACCATTGCAACGTGCCAGGGCATTTTCAAGATTGTTCGCGAACCATGAGCTTTTAGGTGTGGCTTACGGCGCTTCGCGCGCGAAGCGCTATGACCCAAGCCACTCGCGATGGGGTGGGTGGTGTGGCCCTAACAGCGAGAGCACACACGCGGTATTGAGCATAAGGTTCTATAGCCCTAACCCGAGCCGTAGCCCGAGCCCGAGCCGGATCACGGCAGGTTTTCACTAAAAATAACGCTGATCTGCGTAGGCTCAATGCCGGTCATGGGTTCCAGACCGTCACGTACATTGGCAAAGATGCGTACTGTGTTCACTACGGTTTGATGCAGGTTTTGATTAAGCAGCGCATCCATAGACCCATCGATAAGCAGGGCGCGTGTGTCGGGGGTAAGGCCGTGGCCAATAAAAATAATGTTTTGATCACGCCCGGCTTCTTTCATTGCCTTGGCCACGCCATCTGAGGCACCGCCAATGTTATAGATGCCCACCAGGTCGGGGTATTGTTCCAGCAACAGGCGCGACTGACGATAGTTGGTGGCCGCATCGTCCCTGCCTTCGCGCAGCCCGACCAGGTCAAGCGCCGGAAATTTTTCTTCAAGAATGTGCTGGAAGCCCATTTCGCGCTCTTCATGGCCGCGGTAATAACGGCTGCCAGCGATCATTGCCACCTTGCCGGCTCGCGGGCCAACAAAGCGACCCATAAGCAGACCGGCACTGCGCCCTGCTGCGCGGTTATCCAGCCCCACATAGGCTTTACGCGCCGCGCGAGACAGGTCAGAGATCAGCGTGACCGTGTGTACCCCACGTTCGGCCAGGATGTTTACGGCTTCGCGAACCACAGGGTGTTCCAGCGCCATGAAGGCGATACCGTCGGCGTGTTTGCTTTCGCGCAGCAGTGTTTCGGCCAGTTTCTGGGGATCAAAGCCGTCCACATAACGGCTACGACAATGCACGTTGTAGCGATCCAGCTGTTCGTGAGCAGAGCCCGCATAATCACCCAGCATGTTCAGATAGCGATTCATGCCTGAAGGAAGCAAAAACATCACCCGCATGGCGGGTGCCTGCGTGGCCTTGTAGAGGTCGCTGTCGGGCAAGTAGCCCTGTTCTGCTGCCGTTTTGAGTACACGCTGTGCGGTAGCGGCCCGCACACCTGGCCTGCCATTGAGCACGCGATCAACAGTGGCTGTTGAAACACCTGCCTGTCGGGCGATGCTGGCGATGCTGGCACGTGCATCGCTTGATGTCGTTGGATTGTTTTCTTCTATATTTAACATCAAAATCCATCATGAGATTTGATTGACCTTCTCGGCCAGTATAGGCCAAAATATCAGCAATTATCCAGTATAAATACATCAATTAAAATCAAGGAGACATCAAATGTTTAAGCTGCTGAACGTCGTTCCGCATAAAGCATTGCGCGCGGCAACCGTCTTGGCCATGTGTGCAATTGCACCACTCGCTCTGTCCAAAACACTAGAGCTGCGTTACGGTCACATGAACTCACCCAGCAGTGTTGCTGGCCTGCAAGCCCAGATGTTTGCAGACAAGGTAAAGCAATACACCAATGGTGAAGTGGTCATTAAGGTGTACCCATCTTCGCAGTTGGGAAAAATGCAGGAAATGGCTGAAGCGACCTCAACCGGCGTCATTGCCTTGTCTCACAACACGGCTGGCGGAACGGGCTCACTCTATGAGCCGTTTGCGGCGCTGGACACCCCTTACCTGTATCGCGATGTAGACCATCTGATGAAGGTGACGGCTCCCGAGTCACCGGTTATGAAATCACTGAGCAAGGGGTTAATCGAAGCCGCAGGTGTACGCCCTTTGTATGCCTATTATTTTGGTACACGTAACCTGACAGCCAACAAGGCCGTCAAGCAGCCGTCGGATTTGGCTGGCGAAAAGATCAGAGCGCTGCCGTTTCCCATTTACATGACGGCGGTTGAAGCGTTGGGTGCCGTGCCCGTGCCTGTAGATTGGTCGGAGGTTCCTACCGCGCTGGCGACCGGCCAGGTATCGGGGCAGGAAAACCCCGTAGACGTCGTGCTAAACAGTAAGCTGTACGAAGCGCAATCCCACCTCATGATGACCCGTCACATTATTAACCCGCAAGTCATCATCATGAACGAGCGTGTGTGGCAAAAGCTGACTGACGAGCAGCGCGCTGCTTTTGAGCGCTCTGCCACGGAAACCAGAACCAAAGCCACAGAAATGGTCCAGTCTCTGGAGCAGGAACAACTGGCCAAGCTGAAAGAGCTGAAGATGACCGTCATCGACGAGCAAGATGGTCTGCAGATGGATGCATTTCGCGAAAGGGCACACAAACTGGTCAGCGAGCGTTTTGACGGCAAGTTTGGTGACCTTTACAAGCAGATCGCCGATATCAAGTAAACGGGCGGAAGCCATACAGGCTTCCCGCTGCGGCTTTGCTTCTCCTGGCTGTTGGCAGAAGCGCGTTCTGGAATCTTACCCATGACCAAGACTCACAATCCGTCCCCGGCGGGGGCGGTGCTCGTGCTTGAGCAGGCCTGTTGCTGGTTTGAGCGTATCGCCATTGCCATGCTTTTGTTTACAACCTTTCTGGTAGTACTCCAGGTATTTGCCCGCAACGTGCTGCAGATCGGCTTACCCTGGGCTGATGAGCTTGCGCGCTACGGCGGCCTGGGTATTGTTTATCTGGCGATTCCGTTGCTGTTGCTGCGCGGTGGGCATATCTCGGTTGATCTTATCAGCAGTCGGGTGCAGGGTCGCCTGGGGCGTGGGCTTAAGCTGTTCAATGAGTTAATGATTCTGGGCTTTTGCGGCTTCTTTCTGGCTGGTGGTTATCAGTTTCTGCTGAAGGCCGGCAAGTTCGTCACCCCCGCATTGCGTATGCCCAATCTCGTGTTTTACCTGCCTGCCATGCTGGGCATTGCACTGTTCACGTTGGTCGCGATCCTGAGATTCTGGCGTGTACTTTCGAACCAAGATCCTGTTGCGGGCGCCGCGAAAGGGCCCACGCCATGATGAGTCTGAGCATATTGGTGCTGTTCTTGGTGATCATGCTCTTGGGCGTGCCCATTGCCGTCTCCATGGCGGTATCGGCGGGTATTGTGCTGTGGTGGTTTGAGCTTCCACTGTCTGTGCTGGCTCAGCGCATGGTCAATGCGCTGGACTCCACGCCCCTTTTGGCTGTACCCATGTTTATCTTTGCGGCAAGCCTGTTCAATGCCTCGGGGATAACAGGCCATTTGTTTGACTTGGTTCGCCTGCTGGTCGGACGTATTCGTGGTGGGTTGGGCCATGTCTCTGTGCTTACCAGCCTGATCTTCTCTGGTATGTCTGGCGCAGCCCTTGCCGACATTGGTGCGCTGGGTGGCACGCAGATGCGCCTGATGCGCGAACAAGGGTATAGCGGCGAGTTCGCGGCCGGCATCACGATGGCGTCGGCGACGATAGGCCCTATTTTTCCACCAAGCATTCCTTTGATTATTTTTGCTTCGGCTGCAGACGTGTCAGCAGTGAAGTTGTTGCTCGCCGGTGTTATTCCTGGCCTGATCATCACCTTGCTTCTGATGGCGCAGATTGCTTATATGGCGCGGCGCCAGAATCTGCCGCGTGACACGATTGAAGTCAGTCTGGCAATCCTGGGGCGCAAGGCTGTAGTGGCTTTTCCGGCTTTGTGTGCACCGCTGATCTTGATTGGTGGGCTGGTTAGCGGTTTGTTCGGCCCAACCGAAGTGGCAGGCATAACCGTTGTGTACGCCTTGTTTCTGGGGTTTGTGGTGTATCGCCAATTGACGTGGCGTCTGGTTATCAGGGCGGCGCGGGAAACAGTGCATTCGACCGCCAGCGTGCTGTTCATTGTGGGTGCAGCCGCCTTGTTTGCCTGGGTGCTGACGATTGATCAGGTACCCATGCTGGCCAGCGAGTTTCTGCTGCATCTTTCTGATAACCCGGTCGCGCTGCTGTTAATTGTGAACGTGCTGTTATTGATCGTAGGCATGTTTATGGAGTCGATTGCAGCCATCTTGATACTCGCGCCCATTTTGGCGCCAGCGCTGCTGGCGGCTGGTGTGGACCCGGTTCAGTTGGGTGTAGTCATGGTGTTGAACCTGATGATTGGCCTGTTGACGCCGCCAGTAGGCATGAGCCTTTACATGGTCAGCATTGTGGCGCGTATGCCTTTGCATCGCGTGATTGCCGGCACCTTGCCATTTTTTATTCCCCTGATTCTATCGCTGCTGGTGGTGACATTGGTGCCCGATGTCTCGCTGTGGCTACCTAACTTGTTTATGCGTTGAGAGAACGACGCAGTTGTTTAACTGGAGTAAATCAGATGAGTCGTTTCTTTGGCGAAATCCGGCAGCTTGGTTATGTTGTGAAGGATATCGAAGCCGCTATGGAATACTGGAGCACAACCCTGGGTGTTGGCCCGTGGTACTACAACCCACGTGTGCCGATTGAGAACTACCAGTACAAAGGGCAAGAATACGAGCCACATAACTCGGTGGCGCTGGCCAATTCTGGGCCACTGCAGGTTGAACTGATTCAGACACGCAATGACGTTCCGTCCATGTATCGTGATTTCCAGCAAGCGGGCAACACAGGACTGCAGCATGTGGCCTACTGGACGCAACGCTACGACGACGATCTGGAGCGGCTTCTTGCGCAGGGTTTCAAGCCTGTGATGAGTGGCGAAGTGGGCAAGAACGGGCGCTTCATCTACTTTGATACCGAGTACCACCCTGGCACCGTCATCGAGTTGTCTGAAGTGGCCGGTCCCAAGGGCAAACTGTTTGACCTTATTCGCAACGCGTCGGAACAATGGGATGGCAGCGACCCGGTGCGTCCCTTTCCTGACCTGGCCACGCTGTAATGGTGGCGCGGCTGGTCTGTCTGTTGAATCTGTTGCTGTGGAAGACGTTATGAATGCCGATGTTTACGTAGCCGAGTATCTTGTCGAGTCGCCCCTGGATCCGGAGCGCGTCGCAGAAATAATGGCTGGAGAGCAATCTTGTGGCACGTTTACCCGTGTTCAGGGCGAAACTGACCTCTTGCGCCAGCGTGCCAGGGCAGTTGTGCAGAGCGTCCAGGTGCTGTCACAGAGCGACAGGCCATCGTTGCCAAATGCCTGGCTGGAGCGTAAAGGGGTTAAGGGGCCATGGCAGCAGTTTAAGGTGCGCATTGGGTTCCCCGTGGCCAATGTAGGCAATAACCTACCTACGCTGGCGGCAACGGTGGCGGGTAACTTATATGATCTGGGCGAGGTGACTGGCCTGCGCCTGGAGTCGCTGCTTTTGTCGGCTGAGTACCGCAAGACTTTTGACATGCCGCGCGTGGGGCTTGCCGGTACGCGTGTAGCGGCGGGTGTGGCAAATGGCCCGCTGATAGGCACCATTATCAAGCCTAATGTTGGCCTGTCTGCGAAGCAAACGGCTGAGCTGGTGCAACAGCTTTGTGAGGCAGGCGTCGACTTCATCAAAGACGATGAGATCTGCGCCAACCCCATGCATGCGCCGCTGGCCGAACGCGTGCCTGCCGTCATGAAGACTATACGTGAACACCAGGAGCGCACTGGCAAGCATGTGATGATGGCCTTTAACATTAGCGACGAGCTGGATGCCATGCGTGCACACGCCGATCTGGTAGAGCGTGAAGGTGGTAGCTGTGTAATGGCCAGCCTTAACAGTTGTGGCATGTCAGCAGTTCAAAGCTTACGTCGCAGTACGCCTTTAGCCCTGCATGGGCACCGCAACGGTTATGGTGCGTTTTCACGGCACCCGTTGTTGGGCATATCGTTTCAGGCATATCAAACGCTTTGGCGTCTGGCTGGGGTCGATCACATGCACGTTCACGGGCTGCAGGGCAAGTTTGCACAATCGGATGAAGAAGTAATTGAGTCGGCGCGCGATTGCCTCCAGCCACTGGCGCCAGGGCTGAAAGACGAGGTCATGCCTGCATTTTCCTCTGGACAATGGGCCGGTACCGTACCAGCGACTTACGCCGCAGCGGGTGAAAACTTGCTGTTTATGTCAGGCGGCGGCATTCTTGGCCATCCTGATGGCCCCGCGGCAGGGGTGGCTAGCCTGCGCCAGGCGTGGGACGCCGCACGCAACGGTGTGTCACAAGAACAGTATGCCAAGACTGCTCCCGAACTGCAGCGCGCACTAGATTTTTTTGGTTCCAAATAGCATATGGCGTTCAAGCTTGCCTTTTACGCCGACGATTTTACGGGGGCTACCGACACGCTCGCGACACTGGCACGCCAAGGCCAGCGTGCCATGCTGTTTTTGCGTGTGCCCAGTGATCAGGAGCTCGCGCACGCCGGGCCTTTGGATTGCGTAGGCATAGCCGGTGCTGCCAGATCCATGCAAAACCAGGATCAAACGGCTGAGCTTGAGGCGGTAGCCGCCTACCTGAAGGGCACGGGCGCACCCGTCATCCATTACAAAACGTGCTCCACGTTTGATAGTTCGGCGCAGGTTGGCAGCATAGGGCTGGCGGTACGTGTTCTGCGCAAAAATCTGAAGACGGGTGGCTTTACGCCTATTGTGGGCGGGCAACCTAATCTGGGCAGATATTGCGTGTTCAGCAATCTGTTTGCTGCTTTCCAGACGGGTGCAGAGGCTTTTCGTATTGATCGTCACCCGACCATGAGCTGCCACCCTGTCACCCCTATGGGCGAGGCTGATCTTCGACACCATCTGGCAGAGCAGGGGCTCGCTGAAATAAGTGCAGTTCAGTATCCTTCTTATGAAAAATCAGATGAGGCACTTGATGAACAGGTGGACGCTGCAATAACGCAGGGGCCTGATGGCGTGCTTTTTGACGTGGCATGCCCGGCGCACTTGCCTGTTATTGGGCGCCAGATCTGGCAGCGGGCACTGCGCAGTCAGACTTTGGCTGTCGGCCCAAGCAGCGTGGCGCAGGCGTTGCTGGCGCATTGGCAGGCCATGGCGCCGGAGGGTGCGGCGCGTGTTTCGCCTGAAGAGGACGGGCAGTTGTTGGGCTCTTCGTGTGCCAATGCCCCGAGTTTGGGTGCTGCATCTGATCAGAACCAGACCGCGCAGGGTGCAGAGACGGCTGGCCCAGTGTTAGTGTTGTCGGGGAGTATGTCTCCCCTGACCGCCAGGCAAATTGAAGTTGCCACGTCTTATCTGCATATTCCCATACCTGTTGCAGACCTGCTTGGCGCGGGCTCACAGGCTCGGGCTGGCATCGTCAAACGTATTAAGCAGGGCTTGCAGGCGGGCCGCAATGTGCTGGCGCATCTTGTTCATGCTGAGCAGGCTTCTTCAGCAGACCAAGCCGTTGATCCCGCCACGCTGGCAAGGGCCAGTGGCTCACTGCTTGCCGAGGTTTTGCAGACGCAACGCCCAGCACGGTTGGGTCTTGCCGGTGGTGACACCTCCAGTCTTGCTATTCTTTCGCTGGATGTATGGGGGCTAACTTACATTGGCCAGATAGACCCGGGCGTTGCGCTGTGCCGGTTGCATTCCAACCAGGCGTCGCTGGACGGTCTGGATGTCATGCTCAAAGGCGGGCAAATGGGGTCGTTGGGTGTGTTTGAGAAGCTGGCGAAGAAAGCGGATACTTACTTGAAAGGGTAGTTATTGCCTGCTTTTACTCAACATTGACGGAGTGTTTTGTGACACTTTGATGCAGCGTAAAAATAGAATGAAAAACACTCAGCGTGCTAATTAGTTGCTGTTTGAAATTAAGCGGATTGGCGTCACGTCGATCCCGACACATCATAGCGGGCAAGCGCTACCTTGCGCGCAGACTGGTGATTTACGATAGGTTTGGGGTAACTGTCGCCCAGCTTTATCTTGGCGGCAATAAGGGCGTTTTCTTTGGCCAGCCAGGGTGCATGGATGTCTTTGTTTGAAAGCCCGGCAACTTCAGGCACATACCGTCGAATAAAATCACCTTGCGCATCAAATTTTTGCGACTGCGCGACAGGGTTGAATATGCGAAAGTAGGGTTGTGCGTCACAGCCAGTTGATGCTGCCCATTGCCAGCCACCATTGTTGGCAGCCAGATCAAAATCATTAAGTTGCCGGGCAAAATACTGCTCGCCGCGTCGCCAGTCTATGCCCAGATCTTTGGTTAAAAAGCTCGCAACAATCATGCGCAATCGATTATGCATGTAGCCGGTCTGGTTTAATTGGCGCATGGCGGCGTCCACAATGGGGTAGCCGGTCTGGCCGCTGCACCATGCTTCAAAGTCCACATCTGCATCGGCGCCTGACTCCCACTCTATGGCGTCGTACTCCGCTCGGAACGCATGGTCTGTGACGTGTGGAAAATGATGAAGAATCATGAAATAAAAATCGCGCCAAATCAGCTCGCTCAGCCAGGTCGTTGCGCCGGCGCTGCCCGACTGCATGGCCGGGTAGGCTGCTCTGACCAGCGCGCGCAGCGATATGGTGCCAAAACGCAGATGAACCGACAAATAGCTTGGCCCTTTTGCTGCCGGGAAATCACGGCGTTCTTGATAAGCGTCCATGCGCGGTAAAAAATCAGCGAACAGCGCTTGGGCACCCTCGCTTCCTGCGGATACGGGCACGGGTTGTGCTGAGCGGGTAAAGCCCATGTCTTCCAGCGAGGGGCGTGCAAGGAGGTTGGACGGTACAGGCTCCAGCTTGCTTAACAGAGGTTCATTGGCAACCGCATCTATATGAACCGGCCGCAGGGCCCTTAGCCATGCATTTTTATAGGCGGTAAACACGCGATATGGCTTGCCCTGGCCGTTCAGGATCTCGCTCATTTCGAAAATAACCTGGTCTTTGAGCAGAACAAGTTCACTGCCTTCACGCTTTAGCCCGTCGGCCACCGCAGCGTCACGCACCTGTGCTTGAGGCTCGTAGTCGCGTACGGCAAATACAGCGTCTACGTTCAGACCTTTTGCCAGTTCTGGAATGACTTGATGTGCAGCGCCATAGCGAACAATAAGCCCTGCGCCGGCTTGCTGCAGTTTGTGGTCAAGCTCGGTAATGCAGTCATCGATGAATGTGACACGTCGGTCGGTCGCAGGAAGCGTCGACAAAATATCTGAATCAAACACGAAAACGCATGACACCCTGCGGCATTGGCGTAGCGCTTGATGCAACGCCGCATTGTCTTCAATGCGCAGGTCACGCCGAAACCACATTAGCCCGTGTTCGAATTGGTGCATTTCCCGGCCTCTTGAATGGGGATTCGATCGTATCACTGAACGTAGCGAACTTGCACCACGTTTCATACCGTATGTTTAACGGCGGTCTTATTTGGCAACGCGCTAACATCATGCCGTCATCGGCCTACGCAAGGCTGAAATATTTATCTGGTGAACGTGTGTTTCTATCGCTTGCGTTTTGCCGCCGGGGTGCGGATGATGGAGAACTAAGGATAAATAAACGCATTACCGTCAGGTGCGGCTGCCTGTTGTCTCGATGTTGAGCCTTTCACTGTGGTTGCTGAATTGACCTCCATACACTATATAACTTACGCCGCCGCAGTGTTATTGCTGTTATTGATAGTGTTGGCCGCATTTTCGCCGCTCACTGTTCTCAATGCACTTGCGTGGAGTGATACCAAAAACAGGGCGGTGAATAATCTTTCTTATGGTAGCGAAGCGCGGCAGAAGCTCGATATCTACATGCCTGTAAACAGCGAGCTACCACCCGATGTCGTGGTGTTTTTCTATGGTGGAAACTGGAATAGCGGTTCGCGAAAACGATATGGTTTTGTCGGTAAAGCACTGGCAACGCGCGGTATCATGACGGTAGTTGCCGATTATCGGCTGTCTCCTCACGTGGCTTATCCGGCCTTTGTTGAAGATGCGGCGCAGGCTGTGGCGTGGACGCTTAAACACATAGACGAGTACGGTGGTAACGCCAAAAAGGTATTTGTGGCGGGTTACAGCGCAGGGGCTTACAACGCAGCAATGGTAGCGCTAGACCCGCGCTGGCTTGCAAAACATGGCGTAAGCCCTGCCGCATTGCAAGGCTGGATTGGCATTGCCGGCCCTTATGATTTCTTGCCTATTACCACTGAGTCGACCAAACCAGCCTTTCTTTATCCTGATACGCCTGTTGATTCGCAGCCTGTCAGGCATGTTTCTGCAAAATCTCCGCCGGCGCTACTAATCACTGGTACGGCGGATAAGGTGGTAGACCCTGCCAGAAACTCGCAAGCACTCGCTGCACATCTGCGTGCAGTCAATGTGATGGTGCAATATATTGGCTTGGATGGCATAGGGCATAGCCTGCCGGTTGGCGCGTTCGCGCCCTTGTTGAGATCATATTTTCCTGTGCTCGACGAGGTAAGTGGTTTTGTGTTGCGTACCTCTGCCGGCCGCTCGGGTGTGTATTAGTCTGAGATTTGTTCACTATGCAACTGTCCGTGGTTATTCCAGTTTTGAACGAAGCAGAACATCTCGCACGATTGTGTCAACAGATACGATCACTGGTAAACGCTGGGTGTGAGGTAGTTGTTGCCGACGGTGGCAGTAGTGATGCCTCACTTGCATTGGCAACAGAGCCGGGTGTGCGCTGGCTCTCTGCGACGCGGGGGCGTGCCAGTCAGATGAACGCGGGCGCCACCATGGCGAGCAGCGAGGTTATTCTTTTCTTGCACGCAGATACCTACTTGCCAGATACAGCGATTGCTGACATTGCCTCAGCCATGGCAGGCCCGGGCGCATGTTGGGGCCGCTTCGATGTTGTTATTGCTGGGCGCAGTCGTTTGTTGCCTGTTATCGCCGCGATGATGAACCTGCGCTCGCGCTTTAGTGGCATTGTTACGGGAGATCAGGCTGTGTTTGTCCGGCGTGATGTGTTCTCCCAAGTGGGCGGGTTTCCGCAGCAAGACTTGATGGAAGATATCGAGTTGTCATTGCGCTTACGCAAACGCAGTCGCCCCGTAAACCTGCGTACAAAGGTGGTGACCTCAGGCCGTCGCTGGGACGACAACGGTGCATGCAAAACCATTTTATTGATGTGGCACCTGCGCCTGCTCTACAGGCTAGGCACCCCAGCCGCAGAATTGGCGAAACGGTATCGCCGGTGAGCCTTAGGGCGTTGCATCAATGCTAATCGCGTGTAAGCATGGTAAGCGCCCCTGATTCGGGTGTGTCATCGCTGTCATGCGTCACTAGAATAGCGGGTATGGCTTGCCGGGCTATCCACTCGAAAACAAACGTCCTGAACTGCGTTCGTAGGGTGCTGTCCAGTTTGGAAAATGGCTCATCCAGCAACACTGCGCGGGGCTCGGCGATGAGTGCGCGTGCAACGCTAACGCGGGCGCGCTGGCCGCCCGATAGCGAAGCCGGGTCACGTTGGTGAAAGCCAGACAAGCCAATGTGTTCTAGCATCTCGTCCACACGCTGACGCCGTGCACTGACCCCAATGATGCTGTTTGGCAGGGCAAAGGCGAGATTGCGGCCCACACTCATATGCGGAAACAACAGATCGTCCTGAAACAGAATCCCAATGCGGCGCTGCTCAACAGGCAGGTCAAGCACGGGCTCGCCTTCCAGTAATAGGGCTCCTGAATAACGGAAACTGTTGTTTGTTTCGCCAATCATCCAGTTCAGGATGGTAGATTTTCCAGAACCTGAGGGCCCCATAATGGTGTGCACGTGGCCAGCACCGACAGAAAAGCTCAGCGGCCCAACAAGTCGTTGCTCGGCGTGATGAATGGTCAGGTCACAGACTTCAAGCATGGAGGGTTCCTTTCATTGCATACCCTTGCGCCCGCGCGCGTAGCGGCGTGAAACAAGCACGGCCAGCAAAAACACAAGTAAAGGCAGCAGCATTTGCAGAGACGACTGCACAGCAAGCATGCGACGGTCTCCGCCCGCGCTCAGGGCGACAGCCTCTGTAGTAACCGTCGCAAAACGGCCCGCTCCGGCAAACAGCGTCGGCAGATACTGGGCGACACTGACAGAGAACCCTATGGCTGTTGCTGCAAGAATAGGCCGCAGCAGCATCGGCCATTTTACGTTTATACAGGCTTGCCAGCGTGAATGACCCAATGCCCGTGCGGTGGTGACGATGCGCGGGTCAAAGGTGCGATAGGGCCCGCTCAATGTGATCAGCATATATGGGAATACCCAGGCCAGATGGCTCCAGATCACGCCGGCTGATGTGCCATCCAGATTCAATCGCAACAGCACGCTGTATTGGGCTGCGGCCAGTGGCAAAGCGGGAAGCAGTAGCGGCGCATAGATGAGTGCACCAATGCGGGACGGGCCCCACTCCAGCCAGATCAGCGTCAGCGGTAACAGCAGCACCACACATGCAAGTGCCAGCCATAAGGTTGTGAACAAGGGGTTCAGATCGGCGGATATCCAGTTAGACAGCGTCCACTGGGCTGGCAATACCGAGGGGAAAAACCATGTTTGGCTGAAAGACCACAGCAGCAAGGGTATGCCAGGAAGTATGCCGAGTAAAAAAGCCAGCCGCACTGTGGCTCGCTGGAAGCGCGGCGCTCTGCGGCCAGGCTTTCTATGCCCTTTTGGGTAGGGTGCCCACCGACGTAGGCCTTTCCAGGCTAGCCGCACGAGCAGCACGCAGATCAACATCAGGCCGGCCAGCAACACGGCACCTATTGTGCCTTGCGCCACATGTTGCGGATTGGGGTCAGTCAGCCATTGCCAGGTCAGCACGGCCAGTGTTGGAGGTGTGGTCGGGCCGAGCACCAAAGCCATATCAACCACAGATAACCCATAGGCTAGCACCGCCATCAGGGGCCATGCCAATTTGGGTAATATCTGCGGAAGCAGCACGCGCACCCATGCTTGCATACGCCCGTAACCCAGGCTGCGGGCAATGGTCATTTGGCGAACAATGTCTTGTTCACCTAGCGTTACCGCCAGCATCCACAGTAAAAACCAGCTTTCTTTGATGGCCAGGGCTATCATCAGCGTGAGGCCCTGGGCATCTTGCACGGTGACCCATTGTGGTGGTGCATCCCAACCCAGCATGGTGGCCAGAAGTCGGGCTACCCACCCAGTGGGTGCAACCAGCAGGGCAACGCCAATGGCAAAGGCCGCATGGGGGAATGCGAGCAGCACAGGCAAACGCAGGCGTAGATACGACCAGGCCGGGCCAGGGTATGCCATCATGATGATTGCTGTTGCGAGCACCATCGCCAGGGCCGTGCCGCCAAGTGCCGTCAAAAGGGTTCGCTGTGTTGCCACCATAAGTTGTGGGTCGCCCAGAGCGCCCAGCCATGCGCTGGCTTGCAAAGCCGGTGCCAGAAACCAGGAGAAGCCCGCCAGCATAGGAACAATGACGAGTGCGGCGCCCGCTACAGCAACAACGCGCCACATGTCGTCTTGATGACCTTGCCGCTGGCGGAACCGTCTAGTTTCCTGACCCATAACGCGCCAGCCATGCGTTTTCCAGCGCCTCGGTCCAACTGGCGTCAGGCTCGGACAACGTAGGAATAGCGCCCGCCTGTGCGCCCGCCGTTAGTTTTTCGAAATTAGCTTGTGCGGGCGACAAGGCCGAGACCTTTAGCACGGTGGCGTCCCCCCAGACTTCAGGGTCTGCCTTGTGCGCCTGTGCACGGGGTGACAGCATAAAATTGGCCACGACTTTCGCTGCGGCACTGAATTTGGCGTTATAGGGAATCGCGAGAAAATGCACGTTTCCTATCATCCCGCGGCGAAATCCAAACCCATAAATGCCAGGAGGGACCCGATGCTGGGCAACCAGGTTTGCCCCTTCGTTGGGGTTGAAGGTAATGGATATCAGCAATTCGCCGTCTGCCAGCATTCTGGTCATTTGCGCTGCGCTGGTCGGAAACGCCTTGCCTTCACGCCATAAGAAAGGGTGCAGGCGATCCAGGTAAGCCCAGAGTGCTGGCAGATTGCGCGCAAGGGCTTCAGGGGTAGTAGGCTGCTTCAGGTCTTGCGGCGCAGGTGCCAACGTCAGTAGCAATTGTTTGAGAAACGTGGTGCCGTGAAAGGCGGGGGGCTTGGGATAAGTAACGCGCCCGGGATGCTTTTGGGCAAACGCCAGCAAATCTTGGGGCGACTCGGGCGGCGAGGGGACTTTATTGCGGTAGGCCAAAAACGTTAAGCGCGCCTCACCCCAAGGTGCTTCCAGACCATCAGTAGGAACAGAAAAGTCTTGCCTCACGGGCTTGGAGGTGTCGACGTACTGCCAGTTTGGTAATTGTTCTGCCCATGGGCCCAACAGCAAGTGTTCAGATTTGAGTCGCTTGAAATTTTCACCATTAATCCATACCAGGTCGACCGACCCGTCTTTGTCTCGCCCAGCTCGTTTTTCGGCCTCAATGCGCTGAACCACCTCGGCCGTATCGGCGACCTTGACGTGTATGAGTTGCACGTCGGCCAGGCGTTTGATTTCTTTGCCCACCCATGCAATATAGTTGTTGGTGCTTTCATCGCCGCCCCAGGCGTTGAAATAAACGGTTTGCCCGCGTGCTTCGCTTTCAATATCGGCCCACGACGCGTGCGCTATGCCCGGCAGCAGAGCCGCCAATACATACAGCGCCACCACGGCATACCTGGTAGCCATTGAACTCATTTTACATTGCAGGTTCACAGTAAAGCCTCCAGATTCTCGCACTCGATAACGACACGATGTACGATATCGGTGCGAGGTAATGGTCGACACGGTCGCGCACGTGACTGTAACGCCCGCGACAGCATGACGGGCTGGTCTGAGTAATGGTTTTCGGAAATCAGCATGCGCTCCTTGCGCTGAAAATGGCTTAGCGGCGACGCCAGTCGTGGTAACGCCTCATTATTGCAAGAATACGCCGGGGAGCATGTTGGCGTTTCCATTCACCCGCGACGAACTTGTTTGCTTCTGCCATTGTGGGGTAAATGTGTATGGTGCCAAGGATTTTATTAAGCCCCAGCCCATGTTTCATGGCCAGCACAAACTCTGCCATCAGCTCTGCTGCATGTGCGCCAACAATGGTTACACCCAAAATGCGATCTTTGCCCGGAACCGTGAGCACCTTCACGAAGCCAAGGGCTGTATCGTCTGTAATGGCACGATCGAGTTCATCAAGGTTGTAGCGGGTAACCTCGACAGATATACCTTTGTCGGCCGCCTCTTGTTCATTTAGCCCCAGGCGTGCTACTTCTGGATCCACAAATGTAGCCCATGGGACGATGCGGTAATCGACGGGGTAGCGTTTGAACCCGCCGAACAAGGCATTGACGCAGGCATACCAGGCTTGATGAGCGGCCATATGCGTAAACTGGTAAGGCCCTGCCACGTCTCCAACCGCGTAGATGTTGGGGTAGCACGTTTCGAGGTACTGGTTTACCTGCACGGTGCCGTTTGTTTCTATGCCCAGTTCTTCAAGGCCATACCCGGTAAGCCTGGCCTTGCGGCCTACGGCACATAGCAACTGGTCAAATGGCACGCGCTCGACCTGACCGTCTTGTCGCTGAATCAGCAGGTATTTGCCCGAGTCGTCGTGTAAACATTCCACGGCCTTGGTATCGGTTAGGATGTCGACACCGTCGGCCTTCAGGCTAGCCTGAACCAAAGCAGCCACCTCATCGTCTTCACGTGACAGCAATCGTTGCCCTGCCTCTATCTGTGTCACCTGTGAGCCAAGACGGGCAAATGCCTGTGCCAGTTCACAGCCTATGGGGCCACCACCCAATACGATCAGGCGAGGTGGCGGCGCATCCAGTTCAGCAAATCGAGCCCATACGGTATCGCTGGTAACAAAGCCAGAGTTTTCTATGCCAGAAATAGATGGCACCACGGGTTCGGCACCGGCCGCAATGATAATGCTGCGCGCTGTCAGGTTCTGTGTAGCGCCGTCGGGCAAGGTGATGGATACCGTCCAGGGGTCCTGAAGCTTGGCGTAGCCGTCAATAACGTCCACACCCAGCGCGTTATAGCGTTCTGGGCTGTCATGAGGCGCGATGCGGGCGACCGCCTGGTGCACCCGCTGCATCACAGCCTTGAATGACACCGTGGGTGCGGGCTCGGTCAGCAGGCCTGTTGCGGTGGCCTGGTTGATCTGATGCGCTGTTCTTGCCGCCTGAATTAGCGTTTTGCTGGGTACGCAGCCATAGTTCAGGCAGTCACCACCCATTTTGTGGGATTCAATGAGTGTGACGCGCGCCTTGACTGTTGCGGCGATGTACGCCGAAACCAGCCCTCCCGACCCGCCGCCAATAACAATAAGATTGCAGTCGAATTTTTTTGGCTTGTGCCAGGGTTTGTAGGCTTTTCGCGGTGCGAGACGCCGGACCACGAACCGAGCAATAAGCGGAAACAGCGCGAGCAAAGAAAACGAGATCAATAGTGTCGGTGAGTACACTTCAGACAGACTTTGGATGCCTGCCAACTGCGTGCCCGCGTTTACATAAAGTATAGTCGCAGGCAACATTCCGATCTGACTTACCCAGTAATACGTGCGGGCAGGCAAATTGGTGAGTCCCATCACCAAATTAATGACGAAGAACGGAAACACCGGCAGCAGCCGTAAACCGAATAAGTAGGCCGCACCATCCCTTTCCACGCCTTCATTGATAGCTTTGAGCCGGCTTGCAAATCTTGACTGTATGGTGTCTCGCAGCACGTAGCGGGCTACAAGCATGGCAACGAGCGCACCCAGGGTTGACGCGAACGAAACAATCAGCGTGCCTGCGACCACCCCGAATACAGCGCCCGCCGCGAGCGTGAGTATGGTCGCGCCGGGTACTGACAGCCCAGTTACCACTACATACACGGCGAAAAAGCCTGCAGTCAGCACCCATGGAGAATCGTGACGCAACTGTGCAAGATAGTGTTGGCTGTTCTTGAGTGTTTCCAGTGTCAGGGCACGATGCAGGCCGGTCGCAAAAAATGCGACGATGCACGTCACCAGCCCGACTACGATGAAAACTCTAAGCAGCAGGCGGGAATGGGGGTTACTCATGAAGAGAAGACTGTTGGTTGGGTGCAGGGTGGGGGAAACGCTTCATATAACGAGTGTCTATGAACTGCTTCCAGAGGTAAGCCCATGCGCCACTGGCCCACAGTGGGCCCCAGCTCAGCATGGCCCGCTTTGCGGGCAAGGTAATAAGGTAAAGCGTGCGCTTTTGAGGTTTCCAGGCTTTTAGTGGGCGGGAGCCCATGGTGTCATACAGGCTTTCTGTCAGTGCCTGGCCAGCACGTACGGCGTAAACGCCTGACTTACCTGGTTGGTCTGGGTGTGCGCTGACATCTCCGGCCGCAAAGACAAAGTGGTGTGACACACTGCGCAGGTATCTGTCGACACGCACATAACCCGCGTTGTCGATTGCCAGGCCAGAATCGCCTAACCAGGGGGAGGGGGATGCGCCAGCAGCCAGAGCACAGAAGTTCGCAGGCCGGCGAGTGCCATCGTCTAATTGGGCAAAGCCTTCAGATGCGCTGATTACGCGACGTGTCGGGATATAGTCGATTTTATGGCGATGAAGCAGGCTAACAATGCTTTTACGCAGTTTGGTTGGGAAGCCTCCTGAGAGCGGTCTCTCATCACTGCCCACAAGCGTGGTTGAAACCTTGTTCAGCCCCGCGCCGTCCAGTCGGTCACGCATAGCCAGCACCAGTTCGGTGCCTCCAGCACCAGCGCCGGCCACCAGCACCGATAAGTCTGCAGATGCCGCAGCAGCACGGGCAACAAAGGCTTCCCACGCGTCATAAAAACATTCTGCGGGTTTAATCGGGACAAAGGTGGAATGCTCGCTGCGCTCAATGGATAGTTGTGGGCCGGAGCCAATGTTCAGGCTGACCCAAGTAAATGGGAACTGCTCATCGTTTTCGGTAATCGCTGTGCGGTGCTTGAGGTCTAGTTCTGAACATGTCTGTGGAACCCATTCGACATCAACCTGCGCACAGAGCTCAGCCAGATCGATCGAGGCCTGTTGCAACGAAAACCGGCCTGCGACCAACCCAGGCAGCATGCCTGTGTAGACTTGTCGCGGGCTGGACGACATTAGCGTGATACGTACATCGTGTACCGGGCGCCGGCGCAATTGATCCAGTACTTCAAGATGGGCGTGACCACCGCCTATTAATAGTAGACGTTTCATGTGAAGGCATTGTCCACAGTGATTTCCGCCAGCAACTTCGCGGCCAGAGCGGGAAACGCTTCCCGCAGTTTGATCAGGTCTTCAGGACGATCCACATCCCATAGCGGCTCGTACTCAATAGCCTGCAGATCCAAATTTTGAATTGTTGCGCGTGTCTGGGCTAGCACCTCGGCGCTGCTCCACGTAATGTCCTGGAAAACCTCGGGTCGAGGCTGGCGCAGACCTATCAATACATAGCCGCCATCCAATGCAGGCGTTAGCACAACCTGCGCCCCCGCCTTGAGATCAGCGGCGGCCCGGCGCAGATGTTGGGCGGTGATGCCCGGGCAGTCTGTGCCAATAATAAGTTGCGGCGATGCTTGCTCGCACGCATAGGCCATGCGTTGGCCCAGATTTTGCCCCTGCTGAACGGCAATTGCAAAGCCGTGGCGATGACATTGCTCGATGATGTGCGGGTCGGTTACCAGCGGCCAGGTCCAGAGTGTTACCGCCTCAAAGCTAGCCTCGTGGGCAAGGGTTAGCGTGTGCGCAACCATACGTGCGTGCAGGCGCGCGGCTGCATCTAGCCCAATCGCGGGTGCCAGCCGTGTCTTGACGTGCCCCGAGATCGGTGCTTTGGCGAAAATGCCCAGATTGATCATGGTCTCGTCATTTGTTGTGGTTGCGCCATGCGTAGATTCCAGTTGTTAGCGGTGACGGGTGCGACACCACCGAGGTTGACGAGTACCACGAGACATCCCGCCTATAACGTTAGCGTTAACGATACATGATACGGGCGTTGTCGGGGGCCCTAACGACCCTCGCGGAATCGTCGAGCCCCCAGGATCGCCAGCATGTGCAAGATCATCAACCACAAACGCTGCCGATGCCTTTGATGCACCAATGAGCCCAGTCTGCCAAGTGCCCCAATGCCCCAATGCCCCAGGTGCCCCAATGCCCCAATGCCCCAAGTGCCCCAATGCCCCAATGCCCCAAGTGCCCCAAGTGCCCCAAGTGCCCACGATACCAGCGATGCCCGCTAGGCCAGCAATACTCAATAATTTGTTATTGCTGCACCGCCGCATTAACGCTAAAATGCTGAGTTCGCGCCAAGTTAGCGCGTTGGTCAATCACCCCGCCGGAGCCTCCTCCCTTGTAAGCGCATTTTCGTTGCGAGCCTAGGTTTAACTTCATCGTGCCCGCACGCGCTTGCACTTTTCATAGATTGCGTTACACGCAACCCGCACCGCTTACGGTACGAGCGGCATGCTGACTGCCAGACGCACTTGAACCAGACAGATGGCCGCGCATTGCCGCGTGCCTTGATGGAATACACACCGGATGGCCGCGCACTGCTGCTTGTCTTGATAGGATAAGTACCGGATGGCCGCCCATTGGCGTCTGTCTTGACGGAATACTCACCCGATGGCCGCATTGCCGCGTGCCTTGACGGAACACATACCAGATGGCCGCATATTGCCGGCCGTGATGACGGAATACATACATGATGCAATCTCTTCGCCAAGACTGGTTTTCCAATGTCAGAGGCGATGTCCTGGCAGGTCTTGTTGTTGCGCTCGCGCTTATCCCTGAAGCCATCGCTTTCTCTATTATTGCGGGCGTTGACCCCAAGATAGGGCTTTACGCTGCATTCAGCATGGCCACAGTCATTGCTTTTGCTGGGGGTCGGCCAGGAATGATCTCTGCTGCCACTGGAGCCATGGCGCTAGTGATGGTCATGCTGGTGAAAGAACACGGCCTGCAATATCTGCTTGCCGCCACCTTGCTGACGGGCGTACTTCAGATAGGGGCTGGCCTGCTCAGGCTGGGCACACTCATGCGATTTGTGTCGCGCTCGGTTATCACGGGCTTTGTTAATGCACTCGCCATCCTTATTTTTATGGCTCAACTGCCTGAGCTGACCAATGTAAGCTGGCATGTGTACGCCATGGCGGCGGCGGGGCTGGGCATTATTTATCTTTTCCCCTATATCACCCGGGCCATTCCGTCGCCCTTAGTGGCCATCGTCGTGTTGACCTTTGTTTCCATTGCTTTGGGTCTTGATATTCGCACCGTGGGCGACATGGGCGAATTGCCCAGCACCCTGCCTGTGTTCTTGCTGCCTGACATACCACTCAATCTCGAAACGCTGAAAATCATTTTTCCGGTTTCCATGACGCTGGCTGTGGTTGGCTTGCTCGAGTCTATGATGACAGCGGCCATTGTTGACGACATGACCGACACGACCAGCGATAAAAATCGCGAGTGTGTGGGGCAAGGCATTGCAAATATAACAACAGGGTTTCTGGGCGGTATGGCGGGCTGCGCCATGATAGGCCAGTCGGTCATAAACGTGAAATCAGGCGGGCGTGGCCGTCTTTCTACGCTGGTTGCTGGCGTGTTCTTGTTGTTAATGGTGGTGTTTATGGGCGATTGGGTTGCCCGCATACCCATGGCTGCGCTGGTCGCGGTCATGATCATGGTATCCATTGGCACCTTCAGCTGGGCGTCGCTGCGTAATCTGCGCGGGCACCCAAAAAGCTCCAGCGTCGTCATGATTTCTACGGTAATTGTGGTGCTCGCCACGCATGATCTGGCTAAAGGGGTGTTGGTTGGCGTGCTGCTGTCAGGGGTGTTTTTCGCCCATAAGGTGGGTCGACTTCTGAGTATTAAGTCTGAGGCCACGGACGGCGGCCAATCTCGTGTTTACCGCATCCGCGGGCAGGTATTTTTTGTTTCTGCGGAGCAGTTCATTAGCGCCTTTGATTTCAAAGAAGACATTAAAAAGGTCTGCCTGGATGTCAGCCACGCCCATTTTTGGGACATTACCGCAGTCGGTGCACTGGACAAGGTTGTGGATAAATTTCGTCGTGCCGGCGTTGAAGTAGAAGTTATGGGCCTGAATGAGGCCAGCACAACCATGGTGGACCGATTCGCAACCCATAGAAAAGCGGTGCGTGTTGAAGTCTTATCCTGAAACAGCGGACCAGCCAGGTCAATTGACGCTGGCTGGTCGCTAAGACTTAAATCGAACTGAGTTTTGTGATGGATTCCAATGGGTGCATACCAGCGCCTCATCATGGCCCTATCAAGTAAAGCTTAATAATGACCCGGCCTGGAGCCGGGTTTTTTATTTTCTTTGAGTCTGAAAGTCTCAAGCTGTCGCCGTAGTTTCGAGGACTCCAGAGCCAGATACTTTGCGCCCAACATTGTGAATAAAAAGGATGCAGTGCTATGCATTTCCACAGAAAGACGAGCCTGTTGAAGGGCTTTTTCCCTTGAGTGCGTCAGAGAAAGCAGCAGCACTATACAAGGACTGCATAGTCTCACCGATCATCCCATTCTCTGCAATAAGATGCGTATACGCATCTTGACTTTAAAGAGGCTCGCCATTAAGATGCGTCTCTGCATCTTATTGTGAATTTGGAGTCTTGAATGAACTGTTTTACCCCCTTCCTCGGCCGATCGCGTGGCAGCTCTGCGCGGCGAGGGCTCGCTTTGGTCACACTCTGCCTGATGGCCTCGGGAGGCGCGCATGCCGAACAAGACGACCGAATCAAGATCGGAGCAGGGGTTGCAGTTACACCCACGTATCAGGGTTCGAGTTCGCATCGATTACGTGCGGTACCCCTGATCGACATTAAGAAGGGGCGGATATTTGCCCGTACCGATGAAGGCATAGGCTTAAATATTATCGAGACGCCTGCTATCACCATGGGTGCAGGCCTGAATCTGATGCAGGGTTACAGAAGTGGCGACGTGCCACATGGCATCGGCAAGTTGTCTGATGCGGTGGGTGCGCGGGTGTTTATGTCTACCAATGTTGCTGGAGCCAAATTGCGCCTGTCAGCAACCCAGGCACTAAATGAAAATTCGCGCGGCCTGGTTGTCGTGGCGCGTGCGTCATACCCTTATGCGGTGACCAGTCAACTGATGCTGGTTCCCAGTGTTGCCGTCAGCTGGGCCAATGAAAAGTATATGGGCAGCTACTTTGGCGTGGATTCGGGGCAGTCTGCACGTTCAGGTCGGTCTCAATATCACCCATCAGCGGGCTTCAAAGACGTCTCGATGCGCGTAGCCGTCAATTATTCGCTTAACAAAAGCTGGAGCATTACGGGGGCGGTGGGTGCCAGCTCGCTTCTGGACAAGGCTGCAGACAGCCCAATTGTTGAGAAAAAAACACAGCTGCATGCTGTGGCAGGTGTCGCTTATACGTTTTGAGACGGTTTCAACGAGATCGCACCAGCGGCAACAAAAGTGCGTCTACCCAAGTAACCCGCAGGGTTTTGGGTGGTGCCTTTCCGTTTATCAAAATGTAGTGCCCGATAAGGTCACTCAACAATGACTCAATCGCTGGGATGAGTTTTTCTGTGTCGATCTCGTCACGCTTTGCAGCACGGTGCAGAATCAGCTTGAGGCTGTCGGCTCTTCCCGCGATAAACCTATGCCGCAACTCAGGAGCTGAAGGGTAGCTTTCGCGAAAGCTTGTGTCCGACAGCATGGAGAAAATTATGTTGATGATTGGAGCGAGGTCACTGACTTGATCCAGATAATCAAGAAGCTCTGTACGAACGTTGCCACGTTCAGGCACGTTAATAGGCTTTATTGCCAGCTGATGGCTTACCGCTGCCACGGCAAGCGTCGCCTTGCCATTCCAGCGACGGGCGAGTACAGGGCGGCTGGTGGATGCGGCTGCTGCGACGGATTCCATCGTCAGGCCCGCATACCCGCGCTTGAGTAGCTCGGCCCAAGCGACTTCGATAATTGCATTTTCGAGTTCGGCATCGCGACGCCGTTTTTTCGAAGAAGTGGGTATAGGCATATTAATCTGTTAAGACACGGTTACGGGCCATAGTATGGAAGAAAGGCCCGAGAAGCTATCTCAAGGCCTGATTATTGCTGACTGCGTTCAGTATGGCTCTGAGTGTTGGTACATCAAGCGGTAGATCTTGTTCATTTATTTAAAGGCATTCTAATATGTATGATTCTGCCAATTTCAAATTAAACGGTCAGGTAGCCCTTATTACGGGTGCGGGAGCGGGTATTGGTCGCGCAATCGCCGAAACCTTTGCAGCTGCCGGGGCTGCCGTTATGGTCAGTGATCTTAATGTTGAGTCAGCGCAGTCAGTTGCCACGGCCATACAGGCGCAAGGTGGCAGGGCTGAAGCCATGGCCTGCGACGTAACCAAAGAAGAAGACCTGGTGCGGTTGGTCGAAGAAACCGTACAGCGTCTGGGCAAGCTAACCGTTCTTGTCAGTAATGCGGGCGGTGGCGGGCCCAAGCCTTTCGACATGCCCATGGCTGATTTTCGTCGGGCTTTTGACCTGAATGTGTTTTCGCTGTTTCGTCTTGCTCAGCTTGCCGCACCAAAAATGGAAAGCGTGGGCGGCGGGGTTATGCTGGCCATTACCTCAATGGCAGGCGAAAACAAAAACACGCGCATGGCGGCTTATGGTTCTTCCAAAGCAGCCACCAATCATTTGATCCGCAATATTGCCTTCGACCTGGGCCCAAAAGGTATACGTATCAACGGCATAGCGCCCGGGGCTACACGAACGGCAGCGCTCGAGTCAGTGCTTAATGACGACATTGAAAAAACCATGTTGATGCACACACCCATTCATAGATTGGGTGAGCCGCAAGACATGGCCAATGCGGCACTCTACTTGTGTTCGCCTGCAGCGAGTTGGGTCAGTGGGCAGATATTGACGGTCTCTGGCGGTGGCGTACAAGAGCTGGATTAAGGAGAATTTAATGAAACGCATGTCGGCATGGGCGATGGCCCTTTCCCTGGTTTTGGGAGGCAATGCAGTGGCCCAACAAACAAAGCCGTTATCGGCCCAGGATTCCGACCCCAACACATTGGGCTGGATGCAGGGCTTTCCGCCTGCCGCCGACAAGACCATACGGTTTACTGACCCAGATTACTTCGGGTTTCCAAAGTTGCGCTGGACGGTCTGCCATTTTCGCGAGCTCATGCCCACTGTTGCGGTAGATAATGGCAGCAAGGGCGCTCGTCAGTTGGCCGTGACGCTCGACCCTTCGCTTGATGCAGTTAGCTTCACACCGCTGGGTACGAACAAAGCCATGACGTGGGCTCAGGCCTTTGATGCCAACTATACCGATGGCGTTATCGTTTTGCACCACGGGCGTGTCGTGTACGAACGTTACGCAGGCTGCCTTCATCAGAATACGCTGCATGGTGCTATGTCAGTAACCAAGTCGCTGACAGGGCTTATTGGCGAAGTGCTGGTTGCCGAAGGCAAGCTGAACCCAGCGGCTCTCGTTGGCGATCTTATTCCTGAACTGAAGAAAAGAGCGTTTGGCGATGCAACCGTGCGGCAAGTTATGGATATGACAACTGCGCTTGATTATTCGGAAGACTATGCAGACCCCGAAGCGGAGGTGTGGACGTACGCCGAAGCGGGAAGCCCATTACCCAAGCCTAAAGACTATGTGGGCCCGCGCAGTTACTTCGAGTTTTTGCAGACGGTTACAAAAAGCGGTACTCATGGAAAGGCCTTTGCTTACAAAACCATCAACGCCGACGCCTTGGGTTGGCTGATTGCCCGTGCTACAGGTCATTCAGTTGCCGAGGTATTGGCTGAACGTATCTGGAGTCGTATCGGCACCGATCGCGAGGCCTTCTATACCGTAGACTCTATCGGCACACCCTTTGCAGGCGGCGGGTTTAACGCCACGTTGCGCGATATGGCACGCGTCGGGCAACTTATGCTCGATAGCGGCAAATTGAACGGAGAACAGATAGTACCCAAAGCCGCCATTAACGCCATCCGACACGGAGGTGATGTCAAGAAGTTTGAGGCGGCGGGTTATGAACTATTGCCAAACTGGCGCTACAGCAGCATGTGGTGGGTCAGCGGTAATGACCACGAAGCTTATGCTGCACGGGGCGTACACGGCCAGACCATCTGGATAGACCCGAAAGCCGACATGGTCATCGCGCGCTTTGCCTCGCACCCTGTGGCGGCCAATGCGGGAAGTGATCCCACCTCTTTACCCGCCTTTCAGGCCGTTGCCGAGCATTTGATGGCGAGCGATGCTGCATCGTCATCGGCCCAGAAGCAATAAATGCTGGTATTAAGACGCCAAACGCAAAGCAACGCCAATCTCGGCGAGCGAGTGGCGCTGCATACGCCTAAAGCAGACCTTGGGAGGGCTTATTAAGCCTAAGGGCACACTATTATTGCCCTGCGGGTCGCTACTTTGTTGCGTTTTCTATTTTTGCGCCGGCTTCACTAACGGCGTTGTCCAGCTTTTTGCCGGCTTTTTCGGCAGGCCCTTCTTTTTGGCAGGCTGCCAATGACAACGTCAGCATTGCGGCTGCCACCGCTACAACAACCTGTTTTGCACGACTATTCATTTAACTCTCCATGAAATAATAAGAATGCAAGCATAGCCGGAAATCTGGGTGGTTGTCATGTAACGCGGTGGTTAACGCCATTGGGTCGGCGTTGAGCACAGTTTGCCTGCATAATAATACGACAGTAGACACTTTAGCTGAGGCAAGATGACAGCACAGTTACGCAAGTTTCTTAATCAACTCGGGGATACCTTTTGGCTGGTCCCGGGGGTAATGGTGCTTGGGGGCATACTTTTGGCCCTGGGCCTTTTGGCCGTTGACAGGCAAGACATCTTGCCAACCTGGCTGATCGAGAACAACTGGTTATATAACGGCGGGGGAACGGGTGCGCGTACCTTGCTCGGTGCGATTGCTTCGTCAACCATTGGGGTGGCCGGCACGGTGTTCTCGATTACCATCGCGGCCTTGTCGCTGGCAGCAGGCCAGATGGGCCCGCGTCTGCTTCGAAATTTTACGCAAGACCGCGGGGTGCAGCTTACGTTGGGTGTGTATTTGGGCACATTTTCGTACGCCCTAATGGTGCTCAGAAGCGTCAGAACCCAGGAGGAAGGTGCCTTTACGCCTCATCTTGCCCTATCCGTGGGCATTATTTTTGCCTTTATTTGTGTCGCCATACTGGTTTATTTTGTTTCACACATGGCCAACCGCATCAACGTTGATACGGTTGTAGAACTCGTCAGTGACGACATCAGGTGGGCCATGGATCGTCTGGTTACCGACCAGGCACAAGCCACTGCGCCAGACGCGTCGTTTTGGGCAAACGCAACCCCAATCGTTGACGCACGACGAGGTTATTTGCAGCAACTATCAGAAGAAGAGCTGGCAGGCTGGGCCGCCGAACAAGGCACGGCCATTCGCTTGCTGGTGCGACGGGGCGACTATGTTTTTCCTGGCGCGCCTATAGCCGTCATGACTGTGCAGGTGCCTGATGCTGAAGCAGCGGTGCGTCGGGCAACTGCTTTGGGGCTTACTCGCGGCAGCGCCGGCGATGCAGAATACGCAGTGCGCCAGTTGGTCGAAGTGGCGGTGCGCGCATTGTCTCCCGGTATTAATGATCCGCATACCGCGATGAGCGTACTGGACAGACTAGGTGCAGCGCTATGCGAACTGGCCGGAAAAAACCTGCCCAGTGGCGTGACCCTTCATGAAGAGCAAGTTGCACTGGTGGTGCCCAACTTTACCTACGAAAGCCTGGTTGACGTCATGTTCAACATGATTCGGCAAAATGCAGCGGGCAGCACGGCGGTCTTGATCCGCATGCTCGACGTGCTGACCGCCGTTGTGGCCTGCGAGGCAGACGTGCCCCGCAGGGCAGTGCTGATGCGGCACGCCAATCTGGTGTGGACGGACGCGCAGCGCACCATACTTAACCTGTCAGACCGGGACGATGTCGGCCAGCGCTTTGCGCTATTCATGCGAACCATGGCACATGGCGCGCTGGGTGCCATCAATGCGCGCCCGCTCTCACAACCTGCTCTGCAGGAAAGCCCTGCGACTTCGCATAATCGAGCAGCTCCGTAACAATGTCTTTGTCTGCCTGCTTGTCGCGCGACAGCACCCACAGGTACTTGCGGTCAGGGGTGCCCACCAGAGAATAGTGGTAGTCATCACGAAGTTTCATGATCCAGTAGTCGCCCCAGACGAACGGCAACCAAGATGTCCAAGCGGGCGCAAACCGCACTTGCAATATTGCAGGGTCGCGTGGGTTTGCCGCTGTTGACAGTCGCCCTTCGCCTTGGGCAACCTCCGTGCTGCCGTCTGATGTGCGGCATTGATTGGTCACGAGTAGGGTGCTGTCGGGTCGCAGCACGTAATCGGCCTGTACGTCGCTAACGCACTGCTTCTGAAATCGGTTGGGTAAGCGTGCTTGCTCGTACCATGTGCCTGCATACTTATTTAGGTCAACGTCTTTTTCGGTAGTCAGGTTTGCATGGGGGGTGGCGCATCCGGCGAGCGTCACGATTAGTGATAACGCAGCAATTACTTTCATCGCCTTCTCCTTTTTGTCTGTTTGGAGAATAACGCGTTATGGCGGGGAACGCCGCGTTGTTGTAGGCACAAGTGGTGAGAGCGAGCTAGGTTAGTAATCAGGCACATACTAATCAGCTCTTGCGTCGGGGCCCGGGGAGTAGAATTCAATCACGATATGCGCTGCTTAATGTATAAGGCTGTTGCCGGCAGCATATCGTTTGTTTTGAGGAGAGCCATGTTTGAAATCGCTGCGCTGTGCCTGGTTATCACGGCCGTACTCGCCTATGTCAATCAGCGTTTCATAAAGCTGCCAACCACCATAGGTGTCATGGCCATCGCCTTGGCCATTTCCCTGTGTATTGTGATTGCAGCTTCTTTGGGGCTGGATCACGGGCTTAGGCGCTACGAAGTGTCTTTTCTTCAGTCGCTCGATTTTTCCGATGTCTTGATGCAGGGGATGTTGTCATTTCTCCTCTTTGCCGGCGCGCTGCACGTAGACCTTCGTGGGCTCTCGCGGTTTCGCTGGCAGGTGGGCTCGCTTGCACTGATCGGCACAGTGGCTTCCACGGTAATTGTTGGCTTGGCGGTTTGGTTAATACTGCCGCTGTTAGGGGTTCAGTTACCAATCATGTATTGCCTGCTCTTTGGCGCGCTGATTTCACCGACTGACCCGATTGCGGTCATGGGCATTCTTAAGCGTGCCAATGCACCAAAAAACCTTGAGGTGGTAATTGCTGGCGAGTCGTTGTTCAACGACGGGGTGAGTGTGGTGGTTTTTGCTTTGTTTCTTGGTGCCGCGACCACGGGCGTAATACCCGGTTGGGGCGAGGCCGCTGGGTTGCTGCTGCGCGAGGCGGGTGGTGGCATTGTGCTGGGCCTTGTGCTTGGCTATGTGGGTTTCCGCATGCTTAAAAGCATCGACCAGTATCAAGTAGAAGTGTTGTTGACACTTGCAATAGTAATGGGAGGCTATGCTCTGGCAAGGCGTCTGCACGTCTCTGGGCCTCTGGCAATGGTTGTTTGCGGTTTGCTAATAGGGAACAACGGCAGAGCGCTGGCGATGTCCGACGAAACACGCCGCTACGTCGATATGTTCTGGGAACTGGTTGACGAGATTCTTAATGCGGTCCTGTTCGTGCTGATAGGTCTTGAAGTGCTTTTGGTCACGTTTTCCATGCCGTTGCTGGCTGCAGGCTTGTGCGCGATTGTGGTGACCTTGCTTGGGCGATTTTTGACCGTTGGGCTTCCCATGCGTCTGGCACCACGATTCTTCAATCTTTCGGCCAATGCGTGGCGCGTACTTACATGGGGCGGTTTGCGTGGTGGTATCTCGGTTGCCCTTGCCTTGTCCATACCTCCAGGCCATGAACGCGAGGTGATACTAACGCTAACCTACTGCGTGGTTGTTTTTTCTATTTTGATTCAGGGGTTGACGGTGGAGAGGGTGGTTCGGACGTTATAACTCTACAGTGCGGGTTTTTGGGATATGGGTTGTATCAGCGACCATGACACCTTGCTGGCGTTTTCCAGTCCGCCAGACACCTCTCGAAGCCGATGCTGACCTTAGACTGCCAATTAGAATCCGTACAGTTTTTCAGGGTTAGTTACTAAGATTTTCTCGCGTACGGCAGTATCAGTCACCCAGATGGGTAGCTGGTTTCTTAGCTTGCCGGTATCAACCATGCGTGCAATGTGTACGTGAGGCCAATCGCTGCCCCACAAAGTCTGGTCTGGGGCCGCATTTACCAAGCTTTGTGCCCAGGATGTCAGATCGTTGCTCGTGTAGATATTGTTGCTGATACGATAGGCACCCGAAAGCTTTACCCACCAGCCATGTTCTTGCAGCATATACCGTAGTGCTTGATAGCCTTTTGAGGATTGGCCCTCGGTAACAGGCATATGCCCCATATGGTCGAACACACCGGGCACGGGTAGCTTTTCCATGTGAGGAAGTAGTTCTGGCAACTGTCGCACATCCATCAGAAATTGCATGTGCCAGCCCATGTCTTTTATTCGGTGGGCGATACGTGTCATGTCTTTGAAGCCGACACCGCCTTTGAAGAGTACGTTGATTCTTACCCCTCTGACGCCAGCTTCGTGCATGGCAACCAGCTCTGCGTCGCTGATGTCGGGACTGACCACAGCAACGCCTCTCAGCTTCTCGCGATTTCGCTTCAGAACATCAAGCATGTAGCGGTTGTCGGTGCCATAAACGCTAATTTGTACGAGAACGCCTCGGGTCATGCCTTGGGCTTTCAGCATTTGCAGATAGGCAGTTTCTGGCGCAGGCGGAGGTGTGTAGCTGCGTTCTGGTACAAATGGAAAGTGCTTGCTGTTCGCTGAAACGACATGGGCGTGTGTGTCGCAGGAACCCCATGGGATATCGAAAGCGGGCGGTTCTTGATCGATCAACGGCGGAAGACAGAGGTGTGACGCCATACTTACGGTGTACTCAGGGCGTCAGTGGACGGCTTGAGAAGGCCCCAGTCCCGTGCCCAGTCCAAACCGGCATCGGTTAGGCCTTGAGGGATATACTCACAGCCCACCCAGCCGGCGAAGCCGAGAGATTGCAACAGCTCAAGCAGATAGCGATAATTAATTTCACCATGCGTTGGTTCGTGGCGCCCTGGAACCCCCGCGATTTGCACATATTCGATGTCATGGAAATGGCGCTGAATCAATGCTGCGAGGTTGCCCTGCTCCATTTGTGTATGGTAAAGGTCGAGCTGCAGACCGACGTTGGTATGGCCAGCGCTTTTTAATACTTGCAGCCGTTCTAATGCCTGCTCAACACGTGTCAGTGAGTACGCAGGCAGCATTTGTCGGCTAAGAGGCTCGAGCAAAAGCATTAGCCCATTCGCATCGAAAAGCGTAGCCGCATAGTTGAGGTTGCTGTGCAGTGTTTCTGCTACCAGACGCTCATCAGCATCTTGAGGCAGGTTGCCGGTGAGCACATGCACGTTAGTGCATTGCGTGACGTGGGCGTATTCCACAGCTTCGTGCAAGCTCTGTTTGAACGCGTTTTCACGGCCGGGCAAAGCGGCAAGACCTCGTTCGCCGTCAGTATAATTACCCGGCGGCGCATTTAAAACTGATAGCGTTAGCCCCCATGCCCGAAGCTCCTTAGCCAGGTCATGGGCCGAAAATGCGTATGGATACATAACTTCCACAGCGCTAAACCCTGAACTTGCAGCGGCGCCTACGCGCTCCAAAAACGGTAGTTCAGGATAAAGAAGCGAAATATTGGCTGAGAGAAGAAGCATGACCTATCAGTTCATCTTTACGTTGGCTTCTTTGGCAATCCTGTGCCATTTTTTGAGTTCGTCAGCGGCGAACTGCTGCCCTTGTTCAAGCGAGTCGTTGACAACATCAGCGCCAAGCTGTTCGATCTTATCGCTAACAGGCTTGCGTTTCAGGGCGGTCTGCGCGGCATCGTGCAATTGTTTCATCAGGCCGTCGGGTGTACCGTTTGGCGCGAGCAGTGCCCACCATGATGACGTGACAAAATCCGGATAGCCCTGTTCTGCTACGGTCGGCACATCGGGCAATTGATCCCAGCGTTTTTCCGAAGTGACGGCCAACACTTTGAGCTTACCGTCTTTGATCATATTCATAGAAGACAGCGGCTGATCAACCATAAAATCTACGCGTCCAGAAACGAGGTCGGGGTAGGCGGCTGCACTTCCCTTGTAAGGCACGCTGACCATTTTGGTTGACGACATTGATTCCAACCACTTGGCATTGAGCAAGTGCATGGTGGCGCCAGTTGCATAAGCAACATTTTCTTGCTTTTCGGCCGCCTTAGTGATCAGATCTTTGATTGAATTGATGGGGGAGTTGGCAGGCGCCAAAAATACGTTGGGTGATGATGCAACCACGGCCACGGTTGAAAAATCGTCGGCGGACGAATACGGCAGCTCGCTGAAAATTGCTGGGTTGATGGCATACACACTGGTCGTCACCATCATGAGCGTGCGACCATCGGGCTTGGCGTTCTTAAGATCTCTTGCAGCGATGAAGCCCTCTGCTCCTGGCTTATTTTCGACAACAATAGTCCTGTCCAGTATGTCTCCCATCTCTTTGGCCATCAGGCGCGCAAGAATGTCAGTGGAGCCACCGGCTGAAAAAGGCACCAGCATGCGCAGCGGGCCATCAGGTAATGCTTGAGCAAACACGGGCGCTGCGGCGGTGCCTGAAATCAACAATGTGCAGATGAGTCGCTTGATCATGTTCGGTCTCCAGTTGTCGTATTGCGGGCGATGTGTTCACAAAGCGCGTTGGTACATTCTTCGGGAACAATGTGCTGGATCATGTGATACGTTGTACTTACATGCGCCAGCGTGAGGTCGCGAACATTGCGCTCCAGCGTCAGTCGCTGTTCGTCATTTGCTATTGCGCCGTTCTGAGGAAAAAGACAAAGCATGGGTGCGGTGATTTTGGGAAGATAGGGTGTTGCATTAGCATCGAGTGCGAACTGGGCCAACGCAGCAAGTACTTCGGTGCCTGTCTTCTCGACGGTATCCGTGTACCAGGTTAGAAAGCCAGGGTTCATGTCGGGCGGAAAACGCGTTGAGGCGTTCGTGCGGTCCAGCCATTCTCTTGCGCCCAGGTTGCGCACAGCGTCAGGCCATGACGCTTCGCCGAGCGCATACCCGACGCGTGCACCTTCAGAAATGAAGACGGGGCCCGAAACGTTCGTGAGGGTCTGCACACGGTCGGGGTAGCGTCCGGCAGTGGCAAGCCCCACTAGCCCGCCTATGGACTCACCTGCGTAATGAAACTTATCGACGCCGAGCGCGTCGGCAATCGCGATCACATCATCGCTCAGTGTTTCAAGCGTGAAGCCCGTGTCCAGATCGAACTCACGGCCTGACTGTCCGTGGCCTCTAAGGTCAGGGCACACGACCCGGAACTGACGGCTTAGGCGTGGAACCCATTGGTACCAGAACGCGCTATTGCGTCCATAACCGTGCTGCAAAAAGAGATATGGAGCGTCGGTCCATGGGTCAGTGTAGTCACAGAGGGTGTAATGAAGCGAGGGCCGCTCGTCACGAGTGATAGTGGGCATAGTGGTCACAGAAAGAGGGTGGGCGCTATCGGAAGAAAGGCAGTCTCGATGCGCGATGTTGTCATAGTACGAACTGAGTTATCATTCGTCCAATATATTGAACGTATTGTGTGATACTTATTAAATATGGAACTCAGGCATTTACGGTATTTCTGTGCGGTCGCGCAAGAGCTGCACTTTACACGGGCGGCGGAGAGGCTAGGTATTGGGCAACCACCGCTCAGCATGCAGATTCAGCAGCTGGAAAGAGAACTGGGCGTTATTCTGCTGCTGCGTGGGCGTCGAGGTGTTGAACTTACGGAAGCCGGCCTCGCGTTTCGAGAAGAAGCTCTGCGCGTATTAAGTGCCGCAGAGCGCGCTGTTGAGACGGCCAGACGCATAGGAAATAGCGAGATCGACAAACTCACCATAGGTTTCACAGTGTCGGCCAGCATTCATCCTTTTGTGCCGAGGGTCATTCAGGCCAGCAGAGAGCGTTATCCCACCGTAGAGATCGTTCTGTTACAACGAACCACCAATGAGCTTGTTGCTGCAATACGTGACAAGCAGATCGACGTTGCATTCATTCGGTCACCGGCACCCGAAGCACCAGGCGTACAGGTCGAGACACTTTTGCATGAGCCTTTGATCGCCGCGCTGCCAAGCTCTCATCGACTTGCTCAGCGCCAGACAATAAGTCTCAGAGATCTGAGCGGCGAGCCGTTCATCTTTTACCCGCGTAAAGTCGGCACAGGCATTTATGATGCGGTAGTTCATGCATGCCAGAGTTGCGGGTTTGTGCCTGAGGTGCGGTTCGAAGTCCCGCAGATGACGTCAGTAATTACCTTTGTCGCGGCAGGCATGGGGGTGTCACTTGTGCCTGAAACGATGCGTCAATTGAGGGCGGAGGGTGTTACCTATGTATCCATTGCTGATGAGGAAGTACCGCAGGCCTACCTGGCCGTTGCGTTCAATAAGCGGGCGCTTTCCATGGCTTTAAGTCGTTTTATTACCGGGGTACGTGAGTTTGCGGTTGGGTATGAGCAATAGCCCGCTGCTAAATAAAGGTTTGTTGAACGGGCACCGAGGGCTGGGGCGCGTTTAATTGCAGCAGATGATAGTCCCATTTATTGGGTCAGGCAATCTTAACTTGTATTGTTATAAGTACATCTATACAATTCAAGCATTGACCCAAAACTGTCTTATCGAGGAGCCTCGCATGGCGGCACAGACATTAGCTCAGAAACTGATTGCACGAGCCTGTCAGCGTGAAACGGTCGCGGTGGGCGAAATCGTGACGTGTGACGTGGACTTAGCCATGTTTCACGACTCCAGTGGCCCTCGTCGTCTGAAGCCCATGCTCGAGAAAATGAACGCGCAGATCTGGGATAAGTCCAAGGTCGTTCTGGTCATGGATCACTATGTACCCGAAGAAGATGATGATTCGCGTCGCATCTTGAAAATCGCCCGTGACTGGGCGCGCGAGCAGCAGCTCCCGCATGTATACGACTCCATCGGTATTTGTCATGTGGTGCTTCCTCAAAAAGGGCATTTGCGGCCTGGCATGTTCTGTGTCGGTGGCGATTCGCACTCGCCTACGGGAGGCGCGTTTGGTACCTATATGTTTGGCATTGGCAGCACAGAAATGCTGGGTGTGGTCGTAACCGGAAAAATCTGGGTGAAAACACCCACAACGATTTCCATGCAGTGGTCAGGGCGCCTGACGCCCGGGGTGACGGCCAAAGACATGATGCTGCACATGATTGGTCTGTATGGCACGAACGGCGCGAATTACGGCGCTGTTGAATTCTCCGGTAGTGCGGTTTCTGCC
This sequence comes from Pusillimonas sp. ANT_WB101, assembly GCF_008369125.1. Taxonomy (NCBI): domain Bacteria; kingdom Pseudomonadati; phylum Pseudomonadota; class Betaproteobacteria; order Burkholderiales; family Alcaligenaceae; genus Pusillimonas; species Pusillimonas sp. ANT_WB101. The sequence goes on along the minus strand of NZ_VOAY01000002.1, from coordinate 503,789 downwards.
TTGCCGATGCAAGAGCGAATGACGCTGTCCAACATGAGTGCAGAATTGGGTGCTCAGGCCGGTTTGATTGCACCGGATCAAACGACAATGGATTATCTGCGCGCAATAGGTGTCGACATCGAGATTGATCTGAACCACTGGAAAACTGATGAAGACGCAGACCGTGAAATTCGGACGTTCGATGCTTCACAGCTTGCTCCTATGGTGGCTGCGCCCCATAGCCCCGAAAACGTACATTCGGTTGAAGATTTTAACGATATAGATATCCAGATAGCGTATATCGGCGCGTGTACCGGCGCCAAGCTCGAAGACTTACGTGCAGCGGCTCAGGTTCTGAAAGGGCAGCGGGTCGATCCGCGTGTGCGGCTCATGGTGGCGCCTGCGACCATGCGCGACCAGCAAGATGCACAAAAAGAAGGAATTATGGATATCTTGGTTGGGGCGGGGGCACAGGTTTTTGCAACGTCTTGTGGGGCCTGTTCAGGCTACGGAAATGCGCTGGCCGGTGCCTCCAATGTTATCTCCAGCACAGCACGCAACTTCAAAGGCCGTATGGGTTCGGTGGATACCAATGTGTACCTGGCTTCGCCCTACACAGTGGCTGCTTCGGCATTGACAGGCCGTATCGCCGATCCACGAGCTATTTTGGCGGAGGCTAAATAATGGAACGTCACCGAGTCTGGCGTGTCGGCGAAAATGTTGACACCGACGCGCTTGCGCCTGGCGCATACATGAAGCTGGACTTGCCTGAAATGGCCGGTCATTGCCTGGAAGCCCGTTATCCGGGGCTCGCTGCCGCATTTCGCCCTGGTGATGTAATCGTTGCCGGGCCAGGTTTTGGCATTGGGTCGTCGCGTGAACAAGCCGTTGGCGTGCTGGTGCAGCTTGGTGTGAAGGCTGTCATTGCCCCTTCGTTCAGCGGCCTGTACTTTCGCAATGCATTTAACCTCGGTTTGCTTGCTATTGTTTGTCCAGAGGCCGAGCTCATCGCTGAAGGCAGCTACATAGAAATAGACACCGAGAAGTCGGTGCTCTGCGTGCACGGTGGGGAGAACGCGGGTGACGCCTCGCCCCGAATACTCGATTGCGACAGCATCCCTTCGTTTCTTGTTGAAATGGTGGCTGCAGGTGGTTTGCTGGCGCAATTGCAGCGCAAACTCGCCGCGTCTTAATTCATACTGCCGCACTTATTTTTCAGCGCAAGCTATCTTATTAAAGACTGATGAAAACACTCAAATCGCTTTTGCAGAACTCTTCTTGCCTACTGGTGCCAGGCGTTTACGATGCGTTCTCCGCACTTATTGCCGAGAAATCGGGTTTTCAAGCTGTCTATTTGTCGGGTGCATCAATTGCCTACACCAGGTTGGGCCGATCTGATGTGGGCCTGACAACTTATACCGAAGTTGAGCAGACCCTGTCGCGGATTGCTGATCGTGTTGACGTGCCCATTGTGGTTGATGGTGATACAGGCTTTGGCAATGCGCTGAATGTGATACGTACGGTAAGAGGGTTTGAAAAGGCCGGAGCATCCATGATCCAGCTCGAAGATCAGACATTTCCAAAGCGTTGTGGGCATTTGGCAGGCAAGTCTGTGATTCCGGTCACAGAGATGTGCAACAAACTCAAGGCGGCTCTGGACGCACGTCGCAGTGACGATACGCTGATTCTTGCTCGCACCGATGCGGCGGCTGTCGAAGGATTGGATGCGGCGCTCGAGCGTGCGCAGGCCTACATGGAGTGCGGGGTGGATGTTCTGTTTGTCGAAGCATTGCGAACAGAAGATGAGATGCTTCAGGCGTGTGACCGTTTCAGAGGCCGGCTGCCTTTGCTGGCAAATATGGTGGAAGGCGGTATGACGCCCATACATTCTGCTGATGAACTAGGCCAGCTCGGGTTCAGCATTGTTATTTTCCCAGGTGGTGCTGCGCGCGCCGTAGCCCATGCCCTTCAGAACTATTATGGCCAACTTCAGCAGAACGGTTCAACGGCGGGCTCGGCTGATGCCATGCTGAACTTTGAACAGCTCAATGAATTGATAGACACACCCTCGTTGCTGGAAGAGGCGGCGCGCTATCAGTGACGCAGGAGGTGAACGTAATTATTTATGGTCGTCGAGAATCCAGCCCTCTGTGCCTTTGCTGCGCTTGTTGGATAGCGCCATGCGGTATTCAAAGCACTCGGGGTTATAGACGGCAATCAAATACTCTACGGGTCGCCCCTTGGTATCGCGTGTCAGGCGTTTGATGCAAAGCAGAGGTGAAGAAATCTCCACGTTGAGTGCTTCGGCATGGTGCGCGTCGGCGGCGGTGGCTGTAAAGGACTGCTCGGCCGACCCCAGCCGGATCCCAAGGCCCTTTAGCAGCATCTGCAGCGGTGCGCGCGTCATGTCTTCTTCGGTGTAGCGACATCCGATATCCTCGGGCACGTAGGTGACAAGATAAGAGAATGGCGCATCTTTGTGGTAACGCACACGTGTAGCCTTCTGGACTTTGCTGTTGGCCGGAAGTTCAAGGTGGTGCCTGGCCGTGTCATTGGCCGTTTCATACTCAAAGCTAAGTAGACGGACGGTGGTACCGGTGCCCATCTTGTTCAGATGAGCAACCAGTTTGTTTATGTCTGCAGGCAGCGGGTGAGTCGCCACGTTTCGGGCAGTAGGAAACGTGCCCGAACCCTGGCGCCGTTCGATCAGGCCGTCGCGTTGCAACAACTCTAAAGAACGACGTATGGTCAAACGCGAGACCTGGTACTTTTCAGCCAGATGGTTTTCGCCCGGCATGGCCTCTTGTTGATCATAGTGGCCGTTTTCTATCGCCTGTTTGAGCAGGCGATAGATTTTATAGTAACGAGGCGTGGGGTTTTCAATCATAGTCTCAGTCAGTCAGCGGTAACTCCGGTGAATTTTACGACTTTGGCATACCGCTTGATGTCTTCCGATACGAACTGTGCAAATTGCTCAGGCGTATTGGTGACCACAGTGCCGCCTTCAGGCTCGATGAGCCTGACGAAGTCTGCGCGCTTTGCACCTTCGACAACTGCCTGGTTTAGTTGATCGACGCGTTCCTTGGACATACCTGCGGGCCCAAACATACCGAACCAAGCCTTGGATGAAAAACCATCAACAGTATCGCCGATGGGTGGCAATGATGGAAATTGCTTCATAGACTTAGGGCTGGTTACGCCCAGAAATTTAATACGGTCGCCGTCGTAAAAAGGCATTACGTTTACGGCACTGGCAAACATGAGATCAACCTGACCGCCGACAAGATCTTGCAAGGCGGGTGCGGTGCCTTTATAGGGCACGGTAAGCCCCTTGATGCCGGCGTCCATCTCAAAGCTGGCAGTTGCCATATGCAGAGAAGATCCAACTCCGCCAATCGCAAACGAGTATTTTCCTGGGTTTTGTTTGGCGAGTTCGATGAGACCACTTATGTTATCCGCCGGAAAGTCTTTGCGCGCGATGAGTACGCTGGGTACTTCTGCCAGCATGCTAATAGGCGTGAAGTCTTTCTCTGGATCAAAAGGCAGTTTTTTGTAGAGTGTGGCATTGACCGTGAAGCTGGTAAAGCTTACCAGCAGCGTGTTGCCATCTTTTGGAGCCTTCGCTACCGCGTCAGCGGCGATATTGCCACCGGCTCCCGGACGGTTCTCCACGATGACTGTTTGCTTGAGAATATCGGTCATCTCTTTGGCGATCCCACGGGCAACGCGGTCTGTTGTACCGCCAGGAGACGCACCGACCACAAGCTTGAGCGGTGGGGTGTCAGCTGATGCATAAGAAGGGAGCGCAGCATAGGCAGCCAGCACGCCAAGAAAGCTGACGCGTATAAAGAGTTTGTGCATGTGATGGTCTCCTCTGATACATGCATTTGAAGTATGCCAGTGATCATATACATGTACTGATAACAATACAACTAGGGAAAGCGAGGGAGCTGAAAAGAGTTGGCAAGATTCTGAAGATTGTTAGGCTCGGCCTTACTGCTCCATAGTCAGATGATCAACGAAAAGTCGCGCTGCGCTGGGCAATGATTCTTTAGAACGCATGCAAATGTCAATGTTGCGCTTGGCCCAGTTTTCATCAATGGGGATTAGCTTGATGTCGAATATGTTCGAATAAAGCTTTGCGATATTTACAGGCAGTACGCCGATGCCCAGGCCGGCATCAACCATAAAGCACAGCGTGTCAAAGCCGGTTACCTGAATTTTTATGTTCATGTTGCGCTGCATGTTATCGGCGGCGTGGGCGACAATATGGTTTATGTTGCTGCCCTGGTGCAGGCCGATAAAGTCGTAATCGAGCGCCTCTTCAAATTTGATTTTTTCTCTTTTTAATAGGGCATGGTCCGCAGGCACGATCAATGCCAAGCGATCTTTTTTGTATGGCAATACCTGTAAATTGTCACCAGAATAAGAATTAGAAAAGATGCCAACGTCGGCAGCGTTTTCCTGTACAGCCTTGATAATCAGTGTGCTCACTTTCTCTTCAAGCTGAATTTGGACATTCGGGTATTGGACGTGAAAACGTTTTATATCTTTAGGCAAAAACTGTGTAATGACCGAAATGTTTGCAACGACGCGAACAATGCCGCGCTCGCCGCTTGAATACTCGCTCATTTGAATGGAAATATCTTCAAGGCCGTGCAAGGCTCGTCGTGCAAGTGAAGACAAGGCCAGGCCCGCTGATGTGGGGGTAACCCCCTTATTGGTTCGGGTAAGCAGTGTTGTCTTCAAGGCTTCTTCCAGCTCACTGATGCGCTTGCTGACGGCTGCAGCGGCAATAAATTCACGCTCTGCCGTGCCGGCAATGGTTCCCTCTTCGAGTACGCTGAGAAACAGCCTGAGTGACGTAGGGTCCAGGTGCATGATGAGGGCTCACATAAATAAGACAGGGCTCAGGGGCTTGCTACAGGTACCGCCATCGCATTTTACGATGGCGGCGTCATGATTTGCCGCTTTTATTGCTCAGGTGAACTTGATAATCTTGGTTGTTACCTTAAGTACGCGACGGAACCGTTACAGACTATAGGCAGAAGCGTACATGGGCTTGATAAATAGCTTTCTCTTTCGGCAGCAGGCATATATTGTCGGAGGGAGGTCCGACGCGAACTCGAAAGGAAAAATTTACTGTCCGCAATCCTTTCAATGCGAGCATCATAGGCACTATTCCTAACTTAGGTACAGTGGAAACCGTACAGGCAATTAATGCTGCCGAGAAGGCATTGGCTGAGTGGAAAGCCAGAACAGGTAAAGGGCGTGGAGCTAATCTCGAAATGAAACACCTCCGTATGTCAGGAAACTTCACTCCGATGTCTTAGCCGGCATCGTGTTAACGAAATTTTGGATGTCTCCAGATGAGCACACAGCAGAAATTTGATTATGTCATTGTCGGCTCTGGCGCTGCAGGTGCAATAGTGGCCAATCGCTTGAGCGCTAGCGGCGCGACGGTCTGTGTGCTGGAGGCCGGGCCGCCCGATAATCATCCTTTTTTGCATGTTCCTGCAGGCTTTATTAAGGTAATTTTCAACCCAAAGTACGCCTGGCAGTTTGCGACGCAGCCCTCTCCGTTTACCAATAATCGTCAAATTCCTATACCTCAGGGTCGTACACTGGGTGGCTCTACTTCGATAAACGGTCTTGTTTACAACCGCGGCCAGGCCAGTGACTTCGACAGTTGGGCGCAGCTCGGCAATACAGGCTGGTCCTTTCAAGACGTCTTGCCTTATTTCAAGTCGATGGAGCGCCGAGTGGGGGGCGATGATGCCTACCGTGGCCGAACTGGCGAGCTACCAGTCAGTGATATAGACTGGATTCACCTCTTGTGTGAGGCATTTATTGAAGGTGCCACGCAAGAAGGGCTGCCGCGTACACGCGACTACAACGGCGAATCGCAAGATGGTGTGGGCTATTTTCAGCGCACCATCGACAAGGGTTGGCGTATGAGTACTGCCAAGACGTTTTTGCGGCCGATTCGAAACAGAAAGAATTTGCATATCGAGACATATGCGCAGGCAAAAAAGATTCTTTTTAAAGATAAACGTGCAATTGGCGTTCTGTATGGACACCCATCAGGACACGGGCCAACCAAAACCGTCTTAGCCCTGAAAGAAGTCATTGTGGCTTGCGGCACAATTAATACGCCCAAATTGCTGCAGTTGTCGGGGATCGGCCCGGCTGCTTTGTTGAAAGAAAAGGGCATCGCCGTGGTCCAAGATCTGCCTGGTGTGGGCGAAAACCTTAGCGATCATTTCTCTGTTCGAGTAGTTGCCAAGGTGCACAACGTGAAAACGCTTAATGAGTTGTCGACTGGCCCGGCATTGGGCGCACAGGTATGTCGCTGGTTGCTCAAGAGGCCAAGCATCATGGCGTTGAGCCCCTCTCTTGTACATTGGTTCTGGAAGTCGCAGCCTGATCTTACGCATGCCGATCTGCAGGGTGTCTTTACCCCGGCCAGCTACAAAGAAGGATACGTCGGTCGTCTGGATGGTTTTCCCGGCATGACGGCCGGGGTTTGGCAGCATAGGCCGAAAAGCAGGGGCCACGTCCGCATTGCCTCGTCTGACCCTTTCGAAGGCCCAATCGTACAGCCCAATTATCTTGAGCACCCAGATGACCAGAAAGTGCTAGTCAATGGGGTGAAGCTGGCACGCAGGTTGTTGAAGACGGCGGCGCTAAGCCAATACTTTGATAAAGAGACACTGCCTGGCGCTTTGTGTCAGTCAGACGACGAATTACTTGATTTTGCAAAGCGGTTTGGCGTCTCTTCTTATCACGTCAACGGCACTGCGCACATGGGCCCGCGCAGTGATCCGAATGCCGTCGTTGATCAAAATTTACGCGTATATGGGGTAGAGAACCTGCGCGTGGTGGATTCGTCAGTTATACCGACCATACCTTCTGCCAACGTATGCGCGACAACCATGATGATAGGAAATCGGGCAGGTGATTTGATTCTCGGCATCTGAGCTCAGATGCGGGGTGCCCCACATGTACTGGTAGGCAAGTTAAGAGGATATTAATGTTAAAGCCGTTAAGTGGTATTCGAATTTTGGAGATGGGACAGCTGATTGCTGGGCCGTTTGCCGCAAAAATGCTGGCAGAATTCGGAGCAGAGGTTATCAAAATAGAAGTGCCAGGAAAAGGCGACCCATTGCGCAAATGGCGGTTGCTCCATGAAGGTACATCAGTGTGGTGGCAGGTGCAGTCGCGCAACAAGAAGTCGGTAACGCTCGACCTTCGACAGCCAGAGGCCCAGGAAGTGGTGCGCACACTGGTCAAAGACATGGACGTGGTTATCGAAAACTTTAAACCCGGCGCGCTGGAGGAATGGGGCCTGGCGTGGGAAGACCTAAAAGCAATCAACCCCAAGTTGATCATGCTGCGGGTATCGGGCTATGGTCAGACAGGGCCTTATCGTAATCGACCGGGTTTCGGGGTTATTGGTGAGGCTATGGGCGGGTTACGCCACTTGTCGGGAGAACCCGGCCGGGCGCCTGTACGCGTGGGCGTGTCGATAGGCGACTCGTTATCCGCTCTCCACGGCGTTATCGGTATTTTGCTTGCGCTGCGGTCACGTGAGCAACACAGCGGCAAAGGGCAGATGATTGATGTGGCCTTGTACGAGTCAGTGTTCAATATGATGGAAAGTTTGCTGCCCGAATACTCTGTATTCAATGAGGTTCGCCAACCAGCAGGCAGTGAGCTTCCGGGCATTGCGCCAAGCAACGCTTATTTGTGCCAAGATGGTAAGTACGTTTTGATTGCCGGTAACGGCGACAGCATTTACAAGCGCTTAATGCACATTATTGGCCGTGTTGACTTGGCTGACGACCCTGCACTAGAAAACAATGCTGGCAGGGTGTTGCAAGCCAGCAAAATAGACGCCGCCATTACGCAGTGGACAAATCTACACCCGCAATCAGAAGTGATTGACGCACTTAATGCGAGCCAGATCCCCGTGGGCAGGGTTTACGATATTGCGGATATTGCAAAAGACCCACATTATACAGAGCGCGAAATGATTCTAGACTCGTTTCTACCGGATGGAACGCCGTTAAAGGTGCCTGGCATTGTTCCAAAGCTTAGCGAGACACCGGGTGAGATACGACACGAAGCGCCGCTTCTGGGTGAGCATACTGATGAGGTTTTAGCGTCTATCGGCATTACTAAAGCACAGCGCGACGCCATGCGTGAGCGCGGAATAATTTAAATGGAACCACTACACATGACAGAAGCGAAACGACGAGTATTCATTCAGGAAGTATCCCCACGGGATGGGTTTCAAAATGAATCGCAATTTATTGAGTCGTGGGACAAGATCGCCTTTATAGATAAACTGTCGGAAAGTGGTTTTGCCAAGATCGAAGCGACCTCGTTTACGTCACCCAAAGCTATTCCGGCCCTGCGGGACGCCGAAATGATTATGCATGAGATCAAGCGCAATCCTGATGTCGTCTATACCGTGCTGGTTCCTAACCTGCGCGGCGCCGAGCGCGCCATCGCGTGCAAAGTTGATGAAGTTAACCTTGTTATGTCGGTCAGTGAAACACATAACCAGATGAATCTTCGCATGAGTAGAGAACAGTCTGTTGCACAGCTCAGCGAAGTCATCACTGCGGTGCGCGGCACAGGTATTGCGGTAAATATTTCGTTGTCCACGGCTTTTGGGTGCCCCATGGAGGGTGATATCAACCCTGAAGAGGTCTACAGGCTGGCCGCACAATTCGCTGAGCTGGGCGTGCAAGGAATCACCCTTTGCGACACCACCGGCATGGCCTATCCAACCCAAGTCGAAGAAATCAGTCGTCGTGTCGTTGAAGCCTACCCGCTACTTGATACAACGCTGCATTTTCACAATACCCGCGGCATGGCTCTGGCAAACACAATGGCGGCTTTGGCCGCTGGTGTTGTCCGGTTTGATTCATCGCTGGGTGGCCTGGGTGGCTGCCCATATGCGCCGGGGGCTTCGGGCAATGTCTGTACCGAAGAACTCGTGCATATGCTCGAACTCATGGGTTACGACACTGGCGTCGATCTGGGGAAAATTGTAGGTGTGGCCGGGCAATTGCCGGAGCTTATCGGGCATGATGTACCCAGCCAGTTGGTAAAAGCGGGGTTACGCGGCCGCCGTTATCCTGCGCCGTCATGAATGCCGATACTTTATGGCATTAATAGCGGCTTAAACAACATAGTAAAAAATAAAATAAATCGAAGGGAGGAGACGCATAGCTCTAGCTATAACCATTAAAGGGGTGATTTCAGCACTCACTATTTAGCGCCGGGCTACGTGACGGCGCTTCAGGCTTGCTGATGCCAGGATGCAGTTAATAAAACACACATAATTCATCTTTGGAGTAGACATGAAAATAAAACACACTTTGGCAGCGGTCTGCATGGCTTGGGGGGTGGCTGCGGCACCTCAGGCAGGCGCAGTAGACATTGACGTGGCCAGCACCTTCCCCAAGGACATGCTGTTTCTGGGTGATGGTCTCAAACAATTTGCCAAGGCTCTGGAACAGACCAGTGGTGGCGACATCAAAGTCAAAATTCACGGAGCAGGCGATCTGGTCCCCGCTCTGGAGGTACTCAACGCGGTAAGTAGCGGTGCGGTGAGTGCCGGGTATGACTGGGTGGGATATTGGGGCGGGATCATGCCCGTGGCCAATCTGGTGGGCGCCTTGCCATTTGGACCAACTCCCGAAGTGCTGGCCGGCTGGATCTGGGAAGGCGGCGGTATGCAGATCATTCAAAAAGCCTATGACGCGCACAATGTAAAGTTTCTTCCGTGTGTGGTTGTTCCGGCGGAGCCTGCGGGTTGGTTCAACAAGGAGATCAATTCGGTTGATGACCTGAAAGGTCTGAAAATGCGCATTGGAGGCTTGGCCGGCCGTGCACTGACCAAACTTGATGTCAGCCCTCAGATGATTCCGGGTGGCGAAGTGTTTGTGGCACTCGAGCGCGGCCGCATTGATGCCGCCGAGTTTTCCTTGCCGGCCATCGATGAAAGCATTCAGCTTCAGAAGGCTGGCAAATACTATTACTTTCCAGGTTGGCATCAGCCTTCGAGCATCAACTCGATTCCTATCAACATGAAGGTATGGAAGAGCTTTAACGAGAAGCAGCAGGATCAGATCCTGACGGCTTGTAGGTCATCATTCCTCTGGACATTGACCAATGGCATTCCCAATCAACTTGAAGCGCTTGACCGCATGGAAAAGGGTGGCACCATTATTAAACGACTTCCCGAGCCAGTTTTAGCAGCGCTGCGTAAATCGACTGATGAAGTGGTCGCCGAAGAACGGAAGAAAGATCCTATTTTCGATGAGGCGTTTGAATCATTGAACTCATATATGTCGAGCGTGGATCGCTGGAACACGCTGCAAAACATGAAGTAGGGCTCATATGAACAGGCGCTTAAATGTGAGTGCCGTGACGAAAGTGGGGAACGCACTACTTAATGCCAGTGCGATCCCCGGTCGTTATGGATCAATTCTGATACTTATTTTGGTGTTCGTTGTGTTGATTTCGGTGGTAGGAAGTCAATTTGGTCTGGGCGAATTGTTTACCTGGGACACCAGCATTCCTTTATTCGGCACCAAGTTGAATATGACCTCCATTGGTGAGCTGCAATGGCATTTGTTTGCACTTCTGATCATGCTTTCAGGCGCGTATGCACTGAAAGAAGATCGGCATATCCGCGTAGATGTGATGTCCGATCGTTTCTCGATCCGTACTCGTCTATGGATAGATGTTCTGGGTGACCTCTTTTTTCTCCTCCCATTTTTCGCACTCCTTGCCTGGTATTCATTTTTGTTTACTCAGAATGCATACAACTTTGGAGAGCAATCTAATGCGGGTGGTTTGATTGATCGATATCTGGTTAAAGCAGTTTTGCCGATTGGAAGCGTATTAATGCTAATAGCTGGTGTGGGTCGCATACTGCGCAATCTGGGACTGCTGTTTGGCAGAAAAAATGAAGACGCAGCATCTAAGGAGTTAGGGCAATGACTTATCTTTTGCCGTCTTTGATGCTTCTTGCCCTCGTGGCAGGGATATTCTCTGGGTATCCGGTAGCGCTCAGCCTTGCCGGGCTTTCTGTTGTGTTCATGTTACTGGGGGATATCGCACTTCCTACGTTTTCGCTAATCACAAGTCGTGTTTTTGGTGCTGTTCTTGAAAATTGGGTGTTAGCAGCAATACCGTTGTTCATTTTCATGGGCATTATGCTTGAAAAATCCAAGGTCGCAGATAAGCTGTTACTTGAGTTGGAGGCTCTTTTTCATGGCAGACGCGGTGGTCTCGGTCTAGCGGTCGTGATCATTGGCATCATTATGGCGGCCAGCACCGGCATCATTGGTGCTTCGGTTGTGCTGATGGGCACCATGGCACTGCCGCTTATGCTAAAGCAGGGCTATAACAAGTCAGTGGCGATCGGCACGATTTTGGGCTCAGGCACCTTGGGCATTTTGATACCTCCCAGCATTATGTTGGTTGTTTTCGGCGACGTTATGCAGGTCCCCATTGGGGACCTTTTCGCAGGTGCGTTGTTACCCGGTTTGATGCTTGGCGGGTTTTATGCCCTGTATATTATCTACGTGGCTTTTACTGCACCACACAAGGTTCCCGCCGGTAAAGCGCTCAAATCGGCAAACATGGCAATGTTGTTCTTGCGTTTGCTAAAAAATCTGATCATTCCTGCACTACTCATTTCCAGTGTTTTGGTATCCATTGTTTTGGGTATTGCCACCCCGACCGAAGGCGCTGCCATTGGTGCGTTTGGCGCCATGGTGATGGCCTTGTTCAGCAGGCAGTTGTCGTGGCGCGTCATGGTCAACAGCTTAAAAGACACATGTCTTACCACGGGCATGATTCTTATATTGGCTGTTGGAGCCACCGCGTACAGTCTGGTATTTAAGCGCATCGGCGGGCAGAGCATGATTGAAGACGCGGTCGGGATCGTCGGTCACAGTCCGTACCTCGTCATACTTGTCATCATGCTCTTGATATTCGTTCTGGGCTTTTTTCTTGAATGGATTGAAATTTCGTTCCTGGTTTTGCCTCTGTTCGCCCCGATTGTGGCTGGTCTTGATTTCGGTGATGCCTTTGCCAATCAAGGCGAGGTCATGATCTGGTTTGCCATGCTGGTTGCCATCAATCTGCAAACTTCCTTCCTCACCCCACCCTTTGGTTATGCCCTGTTTTATCTGAAAGGTATCGCCATACCTGGCGTCACGACCATGGATATCTACAAAGGCGTCGTGCCTATTGTTCTGATGCAGTTGTTAGGTGTTCTGTTGGTGGCGCTTTTTCCCATAATTGTTTTGTGGCTGCCAGGGAAGGTGTAATGAATCAATGTATATGCGCTTTTTAATGGAAGTTGTCTATGACTAACAGCCTGTTCGACCTGAGCAACAAAGTTGTACTGATTACGGGTGCGGCCGGAGGAATTGGCTCGGCGCTTGCACATGCCTTTGTTGAATCGGGTGCGAAGCTGGTGCTGGCTGATCGCGGCTTGGTCGCAGTAGAAGGCTTGATTGAAACCATGCCTGAGCACCAGCAGGACGTGCTCGCTGTCGAAATTGAAGTGCAGTTTCCAGAGCAGTGTGCTGCAGCTGTCGAGCGCGCCGTACAGCGATTTGGCCGAGTAGATGTCTTGATCAATAGTGCGGGCGTCAATACACGCATGCGCCCTGAAAAATATAGCGAAGATGTCTGGGACGATATTATTGATATCAACCTGAAGGGTACTTTCAACATGTGCCAGGCAGTCTTTGAGGGTATGTCGGCACATGGTGGAAAAATCATCAATATTGGCTCCATACTGTCTTTGGTATCCAACGCCATGACAGCACCTTACTCTGCCAGCAAGGGTGGGGTGCTTCAGTTGACCAAATCGTTAGCGTGCGCCTGGGCAGAAAACAACATTGCGGTCAATGCAATACTGCCGGGGTGGATCGATACCAAATTATCACGACAAGCGCGCATTGACATACCTGGCCATGCCGAGCGAGTTGTTCAGACCACGCCGATGCAACGGTGGGGAACGCCCGAAGATCTCGTTGGCGCTGCGATATTCCTGTCATCTGCCGCCTCGAATTTTGTGACTGGAACCAGCATTTTGGTGGATGGTGGCGTGACCGCTCATGTATGAAGCAGCCAGTAATTTACGTTTCAGAGGAAACCTATGCGTTTGATCCCCGTTACTAATTCAACAAACATGCAACAGCTTGAGGTAGAGGAAGACGATTGGTCTTTGCTGACGCCAGCAGAAGCAAAGCGGTTGGTAACGCTGTTGCTCACTGCACGACACTTCGAAGAAAGTATTCTTCAACTCGATAAACTTAACCTGGTGCATGGCCCTGCGCACTCAAGTCTGGGGCAAGAGGGTGGCGCCGCGGGTTGCATTGCTGCATTGCCCACCACAACCTTGATCAACGGCACTCATCGTGCCCACCATCAATGTCTGGCCAAAGCTATTAATGCGCTCTATGACGCAGATTTCGACCCGGTAGAAACAGGAAGTTTGACCGAGGCCATGAAAACTGAGGTGCGTGGCATGATGCATGAAATCTTTGGGCTGAAAAATGGCTGGACAGGCGGACGAGGGGGCTCAATGCATTTGCGGCGCGCTGACCTTGGCATCATGGGTACTAACGCAATTGTCGCGGGTGGTCTGCCCATTGCCTGCGGTCACGCCTTTGCTGAAAAGGCAACCAAGGGCTCAGATGTTATGGTCAGTTTTTTTGGCGACGGTGCCATCCACCAGGGAGCCACTCACGAAGCCATGAACCTGGCCGCCCTGTATCGGTTGCCTTTGCTTTTTTTCGTGGAAAACAATCGATACGCCGTATCGATGAGTGTTGAACAGTCAACATTTCAGACACAACTCATGACGAGAGCCCAGGCGCACGGTATTACTGCCATCGCGGTTGACGGTATGAACCCGTTTGCCGTTTGGCTGGCTACGCGCTGGTGTCATGACTATATCAAGCAAGAAGACCGGCCTGCCTTTATACACGCAGATGTCTATCGCTATTACCATCAGAGTTCGTCCGTTCCCGGAAGCGCATTTGGATACCGAACGCGTGCCGAAGAGGATGAATGGCGTGAACGCGATCCGTGGCTTTTTCTCAAAAAGCAATTAACGGAGCGCGGCATTCTCACTGAAGAAAACCTGGAGCGTATTGATCAGGCAGCTCGGCACGCGGTCTCTGCAGCCTACGACAGCTGCATTGAGGGGAAAGGCTCTGCCAGCCGTATTCGCCCTGAACTCTGGCCTGAAGCTGCAACGGTTGATGACCATCTGACCAGCGACATGTCTGAGTTTGATGGGGTAACGTTTTCTGAAGTTGAAGATTTCGCACCCGAAGAAATGGAGAGCCTGACCTATATCGAGGCCATGTCGCGTGTCGTGCGTGCACGCATGGAAGAAGACGAGTCTATTTATGTATTTGGCGAAGATGTGGCCAATATGGGGGGCGGCACAGTAGGTGCCACACGCAGTTTATTGCCTGAGTTTGCTGACCGTATCATTAACACGCCCATTACAGAAAATGGTTTTTGCGGTTTGGCTACGGGCGCGGCATTGTCTGGGTTGCGACCAATTGTAGAGTTGATGTACAGCGACTTTTTTCTGGTAGCGGGCGATCAATTGCTGAATCAGGCCGGAAAGATACGGCATCTTTTTAATGGTACTGCAACCGTGCCTCTGGTATTGCGCACACGAATTCCCGGGCATGAGGGGTATGGTTCTCAGCACTCAATGGACCCTGCTGCTGTGTTTGCGATGTTTCCTGGTTGGCACATCGTGGCGCCGTCCAACGCCTTCGACTATGTGGGTTTGATGAATTCGGCTTTACGGTGCACAGATCCGGTATTGGTAATCGAGCCGCAGGAACTACACCGCAAAAAAACGCTGGTGCCTGCCGGATGTAACTACTACATCCCTCTGGATAAAGCGCGTCGCGTTCTTGAAGGAACTGACATCACCTTATTGGCGACTTCAACTATGGTCGACATTTGTGTCGAGGTGGTAACACGCCTTGGTGTGAGTGCCGACGTTATTGACTTGAGGACACTCGCCCAGCGCGACATCGATTATGAAACGATTGGAGAGTCTGTTCGTAAGACTGAGCGAATCGCTGTTGTAGAGCAGACCTCAAGGGGGGCGACTATTGGGGTGTTTATTGCCGATGAGCTGCAGCGGCGTTTTTTTGATTATCTTGATCAGCCCATCATGCGTATTACCGGAAAATGGGCGCCACCCGTAGTGTCCAAGGCCCTTGAAAAGGCGGCACTGGCGGGTGCGGCAGAAGTGGAGGCCGGCATACGACAAATGATGGCAAATAGCGGGCTGACTATGCCCCGCCCTGGGGAGCAATCATGATGCCGTTCTCGCTGGCAGGCAAGACAGTTCTTATTACCGGCGCTAGCGGTGGGATTGGCTCGGAGACCGCACGGGTATGCGCGCAACTCGGTGCAAGCCTGGTGCTTGTTGATTTAAGCGAGCCTGTGCAAATTGCTCAAGAGTTGCAGGCTAAAGGCGCCAACGTACAGATCGCGGGCTTTGATGTGCGTGATCGACGCGCGACGGAAGACTTGGTCGCACAAATTCCTCAATTGGACGCAATCGTGGCAAACGCAGGGTGTTGCCCGTGGGACGACTGGAACGACCCAGATTGGGATGATGCGTTTCATAAAACAATCGATGTAAATGCGCTGGGCGTTATTAATTTGCTTCGGCCCGGTCTTGACCGGTTGATTCGCCAGGGGCATGGCCGAATCGTGTTGGTGTCGTCAGTGGCTGGACGTATGGGCGGATTGAAAGCGAGCCCGCATTACGTGATCGCTAAGGGGGGCATCAATGCGCTGGTCAAGTGGTTGGCACGCAAGGGTGCTCCGCACAACGTTACGGTAAACGCGGTTGCGCCTGGAGCCACAGCAACAGGTATGGTGGCCGATCAGACTTTTGATGAAACCGCCATTCCACTTCGGCGCCTCGCCACACCGCAAGAAATTGCGCAACCTATTGCCTTCCTTTGTACAGACGCTGCCAGCTATATATGCGGCACAACGCTAGATGTGAACGGCGGCGTGTTCATGAATTAGCAGCCAAAGATGGACGTACCTTGTGCGTGTTGCAAGACTAATACAAAAGGTAGTACAGATGACAATTGAAATTTTAATGCCCGCTATTGGTTCAGGCACGACGCAGGGAAAGATTGTCCAGTGGGTGAAGAAAGAGGGCGACCGGGTTTCAGTCGGCGATATATTGGCAGAAATCGAGACGGACAAAGCAGTCATTGATCTCGAAGCGTTTGATGACGGCGTGCTGGAGACAATTCTGGTTAATGCGGGAGATGCCGATGTTGCAGTCGGAACCGCGATTGCTCTGCTATCTGTAGAGTCCGCATCGGGAGATGCTGTTGCGTCGCTTGTTGAGCAACCGGCCCTAGACGCGACACACAAAAAGGAGCCCACCCGGAATGCAGTGGTCACTGAGGAAGCCCATTCCGCTAAACATCGGCGTTACGTAGCCAGCCCTTCGGCTCGACGACTCGCTCGTGAGTTGGATGTTGATATTGCATCCCTCGAGGGCACTGGCTTTGGTGGACGCATAGTCCGAATAGATATTGAAAGGGCGGCGGTCGGCGTTGAACAGCACGTTGATGTGCTCAAGCAGAGTGATGAAACGACTTCAATCAAATCGATACCTCATACCACTATGCGCAAAACCATTGCACGTAGACTGCAAGAAGCCAAACAACAGATACCGCATTTTTATCTGAGTATCGACTGCAGCATGGATTCCATTATGGCGATGCGTGGTCAACTTAACGCCGAGGTTGATGCTTCAAAAGACACGGCAAAGATCTCGGTCACTGACATTCTGGTTTTTGCCGTCGCACGTGCAGTCAAACGTGTGCCTGAAATCAACGTTCGCTGGACTGATGAAGTCGTTATTCAAAACGCCGCCGTTGATGTCAGCGTGGCTGTGTCCACAGAAAAAGGGTTGTTGACCCCCGTGATTAAAAACGCAAATCAAAAAGCGCTTGGCGAGATTGCGCAGTCGCTGAAAGGTTTGGCAGAAAAAGCGCGGGCTGGACGGCTCAAGCCAGAAGAATACGAGGGCGGATCGATTACGATTTCCAATCTTGGAATGTATGGCATAAAGCAGTTCAGTGCAATTATCAATCCACCGCAAGCAGCCATTTTGGCCGTGGGGGCAGTGGTGAAGCAGGCTGTTGTAAAGGAAAACGTGCTTGGCATTGGTCACGTCATGAACATGACTCTGTCTGCCGACCATCGTGCCATTGATGGGGCGGTGGCGGCGCACTTTCTAGCTGAATTAAAAGGACTGCTTGAGTCTCCCTATAAGTTGTTGATGTAAATCGTATCGAGCACACGCTTTTATCTTCAAAGCACCCCCTGCATATCCCGCGCAGCCTTGTTCAGATAAGGCAACATCTCAATGGCTTTGTCCAGCGACATGCGAGCGGTGGGCGCATGCAGGGCGACTGCTGCGGCGACGTCTCCGCGGCTGTCGCGCACTGGCACGGCAACCGCAACCATGCCGGCAATGAATTCTTCGCGGTCTGTTGAGTAGCCCTTTTCACGGATATCCTTGCACTCGCGCTCCAGATCCATCAGGCAGGTAATACTGCTTGGGGTGAGTGCATCCATGCGCAGATAGGGCAAGATGCGGCTGGACTCATCGGCCCGCATGTGGGCTAACAGTAACTTTCCGCTGGCGGTGCAGTGCAGCGGCACGCGCGACCCAACATCAAAAATAAGCCGTAGTGGCCATTGGCCTTCGACGCGATCAAGGTACACCACCTGAGTGCCGTCCAGGGCGTTGAAGTTGCAGGTTTCACCTACCTGTTTGACCAGTTCCGTCAGAATGTCATGGCGCAGGCTTTGCACCGAACGATGCTTCAGTGTATTGAGTGCCATGCGCCGCATGGCCTTCCCCACGGCATAACTACGATCATCCACATCGCGCGCCAGATAGCCCATGGATACCAGCAGGCTGCAAAGCCTATGTACTGTGCCCTTGGGCAAAGACAGCGTGCCAGTGATTTCGGCTAGCGTCATGGCCCTGCCATGAGCGGAAACCAGTTCGAGAATGCGAAGGGCGCGACCGGGTGCACCCCCACTGATTTCAATATTCGTATCTTCGGCGTCGAAATTTGGAACAGAATTCACGGGAAAGTCCTAGTAAGAACCAGCGGTTTATGGCTTGTTACTCTGTTCCCTGATCTATACCATATCAGAACGAATTGTTCCATTTTTATGCGATTCTTTTTACGCCGGAGAAACGATCGTATGGCCCAACGTTTTGATTACATCGTGGTTGGTGCTGGCTCGGCGGGGTGCGTACTGGCTTCCCGGTTAAGTGAAGATCCCTCGGTTCAGGTGCTGCTGCTGGAAGCAGGGCCGCCCGACAGGTCGATATGGATTCATTTGCCTATCGGCTACGGTAAAACCATGTGGAGCAAGCGGTACAACTGGTGTCTGCACACAGACCCTGACCCCAATATGAACGGCCGTCGCATCTACTGGCCACGTGGCAAAACGCTAGGTGGTTCCAGCGCAATCAATGGTCTTATCTACATACGTGGGCAGCGCCAAGACTATGACCATTGGGCTGAGTTGGGCAATAGCGGATGGAGCTATGAAGACGTATTGCCGTATTTCATCAAGTCTGAATCCAACGAACGCGGTGCTTCGCGGTTTCATGGGGGGAGTGGACCACTGAAGGTCTCTGACATCCCTCACAAAGATGAACTTATTGAAGCCTTTCTGGATGGCGCACAAGAGATCGGTGTGCCGCGCACTGCCGATTTCAATGGCCAGGAGCAAGAGGGCGCGGGTTACTACCAGCTCACAACCTTCAAAGGCTTGCGCTGTAGTACTGCAACGGCGTATTTGCGCCCCGCACGCAAGCGTGCCAACCTTACCGTACACACCAATGCGCAGGCAACAGGTGTTATTTTGGACGGAAACCGGGCCGTGGGCGTGAACTATCTGCGCAATGGCCAGGCGAACCGCGCCGAGCTTAATGCTAATGGCGAGGTGCTGCTGTCTGCTGGCGCCATTTATTCGCCTCAGTTACTGCAATTGTCGGGTATAGGGTCGGCGGAGTTATTGCAGAGATTAGGCGTGCCTGTGGTGGTGGATCTGCCCGGTGTTGGTGAAAACCTGCAGGATCATCTTCAGATCCGTCTGGGTTTTGAGTGCACCAAGCCCATTACCACCAATGATGCGCTCAACACGCTGTGGGGAAAGATGCGCATGGGCATGCAATGGCTTATGCTGCGACAGGGGCCGCTCGCCGTAGGCATCAACCAGGGAGGCTGTTTCATGCGGGCATTGCCTGGCGAGGCCGCTACTCCTGATATCCAGTTTCATGTGGCGACGCTTTCCGCAGACATGGCGGGGGGCAAAGTACACCCATACTCAGGGTTTACTTTCTCAGTGTGCCAGTTGCGGCCTGAATCGCGTGGCTACGTGCGTATCAAGTCTGCCGACCCATTGGTCACGCCCGAAATCCAGCCTAATTATCTGGATACAGATCTTGATCGCAGAACCACGATCGCGGCGGTGAAGGCGGCCAGGCAGATCGCCCAGTCCAGTGCCATGCGGCCTTACGTCAAAAGAGAGGTTAAGCCTGGGCCAGATGCAGAAACAGATGAAGACTTGCTGGCGTTTTCACGAGATACAGGCGCCACGATTTTTCATCCTAGTGGAACATGCCGCATGGGGCCAGAAGGAGACCCCATGGCAGTACTCGATGCTCATATGCGGGTACGCGGCGTGCAAGGTCTTCGTGTTATTGATGCTTCGTCCATGCCCACGCTGGTCTCGGGCAACACCAACGGGCCCATCGTCATGATGGCCGAAAAGGTGGTGGATCTGATTCGCGAAGAAAGACAAGGGTAGTTCATATAGGCTGAACACAGCCAATAACGGAGACATAACATGACAACGAAAACACCTTTGGATCGTCGGGGCTTTATGCGTGTGGCGGGCCGTTATGGCCTGAGTTCCACCATGCTGGGCGCACTGGGCTTATTTGGTCCCTTAACACTTGAAGGCGTAGGCGTCGCCGCAGCACAGACGGCGAAGGACCGCGGCGGTAAAGCCAAGTACAACTTCAAAATGGGGGCGGCTGGGTTTAACGAAGAAAACCTCAAGATTCAGGAGTCAGGCCAGCTATGGTTTGCGCGCGAACTTGAAAAACGCAGCGATGGCGCAATTCGCGTTGACTTTATTGGCAGCAATCAGATTTGCAACCAGCTCGATTGCGTGAAGAAAACCCAGCAGGGTATTGTCGACATGTTTACCGCCAGTACGCAGAACTCGGCAGGCGCGGCACCCTACTACAACGTGCTCGATTTTGCCTACATGTTCCCCAGCCGCGCTTCGCAGCATTATTTTTTCTATCACCCCAAGAGCGAAGTTCTGTTGCGCGAACCGTTGCGTCGCCTGCATAACATTCAGTTTCTGTTCACGCATTGTGAGCTGCGCGGTCTGATGATGGGCTCCAAGTTTGCCGACAAGCCTACAGTTACCACGATATCTGAGCTTGCGGGCACCAAAAATCGCGTTACGGGCACGCAGTTGGGCCGCATTGCCATGGAGCTCATGGATCTGGGTCCCGTCCCGCTGGCATGGGAAGAAACTGTCGACGGATTGAAGTCTGGTCTGATTGATGGCGCAGAAACCTGGATGGGTGCGGCTGGATACGGCGGGCTTTCGCCGGTTTTGTCCCAGGCTGTGGACCTGCGCTTCTTCTGCGGCACGGAGCATACGGCGATGAACAACAAAACGTTCGAGAAGCTGCCGCCTGATCTGCAAGACGTCATCATGGAAACCGCATACTCGGCACAGCAGTACACGCAACGTGAGAACGAGCGCGCCTTGGTCGAGGTCGTTGGCGCCGTGCCGAATCCTGGTCCTGACACGCTTTTTGGCAAAAACAAGGTACGGGTTGCCGAGCTGTCTTCCGAGGAAATCAAAAAGGCCGAGCAGATGTGCTCGCCCAAGTCCAATGCCAAACCTTGGGAACAATGGCGTGAACGCTTGAACAAGATGCAGGGTGGTGCGGATACCTATGAAGAAATTTATGCGATTGCGCGTGAGATTCCTGAGGATGCCACTGTCGAAAGCGTGAAGCCGCGCAAGTGGTGGAAGTCTGCCTGAATCCGCGCAGGCCGGGCGCGGGTAAGTTCCCGCGCCTGATGGTGTCACCGGCGGGCCAGTACGGGCTGCTGCATGCATATGTACAAGCACAAGGATTGAGTGATGACGCCTTTACTTTCCATACTGCGATGGCTGGACCGCAATGTAGAGCGGGCATTCATCCTGGTGGCCTACGCTTCTATGGCCGGCATTATTATTTTTGCTGTGGCACAGCGATATTTGTTCAGCACGCAGATTCCATGGAGCGGCTCGATTCCCATTTACCTGTTCCTTTGGGTCACGTGGATTGGTTGCTCGTACAACGTGCGACGGCGTTCGCACCTGTGTTTTAACGAATTTCGCGTGAGAATGTCCTATCAGGGGCAGTTCGCCTGCATGTGGCTGGACGCCTTCTTGTGGGTCACATTCGGTGTGCTTGTCGTCTACTACACGCTGGAGCAAACCGTGCTCGCCTATAACAATTTTTCTATCGTTCAGGGCACGGACAACCTCATGCAATGGTGGTTTTATTGCGCAACCCCCACGGCTTGGATACTGCTGATGTTTCGCGCTTTGCAGAATCTTGCTGCCGATATTGGGCGTTATCGCAGGCGAGAGCCATTTATTGTCGACATTCAAAGTGTCGGCTCGGAAACTGTTTAAGGGCGCAATATGGACACCAGTCTCTTAATTACTCTGATCACCCTGGGTGTGTTTGTATTGTTTTTGCTCGGCGTGCCGATTTTTCTGGTTTTGGGCTTTTGGGTCGTGGGTGCATCGCTGGCGATAGATTTTACGCTGGCCAATGTGGGTGTCACCTTGTTCGAAGGCCTGAACTTTTTCGGTTTGCTGGCATTGCCGCTGTTTATTCTTACCGGAGACCTCATCGCGGCGGCCGGTATTGCGCGACGCCTAGCCGATTTTGCTCATGCTTGCCTGAGCTGGATGCATGGCGGTCTGGGCCTGGCGACTTTAGGCTCCTGCGGATTATTTGCCGCGATATCCGGTTCAAACGCGGCCACGACGGCCACCATAGGCGGCATCATGCACCCGCTGCTGGTCAAGGATGGATATCAGTCTAACTTCGCGGCGGCTACCGCAGCAGCCGGCGGCACGGTTGGCATTATTATTCCGCCCTCCATTATTTTTATTGTTTATGGCTTCATCATGAACTTGTCGATTTCCGACCTGTTCATCGCGGGCATACTGCCAGGGCTGCTTATGGTGGTGGCGATGATGACGGTTTGCTGGTGGCGTTGCCGACGTGATGGCATGGGGCAAAGAACGCCACTGGATATGCGCAAGGTTGTGCGTACTGCAAGACGGGCATATCTGGGCTTTTTTGCTGTGTTCATCGTGATCTATGGCATTTACTCAGGTATTTTTTCACCCACCGAGGCTGCCGCGATCACGGTGGGGTTCTGCCTGCTCGCTGGCCTGTTTGTAACGCGTGAAATCAGCTGGCGTGCGCTGCCTGACATTTTGCTTAGGTCGGGGCAGCTTACCGGTATGCTTGCGCCCATGATTGCCGTCTCGATTGTGATGCAGCAGGTGTTCGGCCTGTTGGGTGTTAAGGATTCTGTGGCGGGCTTCATTGGTACATTTGGCCACAGCCCAACCATTGTTTTGCTTATCTGCATGACGATTGTTCTGGCTGCTGGGTGCATTCTCGAAAGCCTTCCGGTTACCGTCATTTTTGCACCTATTCTTGCGCCCATTGCCGTGTCGATGGGCGTCGATCCGGTTCATTTTTCGGTGATCTTTCTGGTTGGTGCAGCCATCGGGTTTATCTCTCCACCTTTTGGATTAAACCTTTTTGTGGCCAGCGGAATTACGGGCATTCCCTATATGCGTATTGTTCCTTCGGCAATGCTGTATCTGGGCGGACTGCTGATTGCCTGGATGCTTATCGCCTTTGTGCCGTGGCTGTCTCTCGGCCTCATCCCTGTGCGATAGCGGATGATAATTCCTGAGCTTGCCGCGCTGGCGCCGTTTGCACTTGTCGTCATTGCGGCGGTGTATTTTCATACCGTGACAGGTTTTGGGCTGGCTATGATCATTATGGGTCTGGCCAGTGGCGCGGGCATTGTCTCTGTGGCTACGCTGGCCAGTGTGGTCAGCATCGTCACACTGATGAACAGTGCCCTGGCCTTACGGGGCAATCTTCACCATGTTCCGTGGGCGGTTACCGGTGTTATGGTGGTGGCAGTGCTGCCCGCCAGCCTGCTGGGTGTGCTGCTACTGGATTACCTGAGCAGTGAAGCAGCTGATGTTATTCAGGTATTGTTGGGATTAGTCATCGTCTATGGCGGGGTTAATTTTGCCTGGAAGCCCGAGCCGCTAAAACAGCTGTCAGGGCGGGGCAGTTTTGCCTACTATGCATTTCTGGGGGGGCTAATAGGGGGCATGTTTGGCATACCCGGGCCGCCATTGATTTTTCAGCTTTATCGACAACCCCTGTCGCTGGCGCAGATACGTGGTGGGCTGATATTTCTAAACGCCGTTATTGCCGGGGCGCGCACGTTGTTCGTGGCGGCACAGGGGCAACTCTATTCGCAAGAACTTGTACTTAGCGCAATTTGCCTGCCGCTGGTGGCGGTGGCCACCCTGGCAGGAAAACGTTACCCGCCACCTTGTTCACCCCAAACCATGCGCCGCTTTGCCTTTGCGCTACTTATTTTGATGGGTCTGGGCCTTATTGTGCCGGTGCTGGTGCACTGGCTGTGATGGTCAGGGTGGCGTGATGGTTTCGCCATGCGGGCGTTCGGGTGAAGGTTATGGGCTTCACCGACACCTGTTTGGCAATGGTGGGTCAATTTGCTGTAGACCTCAATGCGGCCGGCAAGGGTAACTAATCGTTCTGATATTCAGACAGTTTTGCACCGCATTTTTTACAGAAATTGGCGTCAGCATCTAGGCCTTCTTTAAGGCATTCGTGGCATGTACGGGTGGTAACGTCTTTGCGCATGGCCTTTTGTGCCAGACCTAATTCCAAAGTGACGATACCGGTGGGTACGGCCAATACCCCCCAGCCCAGCAGCATCATGACCGAGGCAAGGAAACGGCCCAGCCCAGTTTGCGGGGTGATATCGCCGAAACCTACCGTCGAAAGTGTAGTGATGGCCCAATACACCCCTGCTGGAATGCTGATAAACCCTCTGGTGGGGCCTTCGACCACATACATAATAGTGCCCATGACCAGCACAATAGACAGCACGACAGACAGGAAAACCAGAATTTTGCGGGCGCTGGCGCGTAGTGCCCGGCCAAGCATTACGTATTCATCGACGAAAGCGGCAAGCTTGAATACCCGAAACACCCGCAGCAGGCGCAAGGCACGAACACCGATCAGGAAGGCCATGTTGGGGAAAAGCAGTGCCGCATAAGTGGGCGCGACCGCCAGCAGGTCAACAATGCCGTAAAAACTGAGCGCATAGCGCCAGCGATGTTTGACGCAAATCAGCCGCAGCAGGTATTCAAGAGTAAACAAACCCGTGAACGTCCATTCGAGGATACGAAACACATGTCCATATCGGCTTGAGAGATCTTCGACGCTGTCGGCCATGATGACTGCAAGGCTGAGAAGAATAGCAATGATGAGGATTAGATCGAATAGCTTGCCGATCTTGGTGTCTGCTTCGAAGATGACCGTGTAAAGCGTATGGCGCCATCCCTCGAGCGGTTTACCGAGATCGTTTGCGTCAGGAAATGCATTACGTTTTTTTCGGTTTCTGTCTTGGGTCATGAAAGTGTGGGGCGTAGGCCAGCGAGCGTTGAGACAAATTTTGTGCCGAGAAAGGCAGCGTATCACAGGGTGGTGGTCTCAAGGAGTTTGCCAGTGTCCAGGAGCAATGCGGGGCGCGGCCACAAACAGCAGCGCGTGGTTCTTTTGACGCCTTCGTGCGGGCTGGGGCTGTTTTCCGGCCGTCATGCGGTCGGGTGGTGCCCGACTTGACGCGTGCGCGTGCCTGATCGCGACGGCCGTAAAGTGGTTCTTTTAACGCCTTCGTGCGGGCTGGGCCTGTTTTCCGGCCGTCATGCGGTCGGGCGATGCCCGACTGCCCACGCGCCCATACCTGATCGGGACGCTTGTCTGGAGCCCACTGGGCTCCAGACAAGCGTCCCGCTCGAACAGTTGCGGCCTTGCATCCCCGCTCAGGCACGTGCGCGCGGCGCATTCCTAATCCCGTCAAACAGGCCCAGCCCGCACGAAGGCTGCGGTGCGTCTATATGGTGTGTATGTAAAGTGTGTATTTAAAGTCTGTAAGGTAAGTCTGTAAGGTAAGTCTGTAAGGTAAGTCTGTAAGGTAAGTCTGTAAGGGATGTCTGTAAGGGATGTCTGTAAGGGATGTCTGTAAGGGATGTCTGTAAGGGATGTCTGTAAGGTGTGGTGCTTGGTGGACTTCGCCAATTCGTTGCGACTGATCGATATTGGCTACTGCAGTGATTCCTCGGCGGTTTACGAGAAAGGGTGTTGTGTTGTATGATGACGTATAACTAATGTTGGTCATCGTTAAAACCCATTAACTACGTTGTCAGATCAAACGCGGCTGGAGGCTTCTTGTCTCGGCTTAAAACCCTGACGGGAGTCTTTCATGAGTAATGCTGTTCCGTATTCCGCTTTCCCCAACCAGTTTCGGGCTGACCTTATCGCCGGCAAACGCTTGATAGGGTGCTGGTCAGCGTTGGGCAGCCCCATCACGGCTGAGATTCTTGGCCTGGCTGGCTTTGACTGGATCTTGCTCGATGGCGAGCACGCGCCCAATGATGTGCTAACGTTTATTCCACAGCTTATGGCACTGAAAGACAGCGTCAGCGCGCCTGTTGTGCGGCCGCCAAGTAATGACACTGTAACGATTAAGCGTCTGCTCGATATCGGCTTTTACAACTTTTTGGTGCCGTTTGTGGAAACCGCTGATGATGCTCGTGCTGCGGTTGCCGCGACGCGTTATCCAAGTGGCGGGGTGCGCGGCGTATCGGTTGCGCACCGCAGTAACCGGTATGGTACGGTCAAAGACTATCAAAAAGTCATTAATGACAACATCGCGGTCATCGTCCAGATTGAAACCCAGCAGGCGGTAGATAACATCGACGCCATTGCAGCAGTAGGTGGTGTAGATTGCCTTTTCGTAGGCCCGTCTGATCTTGCGGCGGGCATGGGGCATCTGGGTGAGGCCTTGTTGCCGAAAGTGCAGAGCACGATTGCGCATGTTTTTGCCCGTGCCAAGGCGGCCGGCAAGCCCTGCGGGATTCTCGCGCCGGTAGAAGCCGATGCGCGTCGCTATATGGAAATGGGCGCGAGCTTTGTCGCAGTAGGCGGTGATTTGGGTGTATTCCTGAATGCCACTCAGGCATTAAAAGACAAATACCTTTAAAGCAATACGTTCACAGGAGAGAGCAATGAGTAAGTTGGGTTTCGTAGGGCTGGGCATTATGGGTGCGCCCATGGCGTTGAATTTAATCAAGGCTGGCCATGATGTGTTTCTGTTTAGCCGCACCAGTGTCCCCGCAAACTTGGTCGAGGCTGGCGGCGTAGCCTGCAGCAGCGGCAAAGAAGTGGCACAAAGTGCAGACATTATCTTTGTGATGGTGCCCGATACCCCGAATGTAGCAAGCGCGTTGTTTGACGCCAATGGTATTGCCGAGGGGCTGTCAGCGGGTAAGGTGGTGGTAGACATGAGCTCGATCTCGCCCATCGAGACCAAAACCTTTGCATCCAGAATCAACGCGCTTGATTGCCAGTACCTGGACGCCCCTGTATCGGGTGGCGAAGTTGGCGCACAAAACGCCACGCTTTCCATCATGGTGGGCGGCGAAGAAGACACCTTCGAAAAAATTCGGCCACTCTTTGCCCTGATGGGCAAGAACATAACGCTGGTCGGTGGTAACGGTGATGGTCAAACAGCCAAAGTTGCCAATCAAATTATTGTCGCGCTTAACATCGAAGCGGTTGCCGAAGCCTTGCTGTTCGCCTCCAGGGCAGGCGCTGACCCCGCCCGTGTGCGCGAGGCCCTCATGGGCGGTTTCGCGTCGTCGAAGATTCTGGAAGTGCATGGCGAGCGCATGGTGAAGCGTACGTTCAATCCTGGTTTTCGCATTGAACTGCATCAGAAGGACCTTAATCTTGCATTGTCTGCCGGCAAAGAGTTGGGGCTGGCTCTGCCAAATACCGCAACGTGTCAGGAGCTCTTCAACGTATGCGCTTCGCATGGCGGCAGTGCATGGGACCACTCAGGCATGGTGCGCGCGCTTGAGCTAATGGCCAATTTTGAGGTAGGGCAGAAAAATTAATTTGTACGGTTCAGGCAAGCATAAGATGGCGGTTTTATTTTCGACAGGCCGTTGTAATTAACCTTGCTTGTCAGATTGCCTCATGCCTTTAGCCTAACAAACAAGGCCCAACATCGCACCATTGATCGCGACGTTGGGCCTTGTGTGCGTTCTGCTCATCTTGGTGGGTAACTGCCGAGATGGCGACATCGCCATTTATGCAGTGCTTGCACAGATCAGCCTTATGTTACTGGCCCGGGGTTAAAGAGCACTAGGTCGTTCGCGATACCCCAGTGTTCCGCCCAGGTTTTGCGGCCGCTTGCAACGTCGAGTATGCATTCGAATAGTTCCTGGCCCATGTCCTCAATGCTGGCTTCACCCGTGGCAATGCGACCGGCATCGATATCCATTAAGTCGTACCAGCGACGCGCCAGATCTGACCGGGTGGCAACCTTAATGACCGGAACTTCCGTCAGGCCGTAGGGCGTGCCACGCCCGGTGGTAAAGATATGGACGTTCATGCCTGCGGCTAGCTGCAGTGTGCCGCACATAAAGTCGCCAGCTGGTGTGGCTGCATACAGCAGCCCTTTGGTCTGTGCGCGCTCGCCTGGGCTCACCACACCCCTGATTGGCGTACTGCCTGATTTGACAATGGAACCCATGGCTTTTTCCACAATATTGGACAAGCCGCCACGCTTGTTGCCAGGTGTGGTGTTGGCGCTGCGGTCAGCGTCGCCGCGCTGCAGGTAGTCGTCATACCAGGCCATTTCGCGCACCAGGTCCCGTGCAACTTCGGGCGTGGCTGCGCGTGCAGTGAGCTGGTCGATGCCATCGCGCACCTCGGTCACTTCCGAGAACATGACGGTGGCGCCTGCGCGCACCAGTAGATCACTGGCAAACCCCACAGCAGGGTTTGCGGTCGCACCTGAAAACGCATCGCTGCCGCCACATTGCACGCCCACTACGAGCTCGGACGCCGGGCAGGTTTCGCGACGACGACGGTTCAGGCGTTCGAGGTGGGTGTCAGCCATTGCCAGAATCGAATCTATCATGGAGCCAAAACCAATATGCTGGTTGTCTTGCAGCCGAATCAGATCGGGATGAGAGCCGGCCTGTCCATCGAAGCGGTCTGGCAACATACGCTCGGGCTGCAGTTTTTCGCAGCCCAGGCTTACCACCATGACTTCGCCGCCGAAATTGGGATTTTGTGCAATGTGGCGCAAGGTGCGTATGGGGATGGATGCGCCCGGTGCGTCAATGGCCACACCGCAGCCATAGCCGTGCCGCAGAGCTACGACGCCATCTACGTTGGGGTAGCGCGGCAACAGCTCTTTGCGAATACGCTCAATGGCGATTTCTGCAACGCCAGCCACGCATTGCACTGTCATGGAGATGGCGAGGATGTTGCGCGTGCCTACGGAACCGTCCGGATTGCGGTAGCCTTCAAACGTGTAGTCATTCAGCGGCGGCAAGTTGGGCGCAGGTACCGTACAGACCGGCAGATTCTCCAGCGAAGGGGCGGGGGGCATACGCATGACGGCTTCGTAAACCCAGCTTCCAGCCGGCAAAGCCCTTGTTGCATGGCCAATGACGACCCCGTATCGCATAATCGCGCCACCGTCGGGGATATCTACCAATGAAAATTTATGGGCTTGGGGGACTTTCTCGCGCAACGTGACGCCTGGCAACTGCGTGCCTGCTGGCAGGCCTCGGTCATTGGCGACGATGGCCACGTTGTCGTCTGCATGCATGCGGATCATGCGGGGAATCTGAACGGTCGGGCTGTTGAAAGTCACCGTTTGTCTCCTGTGCTTTATATTTTTTCAGTCAAGCTGCCTCTCATCATATAACTGGGGGTGAGGCAAGGGATTTGGCGCAGATATGATGCGGTTAATCAGCGGGCAAGGGTGATTGTCCAAAGCATTTAATATCGTCCGCAAGCAATATGCGTCATCATACAACCTGGACGGGGGTTAAGCTGGGTAAACAACCATGCCATCTTTCTGGGTGATGGCGCCGGGCGTAAGCTTGGCGGCATCAAGACGGCCAAGCCCCATAATGTGGATTACGTCTTCACCTCGGGCAATAAGGTGATCAGCAACAATGCGTCGATGGCAGCGCCACCACACCGCTTCTGAACACATCATGGCGGTGCGCCGCTCTCGGCCTATCGCGATCAGTTGATCCAGACCCTGATGAAATTCTTCAGACAGAGCGTAGTCTGCATAGTTGTGAAAGCTGGCGTTTTCCCAGAAACCGTTTTCGTCACGGGGGATGGTTTTGGATTTGCTGCGTAGCCCGCCTAGTTCAGCGATACGCGTGTACCCGATACCAAACTCTTTGAGTGAGTCACCAACCGTATCTTCATTGTATTGTGGGTTGGTTCGCGAGCGCGGCACTGTTCTGATATCCACCAGCATTTCAACACCGGCATCATTCAGCATGGCGGCCAATTCTTCCAGGCTGCGGGTTGAGTGCCCTATGGTAAAGAACGGGAGCGCCATGCTCAGCTCTTTTTGGGCGCGTGTTCCAAAGCGCTACCCTTGTGCGCCGCGATGTGATCCGTTTTATCGCTCTTTATTTCATACTGCGGGTCGTCTTGCGAAGCGCGGTGGGTGTGCCCTTTATAGTCAAAGTCTTGGGTATGTACCTTAATGATGGTGCCTGACACGTGACCAGCTTCAGAATTCCAGGTGACGTGATCGCCTTTCTTGAATGTCTTGCTCATATGCTTGGTTCTCCTTAGTGTCGTTGCTTTCCTGCCTGCCATGCCAATCATGCCGCGTGGCGCAGACACGTTAGGCAGTATGGATTTTCTTCACAACGTTTAATTGGCACCCTTGCGCAGTGGATCCAGCAATGGTTTCAGCCCATTGTGATCCAATTCTTGCATCAATGCCAGAAGGCGGCCGATCTCCCCTTTTGGAAAGCCGTTGCGCGCAAACCAGTTCAAGTAATGGCCGGGCAGGTCGACTATCAGCCGCCCTTGGTATTTTCCGAAGGGCATCGTGCGGGATACAAGCAGCTCAAGGTCTTCGGCGTTCATCGTGCGTGGGTGTGGTGGTTTGGTTAATGGTCAAGCTCGTGCGGCGGGTGTTTGTTCGGCTGTATGGTTACTGGTGTGAGTTCACGTTAACAGATACGACCAGCCTTATGGCCGTATCTGCTGTTAATTTGGTCGCCCTGCAGATTGGCCCAGGCGCTAACTTTGCTTAGCAAAAACCTTAGGTACACCCAAAACCTTTATCGGATCTTGGTCTTGGTTTAAGCCCATAAGTTTGATCAGGTCTGGTTTGATGGTGTTCCATCTTTCACGTGCCATTTCTTTGCCAGGAGCGGTCTTGGCCTCTTCAAAGAGGCGCAGGAAAACATAGTAAACGATGTGGCCTTCCTCTTGAGTTGTTTTTGCACCCCAGCGCTTTTGCGCCAGCATGCGCCATTTGCTGCCATCTGGAACCACTGATTCAGGTACGAATTGAGAAATGAGATCGGCATCGTGGGCGAACTTGGCTATGTTGCTTTCTGGCTCAGGGTATACGCTTTCCCATGCGCCGGGTTTGCCAGCTATGTCATCTATCGATGCACGAAAATACCAATAGCCGGTAGAGTGTTCCACGATTGCAGCCCGAATGGCATTAATCTCTTTTTCTGAATAGCCGCCTACCTGTTTCAGCAGATCACCGGCCATGACGCCACCCGTAATGTGGTGCACGAGTGCCCGGTTGCCACCAATCTTGGGGTTGGTGAGGACCTGTTCGTCGCTCCAAAACTGTGGTGACTTCTTAAAGTAACCTTCACTTTTAAGCTCGGTGACCATCTCTCTGGCGCTAGACATTTGAGCTGGGTCCGTCAGGACCATCTCTTTTTCCTCTTTGGCGATGTTGTGCAACAAGTCGCCAGCGACAGCAAGCCGGCGCTCTTCAGCGTCTAGGCTTTCTTCTGAGGCCATTTTGTAGACCAACGCAGAACACAACCGATTGTGCAAAATGTCTTGAGTTGGGTCTTTCACCTGCCGCGTAGCTGTCTCAATCATGACATCCATGATTTTCTGTAGATCAGGAGAGTCTTTTAAATAGCTTTTCTCCATACTCAAGAACGGCTCTGGAAGACTATACGCATCTTGGGTTGTAGCGAAGGCGGGCGTAGCCATAGTGAGGCTAAATGCCAGTGCCCCGATAAATTTAAAACGACGGCTTGTCATGACGTGTGTCTCCTTTGGGATGATTGATGGCGGACCTCAACTGCGGGTTTCTGCAGCAGGGCCGCCAATTTGCGTGTTTCACGCTTTAGTCATCAACATAGCTGCTTGTAGCAATGAATAAAGCGTCTAATTCAGGCAAGCCTTTTCTCGTTCATCTAATGGATTGGCCTTCATCCATGATGCGGTTTCCGCGGCGCCCGCCTTGGAGAGCGCTTCCATGACCGCCGCTGAAGGCGTTTTGTTAAGCGTCATTTTGTTTTCCTGCATACGGGCGTAGTTGGCATCGATGCGTTTCTCTACGCCACTCCAGGACGCTTCGGAAACCTGCTCAGCCGCCTTGGTGAGCGTGGATTGTTGCTCTGGGCTTAGCTTATTCCAGGTGTCGTTATTGATAATGGTGTAGCTGAGAGGGATTGAATAATTTACGGCAGTGAAGTTTGGTAAATGATCCCACAGTTTGCGACCTGCGCCGCCATCACCCGAGGTCAACACGGCGTTGACTTCGCCAGCGGCAAGCTTTTCAGCCAGTGCAGAATAAGGCAGGTTGACGCTTTCAGCGCCTAGGTTCTGAAATACCGCCTTGCTGGTTTGGTCGTAGGTTCTGATCTTTAAATTCTTAAGATCTCCTGCATTTGCCACGGGTTTTACCGACCAAATTCCGGAAGGAGGCCAGGGCGTTACATACAAAAGACGTGTATTTAGTGCCTGAGCGCGTGCTTCAAGAGCGGGTTTGGCGCACGTATAGATAGCGCGTGCTTGTTTAAAATCCTTCGATGCAAAGGGCAGGGAAGACAGCAAAAACAGTGAGTCTTTGGCACCCAGTATTCCGCCGAATATTGTTCCCATTTGAACATCACCCTTGCTCACGGCATCGACCTGATCTACGCCTTTGAAGGGGTTGTCTTTCTCTTGCAGTGTTTTAACTTCGAGACTGCCTTGCGACAGTTTATTGACCTGCTCTGCGAAATTCAGATCTGCCGTCGCCGTTATCGACGTAGCTGGATATTCGTTAATGAGTTTTAGTGTGGTTTGTGCGTAAGCGACTGGTGCAACAGCAATGGCAGCAGTCAGCGAAGCGGCAAGAAAATAGCCAGAATGCTTGCGGTACATGAGGAGTCTCCCATTTTCTAATTATGCCGAGATGGCCGTTTGAGTATACGTGGGTGTTGGAATGAATATAAAGCAGTAGCCTGATTCTGCTGCCCTTTGAAAGTCAGATTGATTGGGCTGCCTGTTGGCGATGTGGCGCAGATATGGATATAAATCACTCAGGCCATACCATGTTCGCGTAACCAGTGATAGTTTCAAACGGTATGTCAATTGATGGCCCGTATGGCAAATTTTTAATGTCCGGCTGTGTTCCAGCATACAGGCGCCGTCTAAATCAAAGTGCTATCGAGAAAAGTTGCATGTAACGCAGGTTATGCGTAATATGTTTCATGTAACGATAAATAGGAGTTTCAGTCATGGCGACTACGCATATAAATGCACGCGTCCAAAAGCATCGTAACGCGCTGCGTATGGCGGGTTTACGTCCAGTGCAAATTTGGGTGCCAGATACACGAAGGCCTGATTTTGCGGAGGAGTGTCGCCGTCAATGTCGTTTGATAGCTAACGCAGAAAAGGCTGACACGCAGTTGGATCGCCTTATGGATGAATCTATCGCGGATGTGGAGGGCTGGACAGACTGATGGCGCACAAAAGTATACGCGGCGCGTTTGTGACAATCTCGATGCAAGGTGATTTTGGCAAACCCAGGCCTGCCCTAGTGATTCAGGCCGATCAGTTTAGTGAGCATACAAGCGTTACCGTGCTGCCAGTGACCAGTAGGCTAGTGGCCGCTCCCTTGCTTCGTGTCACCATCGAGCCAGGCGTAGAGAATGGCTTGCAGAAAACCTCGCAAGTCATGATTAATAAGGCGCTGTCAGTTAAGCGCGACAAGCTAGGAGAAGCCTTCGGGCATATCGACGTAAATACAATGGTGCAAGTTGAACGGTGCCTGGCCGTGTTTCTGGGCATAGCTAAATAGCGACACTGTTTGACCGGGTGCACAAGTAAGCCTCGGCCTTCAGGGGGAAGGGTAGCGCAGACGCCGCGATACGCTTATGCGTTAACTATCGGAAAACTCGATCCTGGCAAAGAATGCATCCGGTTGAGCGCGTTGCTTGGTCACGCGCTATGCGAAACCAAAAAGGGCCCTGACTTAGAGCATCAGACAATCTCTAAAAAAGCGAAAGCCCCAACAAGTGGGGCTTCATAGTCTGGGGTTTGGTGTCTTCGCATCGGGCGAAACCACTTGCGCGGTAGTTAACGCTTCTACCCCTTGCGAGGTTCAACAGCTATTGCGTTAAACAAAGTTACGCAAATTGCCGTTTTGACGTCAATAAACGCCAACTGGCTTGTTGCAGGCACACGCTTTCCCACGTTGATTCTATGTATAAAGTGGTCAATCTACACCCACGCTGCGATCGTACTCGTGCGCAAGTGTGTACAGATTTGGTATATGAGAATATGCGTCAGTTGTATGTGCTATATGTAGGGGAATGTGAATTTAGGCGCAAGCAAGTAAGTAGCCATAGCGTAGCCTAGGGCATTGCTGTTAAATAAGCCCAAAGCCGCGCCACATGACATTTACAGACAAGTGACGTGCTGCAAGCTAATGGCGAGACACTTAACCTTATTACGTCAAGTCAGTGAACAGCCACGGCTCTTGGGCCGATCGCTGCCGTTCGTACGCTTTGATGGAATCAATATCTTGGAGAGTGATACTGATATCGTCTAACGCATGTAAAAGGCAATGTTTGCGATAAGGGTCGATATCGAAACTATATTGATGGTCTGAAGAATTCGTAATGCTTTGATTACAAAGGTCGATCGTCAGCTGATATCCGTCGGTACCTTCCGTATCGTTGAACATCTGGTTAATGATCGCGCCATCCAAGGTGATGGGCAAAAGCCCATTTTTAAAGCAATTGTTATAGAAGATATCGGCAAAACTCGGTGCGATAATGGCTCTGACTCCATAATCATCCAGAGCCCAAACTGCATGCTCCCTGCTTGACCCGCAGCCGAAATTGTCCCGCCCAAGAAGGATGGCCCCTCCCCGATAACGACTTTGGTTCAGTACAAAATCAGGGTTGGGTAAGCGGTTAGTCGTGATCATTCCCGGTTCGCCAGTGTCAAGAAAGCGCCAAGAATCGAACAAGTGGTTACCCAGGCCTGATCGCAAAATTGTCTTCATAAACTGTTTTGGCAGTATGGCGTCAGTATCGACATTGATTCTGTCCAGGGGTACAGTCAGTGAGGTTAGTGTAGAAAAAGCACGCATCGTGTCAGCTCCCAGTAAAATCCGTGAAGCGTCCTGCGATGGCAGCGGCCGCTGCCATCGCAGGACTCACCAAATGGCTAAGGCCTCCGGCGCCTTGTCTTCCTTCGAAGTTCCGATTCGAGGTTGACGCGCATCGCTCTCCAGGTAGCAGTCGATCCTCATTCATGCCCAGGCACATCGAGCAGCCGGGCTCTCGCCACTCAAAACCGGCAGCGATGAATATCTTGTCTAATCCCTCAGCCTCGGCCTGCGCCTTGACTAGTCCGGACCCTGGTACGACCAGCGCCTGTACTATTGTTGGGGCAACCTGTTTGCCTTCGACAATCATTGCTGCAGTTCTCAGATCCTCGATTCTCGAATTAGTGCAAGAACCGATGAACACCTTGTCGATCTTGATATCGGTAATCAGCGTATGCGGCTGTAATTGCATATATTCGAGTGCCTGTCGAACACTGACTTGCTGATTAATGGTTTCAAAATCTTCTGGAGCCGGGACGCTCCCATCAATTGACGTCACCATATCTGGTGATGTGCCCCAGCTCACCATGGGCTTAACGTCTTCAGCGGTCAAGTGAATCGTGCAATCGAACACGGCGTCCTCGTCGCTGACCAGGCTTTTCCAATATTGGCTCGCGGTATTCCACTGCGCTCCTGAAGGCGCAAAAGGGCGGCCCGCAAGATAGTTAATCGTGGTGTTATCGACGGAGATCAAACCAACGCGCGCACCGGCTTCAATTGCCATATTGCACAGAGTCATGCGTGCTTCCATGGACAGCCCTCTGACCGTTTCTCCGGTGAATTCAATAGCATAATTGCTTCCTCCGCTGGCACCTATGTGTTTGATTATGTGCAGAATCAAATCCTTTGCGCTCACGTGGGGATGCAACTTTCCCTTAATGTCTATTCGCATGGTTTTTAAGTGGCTGACAAGTAAGCACTGTGTAGCAAGTACATGCTCCACCTCCGAAGTGCCTATTCCAAATGCGAGCGCAGCGAATGCGCCATGGGTACTTGTATGTGAGTCTCCGGCCACCACTGTCATGCCGGGCAATGTGGCGCCCAGTTCGGGTCCGATTACATGGATGATTCCCTGGCGCGGGTCGTTGAGTTTGAATTCTTTGATCTCAAACTCTTCACAGTTAATACTTAGTTGGTCGATCTGTGCCGCGGCCAATCGATCCGCGATGCCGGCATGGCGGTTTCGCGTAGGGACGTTATGGTCTGCTGTCGCCAAAATAGTTGAACTTCGCCATGGTTTTCTTTTATGTTGACGTAATCCTTCAAACGCTTGAGGGCTAGTCACTTCGTAGACAAGATGGCGGTCTATATAAAGCAAATCTCTTTGTTGATCGATGTTTTTGACAACATGCGCATCCCAGAGTTTTTTAAATAAAGTACGTGCGGTACTCATCATCAACCTCGGTTCATGCACACATTAGGCATATGCAATTTTTCGGCTGGTTGAGTCGCGTTAAAATCGGGGCAGTGGCTCATGGAAATTTCTTCTCAATTATTAATGTGCTTTTAGTGCTGGGCGTGATGGCCGGGTGTTATTAGTATTGTGGTGCGGCCTTAGTTACTTGCAAAGCAGTCGATAACGAATGAGCCATCGTGAAATATGTTGCTACCATGCTATTTTTTTACAAACAGGTAATAAAAGCCGACGTCGCAAGACGTCGGCTTTTATTATTTAAAGCACGTAGTCGATTATCTGAATTTTGGTAGCCAAAGAACAATTTCTGGAAACACCGTCAAAATGACTATGGCGATTATCTCAAGAAACACAAAAGGTAATGCGCCTCTTGTAATCTGTTTTAAGCTTATCTCAGGTGCAATGCCTTTAATTACATATAAGTTCAGCCCTACGGGAGGTGTGATTACTGCCATTTCACATGCAATGATCATGATGACGCCGAACCATATGGGGTCATAGCCCAATGTCACCACTACCGGCAATAATATGGGTGTCGTTATAAGTATCAGCGATACGATATCCAGAAACATGCCGATGATGATCAGAAACAAGAGCATGAAAACCAAAACTATCCAGCCAGGTTGAGATGATTCTGCAACCATGGCAACAAGCTTTTGAGGAATCATGAGGCGCGTCATGATATAGCCGAACAACAAGGCAGCAGCCAGAATCAATAGAATCATGCCGCTTGTCACTGCAGTAGATCTCAGGATGGTCATGATCTTGTTGATGTTGAGCTCTTTGTATCCTAACGCAATTACAAATGCTCCCGCAGCCCCAATACCAGCCGATTCTGTCGGTGTGGCTATGCCGAGATAAATGGTTCCTATCACAAGAAAGATTAGAATTATGCCTGCCCAAACATCCCTAAACGCCAGAAGTAATGCACGTGTTGAAACACGTGCTGGGTGTCGTGGTGCCAGTTCAGGCCGCATATAACTTAGCACGACGACGTACAGAACCATTAATGCGACGATTAGCAGAGCAGGAATGATCGCAG
Organism: Pusillimonas sp. ANT_WB101; assembly: GCF_008369125.1. Lineage (NCBI taxonomy): Bacteria > Pseudomonadati > Pseudomonadota > Betaproteobacteria > Burkholderiales > Alcaligenaceae > Pusillimonas > Pusillimonas sp. ANT_WB101. Next base: position 466,339 of record NZ_VOAY01000002.1, on the reverse strand, counting down.
CGATGAATAGCTTGCCGATAGACTGGTCTGCAATTTCACCATACAAAACAAAACCAATACTGGGTGGGATTAGAAGGGCTAAAGCGCCTGCAGCAGCAATCGAACCACCCGACAGCCCTGGGTCGTACCCTCGTTTAAGCATTTCCGGAATTGCGAAACGCCCAATCGTTGCAGCACCGGCCACACTCACGCCGCTCATAGCACCGAATACCGCCGAACTGCCGATACTCGCTACTGCAAGGCCTCCGGGTAGACGACTAGTGATCAAATAAAATAAGTGATAAAGGCGCCCGCCTATACTCGTACGGGCAATGACCTCACCCATTAAGATAAATAACGGTATGGCAATGAGTGTGTAAGTTCCCATGCCTCGCTGTAGAGTTGGTGGAATAACCTGCAGTCCACTGAACCCAGAGTGAAGGATAATCCCAGCAACACTGGATACGCCCAGCGCCGCAAAAATAGGGGTTCCCAGACTCAGCAATACTGCGAATGCGCTGACCAGGATAATGAAAATCGTCATTGAATCCATTACGCGCCCTCGTTCTTGTCGTCTGTGAGGTGTTTATCGCCCGTTATTAATCTGTTCAAGGCAGTCAACCCAAGTAATAAGCCACCACAAGGGATGAGTGTGTAGGTGATCCATAATGGGAATTTCATTAATGAGGTGGAACGATAGTTACGTAAGTAGGCCGTTTCAGCGACCAAATAGCCCGCCCATACAAGCACCGCGCAAAAGGCGATAATGCAGGTCATTGAAATGATTTTGGCTACCAATTTGATCTTGTCGTTGAACAAACTTTCAAAAACCTCAACGCGCACATGTCTGTCAATTTGATGTATATAGCCTACAGACGCCCAAGTGGCTAGCAACAGTAAATACACGCAAGTTTCCGTTGCGTACATGCTTGGGCTTTTAAAGAAGTAGCGCGAGATGACGGCGTAGCAAATGCAAAGCATTAGCGCTACCAGCGATAGCTCGGAGATAGCTATCGCAAATTGGTTCATTCGGTTTGTAAAACGGGTGAAACGATTTGCTAGAGGCCGCATACTTTCTCCAGAGATGGCTTTCGAACTTGGCCTGAGCCAAGTTCGAAATTAGCTAGATTATGGTTTACGGGTGTCGTTGACCAGTTTCAAATAAGCGTCGCCATTTTTGACATCAGCTGACCACTTCGCAATAACTGGTTGCGTTGCCGCACGCATTTTGCTCAGATTGTCACTGTCGACGCGTTCGACGGTAACACCAAGAGATTTGTACTTGTCAATCGAGTCGGTAATGAAGGTTTCTACCCTTGCCAATTGATCCGCGTCACGCTCTTTTGCTGCGGTTGAAATAATCTCCTGAATGTCTGCAGGCAGAGAATCCCATTTCTTTTTATTAATTGCGAGTATCGATACGTCTAGGCCAAAGTTAACCAGAGAAATATGTTTGGCCACTTCGTACAGACTGCGTCCCATCCCGGTGAGAAGTGGGCGTGGTGTTGCGTCGATTACTCCACGGTCAAACGAAAGATAGAGTTCCGATGAAGGCATACTGGTAGGTGAACCACCTAGTGCTTGGATGGCCTGAGCGTCGATCGAGCCAGTTGATGCCCATACTTTGCCCTTGATGTCATCGACGGTCTTTATGGGTGAGTTGCGCGAGTAAAACTCATAGGGATCCCATGGGGCAATACCCAGTATGACCGCGTCATGTTGCTGTTCAAGTTCTTGGCGAGCACCAAGATCGAAGAGACCAGCGTCCAGCGCGCGCTTCAAATGTGCGGTGCTGTCGAACAAGAAAGGTAGGGTAAAAACGCTGAGAGCGGGGACCGTGCCACTTGGGTAGGTCGAAGTCATGTTGACGATATCTACATCGCCTCGGGACACCGCCGGAAGCTCTTCATATCCGTCGAACAGCTGGGCGGAATGAAAAACGTTGATCTTAACGCGACCGTTGCTACGCTCCTCAACATTTTTGACGAATGTTTCGATTGGCTTCCATGCATATTCATACGCAGGGGGCAAATATGTTGAGAACGTTAATTCATGCTTTTTTTCGGCACTGTTTGCAGCGTTCGCAAAGCCGAACGCAAATACGGCAGTCGCCAGTAGTAGCTTGTGAAATTTCATGGTTGTCTCCAGATAATTATGATCAAGGCAAGAGGGTTAATCGTTCAGTGCGCGCAAATACGTTAGGAGTTGATCGTTAGTTTGAACTTCAGCATATTTGCTGGCCATGTCGATCAGGTTGCTCTGGTGTTGGGCTGCAGAGCGATCGGCAACGCACTCCAGTGCAACAAATGGTGCATAGCCGTACTGCATGGCATCGACTACGCTTGCTCGTACGCAACCGCTCGTTGTTGCTCCTGCAACAATGAGGGTGTCGGTTTTTAAGTTGGCTAGTATGCCGTTTAAAGGTGTGCCAAAAAACGCTGACGCTTGTGTTTTATAAAGAATAAGGTCTTTGTCAGCGTCATAATCGAGGCGCGGATCTAGTTCACTGGCGGCTGTGCCTCGACGCAAAGTGCGCAATGATTCTGCTTTTTCAATCCATTTCCCAGCGTCTATGAAGTTGTCGTCATAGCAGATAATCGTAAAGATCACCTTGCCAACAGGGCGGATTTGTTTGATTAGCGCATTCGTGTTTTCAATCTGCGAGTCGCAGTTCGACCAAAGTGGGCTGATCCCTTGCTCGGTGAAACCACGCTGAAAATCAACAACTATTAGGGTGGGCGACGATCCATGGCGTAGCTCGCCACTAAAGCCGCCTTTTATGTTTGCTGGGTCCCGCATAGCCTTCCTCCATATAGACTTTAGCCGAATGTGCAATTCTACAGACCGTAACCTTTCGGTACAGCAGCAAAAAGCGAACGGGCCATCGTAGAATACGTTGGCAAACACACTCAATACCCATGTAATCTGATAGCGAATGAGCATGTATGAAAATTGATCCGAAATCTCTGCGGCTTTTCCTGACGGTGATCGAAGAGGGAACCATCACCGCAGCGGCGGACCGCGCCCATATTGCGCCCGCAGCGATCAGCAAGCGCATTATGGATTTGGAAGGCGTGCTGGGCGTCCAACTACTGTCGCGCACCAACAAAGGCATTACTCCCACTCCTGCGGGCCACGCCTTGGTGGATATGGCACAGCGCATCCTCAGTGATCTGGATGGCGTAGTGTTGCTGATGCGTGACTACGCAAGCGGCGTGACAGGGCAGGTGCATATTGCCGCGAATATTTCTGCCATTACGCAGTTTCTTCCCGATGGCCTACGCGGCTTTATGGACTCAAACCCTTTGGTGCAAGTGAGTGTCGAAGAGCGCATAAGTACCGGCGTGGCACAGGCAGTCGCTACTAACGTGGCAGATATTGGGGTGCTCGCAAGTGGTATTGCCACAATTGATTTGGAATACCACAACTATCGCCGTGACGAGCTTGTTGTCCTTGCTCCACCTTCGCATCCTATAGCGTCCTACAACCGTGTAAGGTTTGCGGCAATGCTTGATTACGATTTTGTGGGTTTGCATACCGGAAGCCAGCCTAACTCACTCCTTTTGCGTGCTGCAGCGGAGCTGGGCAGAGCGTGGCGATGTCGGGTTCAGGTCACAAGTTTTGACGCGCAATGCCGTATGGTGCAAGCAGGTCTGGGGATCGGTGTGCTGCCTCGGAGAGTGGCTGAGTTTTTTGTGAAGGGCTTGGGTTTGGTGATGTGCAAGCTCGATGAGCCGTGGGCGCACCGCCAGCTGGTGTTGGCGGTGCGATCGTACAAGCAACTAGATCCTGCAGCTCGGTTGCTCGTTGACCATTTGCTGGCTGATCCAGATGACGTTACCACCTGATGATGCAGGCCAGCCTTAGATGACTGTAGCTAGGCTAGAAGGCGCATTCTCAGTGATCGCTATGCGCGACCAAGGGCTCCGGACAATATATAGCCAGCATTCGGAACACGCGTTTCCAAACCTAACGTTTTGAGCATTTGGTACACGGTTGCAACTGAAGCGGAAAGTACAGGTTTGCCGATTAGATCTTCGGCACGTTGTATGGCTGGCAACGACGGCATCTGTACGCATGCCGATAAAACGACAGCATCGACGCCGTCATGGTTCAACCGCTTAACATGATTTAACAGCTGCTCGGGATCGAGTAGCCCAACCTCAAGATTGTCGGCAACTTCAAGGCTGATGGAGTCTTGCACGACGATATCTTCTGCTTCGATGTATTCCACCACACGTTGCGTCAGTGGTTTCATGTATGGAGTGACGATAGAGATTTTATTGAAATCAAACGCCTTCAGCGTGTCAATGAGCGCTCCTGCGGAGCTTAAAATCGGAATCTCTACCCCATTTTGCTCTACGGTTGCTTGCAAGCGCTGTTGTGACGCACGGTGATAGCCATTACCTTGCGCCATAATGGCGACCAGGCACGCGTAGGCCATTACATCGCATCTGGCGTCGCTGAGTTCGACTGCGCATCGATCACTTGCCTGATCCATTGCTTTTAGTTCTTCGGGCGTAACGCTCATCATTCGCATGCGTGACGAATGAAATGTGAAGCGCTCCTCAGGATATAAATCGAAGCGCGAAAGCAGCATTGCGGGAATTTCGGTCTCCATGGTTGTGTTGGAGCTGGGCACAATTTGACCGATGCGATATGTTTTCATACTGACTCAAAACCCGTTGGAATGATTAATGATGCGTACATTCTAGAGTCCAGCAGGAGTCTTGCACATGTTCATTGCGCCAACATGCCATCGTGTTCTGCGATGATGCGGGGGTTTTTACGCGTTCGTTCGCTGGTGGACGCTGTACAGATACATGCTACTGTCTGCAGAGGTGTCCGGCATCAGATAAGCACAAGCGATGCCTGCAATGCCCAGGCAACACCACCATAAAAGAAAATGGAGATACAGCATGGCTGAAAAGTTTGATGCATTCGCCGATTTCCACATGGATGGCCACAACGTCATCATTACGGGTGGCGCACAAAATATAGGCGCGGGCGTTGCCAAAACGCTGGCGGCAGCGGGTGCCAACGTGATGATTGCTGATCTTCAGGGCGACAAGGCTGCAGCAACTGCGGCACAGATCGAGGCTGAAACCGGCAAGCGCTGCCTTGGAATGGCCTGCGACGTTACCAAAGCAGAAGACATCAATGCCGTAGTTGCCGCGACAGTGGCTGCTTTTGGTGGCATTTCTACACTCGTCAATAATGTGGGCTGGGGTCCGCGTCATGCAGACCCAACCGCTATTACTGAGGAAGAGCTGGTCAATGCGTATCGGCTCAATACGGTTAGCGCCTACCGCATGTCTATGGCTTGTCTGCCTCATCTGCTTAAAGCCAGTAATCCGAGCATTATCAACTCGGGCTCGTTTTCTTCCGCTGTACCGGCCTATGACATCCTGGCCTACGGCACATCCAAGGCGGCGCTAAATCAGATGATGATTTCGATCGCGCACATGTTGGCGCAGAAGGTACGAGTTAATTCGGTTCTGATCGGCACGGTGATAACGGAAGGTTATGGCGATGCCGGTTTGGACTCTGCTATTCAGGAAAGGTTAAAGCATCCTGATAACCTCATCGGGCGTACGGGCCAACCGCAGGACATCGCTAACGCCATGCTCTGGTTGGCATCACCGGCCAGCAGTTGGGTCAGCGGGCAGATCATCCAGGTTCATGGTGGTGGGGCTGTTGTGCGGTTGTTTGGTGAGTAGCTAAAAAGATTCGGTATTGGGGCTGTGCTCGCCTGCCAGTTGGCACCGATCTCCAAATCTGGTTCCTTTATCCACACGTGTCAGGGGCGTGCTGAGTCAGATTGCTAGTGAGAGCCTTGGTTTTTCTGGCACAGCTGATCCTCAGGCAAGTGCTTTATTTGAAGTAATGCCGCCGTCAACCGTGAAGATGGCACCCGACGTGTATGCAGATCGAGGCGAAGCCAGAAATACGAACAAATCAGCGACTTCCTCTACGTGAGCGGCGCGTCCGAGCGGCAGTTTTTTCAGTAATTGTCCGTATTGTTCGGGATCACCGAAGGTAGTCTGTGCACGCGCACGCAGGATGCGTTCTATGCGTTCTGTGGCGACTGGTCCAGGGTTCACACCCAGTACACGAATGCCGTGTTGCAGACTTCTGCCACCCAGTGCCCGCGTGAAAGCCATCAAGGCTGCATTGCCAGCGGTGCCTGCAATGTAGTCAAAGTCGTACATTTCACCCCCATTTCCGATGTTGTTCAAAATTACACCGTGGCCGCGTTCACGCATGTGCCGATAAAATGCACGGCACATGTCGATGTAGCACATGACTTTCAGTTCCCAGCCTTCACGCCATTTGGGGGCGTCTACGTCCCATAAATTGCCCCCTGGTATGGCGCCTGCGTTGTTTATCAAGATATCAGCGTGGCTGCCCTGTTCGAGTACTTTATCGATAACACCTGGCGCAGTCAGGTCCACAGCGATGATTTGTGCGTCCACCTTATATTGCCGTGCTATCTCCTGGGCAAGGCTTTGCAGTTTGTCTTCCGAGCGTGCAACGAGCACGAGAGAGCATTGCTCCTGTGCGAATGCCCTTGCCAGGCCCGCTCCTATCCCTTGTGACGCACCTGTGATCAGTACGGTTTTTCCTGCTAGTTGTAAGTCCATGGACGTTCCTTTGTTACGAATAGCCCCCGGCAAATATTCTTTACCGGTTGATTGTGTTTAGTTGCTGCTGTGTGGCGTTCAAGATAAACGCGCAGAGGTTTCCAAAGGGAAGAATTTCTGACGCTTCAAGGCAAGCTGCCAGCCATACCTCGCAATCTCGTTCAGGCCACCCGGATGCGGCGAGTAACGTTTCTGCTTTCGTGCGAATCAGTTGGGGTGACAGCGGTCGTTCAGGATCGCCAAGGACGTCGTTGACGCTGGCCGTCAATCTAAGGCCGGTGCCCGTTGTGACTGACACGCTGGCACCATAATGAGCAGGGTAACGAGATGACCAGTGTTCGGAGGTTTTTACGACTACCTTCTTTCGTAGTGCAGCGACTCGTGGGTCGTTGATCGCCGCGTATTCAAAATGAGCAAGCGTGGGGGCACCAAACAGGAGGCTGACTGCGACGGCATGTTGCAGGCTGAAGCGAGCTTGCGGACCCGTGCAGGGGGTTGGCTGATCACAGAACAGGACGGCATCCGAATAGCTTTCTATCTCAACCTGCGTGATGTCGGATGACTTCTGCGGGAAATCAAGCTGTTGCTGGTCTCTGAGCTTTAACGCAGCATCAATGGCAGCGTGCGTATGGCGACAGGCCGGCCAGGGTTTAAAACTGGTGTCGAATAGACGCCAAGGGGCTTGGGGGTTATGGCAAAGGCGGCTCGGATCTCCGTCTGGGCAAAATGCTGCAAAAAAGCCCTTTTCACCTTCGAAAATTCGCTCTGGTCCTGCAGCGCCGGCTTGGGCCAGCAGGGCTGCCTGGATTCCGGTTTGTGCCGCACGTGCAACATGCCATTGTTTTGATAAGCAAGGATCCAGGCGTACCTGCCAGAGACCGGCACTTTGCGTTGCTGCGTGGCCGAAGGCGTGCTGCCAGCCGAGTACGGGCAAACCCAATAGCGAAGCCGCTGCGGCGGCCGCGCCGACAGATCCACAAGTCGCCGTGTTATGCCAATACTGATAGTGTTGTGGTCCTACGCTGGCGCCCAGACGGATTATGGCTTCATAACCACGCACTATGGCAACAAGCACATCGCGCAGAGATCGACCCAATTCTTGCCCCAGAAACAACGCTGTGGGAATGATCACTGGGCCAGGATGAACGATGGCCTCGCGGTGAATGTCATCCATTTCCATGATATTGCCTACAGATGCAGTAAACAGTAGAGCGTGCCAAGGATCTCGCTGCAATGTAGTCTTGTTTTTGCTGTCTCGAATAGGAAAGAGGCTGCTGCCTTCCAGCAGAGCCGTTGCACTTGGTTGGGCTGCCCCAACAGCGGCGCAGCCCAACCAGTCGAGAAGGTGCAGCCTGGCTCGCTCCACGGCTTCGTTGGAAACTGGGCGTAGGCAGATTGTTGCCAGTTGTGATGAAAGCGTAGGCATCAATGGCGTACAGATGAGAACATGGCGAATGCTTTTACGATGAGTGGCTACTCATTGGACCGCCGACGGGGCCGGCTCCTGTGCTGCATACCAGTCTGCTATCTGGCTGCCCGTCATGAAGCATACGTTCGGATGACTCTGCAGCAAATCGAGCATCTCTTCGAAGTAGCCGAAACGATGGGGAACGCCCACGAGGTGTGGATGCAGGCCTAGTGCTAGTACCCTGGGGTGCGTTTCGCTTTCACGTTCGAACAACTTTAGGGTTTGTTGCAGGCGCAGTAGGTACTCGTCGGATGCGTGTTTCTCGATAGCCCAAATGATCGAATCGTTCAGTTCGAGGTTGTAGGGCATCTGAAGCAACGCGCCACTTTTGACAGTCATCCAGTTGGGTAAATCGTCGACCATCCAATCGCAGACGTAATCCACGCCGCTCTCGGCCAGAATATCGGGGGTGTCGAAGGTTTCGCGCAAGCCTGGGCTGAGCCAGCCGCGCGGGCGCTGTCCTGTAAAACCTTCGATCTTTGCGAGAGCCAACTCGATGGCCTCTCGTTCGTCGCTCTGGTTGAGAGATTTTTGGTGTACGCCATGCCCGATGAACTCCCATCCTGCGTCAAGCATGGCGTGCGCGGCGCTGGGATAAGCGTCAATGACGCTAGCATTGAAACTGGTAGATGCGGGTAATCCGCGAGCGGAGATCGTATCAATCAGACGAGGTAGGCCAGCGCGCATGCCATAGTCGGCCCAGCTAAAGTTGGGCACGTCAGGCACAGTTTCTTTACCATGGGGCGGCGTTATGATGGTGCGGGGCATGCCCTGATCGAATGACCAGTTTTCCACGTTCACCACAAGGTGCACCATGATTCTGCCTTCTTTGGGTGGGGTAAGCGGCGCACGGTCGTTCGAGAAACGATAAGGAATGCGGGGGTTTGCCATAGTGTCCTCGAGTTTGTATAAATGTTGATTGGAAAGTTCAGTGTCTGATTTGCTTCAGTATTTCGCGTTTCAGACTGTTGAACGCTTCGGTGGTGGTGTCTTCGATGGTGCGCGGCCTGTCGATAGGAACGGTAATCTTCGTGGCGATTTTTCCTGGGCGTGCTGACATCACGTAAATGGTGTCAGCAAGTAAAATGGCCTCGTCGATGTCGTGCGTCACAAAAAGTATGGTCGTTCGAAGCTTATGCCACACGGACAGCAGCAGTTCCTGCATTGATAGACGCGTCTGAGCGTCAAGGGCACCGAAAGGTTCGTCCATAAGTAGTACTTCAGAACCTAGCGTTAGTACGCGAGCAATGCCCACACGCTGACGCATACCTCCCGACAACTGCACTGGTAGATGCTTCAAGAATGCTGACAGCCCGGTAATTTCAAGCATCTCCATGGCGCGATCTTCATATTCGCTTTTAGACTTACCCGCGACCTTCGGCCCAAAGGCGACGTTTTCCCATACGTTTAGCCACGGGAATAGGGCGGCTTCCTGAAAAACGACGCCACGTTCTGGGCCTGGCTTCTGCACGGGTTTGTTATTGACGAGCAACGTGCCCGAGGTGGCTTTCTCGAACCCTGCGATAAGATTCAGTAAGGTGGATTTTCCGCAGCCCGATGGTCCTAGCAGCGCAACAAACTCTCCTGGATTGATGGTGAGGTCGATGTCTTCCAGTGCGCGAACTGGCGTGACGCCAGGATAGGTTTTGTTGATTTTGTTAATCGAAATTGCTGACATGCTGGCCTCAGTGATTTTGCAAAATACGCCACACGAGTACGCGACGCTCGAGTAGAACGATTAATCGATCGCTCAGATAGCCCATGATCCCGATTGAAACCATGTCCGCCAGCACAATGTCCATGCGTCCTACGTAATAGGCATCCCACAGCACGTAACCCAAGCCAGACTTAACAGCAACCATTTCAGATACGATCACTGCCGTCCAGGCTATGCCAAGCCCCAGGCGCAGGCCGGTGAACAGGGAAGGCATGGACGATGGCAGTACGACGCGCAATAACAATTGAGTTGATGAAGCGCCCATCATGGACGCGGCGCGCACAAGGTTTCGCTCGACATCGCGTGCTCCCTGAGTTGTGTTGACAACTATGGGGTAGAAAGCACCGATGAAAATGAGGAAGATGGAGCCAAAGTCGCGAATGCCGAACAATGCTATGGAAAAAGGGAGCCAGGCAGTGATGGGAATGGGACGAAGCCCTTGAACCAGGGGGTCGATTGACAGCGCGGCCAGGCGGCTCCAGCCAATGGCGAGCCCCAAAGGGACGCCCAACAGCACCGCGAGCAAGAATCCCTCTGCCACACGCATGGTCGAATACTGCACATTGCTAAGCCATGTGCCGAGGTAGGGATTTAGCCCCATTCCGGGGTTGGCAAAGACCCAGTCGTACCATGCGTGGCCCACCTTGACGGGTGTGGGGATCACGCCATGCATGCCTGAGTACTGGCCGACAACCTGCCATATAACTAAAAGGGCCACAGGTAGTACCAACCCGATCAGCAAATGTTTTATTTTTAGCAGAGCTCCGCTTTTGCCAGAGGTGTTGCTTACTGTCGTGCTCACGTGTTTACCTCTGTTGTGTGAGTAAGAGGGGGGCGTGGCTCCCCCTGCGGGGAGCTGGTGTTGAAGTACCTGGCATGCATTTAGTTGCCCATTACCTCATTCATCAGTGAAGGATCCCAGACAGTAGCAATCTCGCCGCTCGTATCTTTTGGAATTACGCCGAGTTCGTTGAACACTTTTGCCTGACGCTGGATCTGCGCAAGATCAAGCACGCCACCAAGTTTGATGACTTTCACTGATTCTCGTGTGACGTCGATTGGTAGACCGGTGTACTTGGTGTAGGCCTGCGCAAATGCCTCGGGGTCTTTGGCCAGACGTTCTTCTGCATTTTTGTAAGACCACAAGAAGCATTTGATCGCGTCACGTTTGGTGTCAATAGCATTGCGTGTTGCGGCTAACAGCCCGAGTTCGGCACCCACTGCTTTGGATTGACTGTAGTCAATGCTGTTGACAAAGTAGGCGGTACCATCCGCAACAGCCTGGGATTCAAATGGCTCCCAAAGCGCTACTGCGTCTACATCGCCACGTTTTAGCGACTGAATGAATGCCGTGCCGCCCCCTTGAATGTTAACGGCGGTAAACGAATTGTAGGGAATGCCTTTCTCTGCCAGTGTGGCTGCCCACTGGAACCACACAGCTGAGCCAGGGGCAATGCCGATACGTTTGCCTTTGATGTCATCCCAGCCGTCTACTTTGACGCCGGTGCGCACTACCAGATGTTTGGGCGAGGATGCTACACCTGTAAGGCCAATTAAATTGTTGTTGCCTTGAGCGAGCGCAATCGCCAGATCGGCGGGTCCTACGCCAGCAACATCGACGGAACCTGACAGCAGTGCGGTGCGGGCGTCGGCGTAACGCACGAATTCTGCGCGTTGCACGTTGACGTTGCACTGTTTTAGGTCATCTTCGACAAACACCATCGGTGCAAGATGGCCGACTTTTACATAGCCGATAGTGAGCGTGACGGGTTTATCAAGTGGCGCTGGACGTGGCCCCACGGCGTAACTGGTTGAGGTTGCAAAGGCCAGAGTGATGGCCATACCGATCGTGCTCAGTGCTGTCTTCATGCGTTTCTCCTAAGAGGGGGAGCGGTTAGGCTCTGGGTGGGGGCGCTGCGATTGAGGTGGTGGTCAACGACCCGTGAACTTCGGTCTTCGTTTCTCTTTGAAAGCATGCTGTCCTTCTTGATAGTCCTGGCTGTCGAAGCATGCCTGTACTGCCTGATCGGCCGTGTTTTTGAGGCTTGTTGTTGACTCTTCGATAGCGGAACGGATAGCGAGCTTCGCCGCTTTCAGCGTTAACGGCGCGTTGCCTGCAATGGTTTGCGCAAGCGCTGACACTCTGTCATCGAACTCGTCGTCTGGGTAGGCGTCGTGAACCATTCCGATGCGTTCAGCCTCCTGACCGTTGAAAGTTCTGGCCGTAAAGAAGATATCGGTAGTGCGGGCTGCGCCCAATATGTCTACGGCTCGCTTGATGGCATTCCGCTCATAGCCCAGCCCCATTTTGGCTGCAGGCATGCGAAATCGCGATGAATGGGCGCAATAGCGCAGGTCGCAAGACAATGCAAGCCCAATGCCGCCGCCCATACAGACACCGCGGATTGCAGCAATGACGGGTTTACTGCAGTGGATCAGTGACTGCTGAGCACCAGTTACTGCCTCTTCATATTCCAGCACCTGTGCTGGTGTGTGTCGAAGCGCAGAGAATTCGGATATGTCGGCGCCAGACACAAAAGCCTTAGAACCCTCGCCGCGCAGCACAATGACTTGGGCTTTCGGATCCTGATCGGCGCGTTCAACCCACAAGCGCAGGGCGCGCCACATGGACAGCGACATTGCGTTGTAGCGACTTGCGTTAGAAATCACGATGTTGACCACGGCGGTTGCTTCGTCCAACTCATATCGGATTTCGCCACGCAAATGCTTGGTGACGGGGTTATCTGTCTGCCCGACGTCAGTACTATCTCGAGTGTTTGTCATTACACGGTCCCATCTTTGTACAGGCGGCGAATGCCCTGGTCGTCGTAACCCAAGTCGCTCAGGATTTCTTCGGTATGCTCGCCCCAGCCAGGCGCTGACCGCTCAAGATGAGCCGGCGTGCGTGTGAGGGTGACTGGCTGGGTAATGAACTGGCGTTCGCCGCCTTCCCACGCAGACAGCGTTTTCGCCACACCGAGGTGCTTGACCTGCGGATCTTCAAACACTTGGGGCACGGTGTACACGGGGCCTGCTGGGACGCCCGCGTTATTCAACTGCTCAACCCAATGGTCAACGGTCTGAGTAGAGAAAACATCTTGAATCAGCCCGTTCAGACGTGCCCGATGCTTTACTCGCAGTTTTTCATCCGCGAACTCGGGTTCGCTCAGCCATTCGGTTTTGCCTAGTACATTGCAAAAGCGTATCCAGTTGCCTTCGCCCGATGCACCAAGGTTGAAGTTGCCGTCGGACGCGGCGAACAGACCCATAGGGCTGCTGGTGGGGTGGTTATTGCCCACCTGAATGGGTATGTCGCCGTCATTCAGGTAGCGCGCTGCCTGGAAATCCATCATGGCAATTTGCGAGTGCAACAACGATGCGTGAACCCATTGTCCTTTGCCCGATTGCTGGCGCTCGATGAGCGCGGTCAGGATACCGATGGCGGCATACAGACCTGTACTCGAATCGGCGACCGCCAGACCAGCCCTGACGGGCCCTTGTCCTGGAATTCCGGTGACGGACATTAGTCCGCCCATGCCTTGGAGAATCTGATCGAAACCAGGGCGGTCGACGTATGGTCCGGTCTGACCGAACCCTGAGATACTGGCGAGAATGATGCGTGGATTAATCGCCGCCAGCGATTCATAGTCTAGGCCTAGACGGTTTTTTACGTTTGGACGCCAGTTCTCCACAACTACATCCGCATCCCTAACTAACTTAAGCAATATTTCTTTGCCTTCAGGCTTTTTGAGATTTAGAGTGAGCGAACGTTTGTTTCGGTTCAGGTTCTGAAAATCGCCGCTCCAGCGATCTGCTGCAAACATCGCCTCATTGGGATCAACACCTTTCGGGGGTTCGATGCGAATAACGTCTGCACCAAAGTCGGCCAGAATCCGTACACAGGTCGGGCCAGCCCTCACTCTGGAAAGATCCAGAACGCGAAAAGGTTGTAGGGCATTTGAGGCATGAATGCTAGGCATGTTGCTGGTCTCGACTAATTAGGTTGTGGCAAAGGGCTGGCGGCGCGGTGACAAAGCCTGCTTCGCCATAGTGCTGCCTTTCATGTTGGTGGGCCAAAGCTAGAAGTACTTGTTCAGAATGTGGGCGCCCTATGGCCTGGATACTGACTGGTCGGTTGCGAGCGTCTCGTCCGATGGGAAACACCACGGCCGGAAGACCCAAATAATTGACGAACGATGTCCAGCTGAACAGCCCAAGCAGCATTTGCGGCTTGAACCTCTCTGAGTCGGTAATAACGTCTTCCCAATCGGGTACTCCTTCTGGGAAAACCGGCGTAAGCAGTATGTCGTGGTTCTGTAAATGTGTTTCCAGGAATTTGGCCTGGTGCGTTGGCGCATGGCGTAAGGCGGAGGCATACCAAGGTGCAGGGATGACTGTGCCTGGCAGTGCTGTCGCTCGTGTGATGTGATTGATGCCTGCGCCGGACTGCAAAGCTTTGAAGTGCGTGGTTGCGGCTTCGACATGCATGACAACGTTGGCAAGACGAACCCATTCACTCATGCCATCGAGCTTGGCCGGAGCCACAGAAGAAACAGATTCAGACAGCTCATTAAGATAGTGCTCGATGACCTGCCGCTGGTCATCATGAAGCTGAACGTGTGGGCTGTTATGGGTTACACAGTAAGCAATGCGTGTGAGGGCGGGTAGCTCCAAATCTTGCGAAAGAATTTCGTGCCATCTTGAACTCTGCAGAGAAGAGTCGGTAAGCCGAAAGCCAGGCAAATAGGCGTGGCGCTCGCTTTCTGTGAGGGTTGCCGCTAGAACCTGCGCCGCGTCGCGTGCGGAGCGGGCAAGTATTCCGACGGTATCAAGTGTCGGGGCCAACGGATAACAGCCTTCGGTAGACAATAGGCCTCGTGTGGGTTTTAAACCCAATATCCCGCAGCTGGCAGCAGGAATGCGAACCGACCCGGCCGTGTCAGTGCCCAGTGAGGCGTAGCACAAGCCGGCCGCTACTGCGACGGCTGAGCCACTGGACGAGCCACCCACCATCGCACCCGGAAAGAGCGGGTTCTGAGGTAGGGGTGTGCCGGGGTTTTCGCCTGTTACGCCGCTGGCATATTCTGCCATCGTCAGCGTAGCTAAGACGCTTGCTCCACATTGTTTCAGCCGTTGAAAAAGGGGGCTAGATGGGGCCGTCGGCAGTGAAAGATGATCCGCTTTGGCGCCACAGTGAGGCCTATGTGAATCTATGATGAAAATATCTTTGTGCGCCAAGCCTACGCCGGTCAAGGAGCCTGAGTGGACAGGCTCAACAGAAGACTCGTCCAGGGTGTCGACAATGCTGTGCCAGTGTGTGGGGTCAAGATCAAGCAAAGACCGCTGTGTAGCTAAGGCTTGGGCGATCGACACTTCATCATCCACGATCTGGCGGCGTAATTCGACCAGAGTAGTGGGAAGCGACAAAATCACGAGGTTGCCTCCGGGCATATCTCTGTGGCGGGCGAAAGCCGCTTCAAAGTCTTGGCGAGCGAGGCTAGTTCCGGCTCGCTAACTTGAATATGCTGGGTATCGAGGAGGTGAACCAAGGCAGCGCGCTCGGCTGTGGGCGAAGAGGGACTGCATCCTTGATCTTTTTTTTGCATCAGCGTGGTTCATTATATTTTGCGATGCTGTATTTATATATAATTGCCATTAAGAATACAATCAAATTTAAAATTGTCTAGGGTATTCACCTATCATGGTATTTTTTATCTGCTTAATTTTGCTTTAGGCATTGAGTGAGACTGATGCGTTCAAATGTCCGTATATATAGGAAATATGACACGGCTTCGGTTGTGTAGCTCTCGTTTCAGGCTTAATAATGCGCCCACTTTATAATCACTACCCATGAAGATCAGCGAACGTATACGACAGAGCATTGAAGAGGATATCCGCATGGGGCATTTGCTTCCAGGGGATATCATTGACGAAAATGCCGTTGCCCAAAAATTTGGGGCCTCACGTACTCCTGTACGCGAAGCCCTTCTACAGCTTGAGGCACAAAGCATGCTCATCAGCCAGCCTAGGCAAGGAATGGTCGTGGCAAAAATGGATGTTCGCCAGTTGCTAGCCATTTGGGAGCTGCTGTGCGAAATAGAAGGTGTATGCGCGCGCTTGGCTTGCGAGAGAATGACTGAGCAAGAGATAGAAAAACTGGAAGAGGTACACGTGCAGGCACAGTTGGTTGTCGACAACGATGATGTAGAAGGATGGCGGGCTGTTAATCATGCGTTCCACGATGTTCTTTATCAAGGCTCACGCAACCCCTACTTGCGGCAGGAGATTTTGCGTCTCCGCGCCAGAACCGGCGGCTATCTACAGCACGCCTTTAGCGCATTGGGGCGGTTACATTCATCACAGGAGCAGCATGGCGAACTTTTGGAGGCCATAAAGGCGCGGGATCCAAAGCGTGCACACGAGAAGATGATGGAGCACATTAGCCTGGATCAAGGCGCGCGCGGACTGACCGACTTCATCATCAACCTGCCTAGTTCGCTCATTAATACTTAGCGGTTCAATGCGACGTCTTTTTTTGGATGATCGTGGAAAATTCAAACGAAATATTCAGGAACCGCATCGTCGAGAAGGCGTTAGAGAGCAGTTTCTTCCGCTTGGTAGAAAGATCCGATTAAAAAATGACTATCCCAATGAGTTAATTCGGCTCAGCACCTGTTTGACGCATTAATGCCGAACGTGTTTTGAAGCAATCCGATGCAAGAAGATAGACGCCAGACGCAATGCTAAAAGCTATGTTAGGTCACTGTACTGGGCGACTGTGTTTTATCTAATGTATGCCATTGACTCAGCACGATGTTTATGATTTCCACCAACCCCTGTGCGGCTGGCGAAAGTGATCGGTCGCGTCGACGGTAGATTCCTAAGGTTCGGGTAAGTTGAGGCTTTATTAACGGCACTGAAATCAGGGTGGGGTGATCTTTTACCGGCAAGGCAAGACAGGGCAATACGCTAATGCCAAGTCCTGCTTCTAACATGCCATGCACTGTAGATAGGTGCGAAACTGGAATCGATTTAAAAACCGCAATACGTTTTCGGAGTAGTTCGTCGTGGACGATCTGATGCATCCCGCTTGTTGTGGATAATGCGATCAATGTCTCCCCTTCCAGCTGCCTCCAAGTTATGCTCTGCATTTGCGCTATTGCATGGTCGCGTGTACACACAACAAAAAAAGGGTCTTCCATGCAAGGCTCAAACAGCATGTCTGCATCAAGCGTACTAGGCTTGACCGTCACAGCAAAATCCGCCTCGCCAGCGCGCACTGATGACAATACCTGTGTAGCCACATCATCTTTTACTATGACTTCCAGCGCTGGGTGTTTTTGTGTGCACAGCTGCATCGCTTTTGACATGACCCTGCCTGCTATTGACGAGACACTCGATACGATGACACGCCCTCGCCTTGATTGCACAAGACTTGTCGTATCTAGCATTAACCGATCCACGTCTTCCAGAATGCGTGCAGCACCTTGCAAAAAGGCTGCGCCCGAGTCTGTAAGCACGACGGAGCGTGACGTTCGATCAAATAGCGAGATACCGAGAGTTTTCTCAAGCTCTGAAATAGTACTAGAAAGCGCTGGCTGAGACACATGGATTGACATTGCCGCTCTTCGGAAGCTTAGGTGATGTGCTACCGCCATTGCCGCACGAAGTTGTCTGAGCGTGATATTCATGTATTCATTAATCAGATTGATGCATAGGAAGAATCAAATTGTCTTATTGTTCCGGGGATCTTACTCTTGATACATAATCACCACAACAATCGAGAAGAGGAACACATGTCTGTTTTAAATATTCCGGCGGATGCTAGACGAGCGTTCGACGCATTGAAGAGTGGTGGTATTACGGTGTTTCCCAACGACGTTGGCTACACCATAGCAGGGGGGTCCGCCGGCTCACTTCAGCGCATTTTCGAAACCAAACAGCGAGCTCCCACAAAGTTGAACGCTATGGTGGGAGATATGCAAATCCACAACGATGTGCACATGCTTGACTCACGCGGGCGGGAAATGGTGTCGGCGATCGTGGAGGATTATGATCTTCCGTTGGGCTGTATCGCGCCTTATCGTTCCGAGCATTTATTAATCAAAGCCCTGGATCCGGCCGCAGTTACGGGCAGCACCAAAGAAGGCACGATAGCCATGCTAATTAACGCGGGTCCATTCCATGCTGAGATCTGTAAGCTTAGTCGCGCTGAGAGTTTTCCAATTTTTGGCTCATCGTGCAACTTCACCAATACTGGAACCAAGTTCCGAGTTGAAGATATCCCACAAGAATTGCTTGCATTAGCGGATGTGGTTGTTGACTATGGCCTACGGAAGTTTCACAAGTACCAGCGTTCCGCGACATTGATTAACTTCGAGACGCTGGAAGTGGTTCGAGTAGGATCGTGCTATGAGCTGATTGCAGACGTACTGGCGCGACATTTCAATGTGCAACTGCCGGAAGCGGTTTAGATGCGATGTGACGGATTATTCTCACAACGCCCTATAAAAAAAGGAGACAAACCATGTATAAGCTAACTCAGTCAGTGTCAGTTATTTTCGCGTCCGCAACAATATCAATAGGTGTGTCACTGTCGGCAAGCGCCGCAACCTTTCCGGATAAGCCCGTGCATCTTATTGTGCCGTTCTCGCCAGGTGGTGGAACAGACATTCTAGCTCGCACTATTGCCCCCAAACTGGCTGAAGTGCTGGGCCAGCCTGTCATCATTGAGAACAAGGCAGGCGCCGGAGGCAATATAGGCGCAGCGAGAGTTGTTGAGTCGAAACCCGATGGTTACACACTATTGTTCGGCTCGAATACACTGTCCATCAATGCCTCGCTATACAAAACGTTGTCGTTTGATACTATCAAAGATCTTGATTCAGTGGGGTTGATCGCCACAGCACCGCTAGTTCTCGTGGTGAATCCGAGCACGGGTATTAAATCAGTTCGGGAGCTCATCGATAAATCGCACGCGAATCCAGGCACATTGAATTGGAGCACGCCTGGGGCAGGCACGCCTCACCATTTAGCGATGGCCTTATTCAACAAAAAGACGGGGGCCAATCTAACCCAAGTGCAATATAAAGGGGGCGGGCCCGCAATCACTGATCTCGTCGGTAATCATACTCAGGCAAGCGTACTTACTCTGGCGTCGGTGGCGTCTTACATAGAGGCGGGTCGGTTAACTGCATTGGGTGTTGCGACCACGAACCGCACTAACTTGATGCCGGATGTGCCAACAGTTGCAGAGGCCGGCGTCGAGGGTTATTCAGCCAACCTGTGGTACGGGTTATTCGTGCCTGCCAAAACTCCCGCTGAGATCGTTAACACACTAAATGCTGCGCTCAATGAGGCACTTAAATCCGCTGACTTACGCGAGACATTAAGGCGTCAGGGCTACGAAACACAATCTGGTACACCTGAGCAGCTTCACGAAATGTTAGTTAACGACGTTGAGTCGAGTGGCCAAACGATTGCAGACGCGAATATCCAGACAATTGACTAAACGTTCATCCGGCCACCTGACACGCAGACAATAGCGGCGCTGGAGAATTTTAATGTGCTTGACATTGCTCACGGAATAGGACTCGTTCGCTATGGAACACTGCTGATAGCACATCTTAGTGACGCACAGTTAAAGTCGACACTTCTCAGACACGTGTGGCAATACAACTTTTTTATGCCATTTTCGGAAGATCGGCATACTGTGCGCGTCTATCAATCACTTTGGACAGATGCCCACAGTTTCACAAGTCCTTCCATAATGGGGGGCGAGATTGAATTTCAGTCTGGCAAGAAACTTCGTGCGAAGGGGTAACTTAAGAAATTTTTCCTAATAGCCCATGGGCCTGTTTTTTGCGGCCGTAGAGCCCCGCGGAGCGTTCGTCTGCCATTATGTGGAACATCCCAGATGAGATTCGTAGTGTCGCATCGATACAGTTCTAAGGGGGGAACTAGCGATATTGTGCGCAGACGCCACTGCTACGTATCTGATCCTTCCTGAGCGCCTTGTTAACCATGCTGTCCCGACCAATATCAGGTAATCTATTCTCCTTCCTGTTACGGTGCTGTGCGGCAACATGAAAATACTCCCACATTGGGCAAATCGACACATCGGGCGCTCGCTGCTTGTCGTATGCATAACGCTGGTGGTTGCCGGGTGCAGCCCTTTGCCTGCGCTTACAGATCGCACCGTTTCTACCGCTCTGTCGCAGCAGGAAGCCCAAGAAACAAAACTGGGGCGCACCATCACGGCGCTCGAGGCCAAGCACCCTGACCAAAGTGGCATTTACCCCCTCAATGATCCGCACGAGGCTTTTGCGGTAAGGGCACTGCTCGCGGCTTCGGCCGAGCGCACGCTCGATATTCAATACTATATTTGGCATGACGACCTGACCGGCACATTAATGTTCGATGCGCTGCGCACTGCCGCTGATCGCGGTATCCGGGTAAGGCTATTGCTTGACGACAACGACACGTCAGGGCTGGACCCCACGCTTGCGGCGTTGAACATGCATGCCAATATCGAGGTGCGGGTTTTCAATCCCTTTGTGCCGCGTTCTCCTCGGTGGTTGTCTTACATTACCGATTTTTCGCGCGTTAATCGGCGCATGCACAACAAGTCTTTCACCTCCGACAACATGGCCACTATTATCGGGGGCAGAAACGTCGGTGACGAATACTTTGGTGCCACGCATGATGTGCTGTTTTCTGATCTTGACGTGTTGGCTGTGGGCCCTGTAGTGCGAGACGTCTCTGCCGATTTCGACAAGTACTGGCGCAGTGAGTCGGCGTACCCCGTTGATCTCTTGTTAGAAAAGCCAGACGAGAAAGCGCTGGAGAAGCTGCAGGCTCGAGCCGATGCGTACAGAAGCAAACCCGAGGCCGCCGCCTATATCAAGGCCCTGAAAGAATCCAGTTTGGTCAGCCATTTGCACAGCGGCGATATTGATCTGGATTGGGCTAAAACTCAAATGGTCAGTGATGACCCGGCGAAGGGCCTGGAAGATCTACCGCCCGATCAGTTGATGGCCTACGATATGAAACGTATTCTGGGCGAACCCAAATCCAGCGCTGACCTGGTGTCTGCGTATTTTGTGCCCACCAAGGCGGGCGTTGAGGGCTTTGTTCAGATGGCAGGCCGAGGTGTAAAAGTCAGAATACTGACCAATTCGCTCGAAGCCACTGACGTGGCGGCTGTGCATGCAGGGTATGCAAAGCGGCGTAAACCGCTGCTAGAAGCGGGCGTCAAGCTTTACGAGTTGCGACGCCTTCCTTCGGAAGAGGGCGGGCGGCAGCGCAGCAGCATGTTCGGCAGCTCGGGGTCAAGCTTGCATGCCAAAACATTCTCGGTTGATGACTCCCGTGTGTTTATTGGCTCATTCAATTTTGATCCGAGATCCGCAAAGCTAAACACTGAACTGGGTTTTGTCATCGACAGCCCTGTTCTGGCGAAGAAGATCAGCGAAATCTTCCTCGAGAAAGTGCCTTCTACAGCCTATGAAGTGCGGCTGTCCGAGAGCGGTGATGTCTATTGGCTGGAGCAGAAGGACGGGCAGGTGCTGCGCTATGACAGCGAACCCGGCGCTGGTCTCTGGCGTCGCACCTTGGTGGAGGTCCTGTCTTTATTGCCGGTGGAGTGGTTGCTTTAGTGGGTAGATGCGCTGTACCAGACGAAGGCTGGCCTTATGGTCTACTTGGCCGACAATTGCTGCAATGAACATCGTGTAATGAAATTTGATAGCAAGAGAATGACGTAATGAAAACAGCCTTACCCAACGTTGTAGAGGCAGTGTTTGACGAGCATGGTCGCATGAAGCCCTCAGCCTATTACGACAGGGTCGTCGACGTTATGGAAGAACTGTGCAAGTTCACCCTGCTAATTCG
The DNA here is from genome assembly GCF_008369125.1 of Pusillimonas sp. ANT_WB101. Lineage (NCBI taxonomy): Bacteria > Pseudomonadati > Pseudomonadota > Betaproteobacteria > Burkholderiales > Alcaligenaceae > Pusillimonas > Pusillimonas sp. ANT_WB101. Next base: position 444,639 of record NZ_VOAY01000002.1, on the reverse strand, counting down.
TGACCGTTCAGACTACCTGACCGACCGCTACAGCGAACGCAAAGAAGCAGCGCCCCAAGTTAGCTCAACGCTTATTGCGGCAGCAATGCGTCACGAAGCGGCTGATGTAGCTAGTGATGCGGGTGATGGCGAGGGTGAATAGCTAAGGCGGCAAGATGAGGCTTATGCAGCCAGTGTTTTCGACTTCTGCTGCCATGTTGTCAGTGCCCGTGACGACTAAATGATTATGATGAATCGTTCGTGATGGGCCTCAGGCACCTCCATCGCTTTTCGGTATTGTTCTCATCGTCTATTTCGATATGTCCTAGATAACACTTGTTAAGTTTACCTTTCAGTCTTAAGATAGTAATCAATTACTATCTTTCATAAAGGCAGACCGTGGACACACATTCAAAACATCTTCCCGCCGACGAACGTCGTGCAGTGACTGTCGAGTCTGTCGTGGCGCTTGCTGGTACACAAAACCCCAGCGAGATCACCACAGCGGCAATTGCCAAGCACATGAATCTGACGCAAGGGGCGCTGTTCCGGCACTTTCCAAATAAAGAGGCCATCTGGCAGGCCGTGATGGAGTGGGTGGCCGACCGCCTTCTGGCCCGAATCGATCGCTCTGTAAAAGGTATTGAATCGCCTCTGGCAGCCATGGAGGCCATGTTCATGAGTCATATTGCATTCGTGGCTGAGCATCCCGGGGTTCCCAGAATGATGTTTGGAGAGCTTCAGCGTGCAGAGCCCACGCCCGCCAAAATCGTGGTGCAGGCGTTGATCAAACGCTACGGCGAGCGTCTGAGTCGACTTCTTGACAGCGGCAAAGAAAATGGAGAGCTATCCCCATCACTGGATAACGAGGCAGCGGCCACGCTGTTCATTGGAACTATTCAGGGCTTGATCATGCAGTCGCTGCTAGCGGGCGACGTGGAACGCATTCGCCGCGACGCGCCCAAGGTGTTTGCCATCTATAGGCGCGGCATCGAGAGCGCGCAATGAAAAAACTTCCCTTGCAAGGACGCACACTGGCCCTTTTGGCTGTCATCGTGCCGTTGCTTGTGTTGTTCATCTATGTGGGCTTTCGGTCGGGGCCGCTCGCGCCCGTGGCCGTCACCGTTGCGAACGTTGAGTCGCGCGCACTGCAGCCCGCGCTGTTCGGCATCGGTACGGTCGAGGCACGCTATACCTACAAAATTGGGCCAACATTTGCCGGCCGTGTCAAAAGTCTTGATGTACATGTAGGGGATCAGGTTAGCGCTGGGCAGGTGCTCGGTGAAATGGACCCGATCGACCTCGATGACCGTGTGCGTTCACTGGATTCTGCCCTCAAACGGGCGCAGGCCGTATTGCGAGAGGTAGAGGCGCGTCACACCTATGCCCTCAGCCAGGCCAGCCGCTATAAGAAGCTTTTCGATGCCCGATCGACCAGCGAGGAAACCCTCTCTACCAAGCGTCAAGAGTTGAGTGTTGCTGAAGCGACGCTTTCGGCCGCAAGAGAAGATCTCGTCCGCACGCGCGCTGATCGTGATGGGGTGACGGCGCAGCGAAACAGCATGCGCCTGATCGCGCCGGTGGATGGTGTGGTGGCGCTGCGGGATGCCGACCCGGGAACGACGATAGTCGCCGGGCAGGCCGTGGTAGAAATCATTGATCCCAAAAGTCTTTGGGTCAACGTACGTTTTGACCAAATTAGTGCCTCTGGGTTGGCAGGTGATCTGCCGGCGCACATTGTGCTGCGCTCGCGTGATGGCCAAACTTTGAAGGGCAGAGTGCTGCGTGTGGAGCCCAAGGCTGATGCGGTCACTGAAGAGATGCTGGCCAAGGTGGTGTTTGACGCTCCGCCCGAGCCCTTGCCGCCTATAGGAGAGTTGGCTGAAGTTACGGTTGATCTTCCGGCTTTGCCCGCTACGCCTGTTATTGCCAATGCAGCCGTGCAGCGTGACGGCGACAAGATCGGTGTCTGGCGTATTGCCGATGGCAACTTGCATTTTGTGCCGGTCAAACTCGGTGCGACCGACTTAAATGGCCTGGTGCAAGTGCGTGAAGGCCTCGCGGTGGGCGACCAGATCGTGCTCTATAGCGAACAAACACTCACAAGCCGAAGCCGCTTCAATGTCGTTGACCGCATATCAGGAGTGCCACAATGATTAGCCTGGCTGGGCGCGACATACTGCATTCATGGGGAAAGTTTGTCTTTACGGGCATTGGCCTGGGCCTGCTGATTGGCGTCACACTGGTTATGGCGGGGGTGTACCGCGGCATGGTGGATGACGGCAAGGCCTTGCTCGACAACAGTGGGGCCGACCTCTGGGTGGTGCAGCAAGACACATTGGGCCCTTACGCTGAGCCTTCAAGCGTAAACGATGATGTGTATCGCACTGTTCTGGCCATGCCGGGCGTGGCCCAGGCCGCAAATATTACGTACCTGACCATGCAGGTGCGCAAGGGCGACAACGACGTGCGGGCCATGATTGTTGGCATTGCACCTGGCCAATTGGGGGCGACCCCTGGCTGGCCGCCGTATCTCGTTGCGGGTCGTCAGATCACGCGAGGCCACTACGAGGCTGTGGCTGACATCGCGGCCGGCTTCAAGCTGGGCGAGCGTATAGTCATACGCCGCAATCAGTACACCATTGTAGGTTTGACCCGACGCATGGTGTCGACCAGCGGCGATCCTATGGTGTTTATTCCGCTCAAGGACGCGCAAGAGGCGCAGTTTCTCAAAGACAACGACGCCATCTGGCGCAGCCGACGCCGCACTGAGGCCAACCCGGCCTTCAATCGACCCGGTGTGCCAGGTTTGCTCGAGGCCGTGATTGCCTCGCAAAGCACTAATGCATTTGTTAACGCAGTATTGGTCACGCTACAGCCAAGCCATGACCCCGATGACGTGGCCCAATCTATACGACGCTGGAAGCGTTTAACCGTTTATACCCGGGCTGAAATGGAGGGCATTCTTGTTGGCAAGCTTATCGCCACTTCGGCCAGGCAAATAGGCATGTTTCTAGTGATCCTGGCCATCGTGAGCGCGGCTATTGTTGCCTTCATCATCTACTCGCTCACCATGGACAAAATACGCGAGATCGCGGTGCTAAAGCTTATCGGCACGCGCAATCGAACCATTGCGGCCATGATTATGCAGCAGGCACTTGCCCTGGGCGTTATCGGTTTCGTGGTCGGCAAAATCACCGCGACCTTCTCCGCGCCCATATTTCCCAAGTACGTATTGCTGATGCCAGTCGATTCCATCGCCGGTTTCTTTGCCGTTCTTTTGATTTGTGTACTGGCCAGCCTGGTCGCCATACGCATGGCGCTCAAGGTCGATCCGGCTGAAGCCATTGGAGGTTGAGATGAGTGGTCGAGGAATTCGCATCGAAGGCGTGCGCAAGCGTTACGGCCAGGGCGACACGGCTGTAGACGCTTTAAAGAGTGTGGACATGCTGGTAGCACCGGGCGAAGTAGTGGGTTTGATTGGCCCTTCAGGGTCGGGCAAAAGCACGTTGCTTAAATGTCTGGGCGCCGTCACTGACCCGACGGGCGGTCGCATGACGCTGGGTGACGACGTTATCTATGACGATGGCTGGAAGGTGCGTGATCTGCGTGCGCTAAGGCGCGACAAGATTGGGTTTGTGTTTCAGGCACCGTATTTAATCCCTTTTCTTGATGTTACTGACAACGTGGCGTTGCTGCCGATGCTGGCCGGCGTAAACAATACAGAATCGCGGGCCAAGGCGCTGGAGCTACTTACTGCACTTGATGTGCAACACCGTGCACGTGCCATGCCTTCGCAGCTTTCTGGTGGGGAGCAGCAAAGGGTAGCCATTGCTCGTGGCCTGGTGAACCGCCCACCGGTGATTCTGGCCGACGAGCCCACGGCGCCGCTGGATTCTGAACGCGCTATGGCCGTTATACGCATTCTTAACGAAATGGCACGCAAGTATCAGACCGCCGTCATTGTGGTGACTCACGATGAAAAAATCATTCCTACCTTCAAGCGTATTTATCACATCCGCGACGGTGTTACCCACGAAGAAGTTGGCCAAGGGTTGGGTTTCGAATGATACAGCCAAGGGATTTCAGGAGCGTGACATGATCCGCAGCAACGCTGGCACCTGTTCAGACATAGCCCTCAGGATGAATGAACCTCTTTCGCAGGGTGTTTCCATTAAGCACGCCAAACTATCCAATCATGCAGTCAGGCCGGCGCGCCGACCTGCCACATCGTTACTGCTGGCAGGTATGGTGGCAGTGGGTTTGGCGGGCTGTGCAGCAGGGCCTGACTTTCAACGCCCGGCTGCTCCCGAGGTGGTGCAGTACACGCCGGCATCTGTGGCAAGCCAAACCGTGTCCGCGCCTACGCAATTGGGCCAAGAGCAACGTCTGGTAGACGTAACGTCAATCGAAGCGCAGTGGTGGCGTAGTCTGGGTTCTTCTGCACTCAATCAGTTGATTGACGACGCGTTTAAGGCTAGCCCTACGCTGGCGGCAGTTAGCGCCAATTTGCGCGAGGCACAAGAGCGTTTTGCTGCGCGTGAAGGCTCGACGTTATATCCCCAGGTGGACGCGGCGCTGGCGGGGCAGCGCCAGCAAACCAGCCCCAGCGGCCAGGGATTAAGCGGAGATACACGCCAATTTAGCCTGTATAACGCCAGCGTCGGTGTGCATTACAACTTTGATCTGGCTGGCGGCAACCGTCGCGCACTCGAAGCCCTTGCCGCCCGTACCGACTACCGTCGCTATGAACTGAACGCTGCGCGCCTTACCCTGGCTGGAAATATTGCCACCGCCGCCATCACCCGTGCGCGACTTGCCGCGCAAATGGAAACCACGTCTGCGATTTTGAATGCGCAAGATGAACAACTGCGGATGGCCCGTACGCGTGTGCGACTCGGTCAGGCCACGCCCGATGAGGTGTCAAACCTGCAAACCGAGGCAGAACAAACCCGCGCCGAATTGCCAGCCCTGCGCAAGCAGCTTCAACAAACCGAACATCTGCTGTCAGTGCTGGCCGGGCGCTCTCCCGGTGCGGGCGGCATTCCGGCGTTTGTGCTGAGTGATTTCACGCTGCCTGCCGAGCTGCCGTTGATCGTGCCGTCAGAACTGGTGCGGCGTCGGCCAGATATTCAGGCGGCTGAGGCCTTGCTGCATGCCGCCAATGCTGACTATGGCGTGGCAGTTGCCAACCTGTACCCACAGCTAAATCTAAGCGCTAATATTGGTTCTCAGGCGTTGACCACGGGGGCCCTGTTCGGTGCGGGTTCAGCTGTATGGAGTCTGATTGGTCAGCTCACCCAACCCTTGTTCAATCCAGGGCTGCCCGCTGAAAAGCGTGCTGCGCTCGCTGCATTTGATGCCGCTGCTGCCAATTATCAAAGTGTGGTGCTGGAGTCTTTACGCGATGTGGCTGACACCTTGCGCGCAGTGGAAAACGATGCGCAAACGTTAAAGGCGCTTGCCGCTGCCAATGCCGCCGCACAAGCTTCCCTGAATTCGGCACAACGACAATATCAGTTGGGTGCCACCAGCTACCTTGCATTGCTCATTGCGCAGCAACAGGCGCAAAAGGTGCAGATTAGCCTGGCTGCAGCACAGGCACAGCGCCTGGCCGACAGCGTGGCTTTGTATCAGGCGTTAGGGGGTGGGGCGGACGAGGCAGTTGAATCGACGACACGATGAGAGAAGCACCCTTAGTGTGGTGACTGTCTCAGTTGCAGGACTGGAGCGAGGAAAATACAGGGCATCTTGTGTGCTGTTGGCAATGTATTACTGTGCCCTCCACCCCAATGATGCTAGATCCAACACAGATTGGCCGGCTATTGTTCGATTTTGCCGTCGGCGATGGCTATGTCCTTAAAGCCGTCTTTATCGTGGAGGACGAATACGGCATCCATACCCCGTTCCTGCGCCATTTTAACGCCCGCCTCTTCACCCAGCACCAGCAAGGCCGTGGCCCAGGCGTCTGCCAGCATGCAGTTTGATGCAACCACAGAGACGGCAGCGAGCCGGTTTGAGACGGGTTCTTGCAGCGCACTGTTCATGGTGTGCGTGTACGACTTGCCCTCATGCTCAACCCAATGGCGATAGTCGCCCGAGGTTGCTATGGCTGCGTCGGAAAGCGTCATGACACCCATTACTTCACGAATATGGCGGACCGGCTTTTCTATGGCTACAGACCACGGGTTGCCATCGGGTTTCATACCGCGTGCGCGCACCTCGCCGTCAATACCCACCAGATAACAGGTGATGCCAAGGCGCTCAAGGCAGCGGCCAAGTTGATCGACGCCGTAACCTTTGGCGATGCCCGAGAGATCCAGTGTGATGGCCGCTCGTTTGCGAGCCTGAAGTCGTTCAGGCGCTAACTCCAGAACGTTGGTGGCGGGACGGTGAACATTACTCCGCAACGAGTTAATTTGATGTGTATCGGTGTGCCCTTTACCGGGCCCAAAGCCCCATGCCTGCACCATACTCCCCACGCCGATGTCGAACGCCCCTTGCGACTGTCGACTGACCAGAAGGGCAGTCTCGAGTACGGTGAATAGTTCTTTTGGCATAGTCAGCCATTCGTTTTCAGGCGCGCTGTTCAAGCGGTTCAGATCAGAGTCTGGCTTCCAGTTGGACATCTGCCTGTCCACAGCGTCTACCGCTGCAAATAGCCTGGCGTTGACGCAAGCCTCATCGAGGCCTGCTGCGGCATAAAACACGGCGCTGTATCGGGTGCCCATAGTTTCGCCGTGCAGGCTGTAGCGTTGCAAGGTGTCTGCCGATAGGTCGGGCACATTAGAAAACGTCTTCACGATAGCGTCCCTGTAGTTTGAGGGTTTGAACGTCCAGACCCATAGGGGCGAGGATCTCATTAATGGCCTGCATAATGCTGGCAGCCATGGCACGGCTGCCGCACACGAGGATCTGTGCACCGCTTTCTATCAATTGGCGTATCTGCGTTGCATCGCTCAGAACACGATCCTGTACATAACCACCCTTTTTAATACGCGAGAAGGCGGCGCTCAGTTGGGTCAGGCGGCGATCGGCTAGGTAGTTGTCGAGCTCCGGTTCGTAGAGGAAATCAGAAGCAGGATCGCGTCCTCCCCAATACAGATACATAGGGTGCTTGTCTGTGTTGTTGCGTATGAACCCAGCCAAGGGGCCAATGCCCGTGCCTGCGCCGATCAAGATGACAGAGCGCTCACCCGACGCGGGGCGGAAATCGGGGTTGTGCTGGATAAAGGCAGTTACGTGCTCGCCAACATGCAATCCATGCAGCATGGTTGAGCAAAGTCCGCCCGTTTGCTTGCGTACACAGATTTCCAGGAACTCATCTTTTGAACCGCTGGCCAGCGAATAAAAGCGCGGCACGGGGCTGCCCGGTGGCACAATGCCGACCAGATCACCCGCTTCAAAGCGCGGCAGGCCGTTGATGCCGAGTTTGCGAAGAATTGTAGACACACGGCTTTGAGGCGCGGTGGGCCCAAATCGCAGAATACTGGTGGGTGCCTGCACTTCTTCGCCGTAGTCCACACGGCTGATCAATACCAGCGGCTGCGTTGGTGGAGGCGTGGGCACATAGTCTAGAACCAGGTCAAGTTGAAGCAGTGCGCCCACGGTCTTTCCCCAACGGGTGAATTCCTGTGATGATTGCCGGTCGATGGTTTCCAGTTCAAGCAGCGCTTTCCATCCGTGCTCAAGCAGGCCGTTTTGTGCATGCTTGGCGAACTGACAAAACTGAGGAAACTGACGGTCGCCAAAACCCAGAACGGCAAATGCTGGTTTTTGATCTCCTGAAAATTTCTCGAGGCGTGCCATAAACTGGTTGGCTGAACTGGGTGCGTCTCCGTCGCCATAGGTTGACGTCAAAATAAACAGTTGTTGCGCCTGACGGTAACGGCTGGCCAGTTGGTTCATGGGCGCGGTATGCACGCGTTTTCCTGCCTGGCTCAGCGCATCGTGCAAAGCTTGGGCAAAGCCCCAGGTGCTGTTGTTTTCGCTACCGACCAGAATGACAATGTCTGCAGATTGTGGGTCTATGTTGCCCGCAAGGCGGGGTATGGCGCGGCGACGTTGCCACCAGATTACGACCCCAGTAATGCTCATAAACGGCACGCTCAGCGCACAGAGGCCGAGAATGATGCCCAGCCACCACAGGCCTTGACCCGTATGCAGTTTGTAGATTAGTTCGTAGGCCTTTTGGGTGCCATTGTGTGCCTGATAGGATACCAACGCGCCAGTTGCCTGATCGATATAGCCGTCACCCTGCGCAGTATGTAAAGAATAAGCATCTTCGGGGTGCCCGGGAGACGGGTAAACAAGCTCACGGAAGTCATTCAGTTCGACAGCCTTCAGGGCGGGCATAGCGCCAATGGGCAGCGCTGGCCCCGTCGCAAGTTCGGTAGGAAAGCTGGGCTCATCCTGAATGCCATCGGATACCAGCCCAAAGGTTACTGCCGACATGTATATGCCAGTGAGGGCAGAAAGTAGTAACCCCAGCGCCACGATACGTGCCAATTCAGCATGCCAGCGCTGACTGAAATTGCCACGCAGAGGGCGAGCCAATTGTCGCCATCCACCCTGGCGTTTGATCAGCAAGGCAACGCCCGATAAACACATAATCAGCATGACGACAGCGGCAAGCCCTGCCACGGCTCGCCCGGTGGTGTCCAGAAAGAACGAGCGATGAAGGTTTTTCATCCAGCGCGTAAATGATGACGCGGCATAGGGGGCGATGCCTTGTCCGCTATTTGGGTCAACCTGAACAGCATCACTTTGACCATTTTGGGTGTAATACACGATCACCGCACCCGACGGTGAGCGTTGTATCTGCTCCACGCCGGTGTAGTGTTGCCCCACCCGTTCGGCCAATGTGGCCACGCTGGTCTGGTTATTGGCAGCTGCCGGCGCACCTAGTCTCTCAAGGACCGGGCTGGTCGAGAGCACAACACCAGTAATCGCCAGCACCACCAGCAATAGGGCAGCAATAAGGCCTGGCAGGGAGTGAGTCTGGCGCAACATGATGTAAATCTCCTTTGTGGGGGGGCTAGGTGAGCCTTTCGGCCCGCCAGCTGGTGTCAGTAACCGTGGGAGGCCTACGGTTACATGTCATAGGTAAACGACTGAACATAGCCGCGTCCTGCCGTCGGTTTGCCTGCACCTGCAGCCGTCAACGGAGCACGCACTTCTGACGGAAAGTCGCGCTCATCTTCCACTGCGGTATCGATGCGTATCTCGTAGCCGGCGTCGATGAGTGCATCGGCAATGTCGGCAGTTACCTTCAGCGTGCCTCCGCTACCTACGCTCGCGCCACTTACACCATCGAACTCGCTTGCTTTCATGCCGCTGCCGCGTGCCCAATCGCGCAAATTCTTGTAGTACTTGGACTTCTTGCCCGATACCCAAAGTGTTTTCTGGTAACGACCTTGGGCGTCAGTGACGTAAATCGCCATGTAGGCGCCATCACCACTGTATTTTTTCAGTTGTGTGGTCAAGGTAACGGGCTTGGCCTGAACCAGGCCAGGCAGCACGAGGGCGCTGGCCAGACAGAGTGAAAGTGTGATTTTCTTCATAATGATTCTCCCGATTATCCGTAACAACAATGCTGTTATCTGGCTTCCTGATCAGGGGTTTTGTCCAGGTATTCAGCCGCGTCGCCGCCACCTTCCTTGAACTTGATTTCCAGTTTTCGGATTTGCAATGAGGCCGGTGAGTATTTGGCTTCGAACTTATTTCCGTTCTTGTCCACACCCTTAACCTCGTAGCAGCCGTCATCAACCTTGATGCGATTTACTGTCCATCCGTGTTGCTCGAGTTGTTGTCGCAATACTTCGCGTGGCTGCCAGTCAGCGACGGGGTCGGTGCAGTAGTCATCGGCCAGGGCGGTGCTGCTTATAATCAGGCCAGCCAATGCGGCGCCTGCAAGAGTGAGTGGTTTCATGAGTAAAGTCTCCTTGGTCAGTGTGTGAGGCAGAATGTAGAGCCGCATCCTGACACCACCCTGAAGCCCACGCTTTATTCAGACTAAACTTGTTAGAACCGAATGGTGGTGCTTGATGGGGCATTCTGAAAAAGGAAGAACATGCGGGTACTGTTGATCGAGGATACGGTCGGCTTAGGGCAGGCCGTGCGCGAGCAAATCGCCGACGATGGCCATGCTGTTGATTGGGTGCAGCGACTCGATCATGCCGCGCTCAGTGTTAAGTCAACCGTTTACGACCTGATTCTGCTCGACTTAGGCCTGCCTGATGGGCTTGGGCTTGATTTCTTGCGCAACCGGCGTGCTGCAGGCGATCTCACGCCCGTCATAATTTTGACTGCCAAGGATCAAATCTCGGACCGCATTGTGGCGTTAAATGCTGGTGCAGATGATTACCTGGTCAAACCTTTTGATTTGAACGAGTTGTCGGCACGGGTTGCCGCGGTTGCACGGCGCTACACAGGTAACCCGAATCCGCATATTCAGTTGGGTGAGTTGCGTATCAATATGGTCGATCGCACGATTCAGCGTGAAGACAAGACCATCGATCTGAGTGCACGTGAATGGGCCTTGTTTGAAACCTTTGTGCGGCGCCCCGGGGCCTTGTTCTCAAAATCACAACTTGAAGAGCGACTGTATGAGTTTGGCGCGGAAATCGAGAGCAACACCATAGAGGTGTACGTTAGTCGTCTGCGCAAGAAGCTGGGGGCTGATGTTGTGGACACTGTGCGGGGTGTTGGATACCGGCTGGGGTCTAAATGAAGGCTACAAAAAGCCTGCAAAGACAGCTTGTATACGGCCTGACACTGGGTATGGTGGTGCTGTGGCTGGTCGCAACGGCAGTCTCAGGACTGGTGCTGCGGCACGAACTGGATGAGGCGTTCGACAATGCGATGCAAGAGACAGCGCAGCGTATTTTGCCCCTGGCTGTCATGGAAATTCTTAACCGTGAAGAGGGTACAACGGCCCAGCAGGTTGCATCGCTCAATACGCAGCAGGATGGCTTTACCTATCAGGTGCGCGATAAGCAGGGCAATGTGCTTTTGCAATCTCAAGGAATAAGCGCGACAGAGTTCGGCAACCAACCCATCCTTGGCTTCACGACAACGACGACGCACAGGTTGTACGGTGCCAGTGCTTTAAGCGACACGGTTTTCCTGCAACTGGCAGAGCCGCTTTCGCATCGCCGCGAAGCGGCCCTGGATGCCGCCATCTCGCTGCTTTGGCCTTTGGCTTTTCTGATCCCGTTCAGCCTGCTCGGTATCTGGCTGTTTGTGCGTTTCAGTTTGCGCGGCGTGTTGTCATATCGCCATGCGATTGAAGCACGTGGCGCAGGTAATTTGTCCCCCATTCATACAGAAGAGTTGCCCACAGAAATTACACCGATTGCGGATGCCGTTAACCGTTTGATTGAGCGCTTGCGCAATGCACTGGAAACTGAGCGACGGTTTACGGCAAATAGCGCCCATGAGCTGCGCACGCCTTTGGCTGCAACGCTGGCACAAGTTCAGCGCTTGCGGCGTGAAGCGCCTGAAGGCCCACTGCAGCTTCGCGCGGCTCAGATTGAGGCATCTCTAAAAGAATTATCGCGTTTGTCAGAAAAATTGATGCAGTTGGCCAAAGCCGAAGGAGGGGGGCTGCTGTCCGAAGTGCCCCAAGACCTGGCGGTGCTTTTGGGTCATGTGGTGCATGATCTGCAGCGAATTGCCAATAACCCTATCCACTTGACGTTGCCATCGACCGGCGCGGTGTTTTCTCTGATAGATCCTGATGCTTTCGCCATTCTTGCACGCAACCTGATCGAAAATGCGTTAAAGCACGGAGCGGATGGCTCTGCGGTTGAGGTTGGCCTGTCTGATGGGGCTTGCTTTAGTGTGGTGAACGCGGGCCACATTGTGCCAGCATCCGAATTAACACAGCTGACCCAGCGTTTTGTGCGCGGTGGAAGCCGCGCCGAAGGCTTTGGTCTGGGCCTGGCAATCGTCTCTACCATTGCCCAGGGTGTTGGTGCTGAACTCACTGTTGCATCACCCGCGACCGGCAGGGCTGAGGGGTTTGAAGTGTGTGTGCAGTTCGCTCGCGCATCGTCTGAAGCAATTTGACGCGTGTGAAGTTTATCTCCCTAAAGTCGGGATCACTCTGAAAGCGTAATGGCTTGCCAGATCTGGCTTCAACGAGCAGCCAGCACATCAGAGCCGATTGCGATGAACACTGGCAAACTAGCTCTGATGATAAGACACCTGCACCTTAAGGCTTTCCATAAAATTGTTTCAAGAACGGCTTGCGAAAACTCTGATGGCACGCCAAACAGGTTTGCTGCACTTTGGCAAATGCATTGATGACGGCTTCTCCATCGCCGCGTGTGGCGGCTTCTCCCATGGCAGTCGCTTCTTCATGAACCTGAACGTCGAATCCCCGAAACTTGCCCGCATCTTTGCCAAGCCAGGTCACAATGCGTACTTTTTCCTCGGGCGGCGGCTCGGCATGACGGGCGATCTTGGGTGCCAGTTCGGCTACGAGCGCCCAATCTTCGTTGGAAATGGCCCCCGTAACGGCTTGCATGTCTTGCCCGAGTTTTTCCATTACGCCTTTCAAGGCCATGGGGTTTTCAGGCGCTGCCGTTTGTGCGCTTAGGAGCGTAGTCGTGCTGACCAGCGCCACTAACACGGCACAAGCAAGCATTGATGCAGGTTTGATGGCGTAGCCCATGAGTTTTCCTTGGTTGCCCGTGAAAGGCGCAAGTAATGTACGGATGTATGTCCGCCTTGCGCCATGACGTAATTCACCCAAAGCGGGTGCTTGCGGTGTTTGCCAGAAAACATTAGCTTGCGACTTCAAAGGTAAGGACAAGAAGCCTGAATGTGAATATGGCCTTTATGCCAGGCGATTACAACTTGCGCTGCATTGCGTCTTGCATCGGCTTCGTTGCCTTGCTCAGGTTAGCGGCATAAATATCAAGCATCTGCCAGCTGTAGTCACGCATAAGATCGTTTACCCGACGCAGGTGCTCGACCATGCGCTCAGAGCTTTCACGCAGTTGTTGGTTGTAGGCACCTAGCGCCTCACCTGGTCGGCCGCTGGCCGCTGGCGTTGCAAATACCTTGGCACCTTGCTGTGCCTCTACCTGCAGCAGTCTGGTTTGAGCTTCCCAGAGCTCGCGGCTCATCGTTGTCATCAGCTCAGTGGTTTGGGCAAGCATATTGGTGGCATGCGCTTGCGCCTGGGTAATGTTGGGCGAAAATAGCGCATTGATAGGAAAAATCTGGGCTTTCGCTTGGTTTTCTGCGGACATGGCGTCCTCCATAATAGTGGGACGGATGCCGTTGGGCTGACTTCTGAGCACTGATCCGTCACTTTTGACTATAGCCCCCTTATCGCAAATCGGCTTGATTCTAATCAACGAGGCTGCAAGTTCAGTGGGTGGGAGCTTGTAACAAAAATGTTAAAAATCAGTAGCTTATCTAATCAAGCCATTGTTGTATGCATGACGTGTATGCAGCACTGGCGGCCAGGGGCAGTCGTCTTCCGTGCGCGGTCGAGTTAAGATGATTCCTTTCGCTTAGTCTTCCTTAAATACAGTAACGCTGTACACGTTAGCCAGGGAAGGCATTGCCATGCTGTCTGGGATCTATTCCGGCATTACCAAGACAATCCGCATGTAACCGCCTAGTCGGACCAAGCATACAAATGACCCCAACGGCCACAGATTCATCCATTGTAAAAACTGATTTTCTTATTGTTGGCGCAGGCATTGCGGCCGTTGAAGCCGCACGGGCGCTACGACAGGAAGGCGCTGATGGGTCAATAGTTATCTTGGGCGCAGAAACGGGCTACCCCTATAACCGTCCGCCACTGACCAAGCGGTTTTTTAGTGGTCGCATGACGCCGGAGCAGTTGTTAATGGAGAAGCCAGAGTTCTTTGGCGACAACCGTATCGACTTGCGACGCGCTACAGAGGTGAAATCTGTTGACCCGTTCGCACATATCGTCATCGACAAGAAGGGTGTGGCGTATGCCTACGGCAAGCTGCTGCTTGCTACAGGTGCCCGGGCAACTCGGCTGCATGTTCCTGGGGTAGGGCTAAAAGGTGTTTTTACCTTCCGCACCATGGCTGACTCGTCGTTATTACGTCAGTGGGCTGAAGCCAATCAAGGCCCGGTGGCTATTGTTGGTAGCAGCTTTATTGCCATGGAACTTGCGACGTCGCTCCTGGCGATGGGCCTGAAGGTTACGTTAATAGACCGTGCGTCGACGGTCTTTCCCAGAATCCATTCCGAGACCTTGTCTAAATATTTTCTGGAGCGCAGCAAACGTCACGGCATTGATGTTTGGAGTGATACATCGGTCAAGCAGATCTACGGGCCCGAAAAGGTCAGTGGGCTTGTGACGAAGGACGGCCGCAAACTCGATTGCGTCACCGTTATTATTGCCATTGGAGCCACGCCGAACACAGACTACCTTAGCCATTCAGGCATCGAGGTTGATGACGGTGTTCTGGTCGATGAGTTTCTGCAAACCAACCAGGCAGATGTGTTCGCGGCGGGTGATGTTGTCAGCTACATGGACAGGTACGGCCATCGTCATCGTGCCAGACACTGGGAAAACGCCCGCAAGCAGGGGCGTATTGCGGCCAAGAATATGCTTGGTCAGCGCGTTCCGTATAACAGTGTGCTGCACTATTTTTCTGATTTTCTCGACTTCAGTTTTACGTTTCTTGGCACGAGCGAGAGTGCTGATCGTCGTATTGCACGAGGAAGCCTTGCTGAAAAATCGTTTGCCGAGTTTTATATACACGCAGATCGAGTTATAGGCTTTTTCTCGACCGGACGGCCTCCGGAAGAAACGCAGGTTGTCGAGACGTTGATTCGCGATCAGGTCGACGTCAGTGCCGCTTATGCACAACTTGCCGATGCCAACGCCGACATTACCGCATTGGCAAGAGAAACTGTTCTCATACTGCAAGGCGGTGGAGCCTTGGGCGCCTTTGAGTGCGGGGTTGTGCAAGCCATGGATGAGGCCCGGATCAAACCCAGGGTTGTTGGGGGCGTATCCATCGGCGCGATTAATGGCGCCATCATCGCCGGCAATCCACATAATTACAGCGCTGCCCTAAACGCCTTCTGGAAAGACATCAGCGTAGAGGGGCCTCAAATGGCCCCATCTTCCCTGGCCAATGCATTTGCGGTGGGGGCTACCATGACCATGGGGATCCCCGATTTTTTCAAACCAAGGTGGCTCTCGCCTGTTGTTCGTGAAGAATACTGGCCTTCTCAATGGACCAGCCTGTATGACGTTAGCCCGCTCAAACGATTGCTCGAAAAATACGTTGATTTCCCCAGTCTTGCTGAGAGCCCGATCAGGCTGATCGTTACCGCCGTCGAAGTCGATAAAGGCGAGCTGGTCGTGTTTGACAGTCGTACCGATAACATTACAGCTGAACACATCATGGCCAGCGGCAGTCTTCCACCCATGTTTCCATGGACAACCATAGACGGGCGCCACTACTGGGATGGTGGCATTATCAGCAACTCGCCGCTTGAGCACGTACTCAATCGCAGCGGTGCTGACAATAAACAGGTCTTTGTGGTGAACCTTTTCCCAGGCGAAAGGCCTCTGCCCACCAACCTTTCTGAGGTGTTTACGCGTCGTGACGAGATCATTTATGGCGAACGTGTTCGCAATGATAGTCAGACGCTTGAATTGACACAGGACTTTCGGGCGTTGGTTAACGAGATCATGGCCACGGTTGATCCTGAAGACGCCGCACGGCTGCGGCAACGACCACGCTATGTGCATTTAATGGGCAGGGAGTCCACAACGTCCATTGTCACCATCGCGCGTGACGGTACAGCCAAAGAGCCCTTTGCGGCACACTATGATTTTTCTGCGCAGGGAGTCAGCCGTCAGCAGCGGGAAGGGTATCTGACGGCGCAAAGATGCCTGGCTTCGCTGGATCCACGTGCCGAGCGCGTCGATGCTTGAGCGCTTCAAATCCAGCGATTACGTCCAACAATTCTTCGGTAATCGCTGACTGCCTGGTGGTACGGGTGGTCGACGCTAGCTCATCGAGCTGGTCATCAATGTTTTTTTCAGCCTGCTGCATGCGGGCGAATCGGGCTGCGTTTTCGGTTACCAGTGCCTCGGCACATGCGTAAAACAGACTGGCAAACAGGTAATGACGCAAGAGGGCGGCCAAAATAGCTGTGGGTGTCGTGTCAAAATGCGGCAAGCTGCGGGAAGTCCACGGGCGGTTTGTTAATGCCACCAGTACCTCTGGGGCAAGCGGCAAAACCTGACGCAAGACGGCGGTCTGTTGTCCATGGGTCTTGCGCTCGGTAAAGGCCAGTGTCACGGTAATGCCGTGTGGCTGGTCGGCGCGCACGGCATCTATGCGTGTTATCAGGTCACTAACTACCCTGCCCAGGCCGTCGACGCTGGCGGGTGTCAGCAAGGCGCGCTCCGTTTTCAAACCGACGTCATGGATGGCGTCCTGCATCTCCGCGCCTATGCAAAGAATGGCGTGCTGTTCATGTGTTGCCAGGTGGGCAGCCAGGGTCTGGGCAACAGTCTCGTTGTAATTGCCGCAAAGGCCTTGATCCGAACCTAAGGCCACGACTACCGGCAATGCCCTGGCGTCCGCTGATTGCTTCAGAGCGCCATGAGCCTTGGCAAAGGCGTGCAAACCGTCCAGTATTGTGTCGCGCCAGTCATTAATTGAACGTGCTGCCTGTTCGTAGGGGTAGCGGTTAATGGCCGACAGCGTCTTCATGGTATGAACAATGCCACGAATGCCCTGCATGGCTTCGGTGCGACGCACCAGGCTTTCAAGCGTCTGCGTCATGGTCGCCTCGTGCTGCCGCCGCCAGCTCCAGAAACAGACGGCGATCGGCGTCTGTGAGGGTTTCGTTCTTGGCAATACGGGTGGAAATCTCCTCGACGGGTGCTTGCTCCAGTGCAACAATTAAACGCTCCATGCTGCGCACAATCAAGGTTTCTGGCAGGCCATCAAAACAACCCTCGGTGGCGGCGGTGAGTATGGCGAGCTGGGTTACCGCATTCAAAGGCTGGCGCTCTGGCTGACGCAACACCGCGCGCACGGCTGCGCCGCGAGCCAGCCGCGCCTCAGTTTGTGCGTCAAGCCGCGTCCCAAAACGCGCAAAATCTTCCAGCTCTTCGAATTGCGACAGGGTGACACGCAAATTGCCGGCAATATTGCGAAAGGCACGCGCTTGTGCTTTGCCGCCAACACGCGATACCGACACACCCAGATCAACCGCCGGAAACTGATTGCGACGCACCAAGCGCGGAGACAAATAGATTTGCCCATCGGTGATGGAAATAAGGTTGGTGGGAATATACGCCGACAGGTTTTCTGCTTGTGTTTCGACGATGGGCAGGGCCGTGATAGACCCACCTCCGGCATGGTTGGCAAACTGGCCGGCACGCTCCAGCAGTCGGGCATGCACATAAAAAATATCGCCCGGGAATGCCTCCCGTCCTGGCGGACGGCGCAGCAACAGAGACAGTTCGCGGTAGGCACGCGCATGGTGGGTCATGTCATCAAGCACAACCAGCACGTCATGGCCTTTATCAGAAAAGCTCTCAGCAATGGACATGGCCGCATAGGGTGCAATAAATGAAAGGCCTGGCGCATCCTCGTCACCAGAAACCACCACGACACTGCGGTCTTGCATACCGCCTTCTTTTAGCGCACCCACCACCTTGGCCACGGCGTCACCGCGTTGGCCCACAGCGCAATAGATGCAGATGACATCGGAGTCCTTCTGATGCAATATAGTGTCAACCGCCATCGACGTCTTGCCGGTTTGCCGGTCGCCAATAATGAGTTCTCGCTGACCCAGGCCTACCGGCACGGCGGCATCCACTACCTTGAGGCCTGTCGCCAGGGGGCGGGTGACCGGCGCACGGTCCAGTATGGGCGCAGCCCTGGCTTCGACAGGCCGGGTGGGCCCAAAAATAGGCGCTCCACCATCAAGCGCAGACCCCAGCGCATTAACCACCCGGCCCAGCAACGCCTTGCCCACGGGGACGCTCACCACCTTATGTGTGCGGCGTACCTCTTCACCCACGCGCACGCCAACATAGGGGCCAAGTAGTGCAACACCCAGTCGCCCAGGCTCCAGATCAAGCACCAGACCACGCATGCCGCCGGAAAACTCCAGCATTTCGTCGGATACTGCCCGGGCCAGCCCCGTGACCGTCGCAATGCCGGCACCCACCTGCGTAACGCGGCCAACTTCTTCAATACGGAGCGGTGGTGTGGGTGCCTGGACGAGTGTTTCAATCAGACAGGCAATGGGGTCGGTGATGGAATCGTCGATGGACGAAGTCACGGAGCCAGAATTTTTGCCAGGGGTTAGGTCAGGGATGGGTCCAGGGACTGGGTCAGGGATAGGGTCAACCACGGGATCAGCCACCGGATCAATGGCAGACCCCGCCGTTGGGTTCTTGGTAGCGCTAACTTTTGGTGAAGCAGGCAAACTGGAGTCATTCGGCTGCATTAGCCGCTCCCTTGGCATGGCCCTGGCTGGCAACCTGGTCGTCAACCATTTGTGCCAGCGACTCTACATAGCTGTCGAGCGTCCAGCTAACTTGGGCGCCGCCGATGCGCATGATCAGACCCGGGGATTGCGCCGGGTTGGTTTCAAAGCGCAGTCTGACGCCGGGAAGTGTTTCTGATATCTGCTTGGTCAGACGTTCGCGCGCGCCATCAGAAAGCGTATCCTGAGTGATCACAATGGCTATCTCGGCGCCGGTGGCAGCAGCTCGTAGCTCAGTGCCAGCCGCCTTGATTTGCTGGCCTGCGTGCATCACGATCTGCTCCTCCAGCGACTGATCTGCCAGATCGCTGAGTGCCTTGTGCAAGAGTGCCAGCAAGGCCTGTGATCCCGACTTTTGCAGCATGGCGGCGAACCGTCTGGCCTCGGCCTGCCTCTCGGTCGCCGCAGCCACACGTTTCTCACTCATCTGTTCGCGAGCCTCTGCGATTAATTGGCTGCGCGCTTTTTCTGTGTCGGCGCGCATAGCTTCAAGTACGCCTGATTGTTCAGATTCAAGCGCGGCCCGTCGCTGTGTGAATTCGGCCTTCTCGGCTTCAGCCAAATCTTGCACACGCTTAGCTTCGCCCATCTGCCGGCTGATCTCCGCTTCTCGTGCGTCAATACCGTCAAGAATAGGCCGATAGAGAAATCGCTTGAGCAGCCACACCAGCACCAGAAAATTACCGATCTGGGCCGCGACGGTGATCCAGTCGATGGACATGAGCGTTAACCTCCGGCCTTCTGTGCGGCAAGTAGCGCGGCGTTCCAGAACGGGTTGCCAAAGATCAGAATCATGGCAACCACGAAACAATAAATGGCCGTCGACTCAATCATCGCAAGGCTGACAAACAGCGTTCGTGAGAGGGTGGCAGCGGCGTCGGGTTGTTGTGCGATGGCTTGCAGTGCAGCGACCGCTGCGCGGCCTTCACCCAGAGCCGGGCCGAGAGCACCGAAGGCGACTGTCAGGCCCGCAGTAAAAATAGAGATAGCGGCAATAAGACCAAGATCAGTCATGAGGCGTCCTTTTTCTTGCTTGGATGTTGTGAAGGGTCGGCCATGGCAGAAGAGATATAAACAGTTGCCAGGACGGCGAAGATATAAGCCTGAATCACCCCGGCCAGCAGACCCAGCATTTCCATGAGCACGGGAAAAAAGAAAGGGGCAACGCCCAGCAATATCGCGACGATCACGGCACCACTCATGATGTTGCCATACAGCCGAATGGCCAGCGACAGCCCGCGTGTTACCTCGCTGATCAAGTTAAACGGCAGCATGATCCAGGAAGGTTCCACATAGGTTTTCAGATAGCCACGAACCCCACGGCTGCCGATGCCAAAAATTGGCACTGCCACCAGCACCGCCAGCGCCAGTGCCGTCGTGGTGGATAGCGAACCTGTTGGGGCGTGAAAGCCGGGCACGACGGCTAGTACATTGGAAACGAATATGAAGAGAAATAGCGTGCCGGAAAAATACATGACCTGCCGCGCTGGCCTGCCGGTAATCTCGGTAATCTGAGCCTGTATGCCCTGAACGATGACCTCCAGTGCCGTGCGCCAACGTGTAGGGGGCACGTCGGCGCGCAGAGAGCGAGTCATTAACCAGGCAATTCCGGTCAGAATCGCCATGATGATCCACGTAAAGAAGATGGTCGCGTTTATCGGGATGCCCGCTACGGTAAAGACAACAATCGCATCCGGTGTCAGTTCCATTACCCCCCCCCAGATTGCGTTGCACGCAGACGGCTGAGCAATATCGTGCGCAGTACGATAAACGCAGCCGCAAACCCAACCGCCCCAGCAATACCCAGCCAGGCTGCCGCCAGCCATCCGCCTGCCAGCAGCGCCGCAATTCGCAACGCGGCACTGGAAAGCAGAACGACTACCGAGTTGGTACGCCGCAGAGCCAGTTTCATACCCCAGGCCAGACCTGCGAAAAACAGGGCGCTGAAAACCAAGCCCACCAGCATACCGAGCAAAAACCCACTCCAGTCAATGTTAATCATTGATCTTGGCCCTCTTTGTTGACCCATCCCCAGGCAATCATGGCGCCCACCACGACACCTGCCAGAATGAGTGCAATCGTCCATGAAAAATGTTGCGGTGCGACGCGGTCAAGCCAGTGCCCCAGGAAAGCACCGCCCACCGTGGGCACGACGACCGACCAGCCTATCATCCCGAATGTGCCTATGCCTCGCAATGGACTGGGGCCGGGGTGGTCTCGCATTGCCTTCATCCGCTTCGCGCGTCGATCGATCTCATCGCTCACCTCGTGTCTTGGGTCGGTCATGGCTGCATTCTCTTAAATTGCCCGAGTCGGCGCACCATATCGGCTTCAAGGCGTGAAAGGGCGCTGCGAGCCACACGCTCATCGTCCTCGGCCTCGATGAAAGTGTCGCGAACCTTTTTATGCAAGGTTTCAAGATCATCGCCCAGCACGCCGCGCCGTACGACCACCGACACGTGCTGGTCTCGTTTAACCAACAGGCCTTCGTCTATGCCGAAGAAGCGTTCTGTGCCGTCTTCGGCAACCAGCACCAGAACAGACGGCACCAGTGCAGTGACCAAATCAGCATGGTTGGGCAAGACACCGAAGCTGCCTGCCTGCCCATCGGCACGCAAGCGGCTGGCCAGCCCCTGATACAGCACGCGTGAAGGCAGGCGGATGGTGACATCCATGCAGGTCGCTTGCGTCATGAGGCCCCGTCCTTGAGCTCTGACAAGTTGCCAATCATGTAATACGCGCTTTCGGGGGCTTTGAATTCGGTCTGCTCCAGGATAGTTTCACAGCCATCCAAGGTGTCGGCCATGGACACTTGCCTTCCCTCAGCACCCGAGCCCGAACTTACGGTCACGAAGGGTTGGGTCAGAAATCGCTCAAGCCGCCGCGCACGGGCAACTGTGGCGCGATCTACCGACGAAAGCTCTTCTATGCCCAGCATCGCGATGATGTCACGCAATTCTTCATACTCTGCCAGGGTGCGGCGCACACCCCGTGCAATCTCATAATGCCGCTGCCCAACCACAGCGGGCGTAAGCATTACCGAGTTTGATGCAAGCGGGTCAACTGCCGGGTAAAGCCCTTCGCTAGCTCGCTTGCGCGACAATACGACTGAAGCGGACAGATGCGAGAAAATATGCGCGGCCGCAGGGTCTGTGAAATCATCCGCAGGTACATACACAGCCTGTATCGACGTGATCGCGCCTGCCTTGGTCGAGGCGATACGCTCCTGTAAGGCAGCAATCTCAGTGGCCATGGTGGGCTGATATCCCACACGCGACGGCATCTGGCCCATTAGCCCCGACACCTCGGAGCCAGCCTGAACAAAACGGAAGATATTGTCGATCAGCAACAGTACATCTTGGCCTTTTTGGTCACGAAAGTATTCGGCCATGGTCAGCGCCGTATGGCCTACGCGAAAGCGCACACCGGGCGCTTCGTTCATTTGCCCAAATATCATCACCATCTTGTCGCGCACACCGGCCTCGCCCATTTCGCGATAAAGCTCTTCGCCCTCACGCGAACGCTCGCCAATGCCGCAAAACAGGCTGACCCCCCGGTAATGTTGCACGGTGTTGTGAATAAGCTCGGTAAGAAGCACCGTCTTGCCGACGCCAGCCCCACCAAACAGTCCTGTCTTGCCACCGCGCTCTATGGGCGAAAGCAAATCAATCGCCTTGATTCCGGTTTCCAATACTTCAGCAACCGGCTTGCGATCAAGTAATGTTGGCGGGGCTGCGTGAATGGAATGTCGCTCTGTACCTGTAATGGCTGGCAAGCCGTCGATAGGGTCGCCAAACACATTGAGCATTCGACCTAATACGATATCGCCCACAGGAACCCTGATGGGGCCACCCGTGGCCTGAACGACGGCTTCTAGCGCGAGCCCCTGGGTAGGGGAGAGCGCAATGCAACGGACGGTATCGGCACTTTCCAGTGACGCAACTTCAAGTGGCAGTTCGCCTACGTAAAGTAGATCATTAATGCGTGGCACCAGGGTGTCGAAGCGCACATCTACCACCCCACCTCGAATCGCCACGACCCGACCCTGGGCAAGTTCAGAAGCTGACGGATGATCAGAGGTCATCCGCTCAAGCACAGTCATGGCAACACCAAACAGAATGTAGTTGCCCTTAGTTAATCAGAGTGGGGTTGAATGAATATTGAGCTAGATCAAGTATTTACCCGATTGTATGGATACTGCAGAGTGGTGAACGCATCCGCACCTGCTAACTCTCCTGCACCTAGCATGTTGTTGGGGCCATGATGGGCAGTGCGCAAAAGCGGTTTGCTCGAGTTGGGCACCTTTCTGCCGATAAACGATGACCAGCAATACTTTTCTAAGTCAACCTGCTGTCTAAGAAGGCCTGGTCGACTCACGCGTCATAGCGCTGCGGGCCACGCCCTGTTCAGAACACTTTGCTTGTGTTACATCAAGCCATGGAACCGCGAATGTTATAGACTTGAAATAGGTGTTACACAATAACCACGAATGGAGGCTGCCAATGCTTGGACGTATTGCTCTTGATCTATCCATCGATGCCAATCTTAAACGTCGTGTGCAGGCGGCCGTCAAGCTTGCCGCACAGCATGACGCCGAATTGATCGGTATCTGCACCGACCCACCCGTTCCGCAATACTTGTCAGGGGGTACCGCCTCCGCCGCTGGTGTACTCAACTCGCTGCTTGCCCGCATCGACGAAGACAAAATCCAGGCCCGCGACATGTTTCTGGCCGAGGCAGCAGCGGCTGGCGTTAAAGCACAGTGTCGTATGCCCAAAGGCCCCGTGGAAGAAGTACTGGCAACGCACGCTCGCCTGTGCGACCTGATGGTCATGAGCCAAAACAGACAGCATGAGTCATCATGGTCGATTCCGTCCACCATGGCCGAAACCGTCATCATGACGGCCGGCCGCCCGGTGTTGATGATTCCGTTTGCAAATATTGCTGATTACCCTATCGGGAAGAATGTGCTGTTCTGCTGGGACTACGGCCGCAGGTCTGCCCGTGCGCTTGCCGACGCAGCACCGATTCTTTCCCAGGCCTCGTCATTGACCATACTGACGGTAGACCCCCAACCCGCTATGCTGAGCGAGCGCGATGTACATCCCGATGACCTGCTGGCTTACTGCGCTGCACACGGTTACCCCGTGCCAAAAGAAGTCACGAAACTGAGCGAGCATATGAATGTGGGCGACACTATTCTCAACACCGTGACTGATCATGGTTGCGATATGGTTGTCATGGGTATCTACAACCGTAGCCGCGTGCGTGAATGGATACTCGGAGGCACCTCTAAAACCTTGATTCAATCGATGACAGTACCGATTATGTTTTCGCACTAGGGGCGTTTGAGAAATTTGCGAGTCGGTTAGATGTTGAGGGGGCCATTGTGGCCCTCTCTTCGTCATGTTGCCTTTGTGGTGCGGGTTGTGAGCAGTTCAAGGTCGCCAAAGTGTCCGCTACACATCGGGCCTGCCGTTTGGTAAGGTCATCAGAATGCAGCAGGCAGCGAAGGACAGCACGCAATGTGGGGGCTGATAATGTTTGCATGACTAAGTGCGTACGGCCCGACGATACATGCAAAGCCAGACCTTGGATGTCTAATGTATTAAGGCTGCTGAAGTCTATCCATGTTGGCTTAAAGAACACGCCTCCTGGCACGCCGATAAAATGCCCCGCTCTTGGCGGACCGACATTGCATGCAGGGTTCTCGCTCTAGCCGTTAGGTCGCGAAGTAAACACTGCAGTAATTGGATCACCACCAATATCGACAGCTAAAACCAGAAAGTATTTTTTATGGCACTTCTTGATGATGCTATCCAAGTAGTAGCACTCGTCTCGCCAAATCTGGCCCGAAGTAACTTGTACCTTAGCCATTTGCCTCAGCGGCACTACGGGCCGCATGCAGTGCTGCCTTGTACATCTCTTGTTCGGCAGCGATGGCAAGTAGTGCTTCGCGGCCAGGCTCATCATTGCGACGAGTGCGCCATCAGTTAAGCTTACGTGTTCAGCTTAAATAACAACATGAACGATACCTTCCTAATCATCACTTTCATTGCTGTCGGCGTAAGTACTACGGCTCTTGTTTTTTGGGGATTGTTCCGGCTTACGCGTACAAAGTTGCAGCGCGCGGGTGTTTCGGAACTAACTTCGTCAAAAGACGCGGGTGTTTCAGAACTAACTTTGTCAAAAGATAAGGATGGCGTAAACGTATTATTGGTTGCTGCATTTGCAGGTTGGAAAGCGATCCCTTGGGTGGCTTGGGCTCATTCAGATATCAGCCCGTTGCTGCTTCTTCAAAAGCATCACGTTACATGCCGAGTGGTTCGCAAACGACGCCATGCTTATGACGAAATTGAGTATGTCGATTTTCGAAAAACACTTGGGACGACGAACATAGTTCTTGTCTTTAAAGAAAAATTGACAACATTCTCTGGCAATACAGCAAATGCGAAATTGGCTGCAGAAGCACTTGAAATATTTCGGCAGAAAGGGTGTCGGCTCTCGCAACGCGCTCAGCAATTACTGGAGCAGAACGCAATGGATGGTTCGTTTTGAACTGGCCATTACTGGCCAGCCCATCGCATATTCACACCATGCTGTCACGTTGCTACCGCCGCCTGTCGGCGTCTGGTCAAACGAATTAGCAGTGCCGCTGCCACGATCAGAACGCTGCCGACCACCAGCAATTCAACCGGCCCATACGGAATGTGTTTACCACCCCCCGGTATGGCAAACGCTAGCCCACCCATGCCCATTAACAATCGCCCCAGCCAATCCACCGGGCTATCGCGGAAATCGCCTACGAAAGGCAAATAGCCTTCAATCGCATAGCCAATGAAAAAGATGCCAATAAAGGCCGTGGTAATGGCCCACGTTACGGTCCAGGCAGACCCCTCGAGTATCAGTGCCGGATTGAGTACAAACAGAAACGGCACGAGGTACATGGATATGCCCAGGAAAACCGAACTTAATGCCACCTGCATTGGGCGTGCGCCAGCGATACCGGCTGCCACAAACGAGCCTATGGCAACTGGCGGGGTAATGTATGAAACCATGCCCCAGTACATGACAAAAAGATGGACTGCCAACGGGTTGAAACCAGAATTTATGAGAGATGGAGCAAGGACAATTGCCAGGAAGATATACACAGCAGTAATTGTCATCCCCATGCCAAAGATAAAACTTGTCATCGCACCCATAACAAGCAACACGTAAACATTGTCTCCGGCAAGAAACACCAGATCGGTTGCCAGCGTGCCCGCCAGCCCCGTCACGGAAAGCGCGCCAACAATGAATCCAACCCCCGCAAGTAAGGCAGAAAGCTCAACTAATGCGCTTCCGACTCCAGTTATTAATGTGGCCAGGCTTTTCAGGGTAAGTCGATATCGTTTGGAAATTTGATTAATAACTAACAGCACAACGGTTGCATAGAAAGGCGCCATCGCTTCGCGTTGCAAGACCACCAGCATCCAGACCAATACCGCGAAGACAAAAATATAATGCCATCCTTCGATGAGGGTTTTTTTGACGGAAGGCAGCTCAGCCTTGGGTAGGCCCCGCAGCTTGTGACGTGCAGCGTAGCCATCAATCTGAATAAACAGGCAGAAGTAGTAAAGCAGGGATGGAACCGCAGCGGCCACCGCAATGGTGACGTAAGGTATGCCGAGAAACGATGCCATTACGAACGCCGTCGCGCCCATGATGGGTGGCATGAGCACGCCGCCCGTTGACGCACAGGCCTCAACCGCCCCAGCAAAGCGCGGTTTGAATCCAGTGCTTTTCATGGCGGGGATTGTTACAACCCCCGTGGTAAGAATGTTGGAGACCACACTGCCGCTGACCGATCCCATGAGCCCACTGGCAAATATGGCGACCTTGGCGGGGCCACCACGCACCCGCCCAAACAGTGCAAATGACAGATTATTGAAAAAAGGCGCGGCACCGGTAAATTGCAATGTTGCGCCGAACATGACAAAACCAATGACGAGGCTGCCAAAGGCTTGCGTCGGTATGCCAATCACACTCTCAGAGCTGGCAAAATGGTAAGCACTTGTGGTTGAGAAGTCTTGCGGAAAACCGGCAATCGGGCCAGGCATGACTCCAGCAAAAATTGGGTATACAGAAAACAAGGCAACAACGACAAAAACGGCAGTGCCGCCGGCACGACGTAGCGCCTCCAGGATCAGGATCCAGCCAACGGTGGAAATCCATACAACATGAGGCGGTGGAGAAAATTCCCATCCCTCTTCAACAATCTGCTGTCCATGAAAGGCAAAATACATCAGCACGGCCAGTAGCATGACAAAAGCCGCTGCGTCGTACCATGGCACATGCTCGCGTGCCGCCTTCGCATTCATAGGCAAGATCAGGAACACCGCACTTGTCAGCAACGCGCACAGAGAGTACAGATAAGAGTTCTCGAGGATGGGGCGCCCGGTAAGGTGCAGATTAAGAATTTGATTGATCGATAGCACGATGGCCAGCGATGTTACCGTAATCAAGACTATGCGCCAGAAGCCTTTCAAGGGCCGGTAACGCGACTCTGATTGTTCGGCTTTTTTGACTGCGGCCTGAGCCTTCATCTGTTCAGCGTCAGTCATGTCTAGCTGCGTTTTTCTTCTCATTGATTCTGTCACGACGCGGGCGCGTCATACCTCATTCAAAGTGTTCGGAGAACCTGGGTAACGCTTGCTGATTGTCCCTGCGACGTTGCCGTGTCACATTAAACTGAAATACAGCGGCAATCCAGACTGAATAAATTCTGGACGTAAGCACGCAGACAGCAATGGTACTGAACACTGGGTATCTCGAATTGTCAGTTTGCGACATGCCGTAGGGTACTCATCGCTTTCGTTTGATAGTGGAGTGTTCAAGACGGCCGTGTGATGAACATGAGCCGCAGCGCCGGTCAATTGTGACCGGCGCTGGGTACACAGCTTCAGTTCAGTGAAATACCATACAGAACCAGTCCATATCGCAGGCACTTAAGTTAGCCCAAGGTATGCACTAATTATGTCGCCGCCGCATCAACATGGGGTTACCAACTTTCCACCGCGACATCAAAGCCCGCTGCCCGCAGTGCGTCAGCGCGCGCTTTTTGCCACGCGGTCATGTGCTCCTTCGGGTCAGTATCTGCTTTCAGGCCTTTCCATGCCTTGGCTAATACTTCTTGCCGTTTGATGAGGCTATCGTTGTGCTTTTGATGTGCCTCTGTCCATAGCCCTTTTTCCTTGAAGAAACGGATTGCGCCTTCGTGGTAGGGGATCACCCACTCCAGGTTCTGATTTTCAAGTGCCCATCCGCTTGAGCCCGGTGCTGCGTCTTTATAGTCGGGATACGCATCCACCATCGCCTGCATCATCGCGTAGACCTCGTCGGCTTTGCGGTCGGCCATCGTATGAAGAATTGGATACGGGTAGGCTGAGGTCTCGACACCGTGGTCTTTTGACAACCCGGCACCTTCAGTGGCAAGAACGGGGACGAAATAGGGCGCATGGGCTTTAACACGCTCCCAACCTGCTGTATCTGACTTGGGTATCGTTGGCCAAACAAGGCCCCGCGGTGATTTCTCAAGCTCGTAAGCTTTGCCGGACACGGTTACGCTGAACCCGACGTCTACCTGGTCATTGACGATTCCTGCCAGCGAGGCACCATAGCCACCGAATTCGACTTTTTCGACATCATCCCATGTCAGGTTGGCAAACTTTAGCAATGCAGAGATGTTCTGATTAAGGGCCGGGGCACCAACAACCCAGGCGACGCGCTTTCCTTTAAGGTCGGCAATGGTTTTTACACCCGTGTCGGCCGCCACAATCACGGTTAGCGCCTGGCTTGAAATGTTGGTCATAAGCAGGCGCAACGGCTGTGGCCCCCACGTTTCTGCGCCGAATTCGAATAGGCCTTCTTGGGCCATGTAAGAGCCCATGCCGTTGGCGACGAAATCAAGGCGTCCGGCTTTCAGCGGTAGCAAGCGCGATACGTCGTTTTTGCCGGGGATAACGCGCAGGTTGACGCCGTATTTGTTTTTGAAGGCACTGCCTATAGCAACAGCCTGGTTGTATCCCCCCGAGCCAACGTCGTAGGCGCTCCAGGCCAGAGTTTTGGGCAAATCAGGTGCGGCTGCAAATGCAGCTTGTGCGATGAGCGCGGTCGTAGCCAATAAGGCACCTGCGGTAGCTAACTTGAATTTCATAAAGTGTCTCCTCTTGTGAAAATCGACGTATACAACCGGGCCAGCAAAGCGCTTTCTGAAAGCGCATTTATCATTCAATTTTTAGAGCGTGACCACAATGGTTGCAACGATTGTTTTTATAGATTCCCCAGTCTTGGTGCCAGGGGTTTTGGCAATGATTCAGAGCGAACACTAGCATAATTGGGCCGTGCAGGCTATTTTTTTGAGCTTTTGAGTGGCGTACCTAATAGAGTCGCGCATCCCCATGCCCAAGGCATGCGGTGAGGCCATTATGTGTTCGGTATTAAATAAGGTTATCTTCGGCTTGACTCTTTTTATGTGGTGGTAGATAGCTGCCGTTATCTGGTGTGGGCTCAGCTAAGTCCCTGACTGGTTTCGTTGCGGATTCATCCGAGTCAAAAGCCGCAGTAATGTTCTGGCCACCATAGAGTATTCCGAGAATGGTCACAACCTTGTCGTTCACGGTGAAGGCTATGATCGTACGTTTTTTGTGATGGGTTAATCGTAGCCCCGGTCGGATGTCTTCTCGTGCCACGCCACACATCGGAAAGCTGGCCAATCTCTCGCAAGTTGAAACGATGGCGTCTGTATAACGCTGTGCTGTTAGTGGTGCACCCTGTAGCGCAATGTAGCGGTACAGCGCCTGTAGTTGTTGTTGTGCTTCAGGAGTGAAGACAACGGTATACGTTGACATCAGCCCGCCTTGTGTGCCTTTTTATATTCGGCGGTAAGGTTCGCGCGCACATCCTGAGCTGAAATACTGCGTGTTGGGTCTGCCTTGATTGCATCGTACGCTGGCGCCACTTCATTAAGTAACCAGTTTTGTACCGCCTGGTCGCGGGCAAGTAGTGCTCGCAGACCATCGCGGATGACTTCACTCTCGCTTGCATACTCTCCAGATGAAACTTTGCCGCGCACCAATTTAGCCATCTCATTTGGTAGGGTAATGCTGAATTGTTGTGTGGTTCGCATGGAACTCTCTAGACTTGATTGAATAGGATTTAATCATACTGAAGTATGGTGCGTCGGTCTATCTCCGGACGCGGTTGGTGCACGCTTACTCGCTACATTACAGCTGATCAGGCTCAGCACCAAAAGCTGCTTAGGGGGCCGCGATCAGCAGTTTTCTTGGAGGTTTGTAACGTCCTGACCCCTCCCCAGCAACGAAGCGGGCCTTCCTCTTCCTGGGCTGAAACAAACGATTGACACAGGCCGAAGACCGTGGGAAGGTTCGACGGAATCTTTCCCGAGGATAATCTGATGTCTGAACGCAATCTTGCCACGCTTGAAACACCGTGCCTGTTGTTGGACGAAGCGCGTATGCAGAATAATATTGATCACATGCGTGGCCGAATGCAAGCGCTGGGCGTCAGCTTCCGTCCGCATGTCAAAACCAACAAAAGCATCGACGTTTCACGCCGGCTAATGGATACCAGCGAAGGCCCCATCACGGTCTCGACCTTGCGCGAGGCAGATTATTTTGCCAGCCATGGGGTCAAAGACATTCTTTACGCCGTGTGCATTGCTCCCAATAAGCTCGCGCATGTATCACGTCTTCTGCAAGAGGGTGTGCAGCTCTCCCTGATTCTGGACAGCATGGAAGCCGCGCAGATGCTGGCTGATGCTGCACCAACTATGCAACATCCTCTTGATGTGCTGATCGAGATCGATTCAGACGGCCATCGTTCAGGGCTCGTCCCCGATGCACCGGAGCTTACCGAGATTGCTTGCTTTCTTGATGCCGCCGGGGTCAACGTGAAGGGCGTTCTCACCCATGCAGGCGGTTCTTACGATTGCCGCTCCGTCGAGGCAATACGGGCCATGGCTGAACAAGAACGGCTGGCGGCCGTGACCGCTGCCAATCGTTTGCGAGCTGCAGGCTTGGCCTGCCCTGTGGTGAGTGTCGGGTCGACACCCACGGCGCTATTCGCCGAGCATCTTGAAGGCGTCACAGAGGTCCGGGCAGGGGTTTTTGTTTTTTTCGACCTTGTGATGGCCGGTTTGAACGTATGCCGCACCGACGATATTGCGATCAGCGTGTTGGGCACAGTTATTGGCCACCAGGCTGCCAAAGGATGGACAATCATTGACGCAGGATGGATGGCAATGTCGCGCGATCGCGGTACCTCCGGGCAGGTCACTGACCAGGGGTATGGTCTGGTTTGCGATGAAGAAGGAAGGCCATTAGAGGGTTTTATTCTTGTGGGCGCAAACCAGGAACACGGCATCATCGCGCATCGCTCAGCAGACCCATCAATCAGCCCGCAACTGGCAGTCGGCGATCAAGTTCGCATTTTGCCCAACCATGCCTGTTCGACGGCGGCGCAATATGCCGAGTACAACGTGTTAAATAAATCTAACCAAGTCGTCGCCGTGTGGCCACGGTTTAATGGGTGGTAATGAGCAGATTATGAAATCGACAGATTCGCTTAAATCGACAGATTCGCATGAGTCGAAAGATTCACTTAAATCGACAGGTACGTTTAACTCGACAGATGCACTTAAATCGATAGATTTTCCGAAATCGATAGACTTGCGTAGTGATACGGTTACCCGGCCCAGTTCAGGGATGAGAGCCGCCATGGCCGCCGCCGAAGTCGGTGACGATGTGATGGGTGATGATCCCACGGTTAACCTGTTGCAGGAACGGGCGGCTGCACTCTTTAATTATGAGTCTGCGCTGTTCGTGCCCTCGGGTACCCAAAGCAACTTGCTTGCACTCATGACCCACTGCGATAGGGGCGACGAGTTCATCGCGGGGCAAGAAGCGCATCTTTACAAGTACGAAACCGGGGGTGCGGCTGTGCTGGGTAGCATTCAGCCACAGCCGATAGCTCATGAGGCGGATGGCACGTTGGCGCTTGAAAATATCCGGCGCGCGATTAAGGCAGATGACGTTCACTTTAGCCGCACGCGATTGCTCGCATTGGAAAATACCTGGCAAGGCCGGGTACTGCCGCTGGATTATGTGGCTTCGGCCACGGCGCTTGCACATCAAAAGGGTTTGTCTACACATCTGGATGGTGCCCGCGTCGTGCATGTCGCGACAAAACTCGGCATCAGTCTGCCTGACGCTGTACAAGGGTTTGATAGCCTGTCGTTTTGTCTTTCCAAGGGCTTGGGTGCGCCCGTCGGCTCGCTTCTGTGCGGAACCGAAGAGTTTATTGGACGCGCGAGGCGTTGGCGCAAAATGTTGGGGGGCGGTATGCGCCAGGCCGGCATTTTGGCTGCGGCAGGCTTATATGCTTTGGATCATAATATTTTACGCCTGCAAGAAGATCATGAGAACGCCACCCGGCTTGCCAGCGGCCTTGCCGATATTACGCAAATCACCGTGCGGCAGCCTGAGACTAATATGGTCTATGTTGATATTCCCGAGCCCAACTGCGCGGATCTTGCAGTATTTCTAAGAAAGTGCGGTATTTATGCCGGCATCGCACCGACTACCCGTCTCGTAACGCATATGGACGTGACCACAGCCGACATCGATGAAACCATCGCTGCGTTCAAAGAGTTTTATTCAGAGGTGTTTAGCCGAAAAGCTCGCTGTGCGAACCAAGTCGAGCCAGTCTGAGCGTGTCTGGATCAGACTTGCGGTAGATGAGTAGCAGATCAGGTTTGACATGGCATTCACGGTAGCCTGCCCAATCGCCGGACAGGTCATGATCGCGGTGCCGTGTTTCTAAGGGCTGGTCGGTTGCCAACAGAATTAACACTGACTTAAGCGTGTCATCTAGTGTGGCACGGTGTCGTCCTTTGGACTCACGCTTGTCATCTCGTTTGAAGGCCGATTAGCGATCAATCGTCCGCATGCAGGTCAGTCATCAGTTCGTCAATGCTGGAAAACGTCTTTCCTTTACCTGCTTCTAGCTCGGCAATAGCTTTTTTTGTTTTGACGTTCGGTACCTTAACGTCGAAGGGGAGGCGGTGTTCGTCGGCGATGCGCAGCATTAGTAGACGGATTGCATCGGATATCGTTAACCCCATTGCTTCGAGCGCACAGGCAGCACGCTCCTTGGTGTCTGTGTCTATGCGAGCGCGGACGTAGGTGTCGGCGGTGCTCATGGTGATTCTCCGAAAATGGCATGTAAGACTAGGTTGTAGTCACAATAGAACTACATTACAAGAAGCGCGTCACTGTTGAAGTTTCTGCGCGTGGTCGGTGTTCCAGGCATTTTCGCCCATTTCGGGTGGCGTTTAGCCCCGAGGCGCTCAAGCGCGCTGTGCTGTAAGCGCACAGTTGCAACAGCGCAACGTGCTCCACGCGTCAAACCAGGCTTAGTTTCCCGGCCAAATAAATTCCACCCGAATGCCACTGGGCTCGAAGCACATCATGTGCTTCGCAGGGCCTAGCCCCACCTGTTGCGGTGCAAACTCTATTGGCGTCCCGCTTTTTTTCAGACGCTCGTGAACTTCGTTTAACGAGGCTTCGCTTTCGACGAGTAATGCCAGATGATGCAGGCCCACATTGCTTTTTCTATCGAATGGCGTAGCTGGCAGCCCTTTTACTGCCCATAGCGTCAGCACGACACTGCCGTCGCCCACAAAAATGGCTGGGTACTCGTTATTTCTGCGCAACTCTTTCCATCCGAGAATGGAAACAAAAAAGGCCGCACTCTCTTCAATTTTTGATACGGTGAGCCCGATGTGATTGGCGCCTTTGGTGATGGGTGTGGTCATTATTCCCTCATGCGTTGAGTCTGTTGCTGACGCAACTGTACGCCTTGATCTGACGCGCAAATTGGGCCAGTTGCCCCACAGCACGGATAAAACGAAACCCAAAATTCACCGCTGTGGCCTATTCCTTAAATCTCAATTTACAGCGTTTTGCATCGGCGCGCTGTAATTCTCAGCGGTGGTGGCGCTCCGCGCCAAGCTGGCGTATGCAAACAGAGAAATGGGTTTGGAGAAACAGCTGAATCTCAAGCGTGATAAGGACGTAGTCGCGCTACCGTCGAACGGGATGGTAGCGGTGTCGATCGATATGAACGCGTTGTTATGGCTCAGAAAACATGAACACACTTCCCCGTGCGGAGATTAATGATTCAGAATCTGCCCCAAGAAGCTGCGCGTTTTTGGATGTGTTGGCGATGTAAAGAATACTTCGGGTGGTGCCTGCTCGACGATATTGCCGTCAGCCATGAAAATGACTCGGTCGGCCACGCTTCGGGCGAATCCCATTTCGTGAGTGACGCACAACATGGTGATGCCATCGTCGGCCAACAAAATCATCGTATCCAGAACCTCTTTGACCATCTCAGGGTCCAGTGCCGAAGTGGGTTCATCAAAAAGCATGATCTCTGGTTTCATGCATAAGGCTCGTGCAATTGCGACGCGTTGCTGCTGGCCACCTGATAACTGGCTGGGGTATTTGTTGGCCTGATCAGGAATACGCACGCGCGAAAGGTAATGCATAGCCACTTCTTTTGCCTCGGCCTTGCTGGCTTTCTGGGATCGTATTGGCGAGAGGGTGCAGTTTTCAAGCACCGTCAAGTGCGGGAACAGGTTAAATTGCTGAAACACCATGCCAACGTGCCGACGAATTTTTTCGGCGTTATGACGGTTGGCGGTAATATCGATCCCCGCGACAACGATATGACCAGACTGAATGCTCTCGAGGCCGTTGATGCAACGAATAAGGGTAGATTTTCCCGAGCCTGAAGGCCCGCAGATCACAATACGTTCACCGCGAGCGACATTTAGGTCGATACCGTGAAGCACCTTAAACTGGTCGTACCATTTTTCCACGCCGGAAAAGGTAATAATGGGCTGTACGTCTGTCATCGAAGCGTTATCCATAATGACGCGCGCCGCCGGCGCGCGTACTGAGCCGTTTGTATTAGTTCGACGGGTTGGTGACAGAGGCGGGCAGGGGCATGTCAAGCC
This sequence comes from Pusillimonas sp. ANT_WB101, assembly GCF_008369125.1. Classification (NCBI taxonomy): domain Bacteria; kingdom Pseudomonadati; phylum Pseudomonadota; class Betaproteobacteria; order Burkholderiales; family Alcaligenaceae; genus Pusillimonas; species Pusillimonas sp. ANT_WB101. The sequence goes on along the minus strand of NZ_VOAY01000002.1, from coordinate 410,048 downwards.
ATTTTTCGAACGAAGCATTCAGCTTGCCGCTGGCCACTTCAGAGGCTATGAATTCGTTCATGGCCTTGAGCAGTTCTGGTCGGTCTTTGCGCATTGCGATGGCCATTACTTGTTCGTTGATGACATACAGAACCTTGAATTTACCTGGGTAGCGCTTTTGAATACTCGCGGCTATCACGGAGGACGTGCCCACAGCATCGATCTGCCCTACCAGCATTGCCTGCAAGGCTGACGCATCATCATCAAAACGGTGCAGCTTGGTGTCCTTGGGTGCCACTTTGGTTAACCCGATATCCGTCGTGCTCGCACGAGGCACACCGATTCGGTAGTTAGGAAAGTCTTTGGGTTCGGATATTTTCACATTGACCGGCCCAAGCAACACCATACTTGCTGCCGAGTAAGGGTTGGAAAACTGAACCTGTTCTTTTCGCTCGGGGGTAATTGCCAGCGATCCCACCACGACATCGACCTTGTCTGTTAGCAGGAACGGGATGCGATTGGGGCCGGTCATAATGACGAACTCCAGATTCAAACCAAAATGCTTGGCCAAAAGCTTGGCTACATCTGCATCGTAGCCATCGGGCTCGTTTTGGGCAGTGGCAGCAGCATAAGGCGGCCAATCAACAAGCACACCCACCTTGATGGCGCCGCGGTCCTTGACGGATTGCCAGTAATTGCCAGAATCGGCGGCATGCGATGCGCCGGCCGATGCTATGAGCAGCGACCCCATCATTGGTACGAGGCAGCGCTTTAAAAGCTTCTTCAGAAAATTGTTATACATGGTTATCTCCTTGAAATTATCGTATGTACATACTTATGGTTGAGTTACGCGTCTTAGCGTAACGACGCAGAAAGGCGTCGCTCCAGACGACGTGACCACTTTGACAACGGCCAGCAAATGCAGAAGTAAATAAATGCCACCAGCGCGAAAACTGGCATCGGCGAGAACGTCGAGTTGTTGATAATCTGTGCAGTACGGGTTAATTCAGAAAAGCCGATAATTGCGGTCAACGAGGTACCCTTGATGATCTGCACCATAAAGCCCACTGTTGGGGGCACCGCAATTTTCGCCGCCTGCGGCAAAATCACATCTTTAAGTCGATGAAAGGTCGACAAGTTAAGTGCGTTTGCCGCCTCGACCTGACCCGCTGGAACGGCCTCAATGCAGCCGCGCCAAATATCGCCCAGAAATGCGCTGGTGTTAAGTATCAACGCCACCCCAGCCGCAATCCAAGGGTTCACCGTTATGCCAAGTACTGGAAAGCCGAAGAAAACCAGAAAGAGCTGCATCAACAGCGGTGTGCCCTGGAAGACCATAATGAATGTCCGTGCCGGCACAATTAACCATTTGGACGGGGATGTGCGTGCCAAGGCAACGATTAGCCCGCCTATGGCGCCTCCCGTTAGAGCGATAGCCGCCAATGCCAGCGTCCAGCGGGCAGCAAGCACAATGGTCCACAGGTCGGTCACTGAAAGTTCACGCATTTCAACGACCCTCCGGGTAGTACAAGAAACGACGCCACGCCAGCCTGAATAGCCCCATGAACGAAAGAGACAGAAGAAAGTAGATAATCGTCACCACAATATAGATTTCAAAGCTGCGGAACGTTAGCGACTGAATATTCGCAGCTACTGAAGCCAGATCGTCTGCCGAGATCGTCGAGACTATGCTTGACGTAAGCATTAGCAAAATGAATTGGCTAGATAAAGCAGGAAAGATTTTTCGCAATGCGGGACGTAGCACGATGTGAATAAACACCTGATAACGCTTGAGGTTCAGAGCCAGGCCGGCCTCCACTTGTCCTTTCGGAATCGCTTCGACCCCAGCACGCAAAATTTCAGTGGAAAAGGCGCCCAGATTCACAAACATGGCTACCAGTGCAGCGGTCGTCGCCGACATTTGCAGCCCCACCGTGGGCAGTGCAAAGTAAAAGAAAAAGAGTTGAATCAAGAAGGGCGTATTTCGAATAGTCTCTATGTACGCGTCAATAAACCAATGCAACGGGCGTATCGTGCTGCTCTTGCCCCATGAGCAAAAAACGGCGATTAAAAAGCCAATGACCATGGCGGCCAGCGAAAGCTCAATGGTGTTTATTGTGCCGGTCAATAAAAGTGGCCAGGCGGCAAAGACAGCATCGAATTGAAAGTGATAGTTCATGCGGCTATCCGACCCAATCAGCGTCATCGTGCGCTACCAACTCATTCGGGCGGGAGGTGCTCATCCCGTCCCGAAGTGCGTTGGTAAGGCAGTCAGTCAAGTAACGCAGCATCCCAAGCGGATACACGCTGGCTTTGTTCACCCAGGCCCTGTATACCCAACGTGACCGTATCGCCATCTCTCAAATAGACGGGCGGCTTTTGGCCCAGGCCTACTCCGGGTGGTGTGCCCGTAGAAATCAGGTCACCCGGGTACAGCGTAGTGAACTGACTGATGTAGTGAACCAACGATGCAATGTTGAAAATCATTGTTCGCGTGTTGCCGTTCTGGTAGCGCTTTCCGTTGACGTCTAACCACATATCGAGGTTTTGCGGGTCGCCCACTTCATCAGCCGTTACGAGCCAGGGGCCGATTGGGCCGAACGTATCGCACCCCTTGCCCTTGTCCCAGGTGCCGCCACGCTCAAGTTGATACTCACGCTCGGACACATCGTTGATCACGCAATAACCAGCCACGTATGACAAGGCGTCGTCCATCGATACATAGCGTGCCTTGGTGCCGATGATGACACCAAGCTCGACTTCCCAGTCTGTTTTAGTGGACGTGCGTGGCAGCACAATGGGATCATTAGCCCCTGAGGGTCGAGACCATTTGTTGAAGAGAATGGGTTCCTCTGGCACGTCGGCTCCCGTCTCGGCAGCATGATCGCTATAGTTCAGCCCAACGCACAAGAATTTGCCTGGGGTGCGCAGTGGCACACCAATACGCCCCGTGTCTGCGACCTTTGGCAGTGTGTTCGGGTCTATGGCACGCAAGGCAGCCAGACCAGCGGGTGAGAGGGTCTCGGCAGTGATGTCGTCGATCACTGATGACAGGTCTCTGCAGATTCCGTTGCTATCGAGCATTGCCGGTTTTTCTTGACCCACTGGGCCAAAACGAAGAAGTTTCATGTTTTTCTCCTGCTGAAATTAAAAATGACGTTAGTTTGACCAGCCACCATCGATGATCTGGGCTGTGCCCGTGGTGAATGCGGCCTCGTCAGAAGCCAGGTATGCCGCCAGTGCAGCGATTTCAGCTGGCGAGCCAATGCGCCCCATGGGCTGGCGAGCGATAAACGCGTCACGCACCTGGGCCACGGAAAGGTTTTGTTCTTTTGCCTGGGCTTCAATACGGCCAACCAGTGACGGGGATTCGATGGTGCCCGGGCAAATCGCATTACAACGAATTCCTGCGTTGACGAAATCGGCCGCAATGGCTTTCGTCAGCCCAATGACGGCCGCCTTGGTGGTCGCGTATACAAAGCGGTTCGATACCCCCTTCAGGCTGGATGCGACGGACGACATGTTGACGATTGATCCGTGCTGTCTATCCAACATGCCTGGCAATACTGCGCGGCACATTTCGTACATGGACGATACGTTCAGTTCGAACGAAAAGTCCCACGCCTCGCGGCTGCACTCCAATATGGAGCCACTGTCGACGAAGCCCGCGCAGTTGAACAGCACATCGATGCGACCTAGGCTTTGAACCAGCGCATTGATTGCCTTGGTATCGGTGACATCCAGGCGTAATGTCTCGCACCCCTGTAGCCCTTGCAAGGCAGATTCATTGATATCGGTAGCGATGACTCGTGCACCTTCCTGTTGGAAGCGCAGCGCTGTTGCTCTGCCGATTCCGTTTCCTGCCGCCGTCACCAATGCGACTTTGTTTACCAGACGTCCCGTCATGATGCTCCTTGATTTATCGACAATCGGTCAGACTCATTCCACAAAAAAGCCTGCTCGCTGACCGATCGGGCATGCATGGCTACTACTGCTACTTTTTCTGGGTATATATTCAAATTATGTTTTGTATATAAAATAGAATTTCTTATTTAGTATGAAAGAATGATATCGACAAAAACCCAATAGAAATAGGGCTATTTATGAATATTTGGTAAGTGATTACCCGTATCTCTAGTGAATACCCTAATAAAATCATTTTATTTAATTTCATCTGTAAAATAGTTATTTTACGTTAGAGGTTAAACAGGCAAGAGCGCTTAATGTCCTCGCCTTTTTTCACAGAAAACATTCAATGAACCCAAATTCAGACCGCCTGCCGCCCTCAACGCCGCAGGGTGATACAGCGACGCGTTACAACGCGCCCGCCCTGGAAAAAGGGCTAGATATACTCGAAGCGCTCAGTGGTTCGTCAGAGGGCTACACCCTAAATCAACTGGCTAAGGCAATGGATCGCAACGTCAGCCAGATATTTCGCATGGTGGTTGTCATGCAGCGGCGTGGCTATATCCAAGCCGACGACAATGACCGCTATACGCTGACGCTCAAAATGCTTCGCCTCGCACACCAGCAACCGCCCATTAAACGCATTACACAGGCGGCGTTGCCCTTGCTCAACGAGCTGTCCGAACGTACGCGACAATCTTGTCATCTGGCCGTATATGAGCAGGGTCGAATGGTCGTGGTGGCGCAAGTAGACAGCCCTGAACGATGGTCCTTCGGATTGAAGCTGGGTTCGCTTATGGGCCTGACAGACACGTCGTCCGGGCATGTGCTGCTTTCGTATCAGGATGAGATCGGGCGATCGCGCATGCTTAACGACCATATCAAGATTGAAGGTGAGCTTGAAATGGATCCCGGGCACCTGTTTTCGCTGCTGGCCGACGTACGACGCGTTGGCCATTCTGTCATGCCCAGCATACAGATCCAGGGGGTTACCAACGTGGCGTTTCCGGTTCGGGGCCTGGGGCAGCAGGTCGTTGCTGCAATCAACGTACCTTATGTCGCCCGCATAGATGGTGGGCCATGCCCATCCATTGAGCAAGTAAAACTGGTGCAAATGGACATATGCAGGCGACTGTCACACCAGTTGGGCGCTGACGATACCTCGGAGGCATAGCGCCACGTATTTCGGGCTACCAAATTCTTCACAGCAGTACACTGGTTTATCAGAATGATGAACACTAAATCAGCGGGAGTACCTGCCAAATGACACCTAACCGCAACCAAATGGTCACACTCGCCAGGCGACCACAAGGCAAGCCCCAGCGCGAAGACTTTCTACTGGTAGAAGCCGTGATCCCTAAACCGGCTGATGGCGAGATGCTTATACAAACGCTGTACTTGTCGGTTGACCCTGGCATGCGCGGCATGATGGAAGAGCCCAAGTCGTATTCAGCCGGCTTTAAAGTGGGGCAGCCACTCACCGGCCGTTCTGTCGGCCGCGTTGTTGTGTCGCACCATGCGGATTTCGCCGCGGGCGATTTCGTCTATGAGCGACTGCCCTGGCAGCTTTACTCTGTTTCCGACGGTCGCAAGGCCAAGAGGGTGGATCCTAACGTCGCGCCGCTGTCCACGTATCTGGGTGTGGTGGGTGTTCCGGGCTTCTGCGCCTACTTCGGGCTTAAAGAAATCGGCAAGCCTCGCGCCGGCGAAACCGTGGTTGTTTCTGGTGCCTCGGGTGCTGTCGGCATGACGGCTGTGCAACTGGCAAAGCTCGAAAGCTGTCGGGTAGTGGGCATCGCTGGCGGTGCAGAGAAGGTGGCTTACCTGCGCGATGAGCTCGGGCTAGACGCGGTCGTCAACTACCACGCCACCGATGACTTGCGCACAGCGCTAGACCAGGCTTGCCCAGACGGCATCGACGTGTATTTCGATAATGTTGGCGGTGATATCACTCAGGCCGCGCTGTCGCTGATCAACCACCACGCACGCATTGTCATCTGCGGGCAAACTTCGCAATACAACCACCCGTCAGAAAGCGGCAAGTTTGCGCCAGAACGGTTGATCCAGAAAAGCGCGCTGATGCAGGGCTTTGTGGTGTATGACTACGAAGATCGCAACGATGAGGCCGTCGCCCGATTGGGTCAATTAATCAGGGACGGCAGACTGCAGCATCGCGAAAACATTATTGAAGGCCTGGAAAACGCGCCGCAAGCATTTATTGATTTGTTCGAAGGGAAAGGTTTCGGCAAGCAGCTCGTCAGGCTTGCACATATTACGGAGTAGGGCCCGGATCCGTGATGCATGCGTCGTTTTATGTTCAAGAGGACGGTAGCGTTAGGTTGTTGACATCTTGGGGAAAGACACCTAACTTGGGTCTGATCGTTTGAGTTTCCTAACGCAGAGGACACGGGCATGGCACGAACCGTCTACGCGCTTGTGGTTGGCATTGATAAATACCCCGCACCCGTGCCCCCTTTGGCTGGGTGCGTAAACGACATTGAAGCGTTTGAGTCGTTCCTGCATGCGTCAGCGTCGACCGAGGGGGCACAGATCGAGGTCAGGAAGCTCGTAGACCAACAGGCGACACGCGCGAACATTATTGCGGGTTTCATCGAACACCTGAGCCGCGCCGGCCCTGACGACGTGGCGGTGTTTTACTACAGTGGTCACGGTTCTCAAGAGTACACGCCGCCAGAATTCAGTTACCTTGAACCAGATGGCCTGGACGAGACACTGGTGTGCTACGACAGTCGCCAGCCAGACCAGTACGATCTGGCCGACAAAGAACTCGCCAAACTCATTGCCCATGTGTCCAGGAACAATCCGCACGTATTGGTCGTCCTCGATGCTTGTCACTCGGGCTCTGGAACTCGGGCAGTTAGCGAAGCGTTGCAACTGCGAGTGCGTCACGCGCCCGCCGATACGCGATTGCGCGATGCCAAGACCTTCCTGGTGACGCCCCATGAAGTTTCGCAGCTGGGCGCGCAGGGCTTTGATGGGCGTGCCAGTAAGCAATGGCTGTTGATACCAAACGGTCGTCATGTCGTTCTTTCTGCCTGCCTAGACGATGAGGAAGCCAAGGAAACATGGGTTGACGGGCAGGTGCGAGGCTGCTTTTCAAGCGCTTTGATGCAGGCTGTTCAGTCGTCAGGCGATGCGATTACCTATCGCGACGTATTCAAGCGCACGAGCGCGCTCGTGCGTCTTCGCAGTAGCCGGCAATCGCCAGTAATTCATGCCACCAACGTCCAAGATCTCGACCGACCGTGGTTAGGTGGAGCAATTGGTCGACACGCGGCATACTTCACCGTTTCGTACGACCGTAAGGCTGGCTGGTTGATCGATGGCGGTGCGGTGCACGGCATAGCGCCAGTAACCGAAAACGAGACTACCGTCTTCAGGGTCTTCCCGTCTGCCACGTCGTCCGAAGCACTTGCTGACGTCACTCGTGCGATCGGTCTGGCCACGGTGTCAGAACGCTACCCTGGAAGGAGTTGGGTTGTGCTCACACTCGATAGTGTGGAACCCGATCCTGAACTGACCTACAAGGCCGTCATCATCAGCCTTCCGATTGCGCCGTTAGGTGTCCAGATCTGCGGCGAGGCAATCGCGGCCGCGAGGCTGCGCACGGCGCTCACGGAGGGGGGGCCCGGGAGGCACTCGATATTTACGGTGGAAGAGAGCAAAAAGGCGCCAGAGCTGCGTGTTACCGCGACGCAGAACGGCTATACCATCGCTCGTATTGACGATACGGGTGATCTCGTGAGCGAGGTGAGCGGTACCGACGATGCGAGTGTCTGGCTCGTGGTCGAACGACTGGAGCACATCGCTCGATGGCTGCGCGTGGCGGCACTCGATAACCCGGCAAGCGCGCTACCGCGCGATGCGGTAGCACTCGAGGTTTTCACTGTCGACGATAACGGAAACGCAACCCTGGTATCAGCTGATCTTGCCCAGCAACCGATCCGGTTGAATTACCACCTGCGCGACGGGGAGCGCATCGCGCCACGGTTCAGACTGCGCGTTACCAATCGATCTGCGCGCCGACTCTTCTGCCTGCTTCTCGACTTGCCGGACACCTTCGGCATCTTCACCGGCCTGCTGTCGGGCTGGATTGAACCTGGCCGCGAAGCCTGGGCAACCTTCACGAATAGCGACGGTGTCCTCGATCCGAACATCCCGCTCACGATCCCCGACCACCTCGTCGATCAAGGTAAGACCGAATTGCAGGACATTCTCGCATTGATCGCGAGCACGGAGGAGTGCGATCCCGCGTTGCTTTATCAGGACGATCTGGACGTACGCTACGTGCAGCCCCCAACCGCGAGCAGGGGTGTAGCATTCGATAACACGCTGCAGAACATGCTGGGCCGGGTCCAGTCGCGCCATGCGGGGCAGGCACAGGCCAGGGTAATTGCCGACTGGATCTCGACAGCAGTGACGCTCGTCGTGCACTGTCCTCACGACGGTGTCGCGATTCCTCCGGTCGGCGAACTCGCTCAGTTGCTGCCGGGTGTTTCAATTTTGGGTCATGCTGCGTTCCGGGCTACTGTCAGGTTGGCGAGTTCGCTTTCCACCAGCCGTGATCCCACGCTAAGACCGGTCCGTCCCCTACCCCCGTGGCTCGTGGATGACCCCACCGTGGTTCAGCCGTTTGCGTTATCGACAAGTCGTGGTCAAGGTGGTGTACTTGACGTGTTACAGATCGAAGGTTTCACCCACGAGAACGCACAGGCTGTCACGCCCGACGCGCCACTCCAGTTGCGTGTCGCCGCCCAACTGGCGGCTAACGAACATGTGCTCCCAGTGAGCCTCGAAGGCGAGTTCATTCTTCCTCTGGGGTGGTCAGAGTCGCACGACGGGCAGGTCACGATTCACCTAGAACGTCTGCCCGACCCGAGCGCCAGGTCGCTACTCGGCGCGATCTGCATCTATTTTAAGAAGGTGGTGTCAGAGCGGCTTGGCACCACGTACACCTATCCACTGCTTACAATGACGCGGGTTGAAGAAGGCAAACTCCTGCGCGAGCCGGATGAGCAACGCATTCGCGCAAGCGTGGCAACCGCAAATAAGATCGTTCTCTACGTTCACGGCATCATAGGCGACACCGAGCGGATGGCGTTCAGCGCCTACTCCGAAGGAGTGCCCGCGAACGTCCCGCCGCTTGGTAGTAACTTCGACCTCGTCCTGGCGTTCGACTACGAGAACCTGAACACCTCGATAGAACACACGGCACGCGATCTGAAGCAGCGGCTCGAAGGTGTCGGCCTGGGTTCGGATCATGGCAAAACGCTGTGCATTGTGGCGCACTCTATGGGCGGGCTGGCTGCCCGTTGGTTCATCGAGCGGGAAGGAGGCTACCGCGTGGTGCAGCATTTGGTCATGCTAGGGACGCCGAATGGTGGCTCGCCATGGCCGAAAGTGGCGGACTGGGCCACCATGCTCATGAGCTTCGGTCTGAACGGGCTGGCGAGGGCCCCCTGGCCGCCGACCACGCTTGGCTATCTCGCGCGGATTGTCTCCAAAGTTGGTGCGCTGGCGGCGAGCCGTGCCGATCACGTTCAGGTGGCGCTCGCACAAATGGCGCCCCGATCAGCATTCATAAACGAACTCGCAAATAATGGTGATCCAGGCACGCGGTATTCCATGATCGCGGGTAACACCTCGCTCATTCCACTCGTCACCGATCCGGGTCAAGACTCGAGCAAACTCCAGCGCTTGTTGGGCAAGCTTGACCCGAGCCGCATGGCGCATGAGCAGGCGACACTGCTCGCCTTCTTTGGCGAGCCGAATGACATTGCGGCGAGCGTCCAGGCGATCCGGGCTATTCCATCAAACCACACACCTTCTCCCACCTTCGACGAAGTAGCCTGCGATCACCTGACCTATTTCACCACCGAGGCTGGTCTTGTCAGCCTGGCAAAGCTGATACAGCAGGACGAATAAGCTGACGACATCCCACCCTAAGAGGAGTCCGTGATGCAGAGCGACCTGAACAAGGCTTTGTCGATCGAAGAGTTGGTTTTGACACCTGTGTTACTCGTTATCGACCACTGGCAGACGATGGACCTGAATGAGGAGTGTGCTGCGGCTATCCTCGTACGCCAGGCGGATATTGGCGCGTTCCTGTCGTTCGTCCTTCCAGCAGGGAAGATCGTGCCGTTTATCGCGGCATTAACGGACGGCGATCCGCGCGCTCGAGTCGCACTGTCACAAGTTGTCGAGATGCTCAATCAAGCGTGCCCGATTCTGCGAAAGGTTTGCGGCGATTGTTTCAGACAGGGTGCCTGGGAGGATTTGAGCCGCAAGTCCGCTTTCGCTGCACGAGTGGCATCTGTCTGCGATCGGCCCGCTGATCTGGTTAGGTTCTGCTCGCAACTCGCTCAGGCGCGCCGTGCGGTACGTGACAATCTCGGGGCTGTGGACGCCTACAGATGCGTGATCCAAGCCGCCTCCGGGCTGCCGAACGAGAAGTCATTGCTTGCAGTGGCGCACGGAAACCTGGGCCTCGTGCTGTCCGATATCTCGCAGTTTGACGATGCCTTGGAGCACTTTCGGCTCGCGTTGCTGTACGAGTCCGATCCAAAGGGTATTCGTATGATTCAGACCAATCGCGCTGGCTGTCTTGCGAGGCTCGGGGAGTATCGCGCTGCGGGAGAAATCCTGAGCAAAGAAATCGCGCAGCTGGAAGAGAACGGAGTCACTGATATTGACTTGGCAATCGCACTCGATACAAACGCCCAAACACTCATTGCGCTGGGGCAGCTGCAGCCTGCGCTGGAGATGCTGGAGCGCGCCAGAAGCCTTTTTCCGTCGGACGATGGGCACAATCGCGCAGTCAACGCGATGGCGATGGCCAATGCCTGCCAAGAGGCTGGCGATGATGTAGGGGCTGCCAAAGCGTTCGAACTCGCACACAAGCTCGCTGTGGGCGATGTCCGCAAGTCCATTGACGTTGAGTTCTACCGGAATGGATTCGAGCAGGCCACCGCCGTGAAGACGGATGCGCGGGCAGCGCACCAATTTAAGCAGGGTCTTCATGAGAAGCAACATGACAATCCGTCTGGCGCATTTGCATGCTGGCAAGAGGCCGTGAACTTGGCTCGGGCAGGAAACGATATAGGCTTGGCCTTGCGTATCTCTGCCAATGCGGCGGCGCTGTTCTTCGACTTTGGGCAGATCGATAGAGCCCTCGATGTCTGTCGCGCAGTTCGTCAAGAGGCGTCCGCTCGAGGTCTCGCCCTCCCTGAACTCATGGTTCTTGGCACAATGTCGGCCATGGCCGCATCGGGCATCAACATTGACGACCCCCTTGGGGCCCTCGGCCCGCTCGCCCGGAGCATCGCCTTGCGCAATGTTCATAGCCAGATCGTCGCAGGGTTCGATCTCAACCCGGTAGAGAGGAGTGGAGCCGTAGACGCGGGGCAGTCGGCAAATGAACTCGCTATGTTCGCGGCAACGTATTCTGCGATTGCCTTGGCCGCTGATTACTTTCGACAAGCGGTCGAGATCGCTAGATCAATAAAGGGCCACCCAGCGTTGGTCAATCGGCTGGCGGGTCTGACACCTCTTCTGGAAAAGCTTGGTGACGCTGCCGGTGCGAACCAGACGGCAGCTGAAATCGAGAGCTTGCTTAAGTCAGGAGCATTGTCGTTACAGGGGGAAATCGTTGCGCACCGAGCACTTGCGAAGCGTCTTGAGAAGATTTCGTCAGCGCAAGCGATTGCGCACCTGCGCAGTGCAACAGCAGCAGCGGAGAGGATGAGAGCCCAGATTCCTCCTGGCCCGAAACGAGCGGACTTCGATCGCCAATTTCGAGACGTCCCATACATGCTGGCAGAGCTACTCTTTCGGGAAAAACTATTTCCGGCCGCGTTCGAGGCATTGCAAGGTGCAAAGGGCCGGCGACTCATCGAGGCGAAGGCTCTGAAAGCCGTCAATGCTGGGGAATACGCCGATGCACTTCCCTCTGCGGACGAAGCGCATCAGCTGCTGCTGGGCACCGGCAACCGTTCGGTGCTCGTTGACTTTGTCGTAAGTTTGAGGGGTGATGCAATCACGGCGTATGTGGTCGCCGACGGTGCGATTCAGCCCGTCTGCGTCACGGGTGACACATCGGCTTTCAACCAGGTCGAACGAGGAAATGCGGCCGAACGCGAGGAGCGGGTCGTGGAGTTGTGCATGCACAACCCGCTCTTGCGCGAGCTTGCGGAAGCTGTTGCCGCAGTGATCCCCGCTTCTCGGCCGATCCTGCTGGTCCCGGATAAGGTGCTCTACAACCTGCCGCTACACGCAATCCCGGTTCATGGAAAGCCTTGGATTTTGCGCAATCCAATCAGCTATCTTCCTAGTGTTGCCTTATTGCGTTTTCGACGAACGGTACCGCAACGCCGACACGCACTCGTTGCAGGGGACTCGCGCGGAGACCTCCTGGGTGCCCGCGAAGAGTGCAGCCTTGTCGGCAGCGTCTTGGGGACGACCCCGTTGATCGGACAGGCATGTACGTGCGCTGCAGTCGAGAAACGCTTGCGCGAAGACCGGCCCGATAGCGTCCACCTTGCCATGCACGGGCGTGGCGATCTGCGCCACGGAGACCGTTCGAGTTTGCTTTTCGCTGACGGGATGGGCGGCGAGGAGTGGGTTGGGTTCGATGCGCTGACGGAGTTTGACTGGGCTGCTCGTTTGGTGGTGTTTTCGGGTTGCAGTACGGCTGTGGCGGGCATGCGATACAGCTCGCAACTGCTTAGTGTGGCGAACGCGGCACTTGAAGCCGGTGCCGAAAGCGTCATCGCGAGCATGTGGCCAGTCGACGATACGTCGGCCAAGATGTTTATGACCTCGTTCTACAAAGGACTCGACCACGCGGCGCAATCCGGCTTAGTGGACCTTCGTCTTATTCTAGTGCAGGCGATTGAGGACGTCCGGAAGCAAACCCAATGGGAGCAACCGACCCGACGCCGGAACGGCCGACATGCAGGGCTTCCCGGCATCAAGGTTGAAGAGAACGCCGTAGCGCCCGACGTGAAAGCTGCGCTGGCCTGGGCACCGTTTGTGTTGATCGGGGCGCCGTTGCTGCAACTTTGATGTCAATTCTCTGCAGGTATACGCAACTCACGAGCCATTATGAAGCAGGCAGAAATAGTCGGTTGCGAGCTTACCACGCATGCCGGTCAGTGACGCGCGATGATACGCTCGTGTGGATTGCGTCGACGCTGTGTAAACCAAAGCAGGAGCGTCCAACCTCGAGAATTGATTTATAGTACTCAGACACAATATCTACTGGGAGGCATTCATGAGCGGCGACTATATCCTCAAGCGTAGCGGTGATCAATACATGTTCAATCTCAGGGCGGGTAATTATCAGGTTATCTTGACCAGCCAGCGTTATAGCAGCAAGGCGGCAGCCGAAAACGGCATTGCTTCCGTGCAAAAAAACTCTGCCGACGACGCCCGCTTCCAGCGGCTCAAAGCCAAAGACAACTCAGACTACTTCAACCTGACCGCCGGTAATGGTGAAGTTATTGGACGCAGCGAAATGTACACAAGCTCGGCCGCAAGGGATAAGGGTATAGAGTCGGTCAAGAACAATGGCCCAACAACAAAAGTGCAGGATCAAACCTAACAAAAGCGCCAGGGCACACCTAATTTAATCAGCCAGTATTTTGAACGGCACCCCAAAAGGTTGGACACCAATCCAACTTGTGGGGTGCCGTTCATATTAGCGTTAACCCCACTCTTAACGTACTCCAAACGTTTGCTTTTGTAGATACTAATTGGTCACAAGCCGCCGCTCAGGCACACTGCTTCGGGAAATGGCCAACGGCCAAACTCTACAACTATAACGATGATGCCGATGTGCTGAGTCCCGTATCGCGCACGGCAATGGAGATACAATGAGCCTAGCTAAATTTGCCCTTGCTACAGCAACCTGCCTGGCGCTGAGCGCGCCCACAGCTTTTGCTCAAAAGCTTCCCGACACCATGTCGTGGACGGCCTACGATGTGGGTTCAGCCGGTTATGCTGAAGCATCGGCCATTGCCGACGCGTTTGGCAAAAAATTTGGTACTAAGGTTCGGATTCAGCCTTCGGGCTCTGCGATAGGGCGTCTTCAGCCCATATTGACTAAGCGTGCTGACGTAGGCTTTCTGGCGACCGAAACCTTTTTTGCCACTGAAGGTATTCACGATTTCTCGGCACGTCGTTGGGGGCCTCAGAATTTACGTGTACTCGCTGGCCGGCCCGCTTCCGTTGGTGTGTTTACTGCAGCAGATAGCGGCATTAAAAACATATCAGATTTAAAAGGAAAGCGGTTGGCTCTGGTTGCCGGCAATCCATCCGTCAACGTAAAGTGCGAAGCATTCCTGGCTTTTGCAAACATGGACCTGAAGGACGTTGCTCCTACTTTGTTCCCGACGTACAGTGCGGCCATGAGCTCAGTCAATAAAGACGAGGCGGATGCGTCTTGCACCACAACAACCCCAAGCCAGGTATACGAATTACAAGCTTCTCCCAAAGGCATCCATTGGATTCCTCTTCCAGCCGACGACAAAGAGGGCTGGAAACGTCTTTCCGATATTGCGCCGTTTCTGCAACCTTTCAACGAAACAATCGGTGCGGGCATCAGTGTAGAAAAGCCTGTCGCCATTGCGGCGTACCGTTACCCCATGCTGGTTGTGCGTGCAGACATGACTGACGATGAGGCTTATGCCTTTACCAAGGCTACAGACGAAACCTTTAACCTTTACAAGGATGCGACAGCTGTCATGGGTCGTTGGTCCATGGATATGGCCGGAGTTCCAGCTGCTGACGCGCCTTTTCACGCTGGCGCCATTCGCTATCTTAAAGAGCGTGGCATTTGGACTGACGAGCATCAGGCCTGGAACGATAAGCGTACAGCACGGCTGAACGCACTGATTGCTGCATGGCCCAAAGCCGTCGAGGAAGGAAAAGGAAAGTCAGACGAAGAGTTTGCAGCTATCTGGGAGCAGAGTCGCAAAAAGACGCTTAGTCAACTTGCTCAGTAAGAAATCATGAGCTCAGTTAACAGCACTGTCGTCATCGCTGCCGATACACCCAAAGAAACCGAATCCCGGTTGCGTGGGCCCATAAAGTGGACTGCGTTATCTCTGGGTGTGTTGGGCCTTTTGATGGCCATAAACCAAACCTTTCATATTAATTTTCTAGGCTTTGCCCCTCTTGGTAATTCTTATCTTTACTACCTGATTGGTATTTACCTGGCTGCCACCTTTATCTGTTTCCCGGCCCGAGGTGGCGCAACCAAGGTATCGTGGCTCGACTGGTTGCTGGCGCTGGCTGCACTGGCATCATGCGTTTATATTGGCTACCACGGCTTGACCATTATTCAGGAGGGCTGGGATTACTCTGCCCCCGTGCAGGCAACCCTTATATCCGGCGTCCTGCTTATCACTGTTCTTGAAGGGGTGCGTCGCTGCGGCGGCTTGCCTCTGTTAATCGTTGCTCTGTTTTTTGGTAGCTACCCCTTATTCGCTGACTATATGCCTGGTTTCCTGTGGGGCACCAGCTACACGTTTGGCGAAACTATCCGTGCTCATGTCATGGGTGTGGAAAGTATTATCGGCATACCTATGCAGGTTGTCGCCGATCTCGTCATTGGCTTTGTTGTGTTTGGCGCAGCCTTGACAGCGACAGGTGGTGGAGACTTTTTCATGCGCTTTGCGACAGCGCTAATGGGTCGCAGTCGCGGGGGGCCAGCAAAGGTTGCTGTCGTGTCGAGTGGTATTTTGGGTAGCCTTTCAGGCAGTGTGATTTCCAATATTCTCACTACCGGCCCGATCACGATACCTACCATGAAGCGCGCTGGTTACCCAAATCATTACGCAGCCGCTGTTGAAGCCTGTGCGTCTACAGGCGGCACACTCATGCCACCTGTTATGGGTGCAGTGGCTTTCATTATGGCGTCATTTTTGGGCGTTCCCTATTCCGACATCATGGTGGCGGCTTTCCTGCCAGCGCTACTGTTTTACATCGCTCTGTTGTTCCAGATAGACAACTATGCAGCTCGTCGGGGCCTGAAAGGGTTGCCTGAATCTGAAATTCCAGATCTAAAGAGCACCCTGAAAGACGGCTGGCCGTATGTGTTTAGCTTGGCCATGTTGGTGTATATGCTGCTGTTTATGCGCCTGGAAGCCTACGCG
Organism: Pusillimonas sp. ANT_WB101; assembly: GCF_008369125.1. Classification (NCBI taxonomy): domain Bacteria; kingdom Pseudomonadati; phylum Pseudomonadota; class Betaproteobacteria; order Burkholderiales; family Alcaligenaceae; genus Pusillimonas; species Pusillimonas sp. ANT_WB101. Next base: position 393,987 of record NZ_VOAY01000002.1, on the reverse strand, counting down.
CCTTACTATGCCACCCTGGTCTTGCTCGGTATTTCTCTGTTCAAGCGCAGTCATCGTTTAAACCTTAAGCGAGCAGTCGACTTTACGACAGAATTGACAACAGGCGTTGCCAACCTGGTGGCTATTTTGGCGGGCATTGGTCTGGTTGTCGGTGGGCTTTCATACACCGGAGTGGCTGGCGCCTTTTCGCGTGAACTCTTACTGTACGCCAATGGCAGTGTTCCTCTTATGCTTATCGCAGGCGCGGTGACCAGCTTTGTGCTGGGCATGGGCATGACGGCCAGCGCTTGCTATATTTTCCTGTCTATCCTGCTCGCTCCTGCGCTCATCGCAGCAGGGCTTAACCCACTTGCCAGCCACTTGTTTATTCTTTATTGGGGGATGATGTCCTACATCACGCCACCAGTCGCACTGGCTTCCATTACCGCTGCAGGCGTGGCGGGTTCCGACAACACTCGAACAGGCTTATACGCCATGCGTTTGGGTGCCATCCTGTTTATTTTGCCTTTCCTGTTTGTAATTAACCCCGCGTTAATCATGCAAGGCCCAGCACTTGATATTGCTCAGGCGGCGATTACGGCCACCATCGCGGTTTGGCTATTTGCTTCGGCTCTGGAAGGCTACTTGTACCGAGTAGGTGCTATCGGCTGGTGGCTGCGCGTATGTATATTTGTGGGCGGCTGCCTGCTCGTTTACCCTGAACCCGTCACTGATATGTTGGGTCTGGGGTTGGTGGCGTGCATCTATATTGCAGGGTTGTGGGCCATCCCAAAATTCAGCACCTCACAAAGCTAGGGGCTTGTCAGGTAATACAAAAAAATGGTTTCCATCAATCGGTTCGGCATGCTGCAAGGCCCGTATTTGTTGATGGAGCCATCAATAGCAAGAAGAACATATTCCTGACTGAAGTGATCGCGTTCTCTCCCGGCAGAGCGGTTTGCCGCCCTTTGCAAAACGGCACGACATCGCCAATATGATCATCCGGCTCAAAAATAGTGCACCCACCAATCTTGATGCAGGTTAAGGCTGAACTTCAGAAGCACCTGTAGGCTTCATTCAAGCGTGCATACGAACCCAATAACACGATAAGGTTCGCGAAGTAGCAGCGCCGGCAGCATCTCTTGGGAAGGGGGTGGTATGGCTCAGCGACTGATTGATTTCACGATTTCTATTTTGGCCAGCATAGTGTCGTTTCTGCTGTCCTGGCCATACTTTCGCAACTTTGAGTATTGGCCCGAATCGCACACGATGTGGTGGGTGTACTTCGTGGTCGGCTTTGTGCTGGCGGTGTACGTCTTCTATGTTCTTCTGCGCATTACACGCACCTTGTTCGAGCACGACGGGCTCGATCGCGCTGAGACGGCCGCTGCTGCCGCTGCCCAAGCGCGTGAGTCTGCAAAACCTGACGTCGGGAGACCATCATGAGTTGCGGCGAAGGCAAACCATGTCTGGAAGCGAACTACCGGCGTATGGCGCTGATCGTACTGTTTTTCATGATGCTAATCTTCCTGGGGTTGTCGGCGGTTTCATTTATTGATTCCAGAAATCAGGTAACGCCAGACACCATCAGCTTCGGGTCGCATGAAGCCGTGGCCGGCAAACGTGTATTCCAGGCCTACAACTGTATGGGCTGCCACACCATGGTTGGCAACGGCGGGTATCTGGGGCCAGATCTTACCAACACCTATGAACATGCCGGGTCTGCGTGGCTCGCCGCGTTTCTGCCCTCGGCCGGTACATGGCCGACCAGTGGGGCGCTGAAGATACAGTTGCAAGATAAGGGGCATGCGACAGACAGTGGGGCAGCATCGCTGGACGACTATTACAAGAAATACCCAGGTGCTGCCGAGCGTGTACAGCGGCGAGGTGGCCATGCTTCGATCATGCCCAATCTGCCGCTGACGGCTGACGAAGTGTCCAGCTTGATCGCCTATCTTAAGTACACTTCGGCTATGAATACCGAAGGCTGGCCGCCCAAACCTAAGGTTGATGGCTTGACCTTCAAGTACGCGTCGCCTGGGTTAAACATGGCTGTTGCAGAGTCTGTTTCTGCGGCGGCAACTGTTGCTACCACTGAGGCTGTTGACCCCACTACGCGTGGCGCGCAACTGGTAAAGGATTACGCTTGCACGGCGTGCCATGCGGCCGACAAACAGAAACTGGTTGGTCCGGGTTGGGGTGGTTTGTACGGGTCCAATGTCACACTGACAGATGGCACCACGGTGGTTGCCGACGATGCCTATCTGACCGAAGCAGTCCGCAATGCCAACGCGCAGATTGTCGCTGGCTATACAGCGGGTGTCATGCCCGAGTACGCGAACATGCTCAAGAATGATGAAGTCGCAGCGATAGTGGCCTACATCCGCAGCTTGCAGGAGAACGGGAAATGATCAAAATTCAGTATCAAACCCAACGTCTGAGCCTGCGGTTCTTCATGCTCATGCTGGTGCTGTTCGTGTTTCAGGCCGGCTTCGGCATGTTACTGGCATTGCAGCAGATTGATCCTACGTTGCTCGCGGGCGTATTTAACTTCAACGTGGCGCGTGCCGAGCATCTAAACCTGGGCATCATCTGGATTCTGTGCGGTTTCATCGGCACAATTCTGTTTGTCGGGCCGTTGCTGTCCAATCGCGAACTGGCCGCGCCGTGGCTGATCAAGTTTCTGTTTATTGCGGTCGTGGCGGTCACCATATGGAACGTGTGTACCCAGTATCTTGCCCAGACTGGCGTTGCCGGCTGGTGGCTGGGGCAACCCATGCTGCAAGAAGGGCTTGAGTACCTGGAGGCCGGGCGTATTGCCGACATCGTGATCCTGATCGGTTTCTGCATCCTGTGCTATGTGGTGCTTAGAACGTTTCCGCCACGACGTGAATGGAATGAAATCCACTGGGCACTTGGCCTCGGTGTGACTGCGCTGACCCTGGCATGGCTGTTTGGGTTCTTCTTCATTGAGCGGCTGGACCTGCAGGAGTATTTCCGCTGGTATGTGGTGCATTACTGGGTTGAGGGTGTGTGGGAAGTCATCCACATTGCACTGGTCGGTTTCCTGCTCGTGCTCATGTTTGACGCCAAGGTCAAAAGCGTGGGTTATGCGGTGTTTTGGGGCGTGACACTGGTTTGGCTTTCAGGCTTGCTGGGCAATGCACACCATTACTTCTGGGTTGGTACACCCGAGTTCTGGCAGTTCTGGGGTTCGCTGTTTAGTGCGCTGGAACCGCTGCCGCTTATCTTCTGCTTCTGGCACGTGTATCTGGACGCGCACCATGATCGCAAGCCGCTGAAAAACGCGCCCGCGTTCTACTTCATTCTTGGCTCGGTGGTACTTGAGCAGGTGGGCGCCGGTATCCTCGGCTTTACCATGACCTTTGCGCTGACCAACGTGTGGTCGCATGGCACCTGGGTAACACCGGCTCATGCGCACCTGGCATTGTTTGGCACATTTGGCATGCTCGGCATCGGTGCAGCCTACTACGCCGTTCCGTTGATGCGAGGGCTGACCGATTACGATCAGCGCGTGGGCAAGCTATCGTTCTGGCTACTGTTTATCGGCATGCTCGGCATGGCGTTTGCGTTCGCACTCGGCGGTACCGTGCAGGTATTTGTGTATCGCACGTTGGGGCTAGACTGGTTTGGCGGGGATGTCTTCCCGGCGATGAGTCTGTTCAAAATTCTGGTGCCGGTGTTCGGGGTGATATTCAGCGTAGGAACTATCACGGTGGTATACGATCTGCTCACGCTGGGGCATCGTTCGGCAGCGGCGGCCCCGGATCTGGCCGTCTCGGGTCGGGGCCTTCCACCTGTTACTGGCTGGGGCAGCTACTTGACGGGTTTCGAAGCAGGCATGTGGTTGCTGGCGTTGTGGGTCTTTGGTGCGGTGATCACGCTTGGCCTGCTAAGTTTCAACCTGCCAGCAGTGCAGGCCGGTAATGCAACGCTACCCTACCTGTTGGCCAGTATCGGCTACCCGGGCTTGCTGCTTGTTACCCTGCTGTTTGTGTGGCGCTTTACTGCATCGCTGGGAACGCGTGTGTACGAACCCAAGAGCACAGATACAGCACCGCCACCTTTGGTGCCTGTTCGTACCTGAGTGTCAGCAGGGCGCAAGCTGTGTCTTTCGGCATCGCGGACGGATCAGCGATGCCGACTTTACAACAATTCGGCTAGCTCGCGAGTGAGCGTTGCAGCAGACACCTCCTTGCAACCGGAGGTGTTTTGCCCTGCCCATAAAGGTGAGAAGGCGTCACTGCCCATGCTTTCTGCTTTGGCGCGCAACGGTGCGGAGGCTATCGAGGCCAATGGAAATGTTGGAGCAAGAGGGTTAATTGGCCCCAGTTCTTTCATCATGCGATTGAACATGGCGCGCGCGGGTCTGCCCGAGTAAATATTGGTCAGTGCCGTGACTGAAGACCACTCGCCTTTGAGTGCGGCCCTATGAACTGCACTGGTGGCTGCTTCAGGGCAAAGCAGGTAAGCGGTACCCACCTGAACGCCTGAGGCCCCCAAGGTCATGGCTGCCTTCACACCGCGTGCATCGGCGATCCCACCCGCAGCAATAACAGGCACTTTCACGGCCTGTACGACTTGGGGAACCAGCGCAAACGTACCCACCTGGGTGCTGATATCTTCGCTAAGGAACATGCCTCGATGCCCGCCGGCCTCGACGCCTTGGGCAATAATTGCGTCAGCGCCATGCGACTCCAGCCACAGTGCTTCTTCAACTGTGGTCGCCGACGATATTATTTTTGCGCCGCAACGGTGCACGATGTCCATAATCTCTTGCGAGGGCAACCCAAAATGGAAGCTGACAACGCTAGGCTCGAACTCGCATATCAACTCGGCCATTTCCTTGTTAATGGGCATGCGTGTAGGGGCTGACGGTGCGGCTGGCTGAGGGATGCCCAGCTCTGCATAGTAAGCACTAAATTGCGACAGCCAGGCGCTGGCCTTGCTTTCATCCGGCATGGGCGGTTCGTGGCAGAAAAAATTAACACTAAAGGGGCGGGCAGACTGATCTCGTATGGTGTGTAGCTCACGGCTGATTTCTTCAGCGCTGAGCAGTGCACAAGGCAAGGAACCTAGCCCGCCTGCATTCGAAACCGCAATGGTCAGCGCGCTTTTCTGAACACCCGCCATAGGGGCCTGGATGATGGGAAGCTCAATTCCCAGAAGTTGCTGTAGCCGCATTTTATTTATCCTTTTCTGCAAGTGTTATTTTTTCTTTGGCACATGGTTGAAGCCTTGCCAACGTCAGGGTGCTGTCGTTGTCAGCAACGCAGTTGCTAATGCATTTGTGCAGTCTAGCGTACCTCAAAATACACGTTGTGCGTTATACCTATCCATCTGCTTGACATGACCCTAAAAGAGACTGGCGCCTTACTCGCAACCACCGGTATTCGCGTCCCAGTGTTCGGCTAGATAGTTAACGAAAGAGGCGATACGTGCCGTCAGCGCTGTGTTGCGGTAGTACACGGCGTTGATGGGCTGACGTATATCCAGCGTACGGCTGCGAAACAGCTGAACCAACCGTCCGGCGGCAAGGTCACGGTGCGTCATGAAGTCGGACAGACAGACAATACCGGCCCCTTCAAGTGCTAATTGCCGCAAGGTTTCGCCGCTGGAGGCCGCCAGGCTGGGCGTAATTTGCAAAGGCATGTCGTCACGGTCGGGCAGTGGCCATTCGTTAAGTGTTGAGGGTCGGGTAAAACCAAGCAATTGGTGTTTGGCCAGATCGGCAATTTGCCTGGGCCTCCCGTGCCGCTCCAGGTAGGCCGGTGCAGCCATCACTCGCAGGCGACTGCTACCAATAGGGCGAGCGTGTAGCGTCGAGTCTTTGAGGCGGCCAATGCGAATGGCCACGTCAGTGCGATATTCGAGCAAGTCGATCAACCCGTCGTTGCTGTTGAGCTCAAGCTGTACGTGCGGGTAGCGCGCGCGATAGCCTGCAACCAGTGGTACCACCGCATGCAGCATAAAGGGTGATGCGGCGTCTATGCGAAGGCGTCCGGCAGGCGACTCACGGCGTGTGGCCATTTGTTCTTCGGCGTTGCTGACCGCCTCAATGATTTGACGAGCCTGCTCAAGAAAAGCGCTGCCTTCCTCGGTGAGTTCCAGCCTTCTGGTTGTTCTGCGCAGCAGTGTTGTTTGCAGCTTGCTCTCCAGTCGGCTCAGGGTGCGACTGACTGCCGACACCGCCAGCCCCAGCTGTTCGGCTGCGCGAGATAACGCGCCGGTGTCTACCACCGTTATCAATACCTGCAATTCGTCCAGAGTAATTTTCATTGTTTACCTAAAGGCAAAAATAATTTGTGGATAATAGTCTTTTTCCAACAGAGTGAAACGGCGAAACTGAGTGTCCTTTGATTATTGCTGGACATCATCATGCCTATTGCCTTGTTGGCACTTACCATTAGTGCCTTTGCCATCGGGACGACTGAATTCGTAATCGTTGGCCTGATTCCTACTATTGCCACCGACCTTAGCGTGAGCCTGCCGGCCGCAGGCTTGCTGGTTTCACTGTATGCATTGGGCGTGGCCGTGGGTGCACCACTGCTGACAGCCTTGACTGGCAAGGTGCCACGCAAAGCGCTGCTGCTCGCGTTGATGGCGTTGTTTACGCTTGGCAATCTGGTCGCGTGGAAGGCACCTGGCTACGAAACCCTGATCGTTGCGCGCATCCTGACTGGGTTGGCACATGGGGTTTTCTTTTCGATTGGCTCCATTATTGCCGCCAGCGTGGTTCCGAAAGAGAAGGCTGCCAGCGCAATTGCCATTATGTTCACCGGCCTTACCGTAGCGCTGGTAACGGGTGTGCCGCTGGGTACCCTGATAGGACAGCACTTTGGCTGGCGCGAGACATTTCTGGCTGTTTCTGCACTGGGTGTGGTGGCTTTCTTCGGTAGCCTGCTATTTGTGCCCAAGAGCGTGCCACACAGCAAGCCTGCAACAGTGCGCCAACAGCTCGGCGTTCTGGCGCAACCGCGCCTGCTTCTGGTCTATGCCATGACCGCGGTCGGCTACGGTGGCTCGTTTATCGCGTTTACCTTTCTGGCGCCTATGCTGGAACATGTTACGGGCTTTTCTGCCAGTGCAGTCAGTGCGGTGATGCTGGTTTACGGTATATCGGTGGCGGCTGGCAACCTGTGGGGCGGCAAACTGGCCGACCGCCACGGGGCGATCCCGGCACTCAAGCTGATCTTCGCGTTGCTGGCGGTGGTGTTGCTGGTACTGACCTTTACCGCAACAAACAAGTGGTTGATGCTGGCCACGGTGCTGGTGTGGGGGGCGGTTGCCTTCGGCAATGTGCCAGGCTTGCAGGTTTATGTGGTCAAACAAGCACAGCGATTTACGCCCCAAGCCGCTGACGTGGCGTCGGGTTTGAACATCGCCGCCTTCAACCTTGGCATCGCCGGAGGCGCCTGGGCCGGTGGCCTGATCGTGGAACGATTCGGCCTTATCCATACCGCCTGGGTGGGTGCGCTCGTGGTACTGGGTGCGCTACTGCTTACGGCATGGAGTGGCCGTCTGGATCGCCGAGACAGCGAGGGGGCGGATGCCGCCGCCATGTCGCACGCCGTGCAAGCATGACCTTATAAAAACAGCAACACACGGCTGTGCGTGCAAGCGCAACTAACCTGGCCGGCGTGTTGCATCAAAAAGCTATTTCAATACAGGTTGGTTTGTCGATAGATTGCAGCAGCACCGATGCCTGCAACTCAACGACAACGACTTCAGATCGACTGCTTGCCACCTTTACGTATGGCTAGCACCTGTTTCGCTTATTACCTTTTTATCAAACCACGGAGAATTATTATGAACATCCCCGCCTTTGGACTTGGCACCTTCCGCCTTCAAGGTCAGACCGTCATTGGTTCAGTGCGCAATGCACTGGACGTGGGCTATCGTGTTATCGACACTGCCCAGATCTACGGCAACGAGGCCGATATTGGTCAGGCTATCGCTGAGTCTGGTGTACCGCGTAGCGAGCTATTCCTTACTACCAAGATCTGGATCGAGAATATGTCTGCATCCACGTTGATACCAAGCTTGCGTCAAAGTTTGGAAAAGCTGCGCACCGACCACGTAGATCTGACCTTAATCCATTGGCCGTCGCCCGGCGGTGCTGTGCCGCTGAAAGAGACGTTAGATGCGCTGCGCGAAGCCCAGACAGATGGGCTTACCAGCCAAATCGGCGTCTCAAATTTCACGACTTCTCTGCTGGCTGAAGCCATTGCGGTAGTAGGACGTGAGAATATCACCACCAATCAGGTGGAAATCAGCCCTTATCTGCAAAACCGCAAATTGGCAGTTTTCGCGCGTGAACAGGGTATACATCTGACTTCATACATGACCCTGGCTTATGGTGGTGTTCTCAATGACCCGTTGCTTGGCGAAATTGCCACGGCGCATGGTGCTACCCCAGCGCAGATCGCCCTGGCTTGGGCATTGCAGCAAGGCTATGCGGTGATTCCGTCGTCGACGCGCCGTGAAAACCTGCAAAGCAATCTTAACGCGGTGAATATTGTGCTGACAGATGAAGACATGGCCCGCATAGCAACTCTTGATCGCGGCGAGAGACAGGCCAGTCCGGAAGGCATCGCGCCAGAATGGGATTGATAGTGCGGTAGTTGTTAAATGTGTGACCTTTGAGGGGTTTTTACGTCCGGTTCACCACGCTGTGAGTTTATGGTTTGGTGGACCTTTAAGCAGTCTCAATGTTCTTGTGTTGGCTTGGCTGCTAGTGTGCGGCTGGCGTTACGTTTTATCTCTGTCAAGAATGCCTGAAGGGCGGGATGGCAGCGGTCTGCCTTGCGGTAGGCGAGCAGAATACGCCGATGGATTTCAGGGCGTAGTGGCACAGCTTTAACCCCGTCGAGAGGCTTAATTAGGCGCAGTCCCGATGCAATCGAAATCGAGCAGCCCGAAGCAACCATAGCGGCCACCATTTCAAAGCCCGTGCAATGTGCATTGATCCGTGGCTCAAACCCAGCGCGCCGACATAAATTAGCAATGAATTCACCAAACGAACTGGACGTTGAGTCCAACGCCCAGGCAGCTTCCCGTAGTTCTGATATTTGTAGCGAGGAGCGGTTGGCCAATGGATGATCGACCGGTAGCAAAATATGCAATACGTCTTCAGCCAGGGGAACCAGGTCATACGCATCATGATGCACGCCGGGATCGGCAGCCAGGTCGTCAATGACCGCAACGTCGGTGCGCCAGGCACTTAACGCCGTCAGCCCTTCTTGTGGTTCCATTTCTTGCACTACGATCTGCAGGCGCGGATAGGCAGCCTGCAAGGCTTGCACTGTGTCCGCCAGAATTGCAACGGCGAGTGAAGGGAAGGCTGCAATCCGCAGTTGCCCGGCAATGTCGCTGCGTAACTGAGCCAGTTCAGACCTGGCCTCATCCAGTATGACCATGATGCGCTCGGTGTGGCGAACGAGCGCGTCACCAGCGGGAGTCAGAGCAACTCCGCGCCCACGTCTTTCAGTTAGTGGCGTATCCAGGCTGCATTCAAGCTGTGTGATCTGCTGTGATACTGCCGAAGGCGTTAAGTGCAATGATTCAGCGGCGGCCGCCATGGTGCCGCAGCGGGCTAGTTCGCGCAGAGTCAGCAGACGGCTGATATCCATGGTCTATATTCAGCCCTAATCAAAATAATTAGATTTTTTAATGGATATATAAAAAATATATCAATAGACGTAACGATACTATGTTTTTACCATGGATATCAGTGCTCAGTGCTCAGTGCTCAGTGCTCAGTGCTCAGTAGCCAGCACTAAGTAGCCAGCAATCAGCAGCCAGCAATCAGCAGCCAGCGCTTAGCGCTCAGCTTTCAACATTCAGAAATCGCGTAAGTGTGGCGAAGATTGCGCTGCAAGGAGAACGGACGATGGCCATTAGTGTATTTGACCTCTTCAAGGTTGGAATCGGTCCCTCAAGTTCACATACCGTCGGGCCTATGCGCGCGGCCAGACAATTTACGCGGGCGTTGCAGCATCATGACAAAATGGCTCAGACAGCACGCATACACGTGGCGCTATACGGCTCACTTGCCGCAACGGGTAGGGGCCATGGCAGCGACAAGGCGATTTTGTTGGGCCTTGCCGGCCATGCTCCCGATACCGTATACGTGGATCAGATTCCTGCCGTTTTGCAGGCCATCCGTAGCACTGCTTCGATTCGCCTGGGTAACGTTCGTGACATTGGCTTCGACGAAGCAAAAGACATCGTCTTTTATCCCTTTGAGTCACTACCATTTCATGTCAATGGCATGAAATGTGCGGCGTTTGATCAGGACGGCGCTCTGTTGCATGAGGCGACGTACTATTCCGTGGGTGGGGGGTTTATCGTCAGTGATGCGGTGGCGGCCGATGACGCCAAGCAGAAAATTATCGCGCCTGATATGAGCATTTTGCCCTTCACGTTTCATCATGCCGACGAGATGCTGCAATTAACCCAAGAGCATAGGATCAGTATTGCAGAACTGATGCGTCGCAATGAGCATTATTGGCGCACTGATGAAGCAATCGACGCTGACCTCTTGAAAATCTGGGCCGTCATGCAGGCTTGCGTGCAACGTGGCTGTCGTACCCAGGGTGTTTTACCCGGTGGCTTCAAGGTGCGGCGACGCGCAGCAGAATGGGTGCAGCGCCTGGGGGCTTTTGTTCGCACACCCGAAGACCCGATGCGCATGTTGGATTGGGTCAACGTGTGGGCCTTGGCCGTCAACGAAGAAAACGCCGCAGGTGGCCGTGTGGTGACTGCTCCGACTAACGGTGCGGCCGGCATTATCCCTGCCGTATTACATTACTACGTGAATGCTATTGCAGGGGCCAACGAGCAAGGTGTCATTGATTTTCTGCTGACGGCGGGTGCCATTGGCATTCTGTATAAAGAGAATGCTTCAATCAGCGGCGCCGAAGTCGGTTGTCAGGGCGAAGTTGGTGTGGCTTGCTCGATGGCGGCGGGTGCATTGTGCGCGGTGCTGGGCGGCTCACCCGCTCAAGTCGAGAACGCCGCCGAAATAGGCATGGAACACCATCTGGGACTCACCTGTGACCCGGTGGGTGGCTTGGTGCAGATTCCGTGTATAGAACGCAATGCCATCGCCTCAGTCAAGGCCATAAACGCCGCACGGATGGCGTTGCAGGGCGATGGTGTGCACCATGTCAGCCTGGACCAGGTCATCAAGACGATGCGCGAAACCGGTGCCGACATGAACAACAAATACAAGGAAACCGCGCGTGGTGGGCTGGCCGTGAATATTGTTGAATGTTGATGTGTGCGGCTTAGATGGCGGTGATGGGCTTGCGGCAAATCTTGCGCGCTCACTAGTATGCGTGTGCCATCAGCACTGCTTAGGCTATATATGCACCGCATATTAAATGTGGGATCGATGGCCATAGGTGTAATCTGTAGCGTCCACAGTTTGGCTTTCTGCTCTGATCAACACAAGGTATGACTTCTTGTACCGATCAACGTAAAACTTAATCGAGATATGTCTATGCCAGAACCCCGTCCCCCTTTTCCACCTTTTACCCGCGAGACCTCAATCCAGAAGGTGCGCCGTGCTGAAGATGGCTGGAATACCTGCAATCCTGAGCGCGTTTCGCTCGCGTATACGCCGGATAGCCGTTGGCGTAACCGCAGTGAATTTGTAGTCGGTCGTGCCGAAATCGTCGGCTTTCTTACGCGTAAGTGGACGCGCGAGCTGGATTATCGACTCATTAAGGAATTATGGGCGTTCAACGATAACAAAATTGCCGTTCGATTTGCATATGAGTGGCATGACGACAGCGGCCAGTGGTTCCGCTCTTATGGCAACGAAAACTGGCAGTTCGATGCGGCTGGGCTGATGGAGGTCAGACATGCCTGCATTAATGATCTTCCGATCAAAGAAACTGATCGCAAATTTCATTGGGACAGGAGTGGCCCTCGTCCTGCCGATCATCCTAGCCTAAGCGATCTGGGCCTCTGACACCATGCCGTGTGTCGTAAATTAGCGCAGCGATGCGCTCCCCACCTTTGCGGACGTGCTCTTCGGTTGATCTTGGGTAAGAGGCGTAGATCGATCAGGTCAAAGCGAATAAAAAAGTCATAGCACGAGGCCACTCAGGCACTGCCTGAGGCTGTCTTTTCTGTTTGGCTATGCATAAAGATCAGGGTGCTCCAAAATGTTTTCACAGTTTTTCCCGGAATCTTTTTTACTGATTGCGATCGTCTTTGTGCTGGCGGGCTTGATAAAAGGGGTCGTCGGCATGGGTTTGCCTACGTTCTCGATGGCGTTATTGGTACTGTTTATGGATCCGGCAGAAGCCGCCGCCTTGCTTATTATTCCGTCATTAGTCACTAACCTTTGGCAAGCAGGGCCTTTGCGTTCCCTGGTGCCTTTGCTTCGCAGAGTCGGTCGAATGCAGCTAGGTATCGCGATTGGTACTTTAGTGGGTACATTGGTTTTGGGAGCCCCGACGGGTAGATCGGCGTCCGTGGCGCTAGGTGCGGCTCTTATTATTTATAGCGGATGGACGCTGTTTGGCACACAATTGAGCGTACCGGCCCGCTCAGAAAAATGGCTCGGCTCAGTAATAGGCGTATTCACAGGCGCAATTACCGCAGGCACTGGGGTATTTGTTGTACCCGCAGTGCCTTATTTGCAGGCGTTAGGTCTTGATCGCGATAAGCTGGTTCAGACTATGGGTATTTCATTTACTGTCTCTACCGTGGCATTAGCGGTAGGTTTGTGGATTAACGACAGTTATTCAGCCGGAGCGGTTGGCGCATCGCTGGTAATGCTCATTCCTGCTTTGCTCGGTATGTATATCGGCCAATCTTTGCGCAAATCACTTTCACCAAAAACGTTTCGTCTCTGCTTTTTAACAAGCTTAATTGTCATAGGTGTTTATTTGGTTATCTAGCGGGTTATACGGTAAAAAAGTCTGATCAAAAATGGTGTGTATTCTTGGTAGCGCAATAAGGATGACAACGGTGAAGACGAAGGCTAATGGCGCCGGTTGCGGAGAACATAATGGTGATGACGGCTATCGGCGTCGGTTGCGAAGAAAATGGCCTAATCTTGCCAGTAACAAAAATGCCAGAATACCGCCATACACATAAGGTTCAAGAAAATCATTCTTGCCTGAGCGAACCAGCCAGAAGTGCCAGATCGACAGGGCAGCAATCGCATAGACGCTGCGATGTAAAGTCTGCCAAGAACTCCCTAAACGCCTCATCCAGCCATGGGTTGACGTTAGCGCCAAGGCAGCCATGGGCACAAAGGCCAGCATGCCTATTGTGATAAACGTGCGGTCGACCACGTCTTGCCACATGAGCGCCAACGATGCGCCACGTTCCCAGAAGGCCCAGCCAAGCACATGTAAAAATGTATAAAAAAACGCAAATAGCCCAAGCATGCGACGAAAACGTACGAGTACAGGCTGGCCAATAAGTCGACGCAAAGGCGTAATGCAGAGAGTGAGCCCAAGCGCTACCAACGCCCAGATACCCGAGGATCGAATCAGAAATTCGGGAGGGTTGGCCCCCAGGCCCTCGGACAGCCCCAGATAGATCCAGCTCAGCAAGGGATAAAGGGCGATCAAAAAAATCAGAGGCTTAACGCGTGCCACCTCGTTGGCGGTCCATTTGCGCGGGCCAGTCACAAACATCGTTGATGACGCCATTCTAGTAGTACCTCTTTAAATCCATGCCAGAATAAAGATCAGCCACTTGCTCGCCGTATCCGTTAAACATAAGGGTGTCCACGCGCGGCGAGAAAATGCCATCGCCGATGCGCCGCTCGGTGGCCTGACTCCAGCGCGGATGGGGAACTGAAGGGTTGACGTTGGCATAGAAACCGTACTCTCTGGGCGCTATCTTTACCCAACTGGTTTCGGGAAGTTTTTCCAGCAAGCGGATCTTGACGATAGACTTGCCCGACTTAAAGCCGTACTTCCAGGGAATGGCTACGCGCATGGGGGCACCATTCTGGTTGGGAAGCAGTTTCCCATAGACGCCAAAAACAAGCATGACCAGCGGGTGCATTGCCTCGTCAATACGCAATGCTTCCACATACGGCCAGTCGATGATCCGACTGCGCAACCCGGGCATGTTTTCTGGTTGCACGTCAGAAACAAACTGCACGTACTTTGCCTTGCTGGTAGGTCGAACCTGGCTTAGTAGCGTTGACAGTGAATAGCCGCTCCACGGAATAACCATGGACCACGCTTCTACACACCGCAATCGGTACACGCGCTCTTCGATGCTCGCGAGCTTGAGCAAGTCATCGATGTCAAAACTGCTCGGCTTTTCAACTTCTCCTTCAATCTCAATCTTCCAGGGCCGGGTTTCCAGTTTTTGTGCGTATTGTGAAGGGGCGGATTTATCCGTCCCGAACTCGTAAAAGTTATTGTATGTAGTGACATCCTTCTCGGACGTAAGCTTGTTCTCCAGCCAGTAGTCAGAATTGGGCGTGCCAGATAAACGGCCCTTCTCCTGGCCGCCTAGTGCAGCGCTGCTATGTAACAGCATGGCGCTACCCGAGACGCCGGTGGCTCCTAACGCGATAGCGCCGGCGCCCGCTCTCTTTAACCATGTGCGCCGTGATTGCCAGATGTGCTCAGAGGTGATCTCGGAAGGCGGGATGTAAGGCTGTTTTATTCGCGACATGTGCGGGACTCCTGTGTGGGATGCATTGCTTGCAAAAAGTGGCAAATAGCACCAGAACATCTTGCTATCACCGTTGCGCAGGAGTCCACATTAGCTAAAAGGTGCTGACCGTTTAATGACGGTTTGATGACAGTTTTGTCATGAATCAGGCGCGACATCTTGCTAAGATGTGTTCAATACCATCCTGGAAACCATAGTGACTATCCTCGTCATTGAAGACGACGTAAAAACCGGAGACTACCTCAAGAAGGGGCTGTCCGAGTCCGGCTATGCCGTCGATCTAGCCCGCAACGGCATCGATGGCTTATATATGGCGCTTGAGCACGATTACGATCTCTTAATTCTTGATGTCATGCTGCCAGGCAAAGACGGCTGGCAGGTCATGAACGAGCTGCGCCAACAGTGCGATGTGCCGGTAATCTTTCTAACGGCGCGCGATCACGTTGATGATCGCATAACAGGTCTGCGGCTTGGTGCCGATGATTATCTCGTCAAACCGTTTTCATTTACTGAATTGCTTCTGCGTGTGCGCACCTTGCTGCGACGCGGTGTGGTGCGCGAGTCAGAAACCTTTCAGCTGGCAGACCTTCAGCTTGATCCCTTGCGTCGTAAGGTGACGCGTCAGGGCGTCAATATTGTTCTGACCAACAAAGAATTCATGCTTCTGCATCTGTTGGTAAAGAGGCAGGGTGAGGCTCTGTCGCGCGCGGTGATCGCGTCCCAAGTATGGGATATGAACTTCGATAGTGATACCAATGTGGTGGATGTCGCCATTAAACGCTTGCGCGCCAAGATCGACGCACCTTTCGAGAAAAAGCTGATTCATACCGTTCGCAGCATAGGTTATATGTTTACGGAGCAGCCTTGAAATACAGGCCGCTACGTTCTCTCACCGTACGCGTGACGCTGTCGTTCGCGCTCATTTCATGCCTGGTAGTGTCGGGGCTTGGTTTGTATTTATATTCGTCGGCCAAACAGGCAATGGAGGAGCGGGCAGACTACACGCTTATTGCTCGGGTCGAGCGTTTTCGTAATCTGCTGCATGACTTGTATAACGTCATACAGATGGAGGCCAGGCCCGCTATTTTTGAAGGCATGTTGGGCAATGAGCAGGATGTGCGTATTTTCAGGCGAGCAGGCGAACCCCCATTTATTAATGTCAACCCCGATGGGATGAAGCCGCCCAAGATGGTACCCGTTCCGATCGAAAAACCATTGACCCATAGTGCGCTGTATGCGGGCGAACGACCTGACGGTATCCGAGTACGTTGGGTATCGGCACTTGCCGAGATTGGGCAGGGTGGGGGCACCGTAGAGATTACTGCCGCCTATGTAATGGTGCAGGAAGAGATGATGCTCGCCGCATATCGGCTGCGCGTCATTGCAGCCATTGCGCTGGCTGTTCTGTTAACCACACTGTTGGGCTTCATACTACTCAGACGAGGTCTGGAACCCTTAACGATCATGAGCAATCGCGCTGCGGAGATCTCGCCAGCCAATCTATCTGCGCGTTTGCCTGATGACGATGCGCCTTCGGAACTGCACCGGCTTGTTCTCGCTTTCAACGCCATGCTGGATCGTCTGCAGGCAGGCTATGAGCATTTGTCGCAGTTTTCGGCAGATCTTTCGCATGAAATACGAACGCCGATCAATGTATTAATGGGTCAGACTCAGGTAGCGCTAGGCAAATCACGAACCCCCGACGAATATGAGCAGTTGCTGGAATCAAACCTGGAAGAATTTACGCGTTTGGCGCACATCGTCGAGAACATACTATTTCTTTCCCGAACTGATCAGGATTTCACGGCTGTTGAGTGCGCTCCACTGGTGCTTTCGGAGGAACTCCATAGAATCGCCGATTATTTTGAAGGTTTGGCGCAAGAACGCGAGATGAATTTCGAGGTAATAGCGAGTGGCACAGGCCATGCCAACCTTGTGATGTGGCGCAGGGCTGTCAATAATCTGGTTATCAACGCTATTCGTTATGGAAATTCAGGTTCTACCATAAGGCTATATGCCCAGGCCAATGATCAAGGATCGACTGTGTGGGTTGAAAATTCAGGCTCTCCTTTGCCACAAGAAGAATTAAACCGCATGTTCAGCCGCTTTTATCGTGGCGACAAATCGCGCAGCGAGTACACCGAATCTAATGGGCTGGGGCTGGCGTTGGTCCAAGCCATTATGACGATACACGGTGGCAGCGCAACAGCGTCAGCCTCAAGTGAAGGCCTTGTGCGGTTCAGCCTGTGGTTTCCTGTAGCGTCTTCGTCGGAAACGCATCACAAAGGTACTCCACAAACCTGACGACCTTGGGGCTGGCAAGCCGGCGAGAATGATGCAATACCCACAGCTCTATGGGTCGGTCTGGCACCGTGCCCCATACGGCCAGGCCAGTGTTTGGCCCTAACGATTTTAGCAGCGAGCGTGGTAACAGCGCTGCGCCTGCTCCGGCCATTACCGCGTCTCTGACCATAAGCAGCGAAGACAGGCCCAGACGAACGTCAGGCATGACGGTGCGCAGAGTTTCGCCATCGTGAAAGTGCCATGGGCTTGTAGTGACGCCGTTAGGAAGCAGTGCAACGGCGGGTACGGTTACAGGCTCGGTAGACTTGTTTGAGGGGCGTGCCAGCGACGCGGGTGCTACCAGTACGATCTCATCGCGTGCAAAACACCGGCCTACCAGCGTGGCATCAGGGCGTGGGTTTACCCTGATGACGACATCGTAGCCATCTTCGATCAGATCAACATTGCGGTCGACAGCGGTAACTTCGAGCCGCACTTCGGGGTACGCCTGCATAAACCCCACCGCAACTGGCCCAAACATGGCGTGCGAGAACAATACGGGGGCATTTACGCGCAGTAGCCCGCGGGGCTCGGCGATACCTGCTGCCACGTCGGCGCCAGCCTCGATAATTTCGCCTAACAGCCCATGTGTGCGCTCATATAAGGTTTGGCCTTCTTCGGTAAGACGCAGCGAATGTGACCCGCGCTCAATAAGGCGTACGCCCAGACTTTGTTCCAGATCTCTTACCCGTCTTGACAGGGTGGCTTTGGATCGCCCACTGATACGGCTTGCCTTGCCAAACCCTTCGTGCATGGCAACCAGATTGAAGTCTGTCAGCGATGAGAGATCCATGGGTGTTTCAATTTTAAGACAGTGTGTGCAAATTATAGTGTCTTCACAATGAATATGAAACGGCATATTGTGGTGATAAGTGCATTGCACGACTTCAAACATACGCTATTCAGGAGAATCACTATGACCGTCAATACCTTATGGAGTCCGGTGACCATTGGACGCTTGAAACTGGCTCATCGTCTGGCGATGTCACCCATGACACGCAGCAGAGCGCATGCCGATGGCACACCGGGAACATTGGCCGCCCAGTACTACGGGCAGCGAGCGTCCCTTGGGCTTCTGATTACAGAAGGAACCCAGCCGTCTGACGATGGGCAGGGTTACCTCACTACCCCTGGCATATACACCGACGCACATGTGGCGGGCTGGCGCCAAGTGGTTGACGCCGCCCATGCCAATGGCGGGCACCTGTTCATTCAGCTGATGCACGTAGGGCGGGTATCTCATCCAAGCAATACGCCTCATGGGCGCCAAGCTGTTGCCCCGTCGGCCATTCTTCCGGAGGCAAAGATATTTACCGCTGCAGGCATGATGGATATTCCCATGCCGCGCGCGCTAACAACCCAAGAGATAGCAGCCACCATTGACTATCACCGCCTGGCTGCCAGAAAAGCGATCGAAGCCGGCGCTGATGGTGTGGAAATACACGGTGCCAACGGTTATCTGATCCAGCAGTTTCTGTCGCCCAATGCTAATCACCGTTCGGACGCCTATGGTGGCAGCATTGAAAACCGCGCACGTTTTGCGTTGGAAGTTGCAGCGGCGGTCGCCGACGAGATTGGAGCGGATCGCACAGGCATCCGTCTGTCCCCAGGTTCGCAGCTTGTTGGCATTAACGAGGGGGATCAAAGCGATGATCAGTATCGCTATCTGGTGGCCCAGCTCGCGGGCTTGAATCTGGCGTATTTGCACATCGCGCACAACGGCAACGATGTGTTGTTGAGCGACATCCGCCGTGCCTGGCCTACGGCGCTGCTGGTCAATCGTGGCAACCGGCCGCTAGAGCTGATCGCCAAAGACATTGAAGTGGGGCTTGCCGATATGGCGCCGGTAGGGCGCTGGGCACTGGCCAACCCTGATTTCGTATACCGCTTGCAGAAGGGCTTGCCGCTAAATACACCTGATCCCACAACATTTTTTGGGGGCGGTGCGGCAGGTTATGTGGATTATCCTGCGTTGCGACCTGTGCAGGTGGCTTACGGTGATGCAACCAAAGGCTACCCCAGTCAGCAGATCGCGGGGGTAGCTTAAATCAAGTGGGAGGGGTAGCTTAAGTCAAGGCTTGAATAACGCTAACCGGGTGCAACAGCCCGGTTTCCCCAAATGTGGCTACGCGCACGGTAATCCAAAAATGCAAGCCCAAAGTGCAAGCCCAAAAAAGCCTGAGCCCGGTTAATTACCGGGCCCAAGCCTTCAGTCATTGCCAATTAACTATTTAGCCTTCTAAAGCCAACTCAAAAAAACGGTTAGTTACTAAGAATGATTTGCGCAATCAAGCCTGTGGCGATGGCTGTAAGCAGAAAATCGCTGCCGGACTGTACCCAGTAATAGCCGCGAGGTGGCGCATACAGATGGTAGTGGTGCCAATCGTTAACAATATATTGTCTTTGGCGATACTGGGCTGGAACCCATCCGCCTCTGTAATAATTGTGATACGGGCCTGCTCCGCGCCCGTAGTAGGTGTCGTGCCCGCGCCTATAGTGGCCGTGCCCGCGCTCATAGTGGTCGTGCCCACGTGCGTAGTTATCGTGTGCCCAGGCACGGTTTTCATGTCCGCGAGCGTAGCGATCACGGTTAGATGGGCCAGGGTGAACCATGCGCCCTGGCTGGTTATTTCGGGGGCCTTGTCGGGCTGACGAATTGTGCTCACTATTCTGGTGATCATGATGGCCCTCAGCGAAAGCCGTACCGCTCATTGCCAGGCATGCTGCCACCAAGGCAGAGCTAAGAATTTTACTGATCATAATTAAACCCCTGTAGTTGCTTCGCAATCGGTGGAGTCCAAAACGTGTCAATGATTTTGCTCTGGCATTAGCGTATTGACTGTTACCGATGGTCTGCTCAGTTCCTATCTGAACACTGAGGGTGTTTCAAATCTGTTGCGATGTGGGTTATTTTGATTGCAATAGATGTCCAGCACTGCACGCCGCCGTATGTGCTGATGTGGGGTGAGCCGGGGTAGGGCCAGCCCATTCCCGGCCCATACTCGGTAGCCACGCCATTTCGATAACCTTTGATCGGTTCTTGCACTAAGTAGACCGTGCCCGGTGGATATTTCTACGCGGTACCCTGGCCACCGAACACCTTCATGAGAACCTCGGCATCGCTGC
Organism: Pusillimonas sp. ANT_WB101; assembly: GCF_008369125.1. Taxonomy (NCBI): domain Bacteria; kingdom Pseudomonadati; phylum Pseudomonadota; class Betaproteobacteria; order Burkholderiales; family Alcaligenaceae; genus Pusillimonas; species Pusillimonas sp. ANT_WB101. Next base: position 373,854 of record NZ_VOAY01000002.1, on the reverse strand, counting down.
GCTCTTCAGCCCAATCTGCTGCAAAGTCTTCGTATACCCGCGCAATACTCATGTAAATGCCAGACTCTGGGCGTTCTTCCAAATAAGCAGAAATCTCATCCATTTCAGCAACCCAGCGATAGGCCTTGGGTAACATGTCGGGCACTGCACGTTTGAACCAGGCAAACATCTGCGGCTGGCTGGCGGCTAGTTCACTGTTTAGTTCGTCTCCTACCCCGTAACGTTCGGCCGCCAAAATCATCACCGATCCTAACGCGGTAAGGCCTTTTGTAATACCACCGTAGCTCATTTTTAGAGCCGATGCTGCACCGACTGGGGCGTCAAGCGGTATCACGTTCAGGCCAACGCTTTTCAGTTTGAGGGCGGTATCCCCCATTGGTCCTGACAGGTAGAACTTGGTGTGGTTGCCGTCCCCCCTGGGTGGCGGGCCGATAATACTGCCGTCCAGAAAAGATGTGCCTGTATCTTGAACGACCTGCATAATGGCTGTAACCGTGTCGGGTGACACCGCATTGCAATCGATATATATCGGCTTTCGAGAGGCGGCCCGCAATGCCGGTGCCAGGCGCAAGGCAATAGTTAATGCGTCTTTAGGCGGCAAGATGGAAAGCAGGAAGTCCGCTTCCATTAGTTTCTCGTCTTCAACAGCAACCATTCCTGCTGCTTCAGCGCGCATTGCACTGGCTGCGCTGCGGCCTTGCAATGACGTGAGCACCTTGGCACCGTGCTGAACCAGACGGGCACCCACCGCTGCCCCCATGTTTCCGGGTGCTGTGATTGCAACGGTAATAGTCATGGGGTTTTCCTTTGAAAATGCATGGGCAGTCGAGTTAGCCCGAAGTGTCTGTGATGCGATGTATCCAGCCGACATAGGCAGTGCAAGAAACAAGAAGCGAGTTCACTTCACACGTGTTGCGTATTGCAGTGTCCACGTGACTATTTCAGCGGCCAGTCTGTCGGAAGCGCGCCCAAAAGCCTCTACCACTTCTGGAGCTTCTTTGCCTTGAACAGGCTCAGCCACTTCAAATCGGCGTGTGGCGATAGTGCGATTATCATCAGGTCGCGTCAGCGATGCGTCATAGTGGATATGCACGATGGGAGCGTCGTCCTGGTATACCACCTGAAACTCAACTAAGTCGCCCCCAAGTTCAAAGTCGGCGTTTGCGCCGCTGCTGTCAATACTGACTGAGGTCAGGCGGCCGTCGGAACGAAACGCACTAACCAGCCGGTTGCGTAACAGGATGGGCGCTGGGTCGCTCCAGCGAACGCCACTGTATGCGCTGACCTGGCTTCCTTGTGGCACCACCAATACACGTTGGCTGTCGATAACCTGGCTGCTGTAAGGCGTGGCAACACGCAATGAGCGGGACGGAGCACGGGGTGTCATGCCACTTGTTTGCCTGGCAAGAGGTGTAGCCGGAAGCTGGTACACGATTAACGTTTCTTGCTTGGGCAATATCGAACAGGCCGATAACGTAAGCGCGGTTATTACAAGCCCAGTGCGGCATATTTTTTTTGCGCAAGATGCAGCAACAGTCATGGTCGAAACTCCTGGATTTTTTCGCGACCCAACAGATAATTTGCCGGGTTTTCTTCCAAACGGCGAATCATGGTGTGCATGGAGGCAAGCGTATTACGCAATTCTTGCAGCGCCGGCCCAATCTCGCTTAAGCCTTGCATACCACCATTGATCGCACTTTTATTTTTGCGCACTATTTCATTAATGCTGGCGGTGGTTTTCTCCAGCGAGACCATGGCTCGCTGTGCACTACTAAGCGCGCCGGCTCCCTGGTTTTTTACCAGGCCGTCGGTAGTGCGGACCAAATCGGATGCTTGCTGCAGCGCCACTGTGGCTTGCTTGCTCGCGGCAGTCAAAGATTTCAACAAAGCGGAAACGTCATCTTTCTGCTCGGCCATCGCATTAGCTACCTGTTCAAGTGACGCCAATGTGCTGTTCAGACTTTGCGCAGTCTCTGGAGACAAAATAGCCTTGGCGTTCATCACCAGTTCGGTAAGGTTTGTCGACAGGTTATCGCTATTGGCTAGCAATTGGCTTATGGCTGAAGGTGTCGCCACAATAATTGGGTCTTGCCCGCCCTCGGCAACCAGAGGCAGGCTGTCGGGCGTCCCGCCACGCAACTCTATAACGACAGTGCCCGTGATACCGGTCAACACAAGTTTGGCGCGTGTATCTTGATGAATTGGGATATTGCTGTCAATGCGGATGCGTGCCCGTACTTTGCTGGGGTCTTGGGGGTCTAGCGACAGTTCGGTTACGTCGCCTACTTTTATGCCGCTGTACTGAACGGCACTGCCTTTGGTCAAACCGCGTACGGTTTCATTAAAAATTACGGTGTAATTTCGCAGGTCTACGTCTTTATACGATTTGCCTAACCATAAGGCGAACACCAACGCGGCGCCGGTGACAATGAGCGTGAAAAGACCAATCAACACATGATGGGCGCGTGGTTCCATTATTTAACCTCCCGAGCCGCGTTAATGGCCTTGCTCGCGGCGCGTCCGCGTGGCCCGTGAAAATAATCATGTACCCAAGCGTCCTGGGTGTCTTCAACGACCGGCAGAGTGTCAGCCACGAGAACCTTTTTATCCGAAAGCACCGCTACACGGTCGCAAATGGTGTAAAGCGTGTCAAGGTCATGAGTGACAAGAAACACGGTGAGCCCCAGCGCATTGCGCAAAGTAAGAATCAATTGATCGAATGCGCCCGCGCCGATGGGGTCCAACCCTGCGGTGGGCTCATCCAGAAAAAGTATTTCAGGATCCAGGGCCAATGCGCGGGCCAAAGCGGCGCGTTTGACCATACCCCCTGATAAAGAAGCAGGGTACTGATCGCCGGCTGCGGCAGGTAACCCGGCAAGCGCAATCTTTACGCCAGCCAAATGCTCGGCCTCGGTCCGGCTTAGCCCGGCATGTTCGATTAAGGGCATGGCGATGTTTTCTGTGACGGTTAGCGAAGAAAACAACGCCCCACGCTGAAACAGCACGCCAAAACGGCGCTCCATCCTTGAGCGTTGCTCCGGCGTCATCGTAAGCGCGTCTTCGCCGAAAATATGCACCGTGCCTTGTGTTGGCTTTTGCAACCCAACGATAGAACGTAGCAGTACCGACTTTCCGCTGCCCGAGCCTCCCACCACGCCGAGAATCTCTTTGCGGTATACATCCAGGTTTAAGTCTTTGTGCACCACGTGCGTGCCAAACTGATTGGTCAAATTGCGCACCTGGATAATCGCTTCGCGGCTTACTGACGCAGGGGAGGTCACCATCCCATCTCCATGAAGAATAATGCTGCCAGCGCGTCAAGCAAGATAACGATAAAAATCGTCTGCACCACAGCAGAGGTGGTGTGTTCACCCACTGACTGAGCACTACCAGATACTTTGAAGCCTTCCAGGCAGCCGATGATCGCAATGACGTAGGCGAAAATCGGCGCTTTGACCATACCAAGCAGAAAATGCCTTAGCTCAATGCCTTCTTTAAATATAGAAAAGAACATGGTTGGCGTGATGTTGAGCGCCACGGCACAGACCAAGGCCCCGCCCAATATGCCTGAAATCATCCCGATAAAGGTTAATAGTGGCATCGACACCAGTAAGGCAAGTATGCGTGGCAACACCAACACGTCGATCGGATTTAGCCCCAACATGCGAATTGCGTCGATTTCTTCATTGGCCTTCATGGAGCCTAGCTGTGCGGTGAAGGCGCTGGCGGTTCGTCCCGCCATCAGGATAGCGGTGAGCAATACGGCAAACTCACGCAGAAACGAAAAAGCGACCAGATTGACGGTGTAAATGGTAGCGCCGAAGTCAGCCAGTACTGTTGCGCCCAGAAACGCAATCACCGCGCCCACCATAAAGGTAAGCAGCGCCACAATGGGGACGGCATTTAGCCCGGTTTCTTCGATTTGTGCGGCCACCGACGTCATGCGCCAGCGGCTCGGATGAATACTGTTTCGGACCAGCGCTTCGAGCGTAAGCCCCATGAACCCCAGCAACATGCCACTCTGCTTCCATAGCCGCTCCATGCTAAGCCCAATACGCCCCAACAACTCTGTTGCGAGGGACGATTTGGCTGCTGGGGGTTTAGTGCCAGCCGCGGTCTTTGTAGCCGCAACCGCCTGCAAAAGCGCACCGCGCTCGGCGGGCAAAGTGGCGAGCAGGCCATTAAGTGCTTCGTCAGACCCCAGCAATTCAACCAGGCGTGAGGCACCGGCCGTATCCAGAGCCGTAATGCCTCCGGCGTCGATGTGGTCGGCTGATAGAGAACCTATGTTGGCATGCTGTGCCCGGAATCGCTCGATTTTCTGTCCCAGCACCGTATAGTTGTCAAGCGTCCAGTCGCCTTGCAAGTGTAAGCGGCTGGGCGTGCTGCGCGTATTTAAGGCGAAAAAATCAGAATTGGAAGCTTGTGTCATAACCATGCCCGAGAAGGGCCAAATTCACGCATAGAAAAGCCTCCCCATTTTACGTACATGCTGTTTTCGTGGTGTCTTTAGGACGACGGACATGGCAGGCAGAAAGACTCTCATCAATGGGAGTGAGACTGCCATTGATAACACACGACGACGCAGACTGGTTTTGGGCTGTCGGGCAAACGCTCGTGTTCATCGTCACAAAGCCAGTTGAAATCATAAGCTGCTTATTGTGCGCTATACACCTTTTTCTCCGCAAAATATGTGTTTAGCACCTGGAAGTCCTTTAAAGACTCTACATCGACGTCAAGCACGTCACGGGCGATGACGATGAAGCCTGCTCGTTTGCCTTCGATGACGGGGTCGGTCAAATCGGCGGCCGGTTCTACTTTGTCGCTTTTCTTTGCCAGCTCACTGAGGGCTCATTGAGCCGGTATCACGGTCCAGGCCTACTGCCTGTGCGGCATAACGCGTTACGTCGGGTCTGCAGTGGCAATGTGCCCAAAACACAATTTTTGGCAATATTGGCAATAGCACAGTATGCTAGACACACCGTAACTGCCATGAAGGAGATAGCCCATGTCCCAAAACTCAACCAATTACACTGGCGCAGCAGGGGCCAATCCATTTGGTGAGCTCACCAAAATGCTAGAGCAATTCAAAATACCAGGCGTTGACATGTCAGCGATTGCCGATGCGCGGCGTCAAGATGTCGAGTCATTGGTTCAGGCGAATAAAGCGGTTTATGAAGGCATGCAGGCGCTAGCCAATAAGCAGACTGAAATGCTGCAGCAGGCGATGCAAGGCTTTCAGAGTGCGGGTGCTTCGGGCATGTCCGACCCGGCCCAGCAGACTGAAATGGCGCGCAAGGCTTATGAAAAGGCGTTAACTGATATGAAAGGTTTGGCCGACATTGCACAAAAATCACAAGCCGATGCCATGGCCATCATTATGGAGCGGGCCGCTCAAAATATGCAAGAAATCAAAAAGATGACGCAGCCCAAGTAAACCTTTGCCGGCACACTGAGACGTCGTTCTTCGGGTTGAATGTTTTCGACGCTCAGTGGTCGCATCTGGCCGAACATGGCCTTGCTGCCATCCACAGTAGAAGTAGCTCGGTCAGCTTATATCATTCACTTTTTTTATGCCCACAGCCACCTTACAGTCGCTCTCCCACGCTAAGCGGCCGTCTGCCTGCTCGCTATGCAAAAGGTCGGTAGGGCATTGATAAACCGAATTAGTTAAGGACACCACTATGACCGACGAACGTCTAAAAGATGTCCGTGTGCTTGCTTTTGATGTGTTTGGCACTGTGGTGGACTGGTGTAGCTCAATCGCATCAGAAATAGAGCAGCTAAACCCAAGAATTGACGGGCGCGTATTCGCAAGAGCATGGCGGGCAGGCTATCAGCCCACCATGCAGCGTGTGAGGGCTGGCGAATTGCCATGGACGCGTATCGACGATCTGCACCGAATGATTCTTGACGACATTCTTATAGAGTTTGGCATGTCAGAATTGGACGAATCGCAGAGGCATCAATTGAATAAGGCCTGGCACCGGCTTCAGGCATGGCCTGATTCGGCGCAGGGGATTACACGCCTAAAAACACGCTACATCACCACAACTTTGTCGAACGGCAACATTAATTTGCTGGTCAACATGGCAAAAGCAGCCAACTTAAACTGGGACTGCGTCTTATCGGCCGAGGTATTCAAAGCATACAAGCCTGATCCAAAAACTTACCTTGGTGTGGCAGGTATTTTTGATGTGAGACCTGATCAAGTGATGCTGGTCGCAGCACATCAAGATGATCTGGATGCGGCACGAGAATGCGGTTTGCTCACGGCGTATATTGAGCGGCCCACCGAATTCGGTACTGATATGCTTAAGGATGTGAGCCCCCATCCGGCCAACACCCTGCACGCCCGCACCATTACTGCACTCGCTGACACCTTGCTTTCCTGACGAACAGCTTTCTTCAATTCGTGGCCGCTTATAGCCCTGCGTAGCCAAACACAGAGGGCCAAAGTCGTCTCGAAGCTATCGCCGGTCGACCACCGTCTCTTGATCAGGGTGCACTGCAAGTACTCCCTGACAACGTCCCACCCGAGAGCGCTCAAGAGGTATACGACGTGCTGTCTGCCTACCCGGTCATAGGTACAGGTGTAAACCAGTTATCCCCATTCAAGGCGAAGATGGCAATGGCGGTGCGTTCAAAGAACGCGCACTGGGTCATGCGAGACATTGTGCGTCGTCATTGGTTGTCTGTAGGAGCAGAGCATGGCGTCGTGGCTCTGGATGGCCGCGGGACCAAGGCGTTTCTGGACGATATAGTGGCACAAACCCCTGAAGTCGTGCGCACGGTCCGTGCACAGTTGCCAGAGAGTTTCCCCACACATGTAGCTGACAGCATCCTCATCGGGCTACAGGACGCAGCCGATAAGCTGGCCGGTTAGAGCCCGTCGTCAACGTCGGATCAACGATAGCTACTGTGTCAGGGAACCCCATTGAACAGGAGCTATGAGTTCATCTGTGTGGCCGGTCCGGGCAATATTAGGCCGTCTTTGGAAGTCATACATCGCGCTCTGATGAGTTCTGCTATCGCACCAGCCCCCTGTTTCCAATGAGCGTAAGATGCCACATTAAGGTTAAATCAAGATGAAGCAAGAACTTGACACGTCGCCAGATACAATTGCCTTCCATGGTCTGGAGAACAGATGCGTAGCACTTGTAACGGGTGGCGCGATGGGTATTGGGGCGGCTATGGGTTTAGCTGCCTTGCTTTGAATTGCGGCGCAAACCCTGACTATCTACAACCGTCTTAAATATCTTCAAAATTTAATATGACAATTTCTAACTCTTCTCTACCGGTCAGCGTCGTAACTGGCGCCGCGCGCGGCATCGGGCTCGCAACCATTCGATGGTTTCTGGCTCACGGCCACCAGGTGGCTATGCTCGACATCGATGCCGACGAACTCTCAAAAGCCGCACTCGAATATCAAGGTGACAAGCGCGTACTTGCGCTGCCCTGTGACGTGTCGAACCCCGAGCAAGTGCAAGAGACCATGGCACGGGTCGAGGCGCACTTTGGCCGCATCGATGCGCTGGTGAACAATGCCGGCGTTGCTGTGTTCAAGACGTTGGGCACGACCTCATTCGAAGAGTGGCGCTACGTGATGGCGACAAATCTGGATGGCGCCTTCCTTTGCTCGCAAGCCTGCGTACCCGTGATGTTAAAGAACGGCGGCGGTTCAATCGTCAACATCGCGTCGATCTCGGGATTGCGCGCCAGCACCTTGCGCGTTGCCTATGGCACCAGTAAGGCCGCGCTCATCCACCTTACGCGTCAACAGGCGGTTGAATTCGGAACCATGGGAATCCGGGTCAACGCAATCGCGCCAGGACCTGTCGAAACCGAAATGGCCAAGCAAGTCCATTCGGCAGCAATCCGGGCCGACTATTACGACAGTATTCCGCTCGGTCGCTATGGCACTATGGAAGAAATTGCGTCGGCGGTCGGTTTTTTGTGTACACCGGGCGCCAGCTATGTGAATGGCCAAGTGCTCGCCGTCGACGGCGGGTTCGATGCAGCGGGCGTCGGTTTGCCGACTCTACGCCGTGAGGCCGGTGGACGCTAAATGCTTTGAAGTCTTCCTTAGGTCACTCACCAGTCACGCCCTGACACTGTGGCCTAAGGAGGCGCTCTATCAAGCTGCGCAGCGCTCCTGAGCCTGGACGTAACACAACGGCCATCAACGTCCGTTAGTGGCCGTTTAGACACTATCAGCAACGGGTTGATTCGATCCAATCAATTATCGGTGCTGGCAAGGCTTTGTGTCAGATGGTCAAGCAGAAATCGCACTTTTGGTGAAAGGTGGCGATTGTGCGGGTAGACCGCCCAAATGCCCTCATCTGGCTGCTGGTACTGTGTCAGCACCGCAATCAATTGCCCCGAGTCTAGGGATGGTTGCACGTAATAGTCTGGAAGTTGCACAATGCCCACGCCTTTTAGGGCCGCGTCGAGTAATGCCCAACCGCTACCGCAAACAAGGCTGCCCTTGATGCGAAGATTTCTCGTCTTATTGTTTTCCTGGAAGCGCCAATAGTCATGGTTGCCTTGCAGGCAGTTATGACTTTCTAAATCTATTAAAGACTGTGGGGTTCCACGGTTTCCCAGGTACTGGGGCGAAGCACATACGTACTGGGTTCTTGAGGCCAGCCGCTTGGCCATCAAGCTGGAATTTTCAAGCGTGCCCATGCGTACCGCCATGTCATACCCCTGTTCGACCAAGTCTAGGGTTAGGTTCGTCAGGTTCAGTTCGACCTGAAGTTCAGGGTAACGAAGTACAAAATCGTTGATCAAGGGCGCGATTGTTTTTTCGCCATACGTCACGGGTGCAGTAATTCTAAGCTTGCCGCGTGGAGCCATCTGAAGGTTGGTGACTATGCGCTCGGCCTCCTCCAGGCCGTCCAGCACCTGGCGACAATGCTGGAAGTAGATCTGCCCCGACTCCGTCACGGAAACCTTGCGTGTGGTTCGGTAGAACAGCTTGGTTGCCAACCTGGCCTCCAGGGCACTGATCTGCCGGCTGACTTGCGCCGTCGAGATACCCAGCCGTTTTGCGGCCTGCGTAAAGCTCTCTGTTTCGGCGACCGCCACGAATTCTGTGACGCCTACCCATGCAAACATCATCCCTTCCTTGTGCGCCAAAACGGCGATCGCTTGGCACACCGTTATTGTTACCATATGGAAATAGTATTTTTATTATAAGGGGTATTGTTATTGTTTTAATCAATAGTAAACTCCTCATAATCGGACAAAGCCACTGCTGCGCAGTAGCGCCTCAATGCCCCTAATTCCACTTACTCAAAATGACGAGATCGCGATGTCCATACCTGTGGCCGTCTGCCCGTTACCTGAATAAGGCTTGCACTGTGCAGATCAAGAGTCTGCCACTGCAGCTTCACCGTATATTGCAACCTATCAAGAAGAAACTATGACTCAAATGATCAAATCCAAGGCCGCTATCGCGTGGGGGCCAAATCAGGCCCTGTCCATCGAAGAAGTTGATGTGATGCCGCCGCAAGCCGGCGAGGTGCGTGTTCGCATTGTTGCCACAGGTGTCTGTCATACCGACGCATTCACGCTGTCGGGTGATGATCCTGAAGGAATATTTCCTGTCATTCTCGGTCATGAGGGGGGCGGCATTGTGGAGTCGGTCGGAGAGGGCGTCACCAGCGTTAAGGTCGGTGATCACGTCATTCCGCTGTACACGCCCGAGTGTGGTGAGTGCAAATTCTGCAAATCAGGCAAAACCAATCTGTGCCAGAAAATTCGCGAAACCCAAGGAAAGGGTCTGATGCCGGACGGCACCACGCGCTTCTTCAAAGACGGCCAGCCGATTTTTCATTACATGGGTTGCTCGACGTTTTCCGAATACACGGTGCTGCCCGAAATCTCGCTGGCCAAAGTCAACAAAGATGCGCCGCTAAAAGAAGTGTGCCTGCTGGGGTGTGGCGTTACCACCGGCATGGGCGCTGTGATGAACACGGCCAAGGTCGAGGAAGGCGCTACCGTGGCCATCTTCGGCATGGGTGGCATCGGTCTGTCGGCCATCATAGGCGCGACCATGGCCAAGGCCAGCCGCATCATCGCGATCGACATCAATGAGAGCAAGTTCGAACTGGCGCGCAAGCTTGGCGCTACCGATTGCATTAACCCGAAGAGCTTCGACAAGCCGATTCAAGATGTGATCGTCGAGTTGACCGATGGTGGCGTTGACTACTCGTTCGAATGTATCGGCAATGTCAACGTCATGCGCTCGGCGCTGGAGTGCTGTCACAAGGGCTGGGGAGAGTCAGTCATCATCGGTGTCGCCGGTGCCGGTCAAGAGATCTCAACCCGTCCGTTCCATTTGGTAACTGGTCGCGTCTGGCGTGGCTCTGCCTTTGGTGGTGTTAAGGGCCGTTCAGAGCTGCCAGGCATCGTGGAGCAGTACATGCAGGGTGAGTTCAAGCTCGACGACTTCATCACACACACGATGGGGCTGGATCAGATCAACGAAGCGTTCGAACTGATGCATGCCGGCAAGAGTATTCGTAGCGTGATCCATTTCGATAAGTAAAGCGGTGCGGCTACCTTGGGCAACAACATGCAGTGCATAATGGATGATGCCTGTCCGAGGCTGGTGTTATTTTGCGACCCCCCACTGACACTGGGCCGGGTCGCCGGGCAGGCTTGTTCAAGAAGAATAAATTAATTGCAGTAGCCTCAGAGGAGCTCTACATGAAAATGTTTTATGCCGCAACGTCGCCTTTTGCTCGTAAATGTATGGTCGTGGCCCACGAAACAGGCCTTGCGGATCGCATCGAGAAACTACCGGGTGCTGCGCACCCGGTGAACACAGACGCGAACATCGTCGCTGTAAACCCGCTGGGCCAGGTGCCCACTTTTATAACCGATGATGGTCAGGCATTGTTCGACAGTCGCGTCATCTGCGAATATCTGGACGAGCTAGGCCAAGGTGCTATGTTCCCGCGTACCGGTGCAGCCCGCTGGCGTGCGCTTACCGAACAGTCTCTGGCCGATGGCATTCTGGATGCGGCAATTCTGGCTCGCTACGAAGGCGCTGCGCGTCCAGAGGAGTTCCAGTGGTCTGGTTGGACGCAGGCGCAAATGAAAAAGATTCACGAGGCGCTGGATTACTTTGAAAAAAACGCGGAAACGTATGTGGATGGCCGCGTAGATATCGGTGTAATCACGCTAGGCTGCGCCCTGGGCTATCTGGATTTTCGTTTTGCTCACGACGACTGGCGCGCCACCCGACCAAAGCTTTCGGCTTGGTTAAAGGCGTTTGGCGAACGGCCCTCTATGCGTGAGACGGCGCCGCACGCCTAGTGAAGGCGGGCCCGTCTTACAGAGTTGCTTAAAGACTGTTGTGACTCGGGCCGGTGTTATGGGCCAGGTGAGCCATGCCTGTGCCCTGAGTGATGTCGCCCAGTGTGGCTATGCAAAACGCAGTGCATGCGCCAGCGTGCACGGCTGGCAAACTGTGCCACGCAGTAGCGAGTAAACCTTACTCGAAAATTACTTCTTGAAAGTGCTGTTTCTTGCATTATTTCAATTGAAATAAGTCGCAATTACATAAGTGATTTTTCTACACTTTAGGTTGTTTGTAAACCAGCTCGCACTCCAGCTGCTTGCTGAAGTTTTCAGAGAACCACTCTTGATCGCAAACCCCCAAACCCTCTACCAGAGGCACGCCGCCGAAATCAATAGTTATTTGCGCCGGTGCGGCCACAGCCGCGACGACGCTGAAGATCTGACACAAGAGGTGTTTACACGTTTATTGGGTACGGCTCGCCCACTTCACAGGCATCATCTTCGTGCCTATCTTTATACGGTTGCACGAAACCTTTCCACTGACGTGTACCGCCGACAGCAGATTGCTCCAGTTTCTTACGTGCCCCAAGAGCACTATTGCGACGTTCCCGACCCTACACCATCACTTTACCGCGTCGTGTTTGGGCGGCAGCAATTGATGACCGTAGAAAAGGCACTCACGGCATTGCCTGCTAACACCCGTCATGCCTTTGAGCTGTATCACTTCAGTGATCTCACCATTGCTGAGGTTGCGGCAAAACTAAACCTTTCCATCTCTCGCGCCTGGTTACTAGTTAAGCGGGCCAATCTTCACGTGCACGCCAGCTTGCACAAAAGCGCAGTGGGGCATAACGAACGAAATTCGCAGCCCTCGCCCTTATGAATCAGGGAAGGAGAGTCTGCAGTTAATTTTGCGGGAATTTGCGCACTTACGGTGGAGAAAATTATCCACCTTCATTCGTTTCATCCTCAAGGCCCTGTAAGGCGATAGTTTTCAGCATCGCGTGATCAGGGTTGTTGCAACACACCGGGGATACGATGAAATCAAACCGCAAAATCAAGCGGGCAAAGACCGCCCGCCGCCTGCGTCCTATCGCTCTTTTACTAAGCCCAATTTTTACTTCACTGGCTATTGTGTCGACAGCCTACGGGCAGTCCTCCCCAACCATAGCGTTCAAAATCCCTCCGGGCTCGTTGTCCGACGCAATCGATGCGTTTGGCCAGCAGGCAGGGCTGCGCATCTCATATCCAGAAAGCCTTGCAGCCGGAAAGCAGTCGGCTGGCATTACGGGCCAGGTCTCAGCCACGCAAGCCCTGGCGAGCATTCTTGAAGGCTCAGGCCTCTCGTATAGTTATCTAGATGCCAATTCCATTTTTATCAGCAGCAGTGACAGCAACACCGCTCGTAACAGCGGCAGTGAGCGCGCTGACAGCAACAGCAACAGCAACAGCGATAGCCGCTCCGACAACGCCAACGGCGCCAACAGCAGCACCAGCAGCACCAGCAGCACCAGCAGCACCAGCAGCACCAGCAGCAACATCACCACCAATACAAGCAGCGTCAACGACAGAACCAGTCGCAACAACGACAGCCCCGCTACAGCCAGCGGCTCTACCCGTTCCACCAGTGTGGCCAGCCCATTGAGTGGCACCATGGGTGACCACCTCACGCTAGACACCATTACCGTCAAAGGCAAATTAGAGCTAGACCCAGCCGACGAGCCATACCGCACAGCGGGCTCCAGCGCGTACCTGTCCAGCGAGCATATCGAGCGTTTCCGCGGCACATCTGTAGGCGACTTCCTCTCCGGCATTCCCGGTGTCATGAATGCCGACAGCCGCAACTCCGGTGCGGTTGATGTCAATATACGCGGCATGCAGGGGCAGGGTAGGGTGCCTGTGCTTGTTGACGGTGCAACGCAGGAAACCACAGTATGGCAAGGCTATAACGGTGCGACCCCGCGTACATATATTGATCCTGACTTTATTGGTTCGGTTTCGATTGAGAAGGGAATTAGTTCGGCCGCAGACGCTACCGGCGCAACAGGTGGGGTTGTGCGCGCAACCGTTATTGGTGTCGATGACATTTTGCTGCCGGGTAAAACCTACGGCATACGGTTGAAGGGAGGACTTACGACTAATAGTTCTCCGGTGCCCGCAGCGGGTACTAACGGCGGATGGGATAGTCTGGCCACCAATTTGCGGGTTTATGGTGGTGTATTGCCCCCCGATGATGCAGTCTTTTATTCCGATGGTATGCGGCGCCCACCTCTACTTAAACCCACCGGCGGATCGGGCAGTGTGGTGGTAGCTACGACAACCGATTACATTGACTTCGTCGCTGGATACGTGCGACGTGTGAACGGCAATTATCATGCGGGAAAGCATGGCGGCGGAGGTGCGCACCTAGTCGCTAAACGAAATCCGAGATTTGGGGATTTAGAAGTAGGTAATGGCGGTTTGAGCGATTATCGCGCCGGTGAAGAAATACTCAATACCTCGCTGGATAATAAATCATGGATGCTGAAGACTACAGTCAAAATTGAACCTTCTCAAAGACTAGAGTTGGGCTACCGCAGGTATTTGAGTTACTACGGCCACCTACTTTCTTCTCGGCTGTTTGGGGCACCTTATCAAAGTTGGTTGAGTTCGATCGACCTTGATACGTATACAGCACGCTATCGCTGGACGCCACAGGATAATAATTTCGTCGATCTCAAGATTGACGCCTATCTCTCAGCGGTGGAAAGCCGTATTAACGTTCTGGACTTGGATCATTCATGGGATGGCAGCGGTAGCATTCGGCCTACAGTCAAAACTTTCTATCCATTCTTTCAGTGGACGGACTCAAAACGCTGGGGAGCTAGGGCTTCCAACACCTCGCGCTTCTCGACTGATGTAGGTGATTTACTGTTGCGTTACGGGGGGGCGTTTGTTCGTGAGGATACTGGCCTGCCTAGTGGAGTAGACCGGGATTACTATGCTTGGACACTGGGGGGAGACACGCCACGACAGGGGCGGCGCGAAGAAGTTAGCGGCTTTGCCACAGTTGAATGGCAACCTGTTAAGTGGATTACGGCCAGCGCAAGCACGCGTTATTCCCAGTTCATTACACTGGATAACCACTTCACCAGAACATCAACATTCAAACGTAAGGACGGTGGCTGGTCACCGCTTTTCAGCCTGATGGTAGAGCCGCGTGATGGTCTGCAGCTTTATACAAAGTTTGGACGGGCAGTACGAGCGCCAAGCATTTTTGAATCGCTCACGGGCTCTTCATTCTATTACTCCGTAGAAGAAAACCAGCTCAAGCTTGAGCGAGCTCGTAATCTGGAAATCGGAGCTAATTTCGTCAAGAACGATGCGTGGCTAAGCGGTGACAAATTACGCATTCATGCCGCTTATTTTGATAATCATATTGATGATTACCTCACCCGAGCCGGAATTGCTCGTGAACGCCCCGAAATGCCTGGCCGATATAGAGAATCGCTTGGCCGAGTTAATCTTGACTATGCGGAAATGCGTGGCCTTGAAGCTTCCTTGAATTACGATACGGGCCGTTTCCTTGTAGGCATTGGTTGGAACCATTACACCCACGTTATGTTCTGCGCTCGTAAAGGTGTACTGAAACCCACGGAGCCTAGATGTCTTGCCGGCGGCCTACCTCACAGCTATTCATTGCAGCAAGTGCCTCCCAAAAACACGATTACATTGCAGCTTGGTGCCCGCTTGCTACAGGAGAAGCTTGAGATAGGCTCTAGGGCAAGTTACATAGGTAGCCGATTTGCGCCAGGTTTTGGTAGCCGGATCGGTATGGGCGGGGTGCAACCCTCTCGCTGGAAGCCATACACCTTGGTTGACGTGTATTCCACCTACAAGCTTAACGATAACGTCAGCTTCGATCTTGCCATAGATAATCTGACTGACCGTTATTACATGGATGCGCTCAATGCCGCTCAGATGCCAGCCCCGGGCCGTACCATTCGCGGCAACGTCACCATAAAGTTTTGACTGTGTGGATCATAAAGAGATGCTCCTGCACTGTAAAACCGCCGTCTTTAGGCTTTGGTTACATCGAGAAGCGGCCTTGCCGTGAGGAGCTCCAAGTCGCCTGCTGCGATCGGGTACCACATTCATACGTGGACAAAAACATCTTATTGCAAATGAGACGTGTTCTTATTTAAAATACATCCCATGCAGGTCGCACCAGGCGCACTCGGTGTCATCCACGGTAAGGCCTGCTGTACTTCTTGGTCGCTTCGCGTCAGATAACGGGGGTTCTTATGAAGCGTGTGTTCTGTTTTAACTTCATTTGCAAGGAGCTATTATGAATGGCGCTTTGAAAAAAGCAGTACTGACGCTTGCTGTTTCCGGCATGGCCGGCATGGCCGGTATGGCGCAAGCCGAAGTGGTATCGGGTCTAAGCTACTCTGATGCTGGCGGCGTACGTGTCGGGGCATCTACCTATCCTAGAGATGATCGTGGCAAACCTGGTGCTGGCGTTGATGGCCAGTTACGCGGTGCAATCGCTGCGACGTCGCATTTCGCTAATGCTGAGTATAAGGACGAAAACGCTGTTTACCACTACAGCGGGCGAAAGCTTGTAGCAGGTGGCGCTCCGGGTGCAGGCGACCCACGTGACCACAGCAAACTCGGCGTATGGTCGTTCGCCCAAGCGGGTAGCCGTGATGTTTGGTTTGGCGAATGGAGTGCAGAGTCCGCTACGGGCGATGTAGGTAGCAAAACCCCAGGCACACATACGGTTTGGTATGTGGGTGAAAACGGCGATGTCGCCAGCACCTTGCCTACCGACGCACCCGTCCGCTATACCGTGCGTTCTATCAATAACTACACCGGTGCAGCGTTGCCCACCAGCACGCTTACGGCTAACTTCGATACCGGTGTAGCGCGTTCGCGAGGCGATATTCGCTTTAGCCGAGGCGAAATCAGCACGGTTGATAAAGACGTGCGTCTGGCGGCTCGTAACGTCAGGGTAACAAGCAGCGGTGGCACAGGCGGTAGCCTCGAAGGTAAGTTCTTCGGCACAGGCGCCGCAGCGGTTGCCGGCATTGTTAAGTTCGCAGACCGCGATCGCGACACTGCCTTCGGCGGAACCAAAACTCGCTAAGTAAAAGGGGCGCAGTCTTGTGGCTGCGTCTCTTTACTGCACATTGATACGTGCATCTCCTAAATGATGTTGCTAGAACAAGGGCTTGCTTCGGCAAGCCCTTGTTTGCTGCGATCCATCTTATTGTGCTTTGCGGCGATCTCAAATCGCGTACTGTCAGCACGCCATCTATTTTCAGCATATTCAGGTCTCATGAAAAACGTTTACTTGCCCTCTCTTTTTTTGGCAGGCGCGCTTGGTGCTGTGCCCGTGTTTGCACAGTCAGTCGACGATACTCGCCAACTCTTGCGACAGCGCACCGAGCAACAGACTGTAGAGCGTGGGCTTCAAGACAATTCCTTTGTTAAACCGGTGCCGCAGCCTCCAGCCTCACAAGTAGATAATCAACCACAAAGTGCAGAACAAAGTACTTCAGAGTTGGGCCAGGCACTCTATTTGTCGCTACAACATCGCCAGTGGATGACGGCGCGCTCGCTGCTGGCACAGTATCTGACCCTATCTGATCGTGACCCGCTACTGGTTTATTACACGCAAGGTTTGCTTGCCCGGGCAGACGGCAAGCTAGGGCAGGCTGAGGATCAGTTTCGTGCACTGTTGGCTTTGCAGCCCACGTTTCTTCCGGCACGGCTTGAACTTGCCAGGGTTTTGTTTGAGAGCGCGCAAGACAGGGAGGCGTACCAATCATTTTCAGACATTGATGCATTTCTTGGTACAGCTGGCGCCGGTGCAGCGGGCATTAGAAGAACTGTCGCCACTTATCTTGATGCCCTTGAACGACGCAAGGCCTGGCGCACATCGATAAGCATGGGTATGCGTTGGTCTGATAATGTCAATCGCACATCTGCAAGTCGCACCTGCCTGGTTCCCGCTAGTCGCGGCCTATGTCTTATTGAGCGTGCGCTTCCCGAACCTATTAAGGCATTCGGGCCAGAGTTTGCATCCAGCACCCAGCGGCGCTTTCCGTTAGCAGGGCACCATGGCCTCTATGTACGTGCGCAGACGGATGGTAGTTGGTACCGAAATCACCGCGACTACAACGAAGCCTCGGTGGCTGCAGAGGCCGGCTATAGCTACCGTAACGCCAACCACCAATTTACCATTGCGCCAACGTATTCACATTACATATGGGGCAAAAACTCTTTTTACGATAGCTGGGGGCTGAATACAGGCTGGCGATACACACCCTCACCGCACTCGCTGGTTACGCTGGAGGCTGACTACAAAAACATGCAGTACCGCCAGCAGGCCTACGCTCGTTACTTCAACGGCCCTAACCGAAGCGTCAGCGCTACCTATTATCGTGATATGGAAGCGGGTTGGACGCTATTCGGTGGCTTTGATGCCGAAGACAGTCGCGCCAAGGCCAGTGTGCAAAGCTACCTTCAGCAAGGTGTGCGTCTGGGCGCATCACTACAAACGCATGGTTTTACAGGCACTGCCTTGGCCACGCTCAGGCAACGCAGTTACCGTGCCTATAACCCCTTGCTCGAAGCCCGCCGCCGCGACCATGAACAGAGCTACTCTCTTGTACTTTCCTCAGCGCGTTGGTCTGTGGCGGGCTTTGTTCCAAGCCTGACGCTGCGCCACAACAAGGTGCGCAGCAACGTAGGTTGGCTGTATTCCTATGACCGCAATGTAGTTGCTGTGACGATGGAATATGTGATTTAACACGGATGTCGGGGGGGGGCAGGTTCACGCCGCCTATTTTGATGCACTGCGTGACCGAGTGCGGTGCGAACACACCTGCAAGTGACGCGTAATTAGGCCGCTGTTATGGACATTGCGTTTATGGCGAGTTCTGGTGACAGGTTTGCTGAGCAGGGTATAGGCCTTCAATAATGGGTGCAGTCAATCGCAGAGCGCAAAAATGGCACCTCCATTTTGTGTCTCTTGTGTATACAGACTTATCCGCATTGACAAGCCCTCCCGTGGTTGCTGATAATCGCGTCTTTGTTTTTATACTGAGCGGAGCGGTTTAATGAAACCCCAATTAAGATTGGCCTTGTTTACAGTCGGCACGAGTTTGGCTGTTGCCCTGGGCGGTATTTCGCAGGCGCAGACTTTAACCATCGCCCTGTCTTCCGAGCCGACGGCTGCTGATCCGCACTATCACAAGCAGACCCAGAACGACGCACTGGCTGCGCACGTGTTCGAGTCTCTGATTAATCGTACTGCCGACATGAAGATGATCCCAGGTCTGGCGACGTCATGGGAAAACGTTGACGATCTCACCTGGAAGCTAAAGCTGCGAGAGGGGGTAAACTTTTCCAACGGTAAACCCTTTACGGCTCAGGATGTGTTGTTTTCCATTTGCCGTACATTGAATAACAAGGGCAATATTTCGGCGTCATACACGACAGTCACCAAGCTGCTCACAGATGTGCAGACACCCGATGACCATACCGTGATTCTCAAGACTGCCGAGCCATTTCCGCTTATGCCTGCAGAGCTGGCGCGCCAACTGCCCGTCATCTGGAACGGTATAGTCGAACACGGCGCTCTTACATTCGCACCCAAGGAAGGCTGTGGCGTGACAGGCCCTTGGCCTGCTGTCGCTGACTTCAACAACGGAAAATTTGCGATTGGCACCGGCCCTTACACGCTCAAGTCATACGTAAAAGGCACGGGTATTGAACTGGAGCGCAACGAGAACTATTGGGGCACCAAGCCTGAGTGGAAAACCGTTAAGTTCGTGCCAGTGCCTAGCGCCGGCCCTCGCCTGACCGGGCTGCTTTCGGGAGACTTTGATGTCATCGAAAACCCGGCTGCGCGCGATCTGCCTCGCTTGAAAGATGGCGGGTTTGAATATATTGCCACACCATCCACACGTCTCGTGTTTTTCCAACTTGATATTGGGCGCGACACCAGCCCATTTGTTAAGGCGGCTGACGGCAAAAACCCACTGCAAGATTTGCGCGTACGCAAGGCCATCAATATGGCTATAGACCGCAAGGTGATCCAGGATCGCATTATGGATGGTCTGTCTACTCCCGCTTATCAGTACATGCCTGATGGCATGTTTGGTGCTCTACCTAATGCGCCGGAAATCAAGTACGACCCCGAAGGCGCGAAGAAGTTGTTGGCTGAGGCGGGCTACCCGGATGGCTTCGAGCTGACCCTGTCTTCGACCAACAATCGCTACGTCAATGATGGTCAGGTAACCCAGGCCGTTGCCCAGTACCTCTCGCGTATTGGCATCAAGGTGCATGTGGACGCCATGACGGCTTCCATTTACTTCCCCAAGCGTGCCAAGCGTGAGTTCAGTTTTGCTATGGGTGGCTGGCCTTCCGAAACGGGTGAGGCATCGGCATTGTTTCAGTTGTGGGTGGCTTCCACCGATGCGCCGAAGAGCTTGGGTACCAGCAACTATGGTGGTTTTTCGAATGCGGAATTCGATAAAGTCTATCGTCAGGCGATCATGACCGTAGATCCCGTCAAACGCGAAAAATTGCTGCAGCAGGCTACTCAAATCGCATTGGACAACGTGCCACTGATTCCTTTGCACTTTGAGAGCAGTGTTTGGGGCTTCCGCAAAGGTCTAACTTACGAAGGCCGGCGCGACCAATACACGCTGGCTATGTCGGTGCATCAGGCAGCCGGTAAATAGCGCTACATACGCTTCTGTGCTCCCGCCCGCCTTATCGTGGGCGGGAGCATGTGTGAAATACGTATAGCAACTCTTTGGCATCATTAAACGAGTCGTGCATGACCTGGTCACGAAGACAGAAGCTCATCACGACGCACGGTTGTCATCCCCTCCCGACCAGATTGTTTGCAGGATGGCCAGTCAGTAGTGCCACGCACTCACCATAACGCTGTAACCGTCGTGGCTTTCGCTTGGCGGGATGCGGCAGGGCGTAACTGTGTTTAGATATGGCTCACATAACTGCCATTTCTTCCATCCAGTCAAACTGCAAGTTTGCGCCGTAAAGACTGTATTCATGACTATCAAGGCCTTTTAACGTGGCATTGTTTACCTTGCGCAGGTTGCTCCAGAGCCTGTTTGTACTGCTGGCTGTTTCGATTGTTGTGTTCTTCGCCGTCTATGCGGTGGGAGACCCTATTGAGCTGTTGGTAAGCCCCGAAGCCACGGCCGAAGACCGATTGGCAACGATTGTGCGGTTAGGGCTCGACCAGCCCATCTGGAAGCAATACTTCGTTTTTCTGTGGAATGCCCTACACGGTGATTTGGGTACATCGTTCGTGCATGGCATTCCGGCTATCTCGTTGATTTTGCAGCGGATGCCGGCCACATTCGAACTGGTGATTGTTGCTATTTTTCTGACCTGTTTCTTGGGGATTCCGCTGGGCTTGGTTGCCGGCCTGTATCGGGATCGCCTCCTGGGTCGTGGAATCATGGCGAGTTCTGTGCTGGGTTTTTCTTTGCCCAATTTCTGGCAAGGCATGATGCTGATCCTGCTGTTTGCCGTGTTGCTTGGCTGGTTGCCCGCATCGGGTCGGGGCGATACCGTTCAGGTACTAGGCGTACCGTGGTCAATTTTTACGGCTAATGGTTGGGCACACATCGCCATGCCAGCCGTCAATCTGGCATTGGCCAATATTGCGCTGGTATTACGCCTGACCGCATCAGGGGTGGCTGAGGCCCAGTCACAGGAATACGTAAAGTTTGCCCGCGCCAAGGGGGTAAAGCCAGGTCGTATTGTGCGGCGGCATATTCTTCGCAACATACTTATTCCGGTGGTGACGGTAGTGGGTATGGAGTTTGGCAGTCTTATTGCTTATTCCACAATCACCGAAACCGTATTCGCCTGGCCCGGAATGGGCAAACTCTTGATTGACAGTGTTTATCAGCTGGATCGCCCGGTCGTGGTCGCTTACGTGATGCTGGTAACGCTGATTTTTGTGCTCGTCAACTTCATCGTTGATCTTCTGTACGCCGCACTGGACCCTCGCGTTCAGTTGGTGGCGTCTGCACAATAAACGGAACAACTTATGACACATCCCGCAAATAGCGAGAACGCGCGCACGATCGAACCCTTGATCCAGACGCCACACCGTAAAAGTATTCTAAAGAAGCTGCGCAGCCGTCCGACCATAAGCGGGTCGGTCATCGCGCTGGTTGTCCTGATCGTGCTGGTCATGGCCGCGCCATACTTTGCGCCGCAAAACCCCTACGACCTTGCCAGCCTGAATCTGCTCGATGGGCGACTGGCGCCGGGCGCAGAATCAATGGATGGCCACGTCTACTGGCTTGGTACAGACGATCAAGGCCGAGACATGCTTAGCGCCATTCTTTATGGTCTACGTATAAGCCTGATCGTAGGTTTGTCTGCGGTAAGCTTGGCCGCCACTATAGGGAGCCTGGCGGGCTTGATGGCGGCATATATCGGCGGGTTTGTCGATACGCTAATCATGCGCGTGGTCGACTTCATGCTCGGGTTTCCCACGATATTGGTCGCCCTGGTATTGTTGGCCATGATGGGTCGTGGCGTCGATAAGGTGATTCTCGCGCTTGTCGTGGTGCAATGGGCGCATTATGCGCGCATCATGCGAAGTCGTGCGTTGCAGGAGCGTCGTAAAGAATACGTGGAAGCGGCTGCCAATCTGGGTTTCCCCGCCTGGCGCATCATGGTCTTTCATCTTCTGCCCAACTGCCTGGCGCCTGTCATGGTGTTTGGAACGATACAGATAGCTACCGCCATTGCGCTCGAGGCAACGCTGTCGTTTCTTGGGGTGGGTGTGCCCATTACCGAGCCGTCGCTGGGTTTGCTTATTGCAACTGGGTTTGAATACCTGTTGTCGGGCGATTACTGGATCAGCATGTTCCCAGGTGTTGCGTTGCTGCTGTTGATTCTGTCCATCAATATCGTGGGTGATCGCCTGCGCGCCGCTCTGGATCCTCGTCAATGAATAATGAAATACTGCTGCAGGTAAGCGGACTGCGTACCGCGTTTCATACGGAACAGGGGGCGTGGCCGGCTGTGGATGGCGTCGATCTGACAGTGCGTCGCGGCGAGATCCTGGGTCTGGTTGGAGAGTCTGGTTCGGGCAAATCAGTGACGGGTTTTTCGTTGCTGGGCCTGATCGACCCACCGGGCGAAGTAGTTGCAGGCGAGATCCTGTTCAAGGGCGAAGACCTTCGCAAGTTGGACGAAGAGCAAATGCGTCGACTGCGAGGCAACCGCATCGCCATGATATTTCAGGATCCACTGATGACGCTGAACCCGGTTTTGCGCATCGGTGAGCAGATGATGGAAGCCATTTTCACGCACGAGCGCGTTTCGACGAGCGTGGCCCGCGAACGATGTCGTGAGGCGCTGGATATGGTGGGTATTCCGGCTCCGGAGAAACGCCTCGACAGCTATCCGCACGAATTTTCGGGTGGGATGCGGCAGCGGGTGGCTATTGCCATTGCCTTGCTGAATAATCCGGACCTGATTATTTGCGATGAACCGACGACCGCTTTGGATGTCACTATTCAGGGTCAGATTCTGTATCGCATGCAAGAGATCTGTCGTAAGAATAATACCGCGCTGATCTGGATTACGCACGATCTGGGCGTAGTAGCCGAGTTGGCCGATAACATCGCTGTCATGTATGCAGGGCGCATTGTTGAAGCCGGCCCGGTCGATGATGTGCTTGACGCGCCGCGCCACCCTTATACCAAGGGGTTGCTGGAGTCCATGCCGTCCACAACTGAACCCGGCGCGCGTCTGTACCAGATAGATGGGATGGCACCCAGCCTGACCGGGCGCCCATCTGGCTGTGCGTTCCGCCCTCGCTGCACCAATGCCATTGCCTATTGTGCAGAAAAATTCCCCGATGTTACCCATGAAGGATCGCGTAGCTTTTGCTGCCACGTTCCTGTTGTCTTTCAGGCGGAACAAGCATGACCCAGCGTGACACCCCTGTCATTGAACTGCGTAACGTTCACAAGCGTTTTGAACAGCACCCCGATCTTGCACAGCGGATACTATCGCTGGCCGGTAGACCTCTGGATCGCCGTACGGTACATGCAGTAAATGGTGTTGATCTGGCCATTAATCGTGGCGAGGTGCTTGGCTTGGTTGGAGAGTCTGGTTGCGGAAAGTCGACCTTGGGTCGTGTCGTGGCAGGCTTGCATCGACAGACTGAGGGAGAGCTGCTTTACCAAGGGCGCTTGGTTGCCGCGATGAAGGGGGCGGAACGTCTTGACTACACCTTGGGCGTGCAGATGATCTTCCAGGACCCGCAGGCGTCACTTAACCCGCGTCAGCGATTACACCAGATTCTGGGCGAAGCCTTGCGTGTACACAAGTTGTCGCCTACCGGGCAAATTGGCGCACGTGTCGATCAGGCGCTGTCAGAGGTGGGTTTGCACAAGGAATATCGCGATCGTTACCCACATCAGATTTCGGGTGGGCAGCGTCAACGCATAGGCATTGCTCGCGCACTGATGGTTGCGCCAAAGTTTCTTGTTTGTGACGAGCCTGTGGCGGCCCTAGATGTATCGATACAGGCCCAGATCATCAATTTGTTTATGGATCTGCGCGAGCAGCATGGGTTCACGTATTTATTCATCAGCCATGATCTTGGTGTAGTCAAACATATTTCTGATCGCGTTGCGATCATGTATTTGGGCAAAATCGTAGAGCGCGCTTCTGCAAAGGAGATTTTTTCGCGGGCCAATCATCCGTATACTCAGGCCTTGTTGGCCGAGGTGCCCGACGTTAAGCGGCGTGGCCGTTCATTTGTTCCGATTCAGGGAGAAATTCCATCGCCTTTGAATCCACCTACGGGTTGTGCCTTTCATCCTCGATGTCCACGTGCGATGCCACGATGCAGCGAGCAGGTACCAGAGTTAAAAGAAATCGCACCGGATCACTGGTCGGCCTGTCATTTGAACGATTGAGAACAGCATGAACTCCCCAGACAATTCCAATATCTATCGCATGGAACGTGAGCTTGCCCATTCGGGACGCAACGCAATTGTGTATATAGACGAAGAACACAATGCAGACAGACCAGTCACATTGCATACCTATCGTTCGGGCGCTTATACGCCCGGGCAGCCCGTGGTCATCGTGCAGCACGGCATGCTGCGCAATGGCGATGAATATCGCGATTTCTGGATACCAGCTGCGGATAAGCATAAGTTGCTGATCATTGCGCCAACCTTCTCCGATGAAGCTTGGCCTGATGTAGAGCATTACAACAACGGTAGCGTCTTTAGCTCAACAGATGGCAAGCCCAGGGCGGGCGATAGCTGGGCCTATGCGACAGTTGGTCGCATTGTCGATTGCCTGCGTGCTTCGGGTGTCGTCGACCATAATAAGGTTTATTTGTTTGGGCATTCGGCTGGCGGGCAGTTTGTACATCGGTTAATGAGCAGTCAGTCGCATGAACCATTCCACGCTGTGGCACCTGCCAATGCAGGCTGGTACACCTTGCCTACGTTTGCCCATGACTTTCCGGAAGGCATGGACGGTATTGGCCTCAACCAGCAAAACCTGCAGCGCCTGTTTGCCTACCCCATGATGATTCTGGCCGGCGACCAGGACGTGGCGACAGACGACCCCAACCTGCCGTCCGATGCCGCTGCCTTACGGCAAGGCCCGCATCGATATGCACGGGCGCATCATTATTTTGAAACCGGCAAGCGAGAAGCAGAACGCCTTGGCGTGCCGTTCAACTGGACCTTGCAAACCGTTCCTGGCATTGGGCATGATGGCAGAGCCATGTCAGCCGCATGCGCGAGCTTGTGGTTTGAGAACCGATTGCCCAGTGATAAAGAGCTTGACGCCTTGGCCGGCCAGCACGTTGCCTGATTATTTAACCTTTTACTTAGCGAGCACACTCCATGACCTATACACAGAAAACCCAAGCGCTTGTTTCGGGTATCCAGGAATGGATACGCTGCGAGTCGCCCTCTAGTTCAAGTGAGGGCGTTGCAGCCATGGCGAAGCTCGTTCAGGAAAAAGCAGCAGAAGCCGGCTTGAGGGTGGAGGTTACGTCTATTGGCGACGAAGTGGGGCCGCTGGTTTACGTGACCAATCGCGCTAAAGAAGATGACCGCCCGGGCATACTGATTCTTGGGCACTTGGATACGGTGCATCCGATTGGTACCTTGCAGGAGAACCCTTGCCGTATTGAGGATGATCGTTTGTACGGGCCAGGCAGCTACGATATGAAGGCCGGCATCTATCTGGCATTGACGGCAATGATGGACTTGGCAGAGCCCAATGCTACGCCGTTGCCAGTGGACTTTCTTATGGTGCCAGATGAAGAAACAGGCAGCCATGCATCCCGACCGTCGATCGAACAGTATGCGGCCAATGCCAAATATGGTCTGGTCTGTGAGCCTGCCCGTCCAGATGGCGGCAAATGCGTGACGGCACGTAAGGGAACGGGCATGCTGCGCCTGAACGTTAAGGGACGGCCAGCACACGCTGGTATGCAACACGAAAAAGGTCGCAGCGCCATACGCGAGATGGCTCACCAGGTTCTGGCACTGGAAGGCATGACCGACTACGAGCGCGGTGTGACCGTCAGTGTAGGAACCATCGCCGGCGGTACAGTGACCAATACCGTCCCGGGGCGATGTCGTTGCGTTGTTGATTTTCGTGTGCCTGACATGGATGCGGCAGACGGTGTGATAGGCCGCATGCGCAGCCTGCGTGCTGTAGACCCTGATGTTGAGTTGGACATCGACGTTGAGCTTAATCGCCCGCCCATGGTCAAGACAGAAGCATCGGCGGCGTTGCTTCAGATGGCGCAAGCATGCGCAAGCAAGGCCGGCTTTGCGCTCGAAGACGCTCCTATGACTGGCGGTGGTAGTGATGCCAACTTTACCTCTGCAATGGGCGTGCCAACGCTAGATGGTCTGGGGGCTGATGGCGATGGTGCTCATACACTAAATGAATATATCTTGGTATCGACGCTGGAAATGCGTCAGGAGTTCTGGGCTAAGCTGTTGTGCGAGCTGGATTGAGCGGCTTTGGGTTTTTTCCCGAATTGAATTAATTCAGCCATGGGGCAACGTACGCCATTTGATCTAAGATGTGCGGTTGAGGCGCGGCGACGACGCCTGACGAGCCTGCTGGTGAGGCTTATTTCGATGCCTTGCGTGACCAAGTGCGGCGCTATTTCGCCAGCAGTTGATTCAGAAACTGGTTGCTGCCGGGATGCAGGCATTCATGAAAAGGTCCGGCGGGCAGAGGTGTGAGCAGAGTGTAGGCTGTCAACAATGGTCGTCGTCAGTCGCCGGGCGGGCATTATTTTTGACTTCAGTAGTTAAACAGCAACCGACACCGTTTGCTCGAAGTGTTCCTTGAGCATCTCATAGATATGCAGAGTCAGCGGGCTGATGGTGTCTTTGCGAGACCACAGCATATACGTGATGGGTGGCAAGGGCGGTAACCCATCGCTTTCGCCCATGACACGCATGTCAGGCCCGAGAAACTCTACGCTGCGAGCGGTAATGCCAAGGCCAGCGCGTACGGCTGCTTTAATCCCGACTAGCGTAGGGGCTAAATAATTAATGTGCCAGGTCAACGGTGTCTGCTCCAGGGCCTGCAGCGCAATTTTCCTGAAGATGCTGCGCTCATCAGCCAAGATCAGTGGCAGTGGTGCACGCTTGTTGTGTACATAGTCGGCGGCGCACATCCATGCTGTGGGAGAGGTACGCAAGGCAAAGCCGTTCAGGCCTGAGTCGTGGCGTGTAGAAATAGTGAGGTCTATGTCGCCAGATGCCAAGGCGTCCATAAGAAATGGGCTGCGATCCACACGAATCTCTAGCCTTACCTTGGGTGCATGTCGTGCAATATGCGTGAGAATGGGCGGCAAAATGGTATCGGCAACATCTAGCGGCGCACCGAAGCGTATTTGCCCCTCCATCTGCTTTTGCCCTACGGTACGCAAGGCTTCGTCATTAATCGCCAGCAGCCTGCGACCGTAGTCTGCCAATTGTTGGCCTTGCGGGGTAAGAACACGCAGCCTGCCTTGCTTCTGAAATAGCGGTAACTCTAACTGTGCTTCCAAACGTTGCATCTGCTGGGTGATCGCCGATTGGGTTTTGCACAGGATGCTGGCAGCTTCCGAAAATGTATTAATTTTTTTTGATGGTTGCCAGTGTTCGGAGTAGGTCAAGATCCAGGTTTTTCATATTGAGCGTCTTGGTATGACGACTTATCTCAGGAGTGTTTTTACTGTCAATATATTAGCATTGCTTATGTAATACAAAATACTATTAAATTGTGCCTCTCGCCATATCGTCCTATATTGGATACAGCTCACAGGAGATAGCTATGAATACAGAAAACGAAAGACAGGCGGCCGTATCGCGCTTTATTGACATCGCCAAACACCAGACAGCCGGGGAAGTAAATCGGGAGAATCTCGACGTCGTGCTTGGCGCCTTGATCGATATTGCCTCCCATACCAAATTGTGGTCCGAAAATGACTACCCACCGCCAGAAGGCGATGAGTTGCAAGCACGTTATCTTATCCACCAAGAGCCAGACAGCACGTATGCGCTGTATCTGAACGTTATGCGTCCAGGCAAGAAAATTGTGCCCCATAACCATACGACATGGGCCTGTATTGCTGCGGTCGAAGGTACCGAGAGCAACTATCTTTACGAGCGCACTGACGATGGTGACAAGCCCGGCTATGCCACGCTTGAGCAGACGGGCGAAAAGCAAATCGGGCCGGGCAAGGGTATAGCCTTGCTGGCAGACGATATTCATGCGGTGCGTATTCATGATGAGGATGGCATTCGCCATCTGCACATGTACGGCCTGGCGTTGGAAAAGCTCGACAAACGCATCGCTTTCGACATGGAAAACAATAGCTGCAACATCATGTCGGTGGGTGTTAAAACCCGTCAAAGCGCAAGCTGATACTGCACCATGATTTCAACTACCTTGCGCTACCTCGACGCCCATCAACTGAAGGCCTGGATTCACGATGCTGAGGAGCTGGCGCTGCTCGATGTGCGCGAGCACGGTCAGTACGGTGAAAATCATCTTTTCTTTGCGGTTCCGCTGCCCTATAGCGACTTAGAACTCAATGTGCTGCGTCTGGTGCCTCGCAAGGCTACGCGCATTGCCATATACGGTGACGGGCAAACCCGTGGCGCAGTGCGGGCGGCGGGGCAAGCTTTGCTGCGCATGGGTTACGACAATGTGCATGTGCTGGAAGGCGGTATTGATGCATGGCTGAAAGCGGGCTATGCCACGTTTGCAGGCGTGAATCTGCCCAGCAAAACTTTTGGTGAGCTTGCTGAACATGTGTACAACACACCAAGCGTGTCTGCCGCAAAGTTGCGTGACATGCTTGCTGACGAACGTGAAAACATCATTGTGCTCGATGGCAGGCCTGTTCCCGAATATCGCAAGATGAGTATCCCGGGGGCGTATTGTTGTCCGAATGGCGAGCTGGCCTTGCGTGCGAGGGAGCTAGCCCCTGATCCCGATACCACCATTGTGATTAACTGCGCGGGCCGTACGCGCAGCATCATCGGCGCGCAGACGCTCATCAATCTAAACGTGCCCAACAAGGTTCTTGCACTGGAAAACGGCACGCAAGGGTGGTATCTGGAAGATTATCCTTTAGAGCATGGCTCCAGTCGCCTGTACCCCGAGCAGGTTAGCGAAGCGTCTAAAGTTGCACAGCGTGAGCAGGCTATCAAGCTGGTTGAAAAACTCAAAATTCAGACTGTTGATGCGCGGCAGGTTAAGCAGTGGTTGGATGAGGATACGCATACGGTGTTTTTGTGTGATGTGCGCACTGACGAAGAATATGCGCTGGGTGAGTTGCCGAGCCTGGTGCAGCACACGCCGGGTGGGCAGTTAATTCAGGCGACGGATCAGTATTTGGGTGTGCGTAAGTCTAAAGTGGTTCTGTGCGACACCGATGGCATACGTGCGCCTGCTGTTGCGAGCTGGCTCAGGCAACTGGGTTGGAATGTTTATCTGCTGGCAGACCCTTCCGCGCTAACGGGTTTGCCCGAAGCACCGCGATTTGTACCAGTGCTTGAACATACTAAAGAGCTGTCAGTCGACACTTTGGCCAGTTTTGTGCGCGATCACCCTCGGGCAATCTTGCTCGACGCCAGATCTAGCACTGCTTATCGTGCAGTGTGTCTTAAGCAGGCAGCCTGGACGATACGGCCTATGCTGGCTGCGCAAATACATGGGCAGCTGGGTCTTCCGATGCTGGATGGGCAAGCACTAGATCAGGACGTTCGCGCGATGCTGGATGTGCACGGGCACAGGGAAGGGGAAGGGGAAGGGGAAGGGGATGACCAAGGCCAGAGACAAGGACAGGGCGACGGCCAGGGACAAGATCAGGGACAGGCAGATCGCCCCGTGCTGTTGTTGGGATCGAGCATTAGCAAACTAAGGCTGTTGGCTCAGGACCTCGAGCGCATGGGCTGTACGGCTGTGTACGTGTGCGTTGTTGACGCTGGGGCGCTGAAAGCCAGTGGCCTGCCGCTGGTAGAAGATGATGACATCTTGCCGGATGAAGCATGCATCGATTACTTGTTCTTTGTGCACGACCGCCACGACGGCAACAAAGAAGCCGCACGCAAGTATCTGGAATGGGAAACCAATCTGGTTTCGCAGATAGATGATCAGGAGCGTAATACGTTTTCTATTGGGTTTTGACTGCAACATTGGTGATGTCATCGTGAATAATCAGCCCGAGAAGATCACCATTCTTTCTATTGCGATTGTGGTCGACGCCAAGTCAAGGGTCACCTCAATTCGTTCACGGAAACACGAATGCTCCCGGTATTCGGATCGTGCATGCGGCCGACAGCCCATGTTCGCTGGTGGGGCCTTGAACAGCGCGGTATCTGGCTGGTAGCCAACGATGCCGTCTGTTTGTAGCCATCATTGCCATGAGGCGATGGCGGGCTTTGTTTGGAACATGGTGTGGGTGGTTTGCCCACGCCTTTTGGGCTGATTAAACCTGTGATATGTGAGCAGCTCTTAACTCATCAATCCTTCTTTTCCTCAAAAGCGCCTTCCTCTTCGAGGACTTGATTGGCGACTTTGAATGCGTCCAGCCCAGCTGGTATGCCGCAGTACACACTGGCCTGAATCAGAATCTCTTTGATTTCCTCTACAGTCACCCCGTTGTTAAGTGCGCCTTTGACGTGCAGCTTGATCTCGGCAGGCCGATTCAGTGCCGTCAACATCGCCAGGTTAAGCATGCTGCGCGTTTTGCGCTCGAGGCCAGGCCTGTTCCACGCATAACCCCAGCACCACTCGGTCGTTATGTGCTGGAAACTCATCATGAAGTCGTTCGCCTTTGCCAGCGAGCCATCGACGTATTCTGTGCCGAGCACTTCGCGCCGGGTCTTCAAGCCTTGTTGAAACAGCGCGTCAAGGGGGTTGTCTTCTGGTTTGCTCATGGTGCTGCCTTTTTAAGGGGAAGGAATTTCCGATTGTATGGGGTGTTTCAACTCTGGCGGTAACGGGTGCAGCGTAACCGGTGCGGCAAGCGGGGTGTAAGCTGTCAGTAATGGCGCGGCTGAACCTATGGCATAGCAGGTACACACTATGGTTGAGGCCATCAGTGCATAGCCATCGTAAGATTGAGTTGTTTAAAAGGCGTCCCTATTAATGGTGCCTAGTAATAATATAGTGATGTAAGCAGCGGCTGCGTATCGCAGTTATATAGAGCCTTGCTAGGTCGGCGGGGTGGTGAAGCAAGCGCTTTCTGACGCCTTGGAGTCGGTGAAAGTGCACAGCAATAAGGAATACAGTCATGGCTGCTGAACTAAAAATTGATTTCGTCTCTGATGTTTCATGCCCATGGTGTGCCATCGGTTTGGCTTCGCTGGAACAGGCTATCGAGCGATTAGGTGATGAGGTGAGCGTTCAGATTCATTTTCAGCCTTTTGAATTGAACCCGCAGATGCCGGCAGAAGGGCGCGATACCGTGCAGTATCTGGTTGAGAAGTACGGGCGCACACCCGAGCAGGTACGGCACAGCAGCGAGGCAATACGCGCTCGTGGCAAAGAGGTTGGGTTTGTGTTTGGTGCCAGAGAGCGTGTCTACAACACCTTCGATGCGCATCGGCTGCTTCACTGGGCGGGCCTGGAAGGGCGGCAAAGAGCACTCAAGCACGCATTGCTTGCTGCGTATTTTACCGATGGCAAAGACGTGAGCGCGCACGATGTGCTGGTGGAATTGGCTTCACAGGTGGGGTTGGATGCGCAGCAGGCACGCGAGGTTTTGTCCTCCGGCACTTATACCGCTGAGGTGCGTGAACGAGAACAGTTCTATCAAAAGTTGGGTATTGACTCTGTGCCCGCCATTATCATTAATGAGGCGCATCTTCTTCAGGGCGGCCAGCCCGTTGAGGTTTTTGAGCAGGCGCTGCGCCAGATTGCGGGCACTGGAGAGTAATTTTCTCTTGGATTGTGCGACATAAAAAAAAGGAGTGGAGAGACTATATGAAACGTTATCAGCTACATATTGACGGCCAATATCGCGCACCGAAGTCTGGCGCGTGGTTCGAAACGCAAAACCCGTTTACGGGCGAAACCTGGGCAGAGATCCCGCGCGGCGATGAGCAAGACGTAGACCTGGCGGTACAGGCGGCGCATCGTGCCTTGACGACCGGCCCCTGGGCCGAGATGACGGCAACACAGCGCGGTGCGCTAATGCGCAAACTTGGTGATTTGATTGCTCAAGAAGCAACCAGCCTGGCTGAGACTGAAGTGCGCGATAACGGCAAGCTGTTTGCCGAAATGCATGGACAGTTGAATTATCTTCCTCAATGGTTTTATTACTATGGCGGCCTGGCCGATAAAATAGAAGGAAGCACGCTGCCACTGGACAAGAAGGGGTATTTTGCCTTCACGCGCCACGAGCCTGTGGGTGTTGTGGTTGCCATCACGCCCTGGAACTCGCCCTTGCTTCTTTTGGCCTGGAAGCTGGCACCTGCTCTGGCGGCAGGGTGCACGGTGGTTGTTAAACCGTCAGAGTTTACGTCTGCATCAACGCTTGAGTTTGCAGCGCTGTTTGAAAAGGCGGGTTTTCCTCCGGGCGTATTTAATGTGGTGACGGGCTTTGGTGCAGAAGTAGGCACTGCGCTGGTTGAGCACCCGCTTGTTGCGAAGATCAGCTTTACAGGCTCGGACGCCACCGGTCGCATCATCAATGAAAAAGCCGCGCGCCTGCTCAAGCACACGTCTATGGAGCTGGGTGGCAAGTCCCCCAATGTGGTGTTTGAGGATGCTGATCTTGAACAGGCTGTGTTTGGTGCCATATCTGGCATTTTCGCTGCTACGGGTCAAACATGTATAGCAGGGTCGCGGCTGCTGGTGCAACGCAGCATCCATGATGAATTCGTCAAACGATTGCTGGAAGTGGCCCGCTCCGCCCGTATGGGTGACCCTATGAGTGCCGATACGCAAGTGGGGCCTGTTACCACGCCGCCGCAGTTCAAGAAGGTGTTGGACTACATCGACGTGGCAAAGAAGGAAGGCGCTACAGTCGTGCTGGGCGGTAAAAAGGGTACTGCGCCCGAGTGTGGCAATGGGTGGTTTGTCGAACCCACTATTTTTACCGGCGTACGCAACGATATGCGGATCGCACAGGAAGAGGTGTTTGGGCCGGTGCTTTCCATTATTTCTTTCGAAGACGAAGCCGATGCGTTGCGCATCGCCAATGATGTTCGCTTTGGGCTTGCCGCTGCGGTCTGGACAACAGACATAGGCCGTGCGATTCGTATGTCTGAAAAGCTTCAGGCTGGCACTGTGTGGGTGAACACCTATCGTGCGGTGAGTTTTATGGCGCCGTTCGGTGGCTACAAAGATTCAGGCCTGGGGCGTGAAAACGGCATTGAGGCGGTAAAGGCGTTTTTGCAGACCAAGTCGGTGTGGATCAATACGGGTGCGGTGG
Source organism: Pusillimonas sp. ANT_WB101 (assembly GCF_008369125.1). Taxonomy (NCBI): domain Bacteria; kingdom Pseudomonadati; phylum Pseudomonadota; class Betaproteobacteria; order Burkholderiales; family Alcaligenaceae; genus Pusillimonas; species Pusillimonas sp. ANT_WB101. The sequence continues at coordinate 340,550 of NZ_VOAY01000002.1, read as the reverse complement.
CTAGTAACCCGTTTGTGATGCGATAGAAACGGGCCGGCTGTTTGATACGGCTGTTGCGCAAAGCGAAGCGGAGCCAGTTTAATTTAAGGGCATAATCTCTATGCTGGCTTCGCCGTCGTCGGTTGATACCCAGACGGTGGCGTCCTGCATATTGAAATGCAGGGTCATGCTGCGCTTGGCCAGCGCAGCCAGCATTAAGGTTGCTTCGGTGGGCAGGGCGTATACCTTCAAATTGCGTGCTCGTGCAACTTTGTTTTTAATGCCGTTCCACCAAATGTCTACATTCCGCCCGTAGGCATACACGATAACTTCGTCGGCACGGCCGCAGGCTTTGAGCAGGCGGCGATCATCTGGCAAACCGATTTCTATCCATTGCTGGATGGCACCCGTCAGGTCCAGACGCCACAAGTCGGCTTCGTCCACATCGCTTAACCCGCGTGTAAAGGCCAGGGTGTCATCGCCATCAGTATGTCGCGCAAAGGCCAGCAGGCGCACCATCAAACGTTCATCGGTTTCTGATGGGTGTCTGGCGACAGTGACAGCATGACTACCATAGTAGTTACGATCGCCGTCGGCAATATTGATTTCTGCTTTGTAAATGGTTGCGCGTAAAGCCATTGAAGGTTGTTCCGTTAGTGCAGCAAGTGTTTCAGCTCGGCTTGATCGTTGCCGCTGAACTGGATAAGACGGGGTGTATTGCCGGCCTCGAGTTTACCAAGCTATGTAAGCGCATGCGGTGCATGGCGTTTGATCGAAATGCGCGGCAAACTTGGTCCAAGTGATTTGATTGCGAAGCAACCTCTGAGCGAAGCTACCGAATTGATCAGGCCCAGTTTTCAACGATTAAACCCGGTACACGAACGGACTCACGTGTGTTGTTTGTGACGACTATGCAGTTGGTCGCCAAAGCATGCCCAGCGATAGCGGCATCGTTATGGCCAATTGGGATGCCTCGGGCAGATAGGTGGACGCGCAATCGTGCTGTTTCATCAACGGCTGCAGTGTCCCACGGTAAGATGGCATCGAGACGTTGAATAAAGTCGTTTAGCATGACGCTTATCTTGGGGGAGGCTTTCGGGCTGCTGGCGCCAAAGCGCATCTCTGAGTAGGTAATGGCGGATATGACGATTCGGTGCTGATTGACCACAGCCTTTTCGAGACGTATCAGCACTGATTCAGGCTGTTTACGCATGATGTACGAGCAGATATTTGTGTCGAGCATGTAGCTAGTTCGAATCACTTAAGGTCATCCAGCAAGCGGTTTTCGTCGATGACGTCTTCACGTTCGAGCAGGAAGTCGGCATCCGCTGGTGGAGTGTTGCGTAACGATCCCCAAGACGGACGGGCGGGACGCAAAATTAATGTGTCGCCTTCGCGGATGATTTCGAGTTCGGATACGCCTTGAAATTCCATATCTCGAGGAATGCGGATTGCTTGATTGCTATTGTTTTTGAATATTGACACGGTGCGCATGGCGAGTCTCCTGTCAGTTATGGCACTTGACGTTCTCTACTAAACACACTGTGACTCGTTAATTGGACGTGCAAGCGGAACGGCAGTATGTGTTTCTATTAAGTGATTGTATATTAGCATATGCTTGGCATATGTTAATGCGCAAAACCCTGAACTGCACGCAGCTCGTGCTGCGGCGTTCGGTTCGCTGATGCGCAACATTCAGTCAGAAGACTCAGCCAATACGCGTAGTGTCAAAGCAATGGGATGCTGGTCATTGGTGCATGGCGACAGAAACCTTAACAGTAGTGTTGCAGCCTGCACAATCGACCAAAGACGATGAAGATCTGACACGCATATTTAGCATTTACACAATACGTTCGACTGTATGGCTGGTATTTGCCACGGCGGTTGGTGTATTGGTTGCGCTGAAGCTTGTCTTTCCTGAAATGTTGGGCACTTCGTCGGCGCTAAGCTTCGGGCGATTGCGGCCCATCCATACCAACGATACCTTTTACGCGTGGGCCAGCCCGGCGTTAATTGGGCTGGCCCTTTATATTTCGGCCAAAAGTTCCGGCACACGCCTCTACAGTATAAAACTGGCATGGGTAACCTTGGCGTTGCTTAATCTGGCGGCCATTCTGGGCACTGTTGCGCTGGATCTTGGCTTTAACGACGGTGCGCAAGAATACCGTGAGTGGCTCTGGTGGATTCGCGTTATTTTGGCTGCAGGGCTGGTTTCGGCCGCGTGGAACATGATTGCGACGGTGGCGCGACGCGAAGGCAAAGACATTTACCTGTCCAACTGGTACACCATTGGGGGCACGCTCTGGACCATTATTATCGTTGTGGTGGCCCTGATACCTTGGTACCAGAAGGGTCTTGGCCAAGTTGGCGTGCAAGGCTACTACATGCACAACGCCGTAGGCATGTGGTTTACGCCGCTTTCGCTGGGCGTGTTCTATTACGCCTTACCCAAAGTCATGAACAGGCCGATTTATTCCTATTCGCTGGGTATTTTTGCGTTCTGGACCAACCTGCTTTCATTTTGGTAGGTGTGCTCAGCTATCTTCTGGGGTCTACACAAGGCACGGTTGAGGCGTTTCGCTCGCTGCAGGAAGTTTGGCACTTTACCAACTATACCGTTGGTCATTCCCATCTGACGATGTACGGTTTTATTACCTTTGCCATCTGGGGCGGTGTCTACGCCTTGTTGCCGCGCGCAACAGGAAAACAACCTAACAATCTGCTGCTGGGTATTCATTTCTGGCTGGCAACCGTCGGTGTGGTGCTCTACATCTTGGCGCTGTCCGTGGGGGGGCACGATACAGGGGCTTAGCTGGATACACGGTGAGCCCTTTATTCAATCTGTGGTCGATATGGCACCGTACTGGCTATGGCGCTCGATCGGCGGCTCACTCATGTTTCTGAGCCATCTGGTATTCGCGTGGGTTGGCCGGTAACCCCGTAGTAAATGCTGCAGACCCGACGGAACACATTACCGTCGTGCTTAATGGCATTCATGGGAAAGCGATTGATGGCACGACGTATGCTGCAGAAATGCCTACCTTTGCAGCACATTTGTCCGACGCTGAGATTGCCGACATTATTGGCCACGAGCGCACGTCATGGGGAAACCACGCCCCAACCATAACGGCCAAGGATGTAGCTGTACGGGCAAAAAAATAGGAGATTAAAACCATGCTGATGCATCACATGACCGGGCCGTTGCTCGGCAACATCATAATCATCGCGCTCTTCGGCTTGAGTACGGTTGCTTGCTTTGTTGTTTCGATCGCATTGCTCTTGTATCCCGGTGAAAAAGACACGGACCATCCGAAGTACCGCGTATTGCGTGATGATCGGTAAGGAGTTGACTTTATGACAGTAGGATCCCGCATCCGTATTTACCTCGATGATGGCGCTGAGCCAATTGCGGATTATGAACCGCCAGTGGCGGTTCGCCTTAATACTCACGGATTGACAGACGGAAAACATCTTTTTCGGATCGAGGCGCACGACCGTTCGGGCCACATCGGCATGCGCGAGCTGCCTTTTCAAGTGCGTAATGGCCCTGGCATTACCGTATCGGGTATTCGGGCCGACGCCATTGTTCATGATGATCTGAACTTTACGGTTAATGCTTTTGGTGCGGAAGAACCGTTTGAACCACGCCGAGCTGAATCGCCTTCACCCATACCGGTATGGGTTTGGGTACTTTCGCTGGCGATTGTTGCGTGGTCGGCCTGGTATGCGGCTGTATTATGGAAGCCTCCGCCCGCGTTTGCTAATACGCCAACCTATGTGCAGGGCACCATGTGGCAACACTGATTTTGAAGGAAAAAGCAATGACTGAAGCTATTACTCGCATCGCACTTGTTACTGGGGGTGGGCGAGGGTTGGGCCGCAGCGCCGCGTTAAAGCTTGCAGAAAAAGGCGTGGATATCATCCTTACTTACAAGGAAGGCAAAGACCATGCAAAGGCTGTCGTGCATGATATTGAGGCGCTGGGCTGCCGCGCCGTGGCACTTCAGCTTGATGTGGCAGACAGCAAAAGCTTTGCCGCGTTCGCTGAGCAGGTAAAGAATACATTGGCAAAAGTTTGGCAGCGTGAGCAGTTTGATTATCTGGTTAACAACGCGGGCATCGGTATTTTGGCCCCATTTGCTGAAACAACCGAAGATCAGTTTGACACGATGGTGAACATTCATCTTAAGGGCACCTTCTTTCTGACACAAAAGCTGCTGCCGCTGATTAAAGACGGCGGGCGCATCGTCAATACCTCGTCGGGTCTGGCGCGCTTTACGCTTCCAGGCCACGCGGCGTATGCCTCGATGAAAGGCGGCATCGAAGTGCTTACCCGTTATATGGCTAAAGAACTGGGGCCGCGAGGCATTGCTGTTAACACGATTGCGCCCGGCGCCATTGAAACGGATTTTGGCGGGGGAGTGGTGCGCGACAACCCGCAGGTTAATTCACAGATCGCCAGCGGTACGGCGCTTGGTCGCGTGGGGTTGCCGGACGATGTTGGCGGCGCAGTCGCTGCGCTGCTGTCTGATGGTAATAATTGGATTACCGGCCAGCGTATTGAGGTGTCTGGTGGGGTGATGCTCTGAGGCACGGGTGATGCATATTTAATACCAGATTCAGACCCCCATTTTGGCAGCCCTACGTGAAGCTTAACGATCGTGGTTACAAGGGCTGCTACTGGGAGTTTGGCACGAACGTCTGAACACCCGCCTTCACACCCGCCTTCACACACGCTTGTAACAGACGCTTGTCGCGAGTCCATAGGCTCGTGCCTTGGGTCAGGCGCGTTGATGAGAGCAAATGCAGATCTATATAGCCAATCCCCATGCCATATAACTGTGCCTGATGGAGAAGGTGTAGAGCCTCGTCCATAGCTACGAGTTTTGCCGATGGCAAGACCATAAGGCTTTCCAGGACCATTTCACGTTTTGAAAGGTTGCTCATTGCCAACTCGCCAATGATAAATGGATGGGTGAGGACTTGGCCCTCTTTCAGTAGCGCCTGGAGCGTCGTTTCGCCGGACCGGCCGAGATGATCCACCCATATAGATGTATCAACTAAGATCATGCCCGGGTTCCGATTGCCTGCGAGGAATTGGTTTAAGGTCGGGCGACGAGCCTCCCAATCGGGCCAGACGTTGGGCTGCCTCTCTCTCGACCATTAATCGTAATGCCAGTTGAAGCAGTGCGGACGTTTCTTGTATGCCGGTAAAGCATCGTGCCCTGGCAAGCAATTTATCGTTCAACGTTACTGTCGTACGCATGATTTCCTCCATTTCGACATATGAATCTGTTTTAGTATCAAACGATGTCGTAATTGATGCGGCGCTTGTGGAGTATGTTGTCGCGTGATGGTTCGTGATGACGAGCGCTTGGGTGCCATGCGATGGCAACTACCTTTCATCTCTTGGATGTTTTATTCTTACTAAGCTACCACTGACATGATTAAAGTAAGCATGAGCACAACCGCTACACTTTCCAGCAAATTCAAGATATGCATCCCGAAGGCGATACGCGAAGATCAGCACTGGCAGGCTGGTCAGAAATTCGTATTTATTCCGAAAGGGACAGGTGTGCTTGTTATACCTGTACCCAAGTTCGATGAGTTGGCAGGTATAGCCAAAGGCGCGAACAAGCAAAACTATCGTGATCGTAAGGATCGCTATTGATGGCTGGTTTGCTGTGCGTAGTCGATACCTCTGCATGAATAGAATGGCTTACGGGCAGTGCGGTTGGTGAAGCGCAGGGCAGACATCGTCGCGCAAACCTATTAACTCGTGGTGCGTATGTCAAGGGGCTGCCTGGCGTTTCGTTATTGCCAAAGTGCATCTGAAGTCTTACCACTCTTTTACCCACATAAGCAGCCATTCGTTGACATCCCCCCCTCCCTTAAGTGAGGGGATTCCTACCGTGTTCAGTCCGCAGGGACTGACTCACCTCGGCGGGTTCCTGCTGCTGGCGACCTTACTGCATCGCTCACTTCACAGGCAAACCGGGCGTGTCCCGCCCTTAGAATATTGATCGCGCCGACCAGATCAGCATTTTCCTCGAAACCGCATTCCCCACACGCAAACTGCGCTTGTGTTTGCCGGTTATCCTTGGACACATGCCCACAAGCCGGACAGGTGCGGCTGGTGTTCTGTGGCGGTACGGTAATGAGATAACCGCCGTTCCATGCCAGCTTGTAGTCCAGTTGGCGGCGAAACTCAAACCAGCCCTGATCCAGAATGGCCTTGTTCAGGCCGGATTTGGCCCGCACGTTTGTTCCCGGTTTTTCGGTACTGCCTGCCGCCGACTTGGACATGTTCCGTACCTGCAAGTCCTCGATACACACCATCGCGTGGTTTTGGCTGATCGTGCTCGTGGCTTTATGCAGGTAGTCGCGACGGGTGTTGCCGATGCGGGAATGGATGCGCTGGACGCGGGCTTTAGCCTTCTTCCAGTTGTTGCTGAACTTGGTCTTGCGGCTCATGGCCTGCTGCGCTTTACGCAGCGCCGTTTCGTGTCGCTTGAAACTGTTGAGGGGTTCGAGATGGGAGCCATCTGAGAGCGTGGCGAAGCGGGCAATGCCCATGTCGATACCCACTGCCGTGGTGGACTGCGGCAAAGGCTGCTCAACCTCACGCTCAGTCTGGATCGACACGAACCACTTGCCGCCCGACAAGCTGACTGTGACATTTTTCACCGTACCAAGCGCTTCCCGGCTGTTGCGGTAACGCAGCCAGCCCAACTTGGGCAGGAAGATTCGGGCATTGCCCTGATCGAGCTTGATCTGTTTGGGGTCGGGGTAGCGCAAGCTTTCGCACTGGCCTTTCTTTTTGAAGCGCGGGAAGTCTGCTCGCTTGGCGAAGAAGTTGGCATAGGCGCGCTCAAGGTCTTTGAGCGTCTGCTGTAGCGGATGCACTGGCGCATCCTTGAGCCACGGCGTTTCAGACCCATTGCGCCACGCAGTGAGTTCCTTGCACAACCCGGCATAGCCCAACTTCTTCTCGCCTTGCTCGTAACGCGTCTTTTGCAACGCCAGCGCTTTGTTGAATACGAACCGGCAGGAGCCAGCGAAGCGGCGCATCTGGCGCTGCTGCTGGCCGTCGGGCCGAAGTTCGTATTTAAAGGCTTGGAGGCGTTGCATGGCTGGAACTATATTCTTGGCCTATGAGTAACGAAAATGATATTCGACACGGTAGACACTGTGTATTTATGATCCACGTCCACTTGGTCTTTTTGACCAAGGGTGTGTCCAGCCGGATGATTCGTAAGAAGAGCTACCCGAGCATCCGCAAGAAACTGTGGGGTGGTGCCCTGTGGTCACCGTCCTACTTTGCGGGTAGCTGTGGGGGTGCCCCCATCGAGATCATCCGCCAGTACATCGAACAGCAGCAGACGCCACACTGACCGCCCAAAGGACGCCTGCGGCGTTCGCGCTATCCTTCCCCAGCCTAAAAGGCCGAGGCTTGCCGCGCACCGGGTCAAATTGTGGCTCAAATGGTAAAATGTTGCTCCTTCTCTGTAGTTCTCCTCGGCTTTCCCCATGATCATCCTCAAAAACGTGACCTTGCGTCGCGGCAGCAAAGTATTGCTGGACCAAGCATCTGTCACACTCAACCCCGGTGAAAAAGTCGGCCTAGTCGGGCGCAACGGCGCCGGTAAATCTTCTCTGTTTGCCGTGCTCAATGGCACGCTGCATGAAGACGGCGGCGAGTTTTCAATTCCGGCGCAATGGCGCATGTCGCAAGTTGCCCAAGACATGCCTGAAACCGAACAGAGTGCGACAGACTTCGTGGTTGAGGGCGACATCACGCTCAAGGCGGCCCAAGCCGAAGTTACTGCCGCCGAGAACAGCGATGATGGTATGCGCATGGCGCACGCCTACATGGCATTGCATGATGCCGGCGCGCACGATGCCCCGGCACGCGCTGAGGCGCTTATTCTTGGCCTGGGTTTTAGTGTTGCCGAGCTGGATCGTCCGGTAAACAGCTTTTCGGGTGGTTGGCGCATGCGGTTGCAGCTGGCACGCGCCCTTATGTGCCCGTCTGACTTGCTATTGCTTGACGAGCCTACCAACCACCTGGATCTGGACGCCCTCGTGTGGCTTGAAGCCTGGCTCAAGCAATATGCAGGCACTATTCTGGTCATTAGTCATGATCGCGAATTTCTGGACGCGATCACCAACGTTACCCTGCATATTGATCAGGCCAAGTTGGTGCGCTACGGCGGCAACTACAGCAAGTTTGAAGACATGCGCGCCGAGCAAATGCTGCTGCAACAAGCGGCACATGCCAAACAGCAAGAAAAAGTTGCGCATCTGCAAAAATTTATTGATCGCTTCAAAGCTAAAGCGAGCAAGGCCAAGCAGGCACAAAGCCGGGTCAAGGCTCTGGAGCGCATGGAGAAGATCGCGCCGATACTGGCCGATGCTGATTTCCAGTTTCAGTTTAAAGAGCCGCTCAGTCTGCCCAACCCCATGTTGACCATATCAGACGCCAGCTTTGGTTACCCGCCCGCGCAAGACGCGCCTGCTGGCACGCCGCCTACGGTGATTGTGCAAAACGTCAATCGTTCGGTATTGGCCGGGCAGCGTATTGGTATTTTGGGTGCTAACGGGCAGGGCAAGTCGACCTTGGTTAAAACCGTAGCTGGTGCGCTGCAGGCTACGTCAGGTGAGCTTATTACGGGCAAGGGGCTGAACATTGGTTACTTCTCGCAGCAAGAACTCGACGTGTTGCGGCCCGCTGACAACCCGCTGGAGCACATGATACGGCTGGTGCGCGATACCCCTGCCGCTGTGCGGCCCAGCGGCATGGACTGCCGTGAACAGGGCCTGCGCAATTTCTTGGGCACGTTCAATTTCAGTGGTGATATGGTCAAGCAAAGCGTGGGCAGCATGAGCGGGGGCGAAAAGGCCCGCCTGGTGCTGTGCATGATTGTGTGGCTGCGTCCTAACTTGCTGTTGCTTGATGAGCCCACCAACCACCTTGATCTCGCAACCCGCGAAGCACTCAGCGTTGCTCTTAATGAGTTTGAGGGGTCTGTGATGCTGGTTAGCCATGACCGGGCCTTGCTGCGCTCGGTGTGCGATGAGTTCTGGCTGGTGTCGCGTGGCGGCCTTAAAGACTTTGACGGCGATCTGGACGACTACCAGGTCTATCTGCTGGAAGAGGCAAAGCGCCAGCGCGATGTTGCGTCGTCGGCGCGCAAGGCGGCGTGACCAGTACGTAAACAAGAGCCCCTCGCGTTGATGAGTCACGCGAGGGGCTTGTTGTATCTGCAGCACCTGCCTTTAGCCAGACGTCATGCCGTATTCATTATCTACGCATACTGGTGCGTCAGGCTCGGCCCACCTTCATGTTCAGCAAAAACAATGCGCCGCATTGCTCTGGTGCTTCTGAGGATGATGGGCCTTGTCTTCATCGTGGCAGTGCAGGTAGCAGCTACCTCATTTGCTCAGCGACAGCCCCGTCTTTTTAACGAATTCGTCCCAGCGTTTGTATTGCTCTACCGCATAGCGATCAACGGTTGGGCCGTCGGTGGCCATCACTTCAAAGCCCAGGCCGGTCAGCCTTTCTTTGACTTTGGGATCATTCAGGGCTTTCTGGAAGGCATCGGTCAGATGGTCGGCGACATCTTGAGGTGTTTTGGCGGGCGCGAAGATGCCGATCCAGGAGTAGACCTCAAAATCGGGGTAGCCTGACTCTTGCACCGTGGCAACATTGGGTAGGTCTGGCAGGCGTTTGGCGCCGGTAACTGCCAAGGCCTTGATGTTGCCAGAGGCAATGTGTGAACTTAATGCGGCATAACTCAGGAAGGTGATATTGGCCACATCGCTCAATAAAGCCTGGATAGCCGGGCCGCCACCGCCGAAAGGAACATGCAGAAGCTCAATGCCCGCCTTGCGTTTCAAGTCTTCAGCGGCCAGATGGTTTAGCGACCCGGCACCTGTCGAGGCATAGCTGTACTTGTCCGGGGCTTTTTTCGCGGCGGCGATAAACTCTTTTAGGTTGTTGCCCGGCGTTTCTTTCGACGCGCCAATCACCAGTGGAAACCGTAGCGCAAAAGTAATGCCCTTGAAGTCTTTGAATGTATCGTAGGGCAGTGGCCGTATGATGGGGTTGATCGAATGGCTGTCAAAGCTGACCAGCAATGTATTGCCGTCGGGCTTGCTCGCGGCCACATATTGGCTGGCAATTTGCGTTGCGGCGCCAGGTTTGTTTTCGACGATTACATTGCGACCCAGTATTTCTGCCAGCTTGGGCTGGATAAGGCGGGAAGCGATATCTGTGCTGCCACCTGGCGGAAAGGGCACGACCAATTTGACGGGCGGTTGATCGGCGTGGGCTGTTGACAGCGCCGATAGCGCCAGCAAGCAGGTGCCCGCCACCTTGAGCACCCTGGCGCCTGAAAAACGTCGTTTACGCGTGTATTGCATTGTCTCTCTCCTGGCTTTTATTTTGATGTTTTGAAGTGAATCAGCCCATCCATTGGCTGACAGGTACAGCCGTATCCTGCAGTTGCTGTGAAATGATGTCAATTAGAACAGGCCCGTCGAACGCGATGGCTGCTTTAATGGTTTGGTCTAGTTGTGCTGGGTCTTCGACACGAAAGGCCTTGATGCCGAAGGCTTCAGCCACCCGCGCATGATTGGTCTGGTCAAAGTCGACGGAAAAATAACGTTCACCATACCCTGTTTTCTGGCTTGCCTTGATCCAGCCGAATACTGAATTAGAGAACACAATCATTTTCAGAGGGATGTTGTGTCGTCCAATGGTTTCCAGTTCGCCGCAGGTAAAGCCAAAGCTGCCGTCACCCATTACCGACACGATCATGGCGTTTGGCCGGCCAAATGAAGCTCCCATTCCGGCCGCCATTGCAAAGCCCAGGGCGCCGTGAGCGCGGTTGGTGATAAAGTGGCGACCCGCCTGAGGTGCGTTGAAATACGCCGAAAAATAAGGGCAAGGCGTGCCTGGGTCGGCCACCACAATGGCTTCGGCAGGCAGAAAACGGTTAAGCGCGTCGACCACGCGTTCAGGCTTGATAGGCGTATCGTTCGATTTGGCCAGTTCTGCAAAAAACCGGTTCTTTTCTGCGTGCGCTTTCTGAACAATGGCGTAGCCGTCCACAGCGCCGTCTACCCGCTGGTTCAGGCGAGGGGCGATGGCTTCGTTTAGCGCCGTCAGCGTGAGCAGAGCGTCCCCGACCAAACCGATTTCGGTGCGGTAATTGGCGCCGACAACCATAGGGTCTGCATCGATATGGATAACAAACGCCTTGCTGTCGGGGAATTTCCAGTGTTCAGTCGTGGTGGACCCAGCGCGGCAGCCAATAAATAATACGAGATCGGCTTGCTGGACCACTTCACGCGTGGCAAGCACCCCGCCGTTTGTGCCGACAACGCCAGCATTAAGAGGATGCTCATCGGCAAGGCTGCCCTTGCCGCTGACTGTGGTGCAGACTGGTGCTTTCAGCGATACGGCCAAGGCTTCGAGTTGTTGGCAAGCTGAAGATAACACCACGCCACCGCCGCAAATGATGACGGGCGCGCGCGATGCCACCAGCTTTTCAACGGCCTGCTCAATATCGGGTTGGGCGGCGCACGAACGCATAGACGGGAACGTTGCGTGTTGTGGCTGAGCCCAGATGTCTTGCGCGTCGACCTCGTGCTTTTGAATATCGTAAGGCAGGCAGATATGTGCCGAGCCAGGCTTGCCGGTTGTCATCGCCCGGAAAGCGCCACGGATGGCACCGGGAATCTGGCTGGCTAAGTCTATGGTGGTATTCCATTTTGTGAGCGGGCGATAGAGCGACTGCTGATCCAGTTCGGTCAACGGGTACTTGCCGCGTGATACGACAGAAACATCTGACGTAATGCCCAGTACTGCGACCGATGACTCATTGGCTTCAACCAGGGCGGGTAGTAAATATGTAGCGCCACCGCCGCTGGGGCCTTCGCAGACGCCGACTTTACCCGTGACGCGCGCATAGCCGTCTGCCATATAACCCGCACTGCGTTCGTCACGAGTAAGGATATGGTCTATGCCATGGTCCAGGCGCGCCAGCGCATCGTAGAAGGGCAGACTGGTGTCTCCGCAGAGACCAAAAATATGCTTTACGCCATTGAGTTGCAACATTTTGACGACTGCTTCGGCACCGTTCAGTTTGGACATGCGTCATTCCTCGTGTAATTTAAGTATGCAAAACAGTATACTTAATTGGATGCAAAATAAAAGTGCCCCGTAGAAAATGAGATAATCCGGGTGCCTTTCAACCAGATCATTCTTTCTATGCAAGCTCGAACTATTTCCTCCGAACGCGGAAAACGCGGTGAAGACGTGCTGGATCGTCTTCGCAACATGGCGATCTTTTATGAGTTCAAGCCAGGTGAAAAGCTGAACGAAGCGGAGCTGGCCGAGTCGCTGGGTGTCAGCAGAACACCGGTACGCGAAGCATTGATGGCGCTGTCTTACGAAGGCTTTCTGGAAGCGTCAGGTCGTGGCTATGTGCGACGCAGGCTTGATGTTAAAGAAATGAAAGACCTGTACGAGCTGCGCCTGGCTATCGAGAAAGAATGTTGCCGCTACGCGGCGCAGCGCGCCACAGACGAGCAAATTGCAGAGTTGGGCGAATACCTTACGCGTAGTCGATCGGTTGCACCGTCTACCTCTGTTAACGAGTTGGTTGAGCTGGACGAAGGCTTTCACGCCAGGCTCGCCAAAATGACGGGTAACGCCGAGCTCGAAAGAATGATGGTCATGATCAGCCGTCGTATCCGATTCATGCGATGGATATCCATGGATAACACCATGCGCGCCTCGACGCAGGATCAGCATAAGGCCTTGCTGGAGGCCTTGCGGGAGCGCGATGCAGAGAAAATGCAGTCACTGATGACAGCGCATATCTCATTGCGCCAGGATCAAATTGTTGAGGCTGTTACGAAAGGGTTGGCGAAGATATTTTTGTAGAGGTTATCGTTTGCGATACTCGTTCGCTCGTGTGTTTGTGTGTTCATGTGTTCATGCGGGCGCTCGCCTCGCGAGCTTCACAATAAACTAAACAGCCAGCCCGCTACAGCGCAACCCATAACCACCATCCAGGGTGGAAGCTTCCAGAATACGAGGGCGACGAGTGCAATAAGTGCCAGACCGAAGTCGTGCGCCTCAAGAATGGCACTGCTCCATACAGGCTGATAGAGTGCAGCCACTAATAATCCAACGACCGCCGCATTGACCCCAGCCAGCGCGCTTTGTGCGCCCGTATTTCGGCGTAGGCTTTCCCAAAATGGCAGCGCACCGAAAACCAGGAAGAATGAGGGTGCGAAGATGGCCAGCAGACATATCAGTCCAGTAGCCCAGCCGGGCATCGCCGTGTTTATGGAGGCGCCCAGGAAGGCTGCAAAGGTGAACAGCGGGCCTGGCACAGCCTGTGCCGCGCCGTATCCATCGAGAAACAATGCATTGCTAACCCAACCGGGCGGTACGACTTCGGTTTGCAGCAAAGGCAGTACTACGTGACCTCCTCCAAACACCAGAGAACCCACACGGTAGAACGCGTCTACGATGGCGAGGGTTTGATTCAGGAAAACGTGGGTAAGTAGCGGCAACCCAATCAACAAGAAGAAAAACAGCGCCAGCCAGGCCAGGCCAGTTTTGCGACTGATTCTGACGGAGAGGTGATCTTGATCTACGCGCTGTGGCCCCTTAAACATCAATCTGCCCGCAATGCCTGCGGCGGCGATGACCCCTATTTGAGTCCACGCAGAGGGTACCCATAAAACCAGGCAGGCCGCGATCACCATAAGCGTGACCCGACGACCGTCCGTACACAGTTTGACTGCCATACCCCATACCGCCTGAGCGACCACGGCAACGGCAACGATCTTCAGCCCGTGTAAGACCCCTGATGGGACGACATCGGGATGGGTGGCAATGCCCATGGCAAACAGGATCAGGGCGACGGCTGAAGGCAGCGTAAAGCCCGCCCACGCCGCCAGCGCACCACCGTAGCCAGCGCGCGACAGCCCCATAGCAATGCCTACCTGACTACTTGCAGGGCCAGGCAGAAATTGGCACAAGGCGACCAGATCTGCGTAGCTGTTTTCGGACAGCCAGCGTCGTCGCGTGACGAACTCGTGGTGAAAATAACCCAGATGTGCAATGGGCCCGCCAAAGGAGGTTAATCCAAGGCGAAGGAAAACAAGAAAGACAGACAATACGCTGCGGTCATCGCGTGCATCAGACATGGGTAGGGCACTGTCTTTGAAAAAAGGGCAAGTATATTCGCTACTCTTGTCGGCTGCTCGCAGCGCTGACATGCGGGTTGAATTCGCGTAGTTCATCATCGGCGTGGCGCAGAAAGGCCTGCGAGATTTTTGCGGCTGTTACCCCTACGGCTGGCCTGACAACAAGCTGCATGTTGCGTAAGGCGATGACGTAAGTGCCGTCATCCTGAGCCTTGGCTTCGGCATTGGCGACCTTGCCAAGCTGCGCTGCAACCGCCTGGGCGTCGGACGCCTCAATAACAATGTGATCCAGAGACTTTGCCCCATTGTCATGGCGTATAGCGTCTTCATTCCAGACAAATTCTGGGGTTAGGTGCTGACAAAAATACATGCGCAAACCAGCAACAGGCTGCGCCGAAAAACGCACCGTATCAAACTGCGCCAAATGTTGTTTGCCCTGGAAGATCAAAGGTCGCTCCAGGCGCAACACGGGGTTGACCTCGAAGCCTTCTTCGCGCAAGCGCTCAAATGTCGCCTGTGCGTTCTCGGTTTTGAACACCAGTGCATCCAGGCCCAGGGGCTGCTCGGCAATTTCTTTGCGCGCTGGGGGTTTTCCTGCGGGCCATCCAAGCAATTCTATATAGGTGGTGTCCAGCGGAATCAGGCGATTAATCGACCCAAGGTTATGGACGGAAAGCTCTGTCAGACGATACCCATCTTGCTCGAAATGTGGTGCGCGCTCCATGAGTTGGTCGCGCATCATCAGGACGAGGTGATCGAAGGGAGCGGGGGCGCTTTTGGGGTGCAATGTTTTCACTATATCAACCTATGGACGAGTTCAATCGGGTTAATGCCGAGCGGTATGCTGCCAGGTTTTCTCGCTTGTCGATCGCAAGTACCAGCACTATCAGTGTGCCATCTTCTACGTTGTAGACCAATCGATAGCCTTGTTTACGCAACTTGATTTTGTAGCAATTGCACAACTGGCCTCGTAGCTCAGCGCCCGGAACATGCGGTTGCTTTAGTCGTTTTTTGAGTAGCTTGCGAAATGTTTCTTTGATGCTTCCGTCGAGCGCCTTCCACTCGTCGAGTGCAGCAGGAATAAACTTGAGGCGATACATACTAGGTACTGTGCAAGCTCAGATTGATTCGACGTCTACCTCAATAGCGGTGTCTTTTAATGCCAGACGTTGTCTTGCGAGCTTTTCGAGGCCACGATCGGCGAGCTCGTCTACCAGTGCCTCAAAGAGGGCAGGCGTCACCATGTAGAACGCAGGTCGATTGTGATTTAACACGGCCACAGGTTTTTCGCCAGCAGTACGTAAAACTTGGGCAGGGTTTTTCTTGAATTCTGACATGCTTACTGAAAAATCTGCATATATCGTATCCATATACGACTCCTTTTTAGGCGCTAATTATAGAGCTTAATAAGATTCTTTATAAATAGCTGCATATGGCGCTTTTTACGTTTTTCATCGTGTTTCATTTCCGTTTAAAAGCCAGGCCAGAACATGCTCATTGCCCACCCCAATCAGGCGATTGCTGTCGAGCGAAAACGTGAGATCGGACAGCGTGACGTGGGGTACAAGCAGGTGCAGTGGGTTGGTGCCGGCACGTACATCCCAGAGCACCAGATTGCGGCCGTAGCTGTGAACCGCGAGCCAGCGGCCGTCAGGAGAGGCAGCCACCAACCGAACCTGATCGGCGTCTGGCAATACGGCAGAATAAAGCAATGTGGCCTTGTCAGTATCGAGTACATGCACGCCTGCGCCTTGACCCGAACTCTGGTCGTCCAACCTGAATGCCGTCGCCAGCCACTTGCCTTTGGCTGACGCTACGCCTGGTGCATATGTTCTGGCAGCACGTGGGTCCAGATACGGAAAGTGAGGTAACCCTGGAGGTGCCTGCACGCGTGGTGGCACTGCAATCGAGCGCAGAACCCGTCCGGTTTGTGGGTTTAGTTCAGCCACGCCCTGGTCGTCATCGACCCAGGGGTGTGTGCCGCCCGGAAGTAAACGCAAATCATTGAAAAACCACTGCACACGTGGAACCGGTTGTGGTGAAGATAAAGTTAAATTGCCCAGTCGCTGCAATGTGCCCACCGAGTATGAAGCCATGATGGGCCCTTGCTCATCTATCCACCATTGGGCAGTGTCCAGTCGCGGACGCTTTCCAGGTGGAAAGTTAATCCTTACCAACCCGTCTTCCTGTGTGTAGTGAAACAGGCTGTCGTGCTGGCCATCAAGCTCCTGGCCGGTAAACCACAGCTGTTTGCCGTTCAGGCTGGCTATCAGTTTGTCGGCGCCCGACATGCCTTGCCACAGCACTTGCGGCTCGGTTGCGTCTGGCACCAGTCGCCACAGCTCGGCAATCGATAGTGCCACCGTATCATTTGAAACCAGTCTCTCCACGCCTATGATTAAGCTGCCGTCAGCCTGGGGGCGTACCGCTCGCAATTCGATGCCGTCAGTGGTTCGAAACGTGCGAATAGTGGGTTTGATTTGTTGCCCATCTTTGGCAGGAATACGCCATTGCGGGGCTGGCAAGGTGTTGGGCATAGACACGGTCGGTATCCATACCTCTGGCGATTCGGCCAGACGAATTGCTGCATTGGGCAACGCCGGTGTGATCGCATTTAGGGCGGCCTGGAACTCAGCGGCTGGCACCAAGAGCTGGGTCTGAAATTGGGGCGTGTCGGCGAGCGCCCAGCTTGGCGGATTGCGAAGACTGTGTCGTCGTTGAATGGTGATGGCCGTGGCGGGGCGACCCAGCACAGGCTCGACGTTCAAAATGTCATAGTCATCAGTACGATGGTGTTTGCCGAATTGCTGTTCCCGCTGGTAGCGCATGCGCTGCGTTTTTTTTGAAATTCACTGGTTTTGCGCAAAATATCTGATGACGCCTGCGTACTGGCGTCCAGAAGCTGCAGGCGCCTCACGCGCTCGTTGTCAGTGAGTGCACCGTCCTTCACGGCTTGTGCAAGTTCGGGGCGGTAAACATTTGTGATGAGGGCTGCACGCAAGTTGGGTTGTGCGGCAAGCATCATTTGTCGCCATACCTCGGGTAAATCAGCCAGTGCCAAGGCGGCATCTTCTACCTGATGGCCTTGCTGCTTCCACGCTTGCGCAACAAGCGGGCTTACCGCGTTGTAAGGGGCATCCACCAAAATCACCACGGCGTCTGAAGCAACCTTGCGGTTCTGGCCCATGACTAAAACGGGCGTTCGCATACCGCGTGGCGTTCTCGATGCCAACGCGCTTGGGCTGTCTTCCAGGCGCCAGTCGCTTTCAGTTTGAGTAGGGAAGGGCATCTGCGCGTGGCTTATGCCACAGGCCAGCACGTACAGCAGTAGCCACGAGACAAGCGTTTTTATGCTGTGTGTTGGATGCGTTGCTTGTTTCATTGTTTGCTCTCACTGATAGGCTGGTTCTTGCGGAACTGCCTGCGGTGAATTAGCGCCTCTTGCGCGGCTTAGGCTCGACACCGATGCGCGGATCGTGCGCTAATACGAGGGTAGTGATTTTGTCTGCTGTCACTTCAAATGCTTCGTTGTTTTGGGAGACATACAACCACTTTCCCAACACAGCATGTGGCTGCAGGATTGGCATCTCTTCAATGAGCGCAGCGTGGGACACGTGTGAAGTGCAGACGAGCAAGCCATTCCATGGTTCGTTGCGATCGCCTATAACCAGGCATAGCCTGCCATCGACATAGGCCGCTTCGCAGCCGAACATTTTGGTGTGGATATAGCTTGGTTCGTGCTCTAGTTTCTCAAACACCCAGGCGAGTGAGTTGCTGTGGGGAGCCTTGTTGGCAATATCCAAAATAGCTTTTGTTCTGGTCATGGTTTCGTCTGCCGCCTCCCCCACCTCTGGCTGTTCTCGGGCCCCGTCTTCAGCGCATACGGGCGCGCAGTTGTTCAGGCATCGTCACAGCGCATGACTACATTACCAATGACTTTGCCGTTTTCGACAGCCTGGTGGGCGGCGATGATGTCCTGCAATGGGAACACCTCACCGATAAGATGTTTAAGCGAATCTTCTCTCAGAAAGTCTTGCAGCCCATTAAGTGCGCGGCTCCGTTGAGCAGGCGTAAGTTCGTACACCAGAAAAATGCTAAGTGTGATTGAGCGCATTAGCCAGGAGCCAAACGTTAATGGCCCTACCTCGCGGGCGTTCGAGCCATAACAAACAAATTGGCCATGCGTGGCCAATACGCCTTCATCTACCAGTTTGCTGCTTGTTGAGAAGTCCATATCGATAATCGCGTTGACGCCTGCGCCTGACGTGATGTCTTTGACGCGATCGGCGACGGATTCAGTTTTGTAGAAAACAATGTCGTCAAAGCCGGCATCCTGAAGCACTTTGGCTTTTTCTTGTGAACCCACAGTGCTGATTACGCGTGCACCGTGCAGTCTGGCCATTTGGGCGGCATAAAAGGCCACCCCAGAAGTGCCGCCAATGACCAGCACGGTTTGGCCTGGCTCCAGATGTGCGAGCTCAACAGCGCGATAGGCTGTCAGCGCAGGAATGCCCAGGCAGGCACCTGCTTCAAAAGAGATTGCGTCGGGCAATTGAACAGCTTGCTGCGAAGGCAGGGCGATGAACTCGGCGGCGGTACCCAGGGGGCGGTTGTACTGGCCGTTCCAGATCCACACACGCTCGCCTATACGAGAGGTTTCCACGCCTTTGCCTACGGCCGTAATCATGCCGGCACCATCGCTGTGTGGGATGACGATGCCCTCCCGAACCGGGCGGGTGCCCCCACGCGACTTGACGTCAGAGGGGTTAACGCCCGAGCACACAAGCTGGACCAGAACCTCGCCTTCAGCAGGCTGAGACTGAGGCTGTTCGCCGTATTGCAGAACATCTTGGGCGGAACCATTTTTTGCGTACCAGGCAGCAAGCATTCGTCTTCTCCAGAGTTAAAAAAAGCGATGCTTCAGTGTACCTATATAAGTCGCGACATCGCGCGATTGCATTGGTGACAAGCTTGCACTCAGCCGTTTCGTCGAACGATTTTCCCGGCGAGCACGGTAGCCCATTGGCATAGCGGCAATCGAAATGTATGCCATAAGGCTGACAGCCGCTTTAATTGTCCCTAAATTCCGGCGACCAATGCAGCAGACGCCGCTCAACCAAGGTAATGCCATAAACCAGCACGATCCCCACGATAGAAAGCAGCACGACGGCGGCAAACATGTCAGTGGCGTTTAGCGTCGCCAGCGCGGTAATCATCAAGTAACCCATGCCGGTGGTTGAGCCTACAAACTCGGCGAGAACCACGCCAATGAGTGCAAAGCTGATGGCGTTGGGCAAGGAAGCAAACGTCCAGGCGGCAGCAGTGGGAATGCGCACACGCCACAGAATCTGCCGTGGCGAACCGCCCAGTGTTTCGCAAAACTGCAGCAGTTCACGCTCAACGCTGCGTCCACCCTTGTAGGTATTGAAGAACACCAGAAAGAAGACCACAAACCACGAGGTCACCACTTTGGACGCAATGCCAAGACCAAAAAACATGGTGATGAGCGGCACAAAGGCGATGCGCGGCATAGAGTTGAAAGCCACGATGAAGGGGTTGAATACGTCTGCCAGGAAACGATTGCGACTGAGCGCTACGCCTACGATAAAGCCGCTGCCCACGCCCACGAACAGCCCAAGAAACGTCGCCCGAAGTGTTAGCCACAAATGCGGCCATACGGAATCGGGTCCAGGCTGCATCCACTCCCAGAGCCGGACGGCGATTCTGGAGGGCTGGCTAATGAAAAAAGGGTCAAAGACCGTGTTGTCGACAAACCAAGGTATGCGGGTAAGGATCTCCCATGCGCCCAGCACAACGGCGAGAATGCCTGCTTGCCACAATGTGATTTTGAATCGGCGGTAGGTCGCGGCTTTCCTTGCCTGGGCCAGATGGTCGGCCTGGCCTTGCGGTGTTCCCGAAAATGCTGTGTTCATGTTTCTACCTCGGCTCGCCCTGCCCGCAGGGCGAATGCATCGTGTGATTCAGGCCGCTGCGCGGAACTGTTGTCCCAGCACACTCCAGATACTCTGGAAATGGGCCACAAACTGTGGGCTCTCCCTGACGGTGAAGACATCTCGCGGGTGTGCAAGATCAATGCGCTCATCCAGCAGCACCTCGCTCGGCGGTGAAGACAACACCACAACGCGATCCGAAAGGGTTATGGCTTCGTCAAGATCGTGCGTCACCATGACGATGGTCTGGCCGAGCTTGCGCCAGATCTCCATCAGTTCGTGATGCAGGTGGGTTTTGGTGTGCGTGTCGAGTGCGCCGAACGGTTCGTCCAGCATTAACAGGCGCGGTTCAACGGCAAGGCTCATGAGTAGGGCCACACGCCGGCGCATGCCGCCGGAAAGCTGGTGTGGGAACGCGTGTTCAAACCCCGTAAGGTGACCTAGTTCAAGCAGCTGAGCAACTTTCTGTTTGACCTGCTTTTCAGGCACACCGTGAAAACGCAGGCCCAATGCCACATTCTTGTAGACGTTGTACCAGGGCAGTAATGTGTCTTTCTGAAAGATATAGCCCAGTGTTGGGTGCAGCTTGCCTTTGACGGGCACGCCGTCGATTTCTATTGTGCCTGCGGTTGGCTCCAGAAAGCCGGCAATCATATTCAGCAGGGTGCTTTTGCCGCAGCCCGAAGGCCCGACAATGGAAACGAATTCACCCTGTTCGATCTTGAGCGATACGTTACCCACTGCCCAGGTATAGCCACTGTCGGTCTGGAACGCCTTGGAGACGCCGCGCAGTTCAATCACGATGCCATGCCTCTGGCTTTGCGGACAAATGACATGTTCACGCATTTTTCATAGGGCACGGTTTTCATCTGCTCATTGGAAAACTGCCGCCCGTCGCCCATGATGGCAGCCATACGGTTGTACGCTTCTTCGGTAATGATGTTGTCCTTGAGCCAGACATTAGCCTTGTAGTCTGTCACGGCCTTGAGCACAGAAGGGCGGCTGAGTGCTTTCAGATAGTCTTTGTAGACGACGTCGGTAATTTCTTCGGGTGTGTGGTCGTTGATGTAATCCTGAGCCTTGACCATGCCATCAACGAAATGCTGGATGTCTTCCGGGCGCTTTTCAATGTCGTCCACCAACGCGTACGCGGCGATGCCAGGTACATCGCCCTTCATGTATTCATTCCAGACTTTACTATCGATGCCGTTAAAGATGGGCGTGCCCCAGCCTTCGGCAACCGCTTGTTCCATCATCGATGCTGTCGCCATTGTGGCTGCTACTGAACCCGTCTTCAGGGCAGCAAGCATGGTGGCCAGATCACCAAGAGGGCGAATATCCACCTTGTTGCCTATGCCCGCCTGTTGCATCAGATAAATGGCCATGAGTGCCGTCACCGAGCCCGGTTGCGTTGCACCGATTTTCTGGCCGTCCAGATCTTTGAGTGTGCGGAATTTGCCGCTGTCGTAGTCGGCTTTACGCACCAGCACATTGGCGTAGGTCATGCGGCGATCAAAGCCAAAAATCAGTGCTGCTGGTTTGCCTGCAATAGTGAGGGCCGGTGCCGCCGTGGCAGCGGTTGCACCCACCATAATCTGGCGCGCAGCCAATAGCTGGTTGGTGCGCGGGCCACTTTGCGTGTTCAGGTATTTAACATCCAGACCGGCATCGGCGAAATAGCCCTGCGCCAGCGCAACATAGCCTGCGGTGAAGATTGGGTCTATGCTGCCTTGCCCGTAGGAGATCTCTTTTAGATCGGCGGCTCGGGCAGCGCCGGCCCCGAACATGCCAATACACGACATTGCGCCGGATGCCAGCAGCAATTGCCGGCGCTTTAACTGCATAATTTTGGTTTGGTTGGCCATAATGGTTTATGACGCTGCCACGCTGCGTGCGACCTGCTGTTTGGTGCCGCCTCACCCGGCGCTGCGTCTTGTCTCCCGAGTTTGTTTGTTATGTCGATGCTGTATGCGCAATGGCGTGGACACCATCGGGTTGGGCTGCACGTTTGACCCGTGCTGCGTCAATTGAAAGTATAAACAGACGAAGGTGTAATGTCTTTAGAAGAGCATGGTCTATTATCTTCGAGCGGCTTCAGCTGCCATCCCATCGGTCGTCGTCCTGCTCATAATTCTCTTTGTGTCTTCTCTGGTGCTTTGGCTGCCTGATACGATGATGGGCACATAGCCCGCTGTTGCGGTATCCGGCGCTGTGGCTGAACCTATTTGGTCATGGCACAATAACAATGGCGCCGGTGGTTGCCCGGTTCTGGGCGGTGGTGTGTGCCTGTGCCACTTCGGCCAGCGGGAAGCGGGCTCCAATGTGCGCGCGCACGATACCTTGTCGATAGGCGTCGAACACCATGGCGGCATTGGCACGAAATGTTGCCAGATCGGCGTTGTGCGGGAAAACAGAGGGGCGTGTCAGATAAAGACAGCCTTTTTTGTTCAGCAGCTCGACATCAAACGGTGCAATAGGCCCCGAGGCGGCACCGAATACCACCACGTGTCCGAAAGGCCTCGCGCAATCGAGCGAGCCTGGAAAAGTATGCTGGCCAACCGAGTCGTACACCACTGACGCCTTTTTGTCGTCGGTTGCGGCGACCACTTGGGAGACCCAATCAGGTTGAGAATAATCGATGGCAACGTCGCATCCGGCATCGCGGGCAATGGCACATTTTTCCAGTGACCCGGCTGTGCCAATTACGGTGGCACCCAAGGCTTTGGCCCATCCGCTCAAAATCTGGCCTACGCCACCGGCGGCGGCATGCACTAATACGATATCGTCTGGTCCCACGACATAGGTTTTGGTAAGCAGGTACTGGGCCGTCATGGCCTTGAAAAATATTGCCACGGCCGTTTCATCGTCTATGCCGGCCGGCAATTTGACGACACGTTCGGCCACTACGTTCCGATGTGTGGCATAGGCACCTATACCTGCATTCATATAGATGACGCGATCGCCTACCTGCAAATCGGCAACGCCATCGCCCAGTGCTGTGATGACGCCCGCTGCTTCATGGCCCAATCCTGTTGGCGTGGGCAGCGGATACTTTCCGCTACGCTGGTACACATCAATGTAGTTGAAGCCTATTGCGGTTTGCTTGAGCTGCACGTGGCCTGCAGCGGGTCCAGGCAGGTCTGCGGATACCAGGTGCATTACATTTGGCTCACCAAATTCTGTTAGCTGTACAGCATGTGTCTTGGTCATGAATATTGATCTCCTCTCTATCTTTATTTGTGGACAATAGTAAAGCAATGCGGAAGCGCTACGTTTGTTATCGGCGCTTCGGCACGGGTTGGTGTTGATGCGCGCGGCTGGCTTCGAGGAACACTTGTGCGCGACCCCACGCAAATACGTCTGCTACCGGAGTGGAAGCCTTGGCGGGCGACCGTTTGGCGACGTATGAAGCAATCGGTTTTGCGGAACACCCCGACGAATCATCTCGTACACTAGAACAACTAAAACTAATTGAAAGAGAGACACATGATGAAAACTCCGATTCTGTCGGCCGTTTGTCTGAGCCTGCTCGCCTATTCTGTGGCAGGCGCCGCAGACACGCCAAAACGAGACGAGTTCTTTTGGCTGGGTGAGATGAACAAGGCAAGCCTGGTCATCAATTCCGACGAGGGCCTGATCGACAAAGCGGAGGCGCCGGGCTTTGCTGCGGGTATTCAAACTGTAATTGATGCTGGTAATGAAAAAGGTGGCAAGCGTCAATCGACCGTAATTACGTTTGAGCCGCTGATGATAGCCGCAGCCGGGCAAGAAATTACCCTGCTGCACGCGGGGCGCTCCAGCCAGGACATGCACGCTACCTTTCGCTCTGCCATATTGCGCGACGATCTTCTTTCGCTGGCACAGCGTCTGCAAAAGACATCCACGACGCTGGTAAATCTGGCAGAAAAGAATGCAGGCACCGTGGTGCCCAACTATACGAACGGCGTTGCAGCACAGCCCAACAGTTATGGTCACTATTTGCTTGGTCATGCGGCGGGTCTGCAGCGCGATGCGCAGCGTATTCGCGAAGCGTATGTGCGTGTGGACCGATCATCGATGGGTACAACCGTGCTCAATGGCACAAGCTGGCCATTGAACCGTGAACGCATGGCACAGTATTTGGGCTTTGCCCGCACGGTGGACAACGCCTATGACGCTGCCCAGATTTCGTCCATGGATGAGCCTGTCGAGGTTGCATCCATTGTGACAACCGTCGCGCTGCATACCGGCAATTTCATCGAAGATCTGATGACTCAGTATGCACAGCCGCGTCCGTGGATTTTGCTGCAAGAAGGCGGCGACAACACCTATGTGTCTAGTGCCATGCCGCAAAAGCGCAATCCTGGTTTGCTCAACCGTACACGCAGTAGCGCTTCTACCGCTTTGACGCTGGCATTCGGCCCCATCATACAGACGCACAACATCACACCGGGGATGGCCGATCCGAAAAGCGCCAAAACCAATAGCGAAATGGTTGCCAGTGCCATGAAGGCCCTGAAAAATTGGGACGACGTGATGAAGGCGCTGGTGGTAGACCCTGAACGCGCCCTGGAAGAGCTGAACAGCGACTGGACAGCGTCACAGGAGCTGGCAGACTCGTTAATGCGCAATCACAAACTGCCTTTCCGTATCGGACACCATTTTGCATCGGAAGTGGTGAGCTACGCGAAGAAAAACAATATCAAGCCGCTGGATTTTCCTTATGCGCAAGCGCAACGTATTTACGCAGAGGTCGTGCGTGATACGTCATACGCCAAGGAGCTTCCTATGAGCGAGGCTGATTTCAAGGCCACTCTGGACCCTGTTGCCATCGTAAACAATCGCGCGACGGCGGGTGGACCACAGCCTGCAGAAATGAAACGCATGATCGCGGCAGCTAAAAAAGATCTTGCCGATCAGCAGGCTTGGGTCGATGCGAAGCACAAGGCCATCGATACTTCGCTTAAACAGTTGGACGGTGACTTCAGCAAGCTTTTGGAAAAAACTGGCGATACCGAGCAAGCTAAAAAAGCGAGCTAAGGCTGACCACAGGGCCTGGCGGAACGTGTTGGCCGGACCCAGCCAGGCTGTCTGAATATGAAGCGGGACAGACGGCATATGATGGCCGGACCCGGCCAGACTGACTGAATATAGGGCGAGACAGGCGGCACATGTTGGCCGGGCCCAGTCAGATTTTCTGAATATAGGGCGGCACTGGCGGCGAATGTTTGCCGGGCCTGAGCCGACCACGGGGCTTGTAATACGGTTCTGGATTAGGGGACAGGGTTAGGCGTCAGGGTTAGGCGTCAGGGCTAGGCGTCAGGGCTAGGAGAGGCGCGAATCACCGGTTTATAAGGGTCGTTCAGCGGATCGTAAGACTAATGATTCGTATTTGCCATAAAATTATGACTCTGAACATCAGGAGTTACGATATGGCCGATATCACTCGACGCACCTTGCTGCGCCATGGGATCGTTATGGGGGCGGGCGCGCTAGTCAGCGCCCCAGCATTGCGCTTTGCCCAGGCGGCACAAGCCCAAACACTAACGCTCTATAACGGTCAACATGCCCGCACCACGGCGGCGCTGGTTGACGCGTTTACCAAAGCAACTGGCATCAAGGTAGCAATCCGCAAAGGCAGCAGCTCGCAGTTGGCCAATCAGATCATCGAAGAAGGCCAGCGTTCGCCGGCTGATGTGTTCTATGCGGAAGAAAGCCCGCCTGTAGCAACCCTGGGCGAGAAAGGCCTGCTGGTCAAGCTGGATGACAGCACGCTCAGTCAGGTGCTGCCAGGCTACACAGCCAAAGACGGCGTCTGGACAAGCGTTAGCGCTCGATGTCGTGTCATTGCCTATAACCGCGATATGGTCAAACCTGCCGAACTGCCTGCCTCGGTGCTAGATATGGCAACCGAAGCCTGGAAAGACAAAGTCGGCTTCGTGCCCACCAGTGGCGCGTTCCAGGAACAACTCATCGCCATCAAATTTCTCAAGGGCCGTCCGGCGGCACTGAACTGGCTCAAAGGGCTCAAGCAATACGGCCGTATTTATAACGGCAATATGGCCGCCATGAAGGCGGTCGAGGCTGGCGAGATTGCCACTGCATTGGTAAATAATTACTACTGGTTCGCCGTTGCCAAGGAAGTTGGTGAAGACAAAATGAAGTCCGCACTGCATTACTCCGCCAACAAGGACGACCCGGGCGGCCTTATCACGGTATCTGCGGCAGGCATACTCAAGACATCCACCAATCAGGCTGCGGCGCAGCAGTTTTTGGCCTTCATGGTAAGTCAAGCGGGGCAGCAGGCCATTGTGGACTCGGTCGCTGAGTATCCATTACGTCCGGGCGTTGTGTCGCCATTTAACCTTAAACCTTTCGACGAGCTTGATCCCCCGAAGGTCAGCCCCGCTGATCTAGGCGACGCGGCTGATGCCCTGGACTTGCGCCGCGAAGCCGGGCTGGCGTGAACTGGATCAAGGCGTCTGCGCGCCATGCGCGCGCGACGCCTTCGCCCTGGATTATCGCTGCGACGCTGGTGCCGGTCGCGCTGGTGATGATGCCGCTGATTTATGTGACATTGCGCGCAGCGCAAGCCGGCTTGGGGGGGATCGGGGAAGAGCTTTTCCGCGGCCGCACGTACACGCTGCTGGCCAACACGCTAATACTTGCTACCGGCGTAACAGTTGCGGCAAGCCTGATCGGCGTCGCTGTGGCGTGGTGCGTGGAACGCTCCGATCTTTCTGGACGGCACCTATGGCGCGTTGCCGCGAGCTTGCCGTTGGCCGTGCCGGCTTTTGTGTCCAGCTATGCCTGGTCGTCCATCGACATCAGCTTCCAGAGCATGCCTGGTGCGATACTGATTTTGTCGCTATCCAGTTACCCGCTGGTGTATCTGCCTGTCGCAGCGGCACTGCGCAGCACCGACCCGGGTTTTGAGGACGTATCCCGTTCACTGGGCAATGGGCCATGGCGTACTTTTTTTCGCGCCTTGTTGCCGCAATTACTGCCGGCGCTGGGCAGCGGCGCGCTGTTAGTGCTCACCCATATGTTTGCCGAGTTTGGCGCGCTTGCCCTGCTGCGCGTACAGACGTTTACCACCGCGATTTTCCAATCGTATGAGTTGCAGTTCGACAGTGCATCGGCAGCGCTGCAATCTCTGGTACTTATGGCGCTATGCCTACCGGCCGCTTACGCTGAAATGCGCATGCGCGGCGTCAAGCGGGTTACGCGCGTGGGGCGGGGTAGTGCACGGCGGGTAACCACGGTACCCCTGAGGCGTGCAGCACCAGTTGTTCTAGTCTTTTTTATCTTGCTAGGCGTGCTGGGCCTGGGCGTTCCGCTGGGCACGCTGGCTTATTGGCTGCTGCATGGTAGCTCTGGGGGCCTCGGTTATTCAGAGATTCTGCCAGCCCTGATGGATACGGTCGTGTATGGTCTGTCAGGTGCCGTGCTCACCAGCATTCTTGCCATTCCCCTGGTTTTGCTTGCTGTGCGCCATCGTGGCCGTTTGTCCGCGTTTGCAGAGCGATTACCTTATATTGTTCATGGGCTGCCTGGCGTTGTCGTGGCACTTGCGCTGGTGTTTTTGTCTATACGGTTGGTGCCTGCCATCTATCAAAGCAGTTTGCTGCTGCTTTGCGCATACGCCATTTTGTTCCTGCCGCTTGCGCAGTCCTCATTGCGTGCGTCGGTTGAACTGGTATCACCGCAAATCGAGCCTATTGCCCGCAGTCTCGGCCGCCGGCCACTACAGGCGTTTATTTCTGTCGTTTTGCCCAATATTGCACCCGGCATCGGTGCCGCACTGGCACTGATGATGCTCGAAATTATGCGCGAGCTTACGGCCACGCTCATGCTGGCGCCGACCGGCGTCTCGACGCTGGCCACCCAGGTATGGTCGTATACCTATGATGCCGAATACGCGGCGGCGGCACCCTTTGCGGCGCTGCTGGTTCTGATTTCAATTATTCCAGTATGGTTCTTCACCCGACGCATGCTGCACTATGGAGAAACGCTATGAGTACTATCTCGATCGAGGGCGTTTGCAAACAGTATGGCAATGTCGACGTTCTTAGTCATGCCAGCCTGAGTGTTCAGCACGGCACCGTGAGCACGTTGTTGGGGCCTTCGGGCTGCGGTAAAACGACGCTGTTGCGTCTGATCGCGGGGTTCGATCGTCTGGATCAGGGCCGTATAGCATTCGATGAACGAATCGTCGCTTCGCCGTCTGTATTCGTACCCCCCGAACGTCGCGGCATTGGCTATGTGCCGCAAGAAGGCTCATTGTTTCCGCATCTAACCGTCGAGGGCAATGTGCGCTATGGCTTGCACAAACATCGGGGCAGCCATCAACGCGTCAAGGAAGCGCTGGCGCTAACCGGTCTCTCAGGCTTGGGCAAACGTTTCCCGCACGAGTTGTCTGGTGGTCAGCAGCAGCGTGTTGCCCTGGCGCGTGCGCTGGCTCCCGATCCCGCCCTGATCCTGCTGGATGAACCCTTCAATGCGCTGGACTTGGATTTGCGCCGGCGCATGTGTGAAGACGTAATCGGCGTGCTGAGGCAAACCGGGACCACCACGATTCTGGTCACGCACGATCCGGGCGAGGCCTTTGCCGTGTCGGATCGCATGGCGGTAATGCAGGCTGGTCAAATCATGCAATGCGCCAGTCCTGAAACCGTTTACTGGCGCCCAGCCAACCCTGCTGTTGCGCGATTGACGGGCGGCACGATTTTTCTCACTGCGCAGGTCACCGCGCAAGGCGTAGAGTCGCCTCTGGGCCGGCTTGCCATGCATGGCCCAGTTTCAGCCACGTTTGGTGCTGTTTCGATCATGCTTCGGCCCGAACAGGTTAGGCTTGCGCCGCAAGGTTCGGGCGTTTCAGCCCGCGTCATGCATCGCTCGTTTCGGGGCGACCATACCATGCTGGATTTAATGGTGGGTAGTACTCGGATCAGTCTGCGCACGCCTTCGCTGTCCGCGCCCGATCTTGGCGCTGTGGTGTTTTTGAGCGTTCAGGGCCCATGCATGGTTTACAGTGAGCCGTCCAGCCTGCAGGCAGAGCAGGCCCTCATGGCACACACAGTTGCCAAAATGGATTGGTAGTTAATTGCGCTGATCACGGTAGTACACACATACACCTGCCGCAGATGCATCGCAGCGCAAGCCATGCTGCCCCTTGCCGTGCCCAAAGTTGGCGTCATCTGACGCGGTTGTCGATAACGACACCGACTACAATCCGGCCATCGCGCCACGCGCGCTTTTGCTGATAATGCTGATTGCCATGTCTCCGTCTCTTATTGCCTCTAAAGCCGTTTCCATGGCACTGCTTTTTCCGGGCAACTTGCTGCTTTTGATGGCATTGAGTTGTGTTTTTCTATGGCGCGGCTATCGCCGCACAGGAATCGGCATCATTCTTGTCAGCATGTTGTGCATTATTGTGTTGTCTATGCCGGTGGTGTCCCACAAGTTGTTGAGCGAGCTCGAGGATGTACCGGTGCTTACGCCGGCAGCGCTGGATCAGGGTGCAGCGCGTGATGCGCAAGCCATCGTGGTGCTGGCCGGCGGAGTGCTATACCGGCAACCCGAGTTTGGTGGCATCAACACGACGGCAGAGTCAAGCTTGCTTAGAATCCGTTACGGTTCCTATCTACACAAGCGCACGGGCCTGCCCATTTTGGTGTCGGGCGGGGTGCCGGTCGATGGCGAGCCGTCAGGTCAGACTATGGCCAACGATTTGCACACATTTTTTGCCACACCGGTGCAATGGGTGGAGGGCAGGTCGGAGAACACCGCCGAAAATGCGCAGTATTCCTGGGACATGCTCACACCGCAGGGCATACAGACGATATTGCTGGTTACAAGCGCTTCGCACATGCGCCGCGCTATCGCCAGCTACCAGCGTGTTGGCTTTACCGTCATTCCGGCACCCACGGCCTTCCAGCCTGCGCCGCTGGATAACCTGCTGCAATACTTGCCCAAGCTCGACGGCCTGAATCAATCGAACACCGTCCTGCATGAATGGATAGGCGCGCTTTGGTACCGCATTGCTGAGTGACCGTGTGGAAGGCGGGCGGCCCTAGTAAAATTTCAGCCATTTCCGGGAGTAATATGGCGATTCTTCCATAACTGCTTTTGCCCCCACCGCGAGAAAAAATATCATGAGCGCAGCAGGCCAGGTTTCCGCCGAGATCAATCTGCCAGGTATTTTGCTTTATGACACATCACAACAAGGGCTGGAGCAATCCCGGCAGCGTTTCATGGCAAGGTTGCAGGCGCTGCAACTTGACGAAGATGTGGACACGTATGCCTTCCGGCACGCCGAGGCCAGTTGGGTTCAGTTTCGGCTAAATGCTGGCAAAGCGAAGCAGTGGGCACCCGATTGCGATACCACGCAGCTATGCAAGACTCTGGCGCTGGACACCCACGCCACCGCACGCGATCTTGAGCGTGAAATATTGCTGGCCATGTTGCGTGGGCCGGTTTCCTTTGCCTACCCCAGCTACGAAGAGCTAAGCTCGGCGGTTCGTATACGACAGAACATCGTGCAGGCGGCGCGGCTTACGGCGCTGGCCTTTGATACCGAACATGCCGAACGGCCTGAAGAATTCTGGGCCTACGCCCAGGATCGCGGCTTTACCTTGTTGCCGGGCAAACCCTTGATTGAAGCCTTGCAAAAGACGACGCAGCCGGATCGCTCGGGTAAGTTGTATTCGTTCTCCTGTTATCGCGCCACAGAGTATGTCATCTTGCTTGCCATTGCTCAGGAGCTGGCGGCTAGCAACCCCGCGCTTTTTGCTCAGCTGGAGCAGCAGTGGCAAACCCGCGCCATTATGTCGGGCCAGTTTCACGATGTGTTTCTGCGTGAATACGGCTCCATGGAGCATCCGTTGCCGCCCAAGTTCTACATTCCGGGTGATCGGCTGTGGTTTCGAAACCCTGACGAGCATTCTTCAAATATTGAAGGTTATGAAGGTTCCTGGGTTTTTTATCTGGGTTCAGGTTTGTTTACCAACTTCTGGAAACGCGATCAGCCTTTTACCCTCACGTCTAAGTGCGTAGAACTTTTTCATTGGCGTCATGCCACGTACCGTGATCAGGCCGGCAAGCTTCAGATGGATGAGGATGTGGTCGATGAGTGCGTAGCCAAGTCGCTGCACGATCCCACCGAAGTGGGGCGCATCATGGAACGCATGTTGCGCTGGCGTGATCCTCGCGGCATCTATGGTGAGGGCGGTTGCATAGACACAAGCCGAGAGTGTGCGTGTTTTGTGCGCCCTGAATCTTTGCAACTGCAGCTTCCGGGTTAAACGCAAGCCCGTTTTGCTGGGCTATAGAAAATGATCAAGCAGGCGACGACTGCCCTTGTCCAGAGCACTTACATTGCGAATTAAAAACTGTACGCCGTAGCCGTCAGCGATCAGCAACGTTGTTGATGACAGCCTGCGTATATCTTCTTCTGCCTTCAGCAGCAGGGTTGTTTCACCCTTATCGGTGTCGACCTGCCAGCGGCTGGGTGTGGCAAAGCTGGAAACCTGCCTTATACGGCGGATCTCTGGTGTGAACTCCCGGCTCGCCAGCTCTTCTTGCACCAACGTGCGCTGGTCCAGCGGCAAGTCATCGAGTCGGTCTAGCCAGACCTGCTCGGTGCCGTCGTCATCAACCAGTGCGATCCCTTCACTAGGGGCTGATATTGGAAAGCTGCGCACGGGTGTCAAAGGGCCGATTATTTTTCCGCTCATGATCAGCTGCAAACGTCCGAAGGCGTCATGGCCAAGCGCAAAGGCGTGATTGTCGCGAGGGTCATAGTGTTTCAAGACGTTCCCCTTCCCGTTCCTGATCCCAGTCATATTCTTTTGATCCAGTCGGAGAGCCTTCCTCCTGCGCCTGATGAAGCCTAAAGTAAGCGCCGTTGCGGGCCATTAACTCATCATGTGGCCCCACTTCAACGATTTTCCCGTGATCCAGAACCACCAGCCTGTCGGCTTGTCGCAAGGTGCTTAGCCTGTGCGCAATGGAGATCGTGGTGCGCCCACGCACTAGATTGTCCAGCGCTTTCTGGATTTCTTTTTCGGTGCTGGTGTCCACCGATGACGTGGCTTCATCCAGAATGAGGATAGGTGGATCAATTAGCAACGCGCGTGCGATCGAGATTCGCTGACGTTCGCCGCCCGACAAGGCTTGCCCACGCTCGCCGGCCAGCGAGTCATAGCCGTGGGGCAGACGCAAAATAAACTCGTGGGCGTGTGCTGCACGCGCAGCGGCGATGATTTCCTGACGAGTAGCCTGTGGCTTGCCGTAGGCAATGTTTTCGGCGATTGTGCCAAAGAACAGAAACGGCTCTTGCAGAACCAAGCCTATGTTGCGCCGGTAATCTGAAATAGACAGCGAGCGGATGTCCACGCCATCGACGCGTATTTGGCCGCTTGTGACATCATAAAAGCGGCAAATGAGATTGACCAGTGTGCTCTTGCCCGAGCCACTGTGGCCCACCAGGCCTATCATTTCGCCCGGCATAATGCTCAGGTTGATGCCGCGCATCACCGAGCGGTTGCCGTAACGAAAGCCCACATTGCGTAATTCGATGTGGCCTTTCAGTTGTTCGATGCGTACCGGGTTGGACGGTTCGGGCACGTTGGAAACATGGTCCAGAATATCAAAGATGCGCTTGGCTCCCGCAGCTGCCTTTTGCGTGAACGACACAATGCGACTCATTGAATCAAGACGCAAGTAAAAGCGGCCGATATAGGCCAAAAATGCTGTCAGCACGCCTACAGTAATCTGTTCATGACCGACCAGCCAGATACCGAAGGCCCATACCACCAGCAAACCCATTTCAGTCAGCAGGGTCACGGTGGGGGCAAAAACAGACCACAAGGTGTTGACCCGGTCATTGACAGCCAGATTGCGATTATTGGCTTCTCTGAACCGCAGAACTTCACGCCTTTCTTGAGCAAAGGCCTTGACCACGCGTATGCCCGGTATGGTGTCGGCCAGCACATTGGTAATTTCCGACCAGATGCGATCCACTCTTTCAAAGCCGTGGCGCAGGCGGTCGCGCACCAGGTGGATGAGCCAGGCAATGAAGGGCAGCGGCAGCAGCGTAACGGCTGCCAGCGAGGGGTTGATGGAAAACAGGATGGCCGCCGTCATGATGATCATGAGGACGTCAGTGGCGAAGTCGAGCAGATGCAGCGAGAGAAAGACGCAGATTCGGTCTGATTCAGACCCTATGCGTGAGATCAGATCGCCCGTGCGTTTTCCGCCAAAGTATTGCAGTGGCAGGGTTTGCAAATGCTTATAGGTCGCAGTGCGTAGATCGGCGCCGATACGCTCGCTCACCAAGGCCAGTATGTATGTTCGTCCCCAGTCTAGAACCCATGCCAGCATCGCTGAACCCAGCAACCCACCCAGGTACAGTTGCACCAGGCCGTAGTCGATGGGGGTGCCATTTTGAAACGGAATCAACACCTTATCCATTAAGGGCATGGTCAGGTAGGGTGCTACCAGAGAGGCGGCCGTAGACGCCAAGGTCAGCATGAACCCCAACAGCAAACGTCCTCGGTAGGGTTTGGCAAAGCGCCATAAACGCAACAAAGCCCAGGTGGAAGGAGGTGATGGCGGCGGGGGCGTATCTAACAGGGATTCAGGCAGTGATGCGGCCGCGGTGACTGCACCTGATTTCAACCCGCGCAGGCGCTCGAAGTGCTCCATCAACAACAGGGCACCCGGATTATTGCTTAGGGTATATCGCCAAATAGCGAGCCTTGACTTTGTGTCGTGCAATTCGAGCGTGCCGACGCCGGCATAGTCTCGATGATGAAGGTGAAGCTCGGGTCGTATTGCCCAGCTTTGCCATTCTGCATCGTGCGGCCCCTTGGTCAGCAGCCGTTTGTCCGTTAGCCCGACCACACCTTGTATGAAGTGCAGCTGGGTGTCCAGGTCAGTCTGAAACCAGGTCAGCAGCACTTCTTCTTCGGTTAACTGAGATTGCAGCATTGCGCCCGAGGCATCAGGCAGCACACTGGCGGCCAGACCTTCAGGGTTAGTTTTTTTAATCATCAATGTCGAGTGAACCATCTGCCGCAAATGTGTTCTTAGGGGGTTGGTGCGCTGTTGTAACGTGAAATACACCGACCTTGTAAGAAAACTGAACAGAAGCTGTGGTTTTTTTACATCTCACTACTGATTTTGTTCTCTTTACTGAAAATTGGCAAACAGATTTAGGCGTATTTGCAGTTAAATATATTTAAGTGGCTCCGCCTGGTTCCGCTTATTTTCGATGGCCTCAGATGCAATTTAAAACGATTGAATTCACCAATATGGTGATGTTGCGTGGACCGAATATCTGGGCGTATAGGCCAGTAATCGAAGCATGGGTGGATATCGGCACATTGGAAGATTTTCCTTCCAACACGATTCCGGGGTTGTACGAACGGCTGGTAGCCTGGCTGCCCACGCTCGTTGAGCATCGCTGCAGCGTTGGCGAGCGCGGAGGCTTTCTTAAACGTTTGCACGACGGCACCTGGGCTGGCCACATTCTTGAGCACGTTACGCTCGAGCTGCAAAGCCTGGCGGGCATGCCTGGTGGGCTAGGAAGGGCGCGCGAGACCTCAACCCGAGGGGTTTACAAGGTTATCGTGCGAGCCTGGCACGAACCCTTAACCCGCGCCGCGCTGTTTGCGGCGCGCGATCTGGTTATGGCAGCCATCGAAGACCGACCTTTTGATGTCGACGCGGCTGTCGATGCACTGCGTGATCTGGTTGAAGAACTGCGGCTTGGGCCTAGCACAACCTGCATTGTCGAGGCGGCAGATGACCGGGATATCCCCACCATTCGGCTAAGTGATGCCAATTTGGTGCAACTCGGTTACGGAGCAAGCCAGCGACGTATCTGGACCGCCGAAACCGACAAGACAAGCGCCATTGCTGAAAGCGTGTCACGCGACAAAGACTTAACCAAAAGCCTTTTGCAGGCCTGCGGCGTTCCGGTGCCCGAAGGTGTTTTGGTGGAAAACGTGGACGAGGCCTGGGGTGCTGCGCTCGAAATAGGCTTGCCTGTAGTCATAAAACCTCGCGACGGCAATCACGGACGTGGCGTGTTTACCAACCTGATGTCGCGACAAGAAATTGAAACCGCTTATGCGGTTGCTGTCGATGAGGGAAGCGGGGTGGTCGTAGAGCGTTTTGTACGCGGTGACGAACACCGCATTCTCGTCGTCGGAGGGCGCATGATTGCTGCGGCGCGAGGTGATGCGGCGACCGTAGTGGGCGACGGCGTAAACACGGTGCACCAGCTCATCCAATTACAGCTCAATTCTGACCCGCGTCGCGGCAGTGATGAAGACCATCCCTTGAATTTTATAAGGCTAGACTCCGCTGCCACGCTAGAGCTGGCGCGTCAGGGGCTAGATGCCGATTCAATCCCGCCTGCAGAAATGCCTGTGCTAATACAGCGCAACGGCAATGTTTCCATTGATGTGACCGACAAGGTGCACCCCAGCGTGGCCGCTGCCGTAGAACTCGCAGCGCGCGTGGTCGGTCTGGATATCGCCGGTGTTGATCTGGTGGCTGAAGATATATCGGTGCCGCTTGAAGCACAGCGCGGTGCGATCGTTGAAGTGAATGCAGGGCCCGGTCTTCTCATGCACCTGAAGCCGGCGGCAGGGCAACCACGCCCGGTGGGGCAGGCCATTGTGAATCACTTGTTTCCAGCAGGCGAAAAAGGGTATATCCCTATCGTCGGTGTCACAGGCAGCAAGGGGAAAACAACCGTCGCCCGCATTGTGGCCAGTTTATTGCAATTAAGCGGCAAATACACCGGGCTGGCATGCAGCGACGGGCTGTTCTTCGGTCGCCGCCATGTTCAGAAAACAGATGCGGCTAACTGGTCGGCTGGCCGTCGCGTGCTCATGAACCGTGCCGTTCAGGCTGGCGTGATCGAAAACGGCTGCCGCAGCATTCTGAGCGAAGGCCTGGCCTACGAACGCTGTCAAATCGGCATTGTGACCAATATTGACGAGGCAGACCTGCATCCCGATCTTTATGTTGATGAACCCGATCAGTTGATCAAGGTGTTTCGCACTCAGGTCGACACGATTCTTCCCGATGGCGTTGCAGTCTTGAATGCCGACGATGCCACTGTGGTGGACCTGGCCGCATTGTGTGATGGCGAGGTTGTTTTCTTCGGCTTGAACTCCGACAGTTCAGTTTTGATGGAACACAGGGCAGCCGGTGGTCGCACCGTATTTTTGCGCGACGCACAAATCATTTTGTCTCAGGGTTCGAATGAGAGCTTGCTCACTGAATTGACTGCCGTCCCGCTCATTGCAGACGCCACGGCCCAGTATCAAATTTGCAATGTATTGGCGGCTGTAGCCTCTGCCTGGGCTTTGAATATATCTCTGGATCTAATACGTGCAGGCATTGAGGCATTCGACGCGGAGCCGGTAGTGGCCTCTGCAGACAATGTGTCACCTGCGTTGCAGGCATATATCTGAACCGGTTTCGTGCACTCATGTTGAAACCATGATTGCGCACTTTGTGTTGCTACATGGCAACAAGGAAGATCATCTGATGGAAGTTTCCAGAGTGCGGGCGCTGCGCGGCCCCAATTTGTGGGGGCGGCAAACCGTTTTCGAAGCCATTGTGTCGTGCACGGAAGTCGAGTGCGGCATCGATAATGTAGAAGCCTTTGAAACCCGGCTGCGCGCGCGTTTTCCAGATATTGATATTTTGCAGACTTTTTCCAGGCGGAACGCCGTAAGTTCGCTGGCCTATGCCCTAGCCTATGCCACCCTGAGACTGCAGACGCTCGCGGGTTGCCCCGTGGCATTTAGCCGGGTGACAGCCACGACGGAGCCGGGCGTATACCAGGTGGTGGTGGAATACACTGAAGAGGCTGTAGGTCGCATGGCATTTGAGTTGGCACAACAGCTTTGTGCTGCTGCCCTGCAGAACCTTCCCATTGATTTAACAGACCGCCTGACGCGCCTGCGCGAGTTAAATGACGATGTGCGGTTGGGCCCCAGTACCGGGGCCATTGTTGCCGCTGCCGTCAAACGCAATATTCCCTTTCGCCGTCTGACACAAGGCAGCCTGGTTCAGTTTGGCTGGGGTCGCAAACAGCGGCGGATTCAGGCTGCCGAAACAGACACCAGCAGCGCCATCGCAGAAGCGATTGCCCAGGACAAGGAGCTGACTAAAAGCCTGTTGTCTGCCGCCGGCGTCACCGTGCCAGATGGTGGTTGCGTAAGCAGCGCAGACCAAGCTTGGGAGGTGGCGCAGCATATTGCCGCGCCCGTGGTGCTGAAGCCCGTCGATGGCAGCCAGGGCAGGGGGGTAACGGTCAATATAGAAGGGCGTGCACAAATCAACGCCGCTTATGCGATCGCTTCTGAATTCGGGCCGGAAGTCATTGTGGAGCGTTATTTTCCGGGCCATGATTTTCGTCTGCTGGTGGTGGGCGACAAACTTGTCGCCGCAGCTCGCCGAGATCCCCCACAGGTGATCGGTGATGGTAAACAGACGATTGCTCAGTTGATAGATGTCGTCAATGCTGATCCGCTGCGCGGCGATGGTCACGCAAGCTCGCTGACGAAGATTCACCTTGATGAAATCGCCCTTGCCACCATGGCGACGCAAGGGTATACCGCTGAGTCTGTTCCCAAGAAGGGGGTACAAGTCACCCTGCGCAACAACGCAAATCTGAGCACAGGAGGCACGGCCACAGATGTTACCGATCACGTTCATCCTGAGCTGGCAGCGACCGCAGTCGCCGCAGCACAAATGGTGGGGCTGGATGTCTGCGGTATCGATCTGGTCAGCGAAAATGTCTTTGACTCGCTCGACAAGCAGCGGGGCTGCATCGTCGAAGTAAATGCAGCGCCTGGGCTGCGCATGCACATTTACCCCTCGTTTGGTAAAGGCCGCGCCGTGGGCGAAGCCATTATCGACTCCATGTTTGCCGAGGGTGATAACGGTCGTATTCCTTTGGTAGCTGTAACCGGCACCAATGGCAAGACGACGACCGTGCGCATGATCGCCCACCTGATTGCGTCATCGGGGCTGACTGTTGGCATGACCAATTCTGATGGTGTTTACATCGGTCAGCATCGTATCGACACAGGTGACTGTAGCGGCCCTCGCAGTGCTCGCAACGTGCTGCTTCATCCTGATGTGGACGCCGCCGTGCTTGAAACTGCCCGTGGCGGTGTGCTACGTGAAGGGCTTGGTTTTGACCGCTGTGACGTGGCTGTTGTGACCAACGTGGGCGCGGGTGATCATCTGGGCATGGGGTTTGTCAGCACCGTTGAGCAACTGGCGTTTGTGAAGCGCGTGGTCGTTGATAACGTCTCGCCCGAGGGTATGGCAGTTTTGAATGCGACCGATCCCATGGTCGCGGCCATGGCCGATAACTGTCAGGGTTCCGTCATATTTTTTGCCAGTGATCGCAATCATCCCTTACTGGCTACACATAGAGCCAAGGGGCATCGGTCTGTCTTTGTGGACGACGGGGCTATTGTTCTGGCTCAGGAAGGTGTTGAACAACGCATTGCGCTGAGTAAAATTCCGCTGACGTGCAATGGCGCTTTCGGGTTTCAGGTTGAAAACGCCATGGCGGCGTTGGCAGCAGGCTGGGCGCTGGGCCTGAGCTGGGAAACCCTGCGCGAAGGCGCGGCAAGCTTCATCAACGACACGCACGGTGCGCCTGGCCGCTTCAATATGTTTTCATATCATGGCGCCACGCTCATCGCCGATTATGGTCACAACCCCGATGCCATCATGGCACTGGTGCAAGCCGTAATCGCGTTGCCTGCCAACCGGCGCAGCGTGGTCATTAGTGGCGCGGGCGATCGGCGCGACATCGATATCAGTCGTCAAACCGAAATTCTTGGTCATGTTTTTGATGATGTCATTCTTTACGAAGACATGTGCCAGCGGGGACGCGACGATGGTGAGGTGCTGGCCCTTTTGCGGCAGGGGCTGCAAAACGCCAGCCGAACGAGCTATGTGCAAGAGGTTCACGGCGAGTTTCTGGCAATTGATACCGCGCTGGATCGCCTGCGTGAGGGGGATTTGTGCCTGGTGCTAATCGACCAGGTTGAGGAGGCGCTGGCGCATATTGAGCAGAGAATTTCTCAGAGCGTAGTGACGACCTAAATTGGCCCCTGGTGAGCCATATCAATGTGTTGCCTGTGCCATCTGCCAGGCAGCAGCAGCCTATGGACGCTACAGGCATTGGCTGTAAAACCCTGTTCCGCTTAGCTAACCACACCCCCCAAACCGGGGGCAATTCAAAGTCCGGAACGTAACGTATGGCAGCTCACAAAGATAAGGCTTCCTCCGACTGGTTGGAACAAAACTGGCCTCGAGTTCACCGGCATCTGCGCTTTAGCGTTTGTGCTTCGATTTTTATCGTGCTTGCCGTCGTGATGTCCGTGCTCGGGTTACCTGCTGAGCTTAGCCTGCTCCTGGCCTTTAATATAGCCGTGGTCATATTTCTCGGGGCCACTGTCATCATGTTCTCGCGTTCAAACACGCAATCTATCCTGCGACGTGCACGCAAGGAAGACGAAGGCTATTGGGGGTTTATTCTGAGCAGTGCTGGCGTAGCAATCGTGGTGCTGGTTGCGCTGGCTGCAGAATTGCATACCAGCAAGCACACAGGCAGTCTTCAGATAGCGCTGGCGGTGTGCAGTCTTATTTTGGCGTGGCTGTTCATGAACACCATCTTCGCACTGCATTACGCGCATGAGTTTTATGGTGACAGTGGCAGCAAAAATGCCGGACTGGATTTCCCCGGTAAAATCGACCCAGACTATTGGGACTTCGTGTATTTCGCGTTTGTCATCGGAATGACTTTTCAGGTCTCTGATGTGGAAATTAACTCACGTGCAATCAGGCGCGTAGTGCTTGCACACTCCATGATCGCGTTTTTCTTTAATGTGATCGTGATTGCGCTCAGCGTTAATATTCTTGCAGGCAGTACGTAAAGCCTGCAAGAATATTTTTTAGAACTTCGATGAGGTCGCAGACCGTAAACGATATTAGAACGGGTACTGCCTTGGTGTGCGCTGCACACTCACCCATTGCACAGTAGAGAACTCTTCAATCGCCCATTCGCCGCTGAACCGGCCCAACCCCGAGTTTTTCTCACCACCAAATGGTACATGCGCTTCATCATTGGTTGGCATGTCATTAACGTGAGTCATACCGGCTCTGACGTTGCGGGCAAACGTCAGGCCTCTGTTCAAGTCACCGCAATACACGGCACTGGAAAGACCAAATTCTGTGCCATTGGCCAGCTCCAGAGCGTGTTGTTCATCGCGCGCCTTCTGGATACCCGCCAGAGGACCAAAGATTTCATCACTGCTGATTTCCATATCGGGCGTTACGTCGCCGAATACGTGCGGCGGCATAAGTTGCCCTTGTACTTCACCCTCAAGCAATACGGTTGCCCCTTGCTCTTTGGCCCGGGCAATCTTGCGCTGCAAACCCTCCAGCTGTGACTTGTTGATGATGGGACCAATAACAGTCCCCATGGCCGAGGGGTCGCCAACCTTAAGTTTGCGTGCGTGTGCGACGAAGTCTTCAACAAAACGATCGTACAGGTGCTCATCAACAATGATTCGGTTGATCGCCATGCAAATTTGTCCCTGATGCAAAAACTTGCCGAATACGGCTGCCTTCACGGCTTGCTCGACATCTGCATCGTCAAGCACGACGAACGGGCTGTTGCCGCCCAGCTCCAGCGCCACTTTTTTGAGATATCGGCCACCTGTGGCGATCTTGCCAATGTTCTTGCCAACCGGCGTTGAGCCGGTAAATGAGATAAGCGCAGGAACTGGGTGCGCAACAAAATCATCGCCAATGGCTGACCCAGGCCCAATCACCACACTTAGCACGCCAGCTGGCAGGCCTGCCTCTGCAAAGATGCGACCAAGCAACAAGCCGCCAGTGATGGGTGTGTCGCTTGCTGGTTTGATGACCACGGCATTTCCTAACGCCAGGGCTGGCGCTACCGAACGCTGTGACAAGTGCAGCGGGAAGTTCCAGGGGCTGATCACGCCCACCACCCCTAGAGGACGGCGGTAAACCAAGTTTTCTTTACCCGGAATATCGCTGCTCAGCGTAGCCCCTCGAGATCTGCTGGGCATGCTCGCTGCTTCCAGCGTGATTGCGCGGGCACTACCCCACTCAATCGTGGCTTTCAGTTGTGTACTGCCAGCCTCGCGGATCAGCCAGTCAATGATTTCATCTTTACGTTGGTCGAAAATAGCCACTACACGGTGCATTAATGCTGCGCGTTCGCTGGGGGGCGTGTTCGCCCATTCAACTTGCGCCTCGGCGGCCTTGCAGTAAGCGGCATCCAGATCAGCGGAGGTGGCAGAGCGAATAGTGGCCAGTGTTTCACCGGAGTACGGGTTTGTGACAGAGCGGGATGCTTCGCCGCTGCCTTCACGCCATTCTCCTGCCAGTAGTTGCAGGTGAAAATCTTGGTAACGGTCGACCATGGGCTCTTCCTCGTTTAGAAATTACCCTGCGAATGCAACGTCAGCGCAGATACCGGTTACGCGGACGGCGCAGAGGTAATGGGACATGAAATCGTCGCCCGATTGGCGACGGATGTGGAACCTTTTATGACGTTAAAGATGTTCGCTTGGATACTTGAAGATACCATATGATGCGTGACAGTTCTTAGGTCTTGGTGCCCTGACCACGGTAGAAACCATCGCCCTACCGTGCAAGTGGAAGCCTAAAGCTGAGAGTACGCGCGACGTCAATGAAATGATGAATGGCCGTGCTTCTGTCACAGGTCAGCGCCAGACACTGTCTACGCGGTCGAACGCTCCCACGCGAAGGTCGGCCACCCCGTCGATCAGAGCTCGTTTGACGATTTTTCGGGTTGGCGTGCGAGGAAAATCTTCGGTCATGTAGGCTATATAGCGTGGCACCTTGAATGCCGCTAGGTGTGTCGCACAGTGGGCCAGCACATCCTCTGGTGGCACCTCCGTCTGGGTGAGGCCCTCGCGCAGCTTCAGATATGCCTTGACCTCCTCGCGTCTCAATGGGTCGGCAACGGCCACGACGGCGGCCTCCTCGATTTCGGGCATAGCGCGCAGTGCTGCTTCTACTTCGATCGCAGCGATGTTCTCGCCTGCTCGTTTTATCATGTCCTTGATGCGGCCGACGATATAGTGGTAACCGTTGGCGTCGCGGCGGAACAGGTCTCCGGTGCGAAACCATCGACCGCGAAAAGAGTCCGCATTGGCTTCAGGACGCTTGTAATAACCCCAGAAAATCGCCCGGCCAGCAATCCAGAGTTCGCCTTCTTCTCCTTCCTCGACATCGTTGCCAGCCGAATCGACAATGCGTAGTTCGCGAAATGGCATCGCCAACCCGCAGCTTCCCGTATGAGCCATATGCGTGGCGTCAGGCGGCACGTGGCTCGCGCCGCCGACCTCTGTCATTCCGTATCCTTCCCGCGCGACCACGTTGTAGCGGCGCTCCACCTCGCGCCTCGCCTCGGCGCCCCAGCCATAGATCGAGAGATATTTCAGGTGTAGTTGGGAATCAGTTTCCGGCGTTGCTGACTGCTTCAGAGCGACCTCGGGATAAATGCACATGTGGATGCGGTATTCACGCAGCCAGTCATGGAAGCGAGTAAGACTCATACGGCGTGCGACGAATGCAGTACCTGATAGCCATACTGTCATCAGGAACTGCCATTGTGCGTCCATGTAAAAAAACGGTGCCCAGACTAGAACATTGCGGACCTCGCCGTTCGAACCACGCGTCATCGCCGCCAACCGACTAATCAGCATCCAGTAGTCGTGTGAGAGCAGGCACCCTTTGGGAAAACCCGTCGTGCCTGATGTGTACTGCAAGTTCAGCAGATCAGAGGCTGTGACCGGTGAGGGTGCACAGAACGGCGCTTCGCCTTTGGTGACGAGTTTTTGCCAGTCTAGGTGAGCTGTTCCGGTATCGGCACCATGTACGATGATGCCATTGTCGGATAACAGTGACGGAAGTGGCGTCACGCTGTGCAGTACAGGTAGGAGCTCAGCATCAATCACCAGGAATTGTGCGTCGGAATCTTCGAGCACAAAACGCAGTTCATGGCTAGTGTAAGCCGTGTTGACCGGAACCATGACCGCACCGATGCGTCCGAGAGCGACCCATGTGATGGGAAAAGCGGCCACGTTCGGAAGCATGACCGCCACGTGTGTGCCTTTGCGGA
Source organism: Pusillimonas sp. ANT_WB101 (assembly GCF_008369125.1). Classification (NCBI taxonomy): domain Bacteria; kingdom Pseudomonadati; phylum Pseudomonadota; class Betaproteobacteria; order Burkholderiales; family Alcaligenaceae; genus Pusillimonas; species Pusillimonas sp. ANT_WB101. Next base: position 297,170 of record NZ_VOAY01000002.1, on the reverse strand, counting down.
CACCATGAGCTAACAGGCTGCTCGCAAGACGGTCTGCGGCGACGTCAAATTCCCGATACGTGTATTGCACGCCGTCGTCGAACCAATGACCAGCGACCGCATCTCCCAGTGTCAGCGCACGTTCACGGATGAGTCCACCGAGTGTTGTGGGAACCCCCTCGGTAACGTCCATCGCCTCTCGTAGGCGCTTGATCTGCATCACACCAGGGTCGGTTGTTTCAGGCGAAAGTGGGTTCCCAAAGGCCGCAGTAGATGTCTCGTGCATTATTTGTGCGCTCCCGTGGTCTGTAGAGTAGGCTCTGCGATGTCGGTCGAGTCCATCTTGAATAAACGTGCTGCATTGCCACCGACCCACCCTGCGAGCACGCCTTCTTCAAGTGGCAGCGCCTCCAGCTCGTCGAAGTATTTACGTACAGGTTGCAGCGGCCAATTCGACCCACAAATTATGCGATCCTTTAGAATAGTGCGGCCGTACTGCAACAGCGGTTCGAAGCCCGAGCCGGCTGTCTGCAGGTACTTGGGTCGCATAGCGTTGAGCGCGATATGCACGTTGGGGTGGCGCCAGGCCACACCGATTAACTCGAGTATCCAGGGAAATGCGGGCACTGATGCGACGACTTTCAGCTCCGGGAAATGCACCATCACCTCGTCAAGGTAGCGCGGCAAGCCGTAGGTCATGGGAACGGCGGACGAGAATGACATGCCTACGTGGACGTTTACGGGAACATCCAGTTCGATGCACTTGGCATACAGTGGATACAGCTCCTTAGCGTTCACCGCGAGCTTGTGCTCGAAGCAAGGAAGATGCAGGCCTCGAAGCCCTAAATGAAGGATTGCATGTTCGAATTCGCGTAGCGCAGCGATGCCCTTGTGAGGATCAACACTGGCTAACCCGATAAATCTTGGCGCGTGGGCATGGCAAAATTCGGCGACCGTTTCGTTGGCGACTTTTATGCCAAACGTGGTCTCCACATCACGGGCACGTATTACTACCCGGTCGATACCCAACTCGTCGTAAGTTCGCAGATACTCAGCAAGGTCGTCCGCCTCGTTACCTACCTCGGTCGCGGCTTTATCTTCGGCGCGCGCGAGGCTGGCCGCAAAAACCTTTTCGTAGTTCGCCATATGGCGCGATGGGTTTCGGCCGAGAGTGGCCGTCGGAGGGATACTTGCGTAGTCGATTTTTATCATAATGGTGAATCCTAGTAATAACCTGATGTGCTCAATTTCATTGCGGAGATGGCTTTAGGCAATCTCTCACGCTCGTCGCGCTCTAACATGTCGGCCAATGCTGCGCCCATGGGGCTAATACCTCCATCGCTGCGGCAAGGTCGAGCAGGCGTTGGTCTTCGTGGTATTGCGACATCGCGTGCAGCCCCGCGGGAGTCGCGTCGGCGCAAAAGCCCATCGGAACGCTGATCGCCGGATGGCCAGTAAGGTTTGCGAGCCCGGTGTACGGCCACCACGCGTCGCGCAGCAAGCCGGCAACTTCGCCGTTGATGACGAGTGGCGCATTGGGGGCATGATCCAGATCGATGGCAGGTGCTGCAACCGTGGGCGTCACGATCAAATCGGTCGTTGAGAACAATTGCTGTACACGATGGAATAGTTGGGTACGCGCTAGCGGTAAGCCTTCAGTTTCGGATATTGATGTGCGCGAACCGGCTTCGAGCGTGGCCACGAGGTTTGGATCTAGCCTATCCCGATCAGTGGCGAGCAGGTGCCCGATGCGGGCATGCAGGCTGGCTCGCAGCCAAGCACCGCTTAGCTTGGCTCCCCAGTCGAACTCGCCGTCCATCCGCTGTACTTTGACGCCGTGCTCAACTAACAGATCAAGCATGGCTTCGAGCCTTGCGAGAATGCTTTCGTCGACGAGGCGGTTGCCCATCGTGGGGACATACAGAATGCGCAGGCCTCGTAGTGCAGATACCGGATCAGGCGGGACGGCGAAACGTATCGGCGTGCGCCCTAGCGTCCATGGATCGCCCACGTCCGGTCCGTTCATTACAGAAAGGGCCAACGCTAAGTCCGGCACGGTTCGAGTGTTCAGACCGATGTACTGGTGGTTCTCAAATAGCGCTGCTGCCATGTCGTTCGGGATGAGGCCAATTGTCGGTTTGAAGCCCAGCACGCCGCAACATGCAGCAGGAACGCGGGCTGATCCGGCACCGTCGGTATTGACTGCAATGGGGCCCATGCCGGCTGCGACCGCCGCTGCCGATCCACCGCTTGAGCCTCCTGACGTACGGGCAAGATTCCACGGATTGTGCGTGTGACCGTGCCGCGGGCTGTTCGTCAGGATCTTTGCACCGAACTCAGGCGTGGTTGTCTTGCCTATTAGGATTGCCCCTGCTGCTTTCAATCGTGCAACCGCACGAGCGTCAGCACCAGGGACATTACCTGTCATCGTATGCGAGCCATATGCAGTTTCCATTCCCTGCGTCGGAATGAGATCCTTCACGTGAAAGGGCACGCCCTCCAGCGGGCCTGCGGGCGCGCCGGCCGCACGTGCCATGTCTTGCGAGCGAGCCTGGTCAATCGCACTGTCGATGCCGAGCAGCGCGAACGCGTTGACCTGAGGGTTGGCCGCCGCAATCCGATCTGCGATCGCGTGCACCACTTGCTCAGCACCTAGCGACCCGCGGGTTACCGCTTTAGCGGTGCACGTGGCGCTCCAGCGCCAGATGTCATCTGATTTCATAATTGCGGGTTCTCCCGAGCTTAGTCGAGCTTGATGTTGGCCTCAGTCACTAGTTGTTGCCATTTAGTCGTTTCTTTTTTGATGAAGTCGGCTAGCTCTTGTGGCGATGTGGCCCAAGGCTCAACGCTGAGGCTGCGCGCCTGAGCCTGAAACTCAGGGGTCCGAATGACAGCTGTGATGGTTTCGTTCAACTTGCGCACGACCTCTGGCGGCGTTCCCTTAGGTGCCATTACTGCGGACCAGGTAAACACCGAGAAACCTGGAAAACCTTGTTCTGCCACCGTAGGAACATCTGGCAGAAAGCTCGAACGGGTTTCAGCGGTTACCCCTAGCGTTCTCACTCTATTGCTCTTCAGGAGCGGGATTATTGGTGTTATTACATCGCATGAAACGTCAATTCGACCGGCGACGACGTCCAGGGTCGGTGCTGTGCGATACGGAACATGAGTCATGCTGGTACCCGTGCGTCGCTCGAATTCCTCCATGCAGAAGTGCGTCGTTGTGGCAACGCCGTAAGAGGCATAATTCAGCTTGCCTGGATCGCGCTTGGCGGCAGCTACGAGATCGGCCATTGTCTTAATCGGCGAGTTTTCCGGCACGATGATGGCAAGATCAGAGCGATACAAGCCACTGATTGGCTCGAAATCGGCCACTGGGTCATAGGTTCGTCCCGGAAGTACAGATTGCGGGTATGAAAACAGATTGGTGGTGCCAACCGCCAGCGTATACCCATCGGGCTTTGCTCGGTGCACATAGTTGATGGCGATCGTGCCACTGGCGCCGGTCTTGCTTTCGACGATGACAGGCTGGCCCAGACGTTCCTGCATGCCGCGCGCAAGAAGTCGGGCGGTTGTATCAAGAGAGCCGCCGTTGCCGAAGGGGAGTACAAGTGTGATTGGTTGCGTAGGGAACCCGGCGGCATGCGCTGCCCCTGTGGTCAGAAGCAAAATAGCGCACGCGCTGCGCAGACGGGTATTCCAGTTGTTCGAACTCATTGCTATCTCCAATTGTGATTATGAGCGGCCTAGGTTCAGCTGTTTGAAGCCTGCACCAGTTCGTGGCCGACCGCCGTTAGGTTCGAACAATGTTATTGGTCCATGGGTCAAGACACAAGGCATAAACCTTTCCGACTTCATTGCTTAAGGCTATAATCTACTTAGTCGTGGTCGAAACTCTGCGGTCGAGCTTACGACCCGCGCATATATAGCCACCTTATTGACAATCTTATTCATTGTGGAGAGCGGGAATGAGTCAGCCTCGGCACTCAGTTGGAACCACTACAGTTAGTCTGGCACTGTGCGCCACTGTTCCAGACCTCGCTCTGCAAAGCGATGGTGCCAATACCAAACGCATGAGATCAACCGCTGACCTATGTGCGGGAATGTACGACGTGGTCGAGGCTTTCTGGCTATGAGCCTTCATATTGGCAGGAGGGCAGAATGATTTCCTCGCGCCAACTCGAAGCTTTCGTAATTCTCGTCGAGAAGGGAAGTCTGACTAAAGCTGCGGAAGCAATGGATGTTTCGCAACCCACGGTCAGCAAGTTAATTCGAAATCTCGAGCGGGAAGTTCGGATGAAGCTCTTCGTTTCCGAGCGACAGCGTCTTGTTCCCACTCCCGAAGCTCTACTCCTCGCCGAAAGGGCGAGAAGGACAGTGGATGATCTGCGAACGTTGCACGAGTTTGCGACTGAACTTCGTCACCTTGATGCCGGCCGGTTAGATCTGATTGCAATTGGAGCTCTGAGCAACCCTGTGCTCGTAGAAGTGCTTGCGCAAATGGCCCGGGATACTCCTGAAGTATCGTTCTCGCTGTCGGTCTCAGTGGAACGTGACATCGCCGAATGGCTTGTTAGTTCACAGGCTGATTGGGCTCTAAGCATGATGCCGGTAGACCGGCCTGAGATTGTGTGCGAGCCGCTTCTGCGAGTTGCTGCGTGTTGTGCTTTGCCGATCGGGCACCGCCTGGCGCACCAGGCGGTCGTGTATGCTGAGGAACTTGAGGGTGAGCGGTTTATCTCATTTCGACGCGACGGCCGATTGCGGCCGATCGTCGACCGCATATTTCTTGAGCGCAGTGTACGCCGACGACTGAACATCGAGGTGTACAGTTCTGAACAAGCCTGCGCTATGGTCGCGCACGAGATGGGGGTGGCTATCGTTGAGCCCTTTTCGGCACACAAGTACGTAACCATGGGTCAGCTTGTCGTGCGGCATTTTGAGCCGGTGATTCCGTACAGCGTTTATCTTCTGCGCAATCGGCAGCGGCCAGTTTCCGCCTTGGGCGGCCGCTTCATAGAGGTGCTGAGCCAGCGCTTGCCCCGAATTCTTTCCACGATGAAAGTTCGTACTCTTGATGGTTATTCAGTGCCAACCTTGCGGTAGCTTGTCCCATAGAACTGAGTACCGTCTGACTCTGATGCACTGTGCAAGGCTATCGATGCGATGAGGCTTACGTGCCCCAGTGCCGCACCCTACCTGTATCCACATGAATAAACTGGTCACGGGGGTAGAACCCTACGCCGCCAGCGTTCAATGAAAGTGCGGCATCGCGCAGTTCGGCAAGTGGAACACCGGGCAAGCGGATGTCGATTGCCTTGCCGTCCATGTGCAGACTGCGTTTGGCGACGCCACCGCCGCGTGTAGTGCGCAGCTTTTCATTGGTTTGGGCGCAACGGTAACCTGAAATAACCTGGAATGGTTGCCGTGCATTCAGCGTTAAGACGATACGGTGCAAAATATCGAACAGTTGCGGATCTATAGTGCCAACCGTACCGGAGTAATGATCGCGCAGAAAATGATTTAAACGATTAAGTGCCGTCGGCACATATTGACCGCCCATCGCGTAAATAAGCGATATTTTCTCATGCGTATGCGTGTGATCAAAAGACAGTTTGTAGGGTTGCGTGCTACCGGCAAACACCTGTGGCGCAAGTGAAATACCGGTTCCGGCTAGAGAGATACCGGCAGAATAGCGAAGAAACTGTCGACGGGAAGGCGTGAATAATTTTGTCATCGTCATTAGTGAAGTGCGGGACGAATGATTTCGACCGTTGGTTGCCTGGTTTCAAGCAAGGGCACGACACGAACGCGTTGTTGCAACGCCTTGTCGAGCATGGAATCCTGACCGTAGATGTCAGGGTGAAAATAAACTTTATCATCTTTTACAACAACAGTGCTGTAAGTGATCAATACAGGCACGGGGGGGAGCACCCGAATGGTCTGTGATTTACCTTCAGTCATGGCCTGCTGAATACGGGTTCGCGTCCACTCAGGCTCTTGATGCAGCACAAATTGGGCCAAACCTGTAGGGTCTTCCACGCGTACGCAGCCATGGCTCAAATCTCGTTGATCGCGGTTAAACAACCCCACTGCGGGCGTGTGATGAAGATAAATACTCTGGTTATTCGGAAATATAAATTTAATGTCACCCAAGGCATTATTGGGGCCAGGCCGTTGTCGAATGCGCAGTTCGCCGCGTTGCAGCGCTTCGATATTGGCTTGCGGCGCTGTCCTGAGTACGCTTCCGTCATGTGTGACAAACTCAAAACCCTGTCGCTGGAAATAGGCGGGGTCTCGGCGCAGGCGCGGTAAGGTTTCGGAGATGACGATGGAACGAGGCACGTTCCAGTAAGGGCTGAATTCGATAGTTTGTATTTCGCCGTCCATGATCGGCGTTTGCGTGAGTTGCGAACGACCGACAATAACCTTCATTTGCAACAGCACATCAGCCTTATTGTTTTTAACCTCGTAAGCGCGCAGCATGAACTCTGGGATATTAACCACAATCATGCGTGGGGTCTGAAACAGCGGTGTCCAGCGCATGCGCTCGAGGGATAGTTCGATCTGGCGTATGCGTTGAGCAGGGCGGATCCCAAGTTGCGTCAGGGTAGCGCTGCCAATGACGCCGTCGACCAACAGGCCATGACGCTGCTGAAATGACCGCACGCCTTCAACCAGCACACCTTCATAACGTTCTGGTATCAAGGTACCGGCAGGCAAGTCTCCTAATGCCATTAGCCGCTGCCCCAGCATATCGGCACCCGCATAGGGCTCATTGGCCAGCAATGTTTTTGCAGGCAAGGGGGGCAGTTGATCTTTCCACGTCGGAAGAAGCGAAATTTCGCGGTATCGGGCCAGGGCATGGAGCAGGCTGGCGTAGATTGCATTATCGGGCGAGGCCTGACGAACTGCTTCGGGCAGACGGTTTTCGGCAAGCGCGGTAGACAGGTACATGGCCGCATTGAAAGGCGCCGGTACAAGAAACTCGAAGTGCGGGCCGGTTTGTTGTGGTGTGATGCGTCCGCGGTGCAAATCATTAAGATAATGCTGCATGGAAGCCGTCAATGCCGTATCAAGTCGTTCAATGGCAGAGGCTGAAATTTCTGGCCCTTTCCACGCCTGGTCTAGGGCATATCGCAGAGGTTGCGCGTTGTAGTCTTGGGGTTCAAGGCCATCAGACGCCGCTTTACTTAGCAGATCAACTGCTTGCAAGGCTTGTATAGTAGGCCTGCCCTGACTGAACCACTGCAAGGTGTTTTGTGCCGACGAACAGCTTGGAAAGAGCCCGATAAACACACAGGCCAGTGTCCATAGCGTGTACTGTCTAAGCCATCTACCCGCCTGGGCCGCCGCTGTACATCTGGTGGCAAGAAAATGATAGGTGCTTTTGGCGCCACTGCCCAGGTTGGGCTCCGTACAGGGTGGTTGCCCCAGGTTGGGAGTGCTGTGACGTTTATTGCAACATGCGCGGAACATGATAAACCACCGATTAAAACGTGCTTTTAGAAACCTGCCACGACCTGAAGCCCATTCTTGCACATTCTTGCTTGGCCTTGCATTTAGGACATCACTGCTCACGACGATACGTTAACAATACATAACGATTGAGTATGGTAAGACGTAGAATGGGCCTGGTGGAAATGGGCGGCCTCGTCAAAAATAGCTGCGTACGCTTGATCTGAATCAGTCCTGACCGCCCGCTGCGTTCGTGCTAACGCCTATTGGGGGAGTAAACTGTTTCATCGACATGTTTTTTCGTTATATATATATAACTACGCGGTATGTATCCAGGGAAAGTGGTAGTGCCATTCAGGCGAATGCCTATCAGCGGGCATGTAAGATTAGGGCGCCATGTGCCACAACAATGAGACCTATTGTGTCAGCTGCATCATCTGTGCATCAGATTGACTCCTCCGACGTGCTGTCTGACCGCGACCAGAGGGGCAACATCGTCCGCCTCACTGTGGCGCAAGCGTTGGCGGGTGCCAATGCCGTCGTGGTTTATGCCACCGGGGCCATCATCGGAAACATGCTAGCCCCTGACAAGGCGCTGGCGACCTTGCCAATTTCCATCTTCGTGGTGGGTATGGCTGCCTGTATTCTGCCCAGCGGCGCGATTGCGCGCCGCTATGGACGGCGGGCAGCCTTTCTTGCCGGAACAGGGTGTGGGGTGCTGGTGGGCCTGATCGCCGCGCTGGCGGTAATGCTGGGTTCCTTCTGGCTGTTTTGTCTGGCTACGTTTTTTGGCGGCGCCTATGCGGCGGTGGTGCTTTCGTTTCGCTTTGCGGCGGCCGATGGGGTCGCCCCGGCAAAGCGCGCCCGCGCGCTATCGTTTGTGATGGGGGGCGGCGTTGTTGCCGGTGTCATAGGCCCGCAACTCGTCACCTACACCATGCACTTGTTACCTCCAAACATGTTTGTCGCAACATATCTTGCGCAGGCGGTTGTGGCGGCATTGTCGGCGTTGGTCTTGTGGGGCGTGCGTCTTCCCGTGCCCACTGCGGCGGAAAGCCACGGCGGAAGACCGCTTTCGGTTATCTTGCGCCAGCCGCGTTTCGTGACCGCAGTCGTTTGTGGTGTGGTCTCGTATCTGCTCATGAATTTTCTGATGACGGCTGCACCCCTGGCAATGCAAATGTGCGGCCTGTCACAAGAAAGCGCCAACCTGGGTCTTCAGTGGCATGTCATAGCCATGTATGCGCCCAGCTTTTTTACTGGGCGTCTGATCACGCGTTTCGGCGCCGGGCCCGTCGTGTCGCTTGGCTTGTTGCTTATAGCGATTGCGGCAGCGGTGGGTCTGACCGGCATTGATATTGCCCACTTCTGGGCTACCCTTGCCCTGCTTGGTGTGGGGTGGAATTTTGGCTTTATAGGCGCTTCTGCCATGGTGCTGGAAAGTCATCGCCCCAATGAGAAAACACGCGTGCAGTCGTTTAACGATTTCATCGTGTTCGGGACCATGGCCATAGGCTCATTCGCCTCGGGCGGGCTGTTATCGGCCTACGGCTGGAGCACGGTGCTGATGGTTTCATTCTTTCCGTTGGCCGTGGCGGTCGTCGTTTTGGGAAGATCCGCCTTGATGCGCCGGCGGGTTCCCGTCGACGCCTAAAGGCCTTGTCAATTAACTCGGAAAATCTGCAGACCGGATGGTTGCCTCCCAAGCCTCTATCTGAGCCAGACGGGTTTTCAGCTTGCGTGTGATGCGCTCGTAAGCGGAAGCGCCCAAAGGCAGGTGCCGCGGCGCATTGTCCATCAACGCGATTTGGTACATTACCGCCGCTGCCCTGACGGGATCGCCGGGCTGTTTGCCGCTCTTTTCGGCGAGCGACTTTATGCTGGCGCCCACAGACTCCTTGTATTCGTCGATTTTTGCGGGCGTGACACGCAAGGAGCGTCCAGCCCAGTCGGTACGGAAAGGGCCAGGTTCTATACAAGTTACGCGTATGCCCAGCGGTGCAACCTCCGTCTCCAGCGAGTCAGACCACCCTTCCACGGCGTGCTTGCTGGCGGCGTAATAACCGGTGCTCGGGTTACCCAACATGCCGGCAACCGAGGTTATGTTCATAACGTGACCGCTTCGTTGCGCACGCATACCGGGCAGTATTGCCCGGGTCAGGGCGAACAGGCCAAAAGTATTGGCCTCGAACTGGGCGCGGATCTCGTCGTCGCTTCCTTCCTCTACCGATGACTGATAGCCATAGCCCGCATTGTTCACCAGCACGTCTATGCGACCAAAGCGCGCCGTGGCTGCTGACACCGCTGTCTTGATCTGGGCCGCATCGGTGACATCCAACTGCTGCACCAGGGCGCGATTGCCTGCGTCCTTGACGAGTTCGCTCAGGCTGTCCACATTTCTCGCGGTGACGACCACGCGGTTGCCCTGGGCCAGCACATAGGCCGCCAGCGCATGGCCAAAGCCCGTGGAACAACCCGTAATAAACCATACTGCGGTAGTGTCTGTCGCCATTGCGTTTCCTTGTTTTGGGTAGAGGATTCATGCAAGCATACTGCAGCCCATGGCAACACGTTTTATTAAGCCTTATCTACGCGCGATGACGGTTTGAGAGTATGCCGTCTTGCGCGGTAGCCCGGCGAGCAGTACGGGCATTGACGGGCTTGATGTGCATTGGCGGTGCTCAGGACGGGCAGGCATGATTACAGAATATTCAGGGCCCCAAGCACCGCACCCGCTGCCAGAAGCAATAGCAAATGGATGCGGGTATGCCATACCAGCAAGGCGGTGATTGCAGTGGTACACCATAATGGCCAGTCGCTTTGCATATCGCTATAGGGGCGCATCAACAGCCAGCCTGTGGCAATCAGTAAGGCGGTGCTGATCGGCGACATGCCTGCCTTGAAGGCTCGTATGATGCGCTTTCGGCGATTTTTATGTGCCCATCTTGTTGCGGCCAGTGTCACGATACTGCTCGGTAGCAGCATACTTAACAATGACGTCATCATCGCGACAAATGCGCCAATCCATCCGCTCGCGTTAATGCCAACGTTCCAGCCCAGCAACGCGATGTACAGCATATTGGGCCCAGGCGCAGTCTGGGCGAGTGTAATGGACGAATTGAACTGCATCTCGGTGAGCCAATGCTTGTTGTTTACAAGAAAGGTGTGGATCTGAGGCGCAACAATGAGTACGCCGGAGCCCACCGTAAGCAGTGAAAGAGATAGGAAATGCCAGACAAGGTACCACCAGTCGCTCAGTGTTAGTTGCCAGCTCATGGTGTTTTGCGCCCCTCAGATATAAGCAGGCGTACCCATGCCCAGAGGGTTGCGGTGATGCCGACGCTGAGCAGTACCGTGAGCAGTGGCCAATGCAATATGGCGATAAGCACAAAGGTGGTGAAAACAAAAAATATCGCCACTGGCAGCCCGATTGGATTCGTTTTCAACATGCTCAACAGCTTCAGGCCGGTGCCCACTATCAGCCCTGCTGCGACGGCACCCATGCCTCGCAATGCGTTTTCGACAACGGGGTAGCTTGCATATTGGGTGTATGCGACGGCAATGCACAGAATGATGCACAAAGGAACCACCGTCATGCCTGCCAGTGCGGCCGCCGCGCCTCGAAGGCCAAAATGTCGATCCCCAAGGATTAACGACAGATTCACAACGTTAGGCCCAGGCATAATCTGGGCGACAGTCCAGTCGTCCAGGAACTCCTGTGCGGTAAGCCAACGCTTGCGCTCGACTAGCTCTCGCTGCGCGACGGGTGCGGCGCCTCCAACGCTTTGCACCGCCAGCCATGTAAAGCAGAGAAATAGTTCGCTCAGGGAGCGGGGCGAACAGGTGTCAGCTTCATTTGGACTGTGGGACTGCATGCCGGACTTCTCCTGACCCTTCCGATGGTTTGATGCGCATCTTGGAAGACCTCAAGGTTGCCGAGGAAACAGTCGATCTCACGAGGTTCGTGGTCTCGTCCCAAAGTCTGAGAGCCTGTATTGACGCAATGCCGACACGGAAAGCTAATACGGTGAAAATGCGATAAAAGATGAAGTTTACAACTTGCCGCGCCTTCTCTCAGATCACGTAAAACACGCAGTAGACCATTCTTTCCTCGATGATGCGGCGCTGACGTTTGGCGCCGGCGCGTGTTTCGGCTATGGTCGAGTCGGTATAAAAACGTTCATATTCCCGTACCGCGATGCGCAGCGGGGCGTTGCTGCCAGAGGGAATACTGACAGAGGCGGCCCAGAACGCGGGGTCGAGAAATTGACCAAGGTCCGGAATGTGTCTGCCCGGGTCAAAACGGCCCAGATCAATACCGCCCAGATTCAGGCTGCCAATATCCACATGCTGGAACACGGCGCCAGGCAGGTTGGTGTTCTGAGTTCCCGTGTTTATGGTCGACGTTGCGATCTGGCCGGTATTTACTGAGGCAGTTCCACCTGCCTGTTTGACTGCTTGGGCCGTGGCACTGGCAGTCGGCGTTGCAGTCTGTTTGCTTGTTGAAGCGACCGATATCGATGCGGCGGCTCCCGACCGCGTCTGTGTTACTGCAGCTTGCACAAGCCCAGGCTGGACAATGTTTTTCAACCCATTCAACGGCCCTATGGGATTTATAGGACTGCTGGGTACAATAGGTCCAATGGGTACAACCGGCCCTATAGGGCCTATAGGACCAACGGGTCCGATTGGCCCCACAGGACCAACAGGTCCTTGACGGTCGGGTTCGCCTGCCAGGCCGCTCGCCAGTATCGACACATCGCTCCAGGCAAGATCGCTGTCGATCTGGGCATCGCGCTGTTGCAGTACGACTTCTATCTTGTTTCGGCCGGCTTCCGGGGTTTGGCCGATGCCGGGAATGAACGAGATACCCACGTACTCGGAATCCCGCAGAAAGGCCATGGGCCCTTCAGAAGGTACATAACCATGCAGGCTGATATCCAGCTTGGCGCCGCTGCGGCTGAACGCCGCGCGCCGACGGGGCAGCAGTTGTGCAAACTGCGACTGCACCACTTGAGACACCTTGGCGCTGTCGATGGCATTGGGCTGATAGCGCACCAGTGCCAGGCGTACAAAAGGCATATAGCCTGCGCCGGGGTTTATCGTAATGTCGCAATACCAGAGCTGACGTTCCTGATTCCAATGTACGCGGTGGCCCACCACATGCAGCAACTGGTCGGGGTGCTCTTGCAGCGCAATCTTTTCATCCGTGACGCGATCCGGAAAGTCTGCGACACGGCTGCGATGGCTGGGCAAAGAGGAGTCCCATAAAGGGTCCATGCCCCATTGCGTAACATGATGGCTAACCGCGTCGTCCATGCCCGCGAAATTGTCGCCGTCGCCATGGATGATGACGCCCAGCAATTCGCCGTTGCCTGAAGAGAACCACGGGCGTCCCAGCCAGACTCTAAGCCCGTTGCCATACCGCGTGATGCTGCGGTTTTGGCCGGCTTGGCTGTCTTCCCACTGGAAGGTGGGAATGACGTAATGCACATCGGGTTTGTCGGGTGGCGCGCTGGCCGGCACGATGGTCTGCTGTGCTGTCCCGGCAATCTCCAGAAAAGGCGCGCCCGGGTCGTCCGCCGCACCTGTCTTCATATTCTGGCCGGGTGCGGCAGGCCCAAGGCGCGTCACCTGCTCTGCCTGGTCGTAGAGTGCCTCGGGGAAATACTCCCTGAATCGTGTGGTGGCCAACAGCGCGTAGCGTATCAGGCGAAACTTGGTGTCGCCGAACTCATGCCGATCGCCCCGAGCGCGCGGCGCGGCGTCGCCCAGCTGATTGACTGGGGGCGCGGGCATTTGGGCATCCACAGCCATGTTGAGCGAGATTTGATAGGGGCCGTTTTCGGGCAACATGATTTCACCCAGCGCGCCTTGCGAGGCGTGCAGACGCGGGGATGGCGCTTCGGGGTCGTCTATCCACTCTTCCCATTGCGCCTGGATTTCGATTTTGCCTGTGCTTGGCCCATGCAGGCGCAGTCGTGAGAAAAGGTCGGCGTATTGAGCGCCTGGCTCACGATTGACGGAGACCTCGCCCATCCAGCGAGGTTCGCAAACGGGGTGTTGGGTCGCGTGGGTCAGAACCAGGGGCCTGTAGGGCGTCATCATCCACAGACAGCCCATACTGGCCATGGCGCGTACGAATGCCGCTTCCGCCGCAGACGCCGTCCATGCCGGCAGCCCGAACACATCAACGAAAGAAGGGTGCACAAAGCTGGAATACCGCAGGCGCACGACATACCCCTTGGGTACGAACAAGGTCAGCTCCCGCTTGGCTTCGTCCCAGGCAGGCAGGCCATCGTCTTTGTAGGTGTCCGCGCATGGGTCGGCCACCATCATGGCGCGCTCGGCCAGCACGACCCGCAAACCCTGTGCATCGGGCCAGGGGCCCGTGTAAGACACCAGCAACACCAGCTCTTGTGATGGCGAAAGCACGATGACGGCATTCGGTCCCAGCACTTTGGGTTCTGTCACCCCCGGCAAGGCGTGGCCGGGCATGGCTCGCAAGGCAAAGCCACCCGCTGCGCAATCGGGCAGATAAGGTGTTTGCGCACTGGCACCACGAAAAATCACATACTCTCCCGGTGCCATGCGGTCGCCGGTCGGGTTGTCCTCGGAGGGCAGGCGTGGGGGTAGGGTGGTCGTGGTGGATACACTGGCGACACTGGATGGTGTCACCAGTTCGAGGGAGCCCGCCGGCAGGTCATACAAGCTGTTGGCTTCGCGCGCGGCGATGGCGTAGGCTTGTTTGAAGCCATCCGGGCCAGACCAATAGGCATCAAACATGCCGTGTGTCTCGCATTGCAGTTGCGACGACTTGGGCGGCACCACATGCCGTTCGTTCTGGCTGGTGTACTCAAAGTCTGCCGACGCGGGCAAAGCGATGGCGGCAGAAAATGCGGACGTTTGCAGATATTCGGCCGCGTCTGCGTTCCAGTCGCTGCGTATCACCATGTGCTGCAGCGACTCCCCCTCGCTGCAGCGCGCGCGCTGCAGCATGGCGGGTGGGTCTACCGGTTCAAAGCGCCCATAGACGACCGGATCGGTGGCGTTGTCGGTGTTTTCCAGGTTAGGATCGTCCACATCCAGACTATTGCCCGCCAGGTCAGCCAACCTGACCCGAAACCGATAGGCCGCGCCAAAGCGCAAGCGCGGCAGGCTGCCTTTAACTGGCCTGAACTGCACCGCCAGCCCATTGCCGCCATCAACAACACTATCCTTTACCAACTCGGGTGTTTCAGTCTGCACACCTGTATTGGGATCGTTACGCGAACGCAGTGTGCGGCCCGGTCGCGGCACGACCAGACTCCAGCCTGCCCAGCGAAAAAGCGTTTCGTGCAGATAATGGTCGCCCGGGTTTTGCGTGTTGTCCGCGCCGGGCAAGGCGCTGCTTGTGGACGCGCCTTTTACATAGCCCTCGTCGTCGGGCAGATCAAGGGCAAGGTCTGAAGCCATGAGACGGTAATCGCCCTGCCGCTGGCACAGGGAGTGCCAGCGGCTTTTGCCTTGTGCGTCGATCTGCTGAACATCCACTCTGTAGCCGCGCAAGAGATCTTCGGCAAACAGGGTGATCTTGCCGGCGCTGGTCGGTCCGGCCTCAATCGCTTGATTCTTCAACGCCGCCGCCGCTGCATTCTGCGCCACCGCACCGGCCCGGCCATGGCGCGAAACCCCCAGACCGCCGGATCGCAAAGCCGCCAGGGCCTGCTTATCACCGGTGGTATAGGTGACTGCCCCATGACTGCCAGGCACCAAGCTTTTACCGATCAGGTTTTGCGCCGACAGTACAAAATTCACCGTTTTCAGGGCCGATCCGTCAGGATCGACCTGATGCACATCGAAAAGACTGCGTGGTTTGTCCGACAACCAGCGGTCGCTGGCATATTGCAATTGCAGCATGCCGCGCGCGTGATCTGCCGTGCGGGCGCGCGCGGTAAAGCTAAATTTGTCTGCCTCCCAGGCGCTGGCAGGGCAGGCGTTGATAAGCCCTGCAGGCGGTTCATCCCAGCTGACCATTACCTGCAGCGTACCCTGAACATGTTCAGCGTGGGCAAGTGCCGCGTCCATGGGTGAGTCGGGGGGAAGATACGCATCAATGATCAGACCCAGCCGCCGCAGGACAGCGGGGTAGTCGCCGAAGCTGGCGACAATGCGATGGAAATCCATGTCCGGCAGGGCAGGTGCGGCTGAAATATTGGCCATGGAAGGATGTCGCATGGCGCGTTGCGCGTCTGTAGCGTTGGCCCGCTGGTAAAAACGGTTGGCCTGATAAAGCGTGTATTCGGCAGCCGTGTTCCACTGCCCCATGAGAGCGGCCATCTGCGGGTCCACCGCCTGATCTGGCCGTATCCAGTCCGGCGGCAGCGCACGTACCGGGAATTTGCCGCTAGTCACCGGATCGCCGCTTGCATTCACGCCTATGCCGGGTACGTCAGCACCGAAACGGCTTTGCGGATTGAACACGAGCTCGTCCAGATACTGCGATACCCCACGCTTATCGTTCTTGTTCAGTAAACGGCTAAATCCTGGATTCATCATCTCCAGGTGTACGCGATCGGTATCCACCTTTTGTGTCGTGGTGCCATAGTCGGTGAGCATATTCCGCAGATCCGGATGCGCATCGCGCCAGGGCAAAAGCGTAGGATGCGTGCTGGCCGCCTGAACAGCCATGCGTCCGTAATGTCGACGGGTGAAACCCAATACATTGCGCACGGAAAACGAGCGTAGGTTCATCTTGCTCATGTCCTTGAACGTAAAGCCGTTTACCGGCGTGTCGTCCGTGAAGAGCTGCCTCCAGAGGCCTTTGTCGGCAAACGTATTGCGCTCCAGTTCCACCGTGTGCCCATCCACGCGAACTGCGAGTTTTGCATGGGCTAGCGTGGACGGCCAATCACGCCAGGGTTCGAACGCCTTGAGCACCTGTTCGCCGCTCGATTCGGGTGTAAGGCGTGGGGACACAACAATGGAAATGCGCAACTGGCCCGCATAAGGCCCTTCGGTGGCGCGTCCGTTGGGCAGTGCCGTCCAGACTATTGTTTGCTTGGCCATAGGGTGTCCTTACGCAAAAGCCTCGGCGTATTCGCGCCAGGGGTAGTCGGAGTGGCTGTCTATCTGCGCCAGCTCGTCTTGCAAAGCCAGTGCTGGGTTCAGCCCCATCAAATCGCGGAAGGTAGGATCGCCGTTCGAGCCCGCAAACTTGCGTTCGCACTTTACGGTGACGCTGCCCGAGAAGATGAACACCTCGATTTCTATCGTCAGCTCCGCGCGGCCAACGGCCTTGCCGGTCTCGAACTCATAGTGCAGCTCAAGATAAAGCTCGATAGATGCGGTAATGAGGCCCAGCACATCCACACTGCCGCCCAGGCGGAAATAGCCGCTGAGCGAACACGCGTCTTGCTCCATCCGGAAGTACACACCAGCCATAACATGCACGCCACCCGAAGCCACGCCCAGATTGATGGAAATGCTTGCGCCAAACTCAAACGCCGCTTCAAGCAACTGTATGCCGCTGGGGTCCAGCGTAATGCCGAAAAAGCCGCCGCCGCCAAACATACACACTGACAGATTGAAGGGTTGTTCTCGTGTGCAGAAATTAAAGCGTACCGACAGCGGCTGACCGATAAAAGGCACGGTAAAGCCCGCGCCCAGGCTCAGATTAGAAAGATTAAAGATGCCCACGCCTATGCTGGGCAGCGCAATATCAAAGCCCGCATCGATGCCTTGCGGGGTGATGTCCAGATGGGGTGGGTCAGAGAACCCATCCAGCGGAATCAGGTCACGCAACGTTTCCACGAACGACAGCGGGCCGACGAACTTGATGTCGTTCAACAGCACATCCACATCCATCTTGGCGCCGGTGTCGATGCGGAACTCGATTTTCTCGAAGTTCAGTTCAATAAAGCTTGCCGGAGCGATCAAGACCAGATCAAAGTTCTTGAGCGAGCACACCACCGAAAGCTTGGGCGCGCTCTGGCCATTCTTCTTGACCTTGGCTTCGACTGCGACAAGAAAACCGTGGACGTCATTGACGCGGAACAGAGGTGCTGCGCCAGGCACGAGACTCCAGCTTTTAATCTGCGGGTTCCAGTCAAAACGTATGGTCAGTTCGTCGCCCGTGAGCATCTGCAGCAAATTAAGCAAGGCGTCCGCACCTTCCAGCACCTGCAGTGTGGAGTCTATGGCGTCCAGCAATACTTTGCGTGGTGCGCCATCGAGCAGATGCGATGCGGCAATGGTCGCCCGCATGGGCGCAAGTGCTGTCTGCAGTGCCTGCAGCTTGTCCGCCAGCGCATCTGGGTCTTCCAGCAAATCGCCGAACACCTGCGGATTGCCCACGATATCGTCCAGTGCCGCATAGACCACTTTGCCCTGTGTAAACAGCAAGGCCAGACCCAGCACATCGTCCAGCACGATGTCTGCGACATTGCACAGCTGCAGCAGATTCTGCCGCAAGCCTGCTGGCAGCGAGACGCCGTTTACCTTGGTATTGGCAGCCGTACGCAGCTTGCCGACCGCCGTACGGGCGGCGTTGGCGGTGTTGTTGATATTGGTCAGCGCGGGCGGGGAAGCCATATTCGCGCCTTCCAGCGCCTGAACCGCAACCGCAACACTATCAAGCGCAGTCTGCACCTGCTGCACCGCTGATTGAGCATGGGCGACCAGGGCAGCTGCATAGCCTTTACCCTGCGCGATAACATCTTCAACGGTATGTCCGATGGCCTGTATGGCGCTGCCTGCAATATTGCCCGCCTGATCGCCCAGCCCGGACGCTAGCCCATACAGACGGCCCAGGTCGTTGATGAAACTTTCTGCCTGGGTCGCGGCCTCGCTGACGAATTTGGGGACGCGATCGGGGGTGTCGGCAAGGTTGGTGACTGACTCGATGATGGCGCCCAGCGGAATGCAGCCAAATAGATAAGGTAGGGGTAGTTCAGATAACGATGACGGAAAGGCGTCCATGCCGTCCATCTTGCCGGCGATGAAATTCTGCACATTGCCAGAGACTGGCCCTGTCAGGCGAGAAATTGCACTGGGCTTGAGGTTAGGCTGCACAAAGCCGCCAGACCTGTCTCCTTGTACGGAAAAGTCCAGCGCCGCCATGCCTGCTTCGTCCTGAACATCCAGGAACACCTGGCCCTTATTCTCGGCTGAAAAATCATTCTTCAGATAATAGGCATTCCACAAGACAGTATTGGTCTTGGCGCTTCCGGTAAGCTGTGTAAGAGCTGGAATACGGACGATAGCGGACGCAATCCTGGGGTAGAAGAGGGGCTGCGTCAGATCGTTCGAATAATTGCGCAGCTGGGTGTTTTTGCTCTCAACCACTGCATCGAACTCAATCTCGTCCATTTGTAGCGTGGTATCGCCAGCCTTGGCGCTGCGCGCCAGTGTGACGCGTTGCTGGCGGGTATTGGCCCGACGCCGTGAATAGTTGGAAGCCTGGCGCCACGACTCGGCCACTTTCGTCGCATAGATTTCGGCCAGATCGAAATTCGGTGTCGAGACTGAACCCCTTGTCGAGTGCGGGCTGGCGGCGGAGTTTTTCATGAAAATCATGGGCAGGCTGAAGCGAAGCTGCCGCCCATCCAGATCCGTGGCCACGCACTCGAACTCAAACGGTTTGGTGTTCACCGCGGGCCAGTACGATTCTCCGGCGCCAGATATATACGCTGCCGGATCCAGATTCGGCGTGGTGTGTGTCAGCAGACGTACGCTGGTCAAAGGCATCTGAAGATGCAGTTTTACGGACTTGTCCTTGGTTGTCAGGGTCGGGTCTGCAAAGGTGCGCAAGGGTTCGCGAACAACAAGAAACTTACGTTGGCGCAAGGCTGCCACGTTACCCGGTTCTTGCTCGATGACTTGCTTGCCGTTTTTGAGGGCGCCGTTATGAAACTTGCGCTCGGTAACCGTTATCTCCACGACCGCATGGCCAAAGGGAAACAGCACCCCCTTGTTGACGATACGCACGTAGTGGTCCCGGCCCATGCTGGCGTTGTGTACCCATTCCTCCAGATCCAGTCCCGGTGCGTCCCAGTAACCGCGTGAATCCAGCCATGCACCCTGCGAGGACAGCATAAGCAGGTTAGTCGCAACGGGCGTAGGTTGGAAATTAGATAAAGAGAAATTCGACGTCTCATGAACAATCTGGTATCGGTCCCTGTCGGTCATCGCCATGCGAAACGGTGATGTGCTCGATGCCGGCAATTCGTCACTGCCAGGGAATGTCTTGGTGAGCGGTTTGGTTGTGGAAGAGCCTTCCCCACTGGTTGCCCAGATCACCCGCACGGTTCTTTGCGGGTCATGCGTGGGCGGCAGGACTGGGTTTCCGGCAGCGTCCATGGCATAAAGGCGCGAGTGCCATAGTTCTGTGCGCTGCGTCGCAGGTGAAGTTACAGGCGTGTCGGCGTGTTGCCAGCGTTCATTGGCATGAGGGCTAAGGATGAGCCGCCATGGAAACTCAATGGCAGTCTGCTTTGCCGTCGGTGCGGCAGGTTGTTTGTTAAGGCGATCCAGTGCTCTGCGCAGCGCATCGCTGATCTCCACCATGTCAGGCATGATTTCAATGCCCGACAAGCCCGCACGGCCAGCCTGCACCACGTTCGTATCTACGGAGATTTGGCGCATCCGCAGCGTTGCGATATCGTTCTGAACCGCGGCGATACGCAAGCTGCGAAATGCGAATCCGATGACTGCCGTGCGCTGCTGCGCGGTCAGGGTGTCAACTCGCGTGTCGAACAGATCGCGAATATTGAAGGATGCGCGTTGCGCCTGGGGTGGCAGCGCCGTGGAGACTACGGCCGGCTCCAGCGTGCTTATCGCCTGAAGCAAACCTTCAAGTGTATAAGGTACGTCAAAACCATCGGGCACCTTGAAGGCCAAGCGAGACTCGCCTGAAATACGCGCACGCGCAGCAGACGGTTTTTCTGCTTGTGGCGCCCCTGGGGTGGTCTCGAAAAAAGCCTGTTCGGCGATAGACTGCGGCGGAAAGTGCACGATCAGTGTCGCTGCACCCTTGTCTTGCTTTTTAATGCGGGGCGGGCTACCCGGGACGATAGCGAGGTTATTGGCCTCAAAGCGTAACGCCAGCAAATCGTCGGCGCGCACCACTGCCTGCCCGGGGCGCGTTTTTTCGAAGAAATTCCTGGTGTAGTCCGGTGCCAGCGGCAGGAATGGTGGAATCTTATTGAGTTGTTCCGGAGTCAGGACGGCGACCGGAACCTTCTTTATTCTTGTAACCATCCCGCAGCCTCCCGTTCGCCTGATTAATACAAGCTGAATACCGCTGGAACTGAAAGAAATACTACTGCCAGTCTTAGGGAGCGTCAACGCCGCAATCGTTGCTAATCGTTATTTTTAGCGAAGCGAACGCCGGCGTTCAGGTTTGCCCCATTGGGGCGTGTCGGAGTATGGGCCGTTTGGCCTAGGCCGTATGGCCCGTATTGGAGTGTCCTGCTTGTCGCGGTGGGGGGTTACGCTGGGGTGGTAAAGAAAACTGTTCCAGCCTTGAAGAATAGGAAGTTGCAGTAGAGGGCACGATGACTTCATTTGTAATGGCAGGCATTGGCTACTAAAAGCTGGTTGGCGAGTGTTATGGTTTCGGGGCGTGGAAGCGACATTTCGCAAGGAAGGCTAGCTACACCCGATTAAGCAAACCTATAAACCGCTGCACCGTCGCCGGTGTTCTGGCCTGTTTGAGCGTAATCAGGTTCAGATGCGTATGGATTTCCGGATCTCTTAGCGGCACGAGCTTGGGCATGCCGCTTAGCCCTAACTCACCGAAGCTGGCGGGGGCGAAGGCAATGCCCAGGCCACGCTGCACCATTAACAGCATGGGCAGGGTTTCTATGCCCCAGTAGGCTACCTTGGGTGAGTACCCTTCTGCATGACACGCAGCGATCAACGTATCTGAAATGCCCCGGCCTGACGGGGCGCTGTGCAGAAAGAATGTTTCGTGCTTCAGATCAGCAATACGTATGCTGGCATTGGAGGCGAGCGGGTGGCCGGGCGGAAGCGCCACGACCAATGATTCGGTTTTTACTGCACAGGATTCGATATCTGCGGCAATGTACTGGCTACGGCAAATGGCCAGGTCGAGATGACCGTCTCGCAGGCGCTGCACCAGATAGGCGGTTTCGCCTTCCTGAACATGAACGGTGATATTTAGCTTATTGTCTGCGATTTCTTGCATGGCAGCGGGGATGAGGAACAAGCTTGCAGCCGTTGAACAGCCAACCCTGACAGTACCGCGAGAACCATTATGCGATTCGTCCAGCTCTCGGTGTATGGCGTTCATGCTGGTGAGCAACTCTTTTGCACGCCGGTAAAAGAGCTCGCCGGTGGGCGTTGGCAACAGACGATTTGCTTCACGATTAAATAACGACACGCCCAAGTCGTCTTCAAGCTTGCGTATCATGACGCTTAGCGGGGGCTGCGTCATATGGAGCGCCTCGGCCGCTGCCGACACACTTCCTTTTTCAAAAACACTGACAAAGCATTGCAGCTTACGTTTGTCCATAGGTATACCGATATCGTATGGATAGGCTATTAATTATATATTAGACATTATGCTCCATCAATTCCATACTAACCCCTCATATCTTGATTCAGAACAGATAAATCGAACACAAAGGAGACAAAACATGAGACATATAGGTCGAAAAATGGCTGGATTGCTATTGGCTGCCACCACCATGGGCGCTGCCATGATTGCGCCGGTCGCGAGCGCTGCCGACGATGCATGGCCCAGCCGCACTATGCGGGTTGTAGTGCCTTACCCTGCGGGCGGTTCAGCTGACCTGCTGGGTCGTCTGGTTGCCAAGAAAGTGAACGAAGCATACCCGGACTCGCGTGTAATCGTTGAGAACCTTTCGGGCGGCGCAACCATTATTGGTGCCGCGTCTGTGTTAAACGACAAGTCTGATGGCCATACATTATTCATGGCTAGCGACAACACGTTAAATATCAATCATTGGTTGCTCAAAAACCCAGGCTATGACGGTGACAAAGATTTCACGCCCGTCACGGTGCTGAACAACTACCCGCATTGGTTGATCGTCAAAGACAACAGCAAATTCAAGAAATTTGAAGATTTTGTTGAGTACATCCGTGCCAACCCCGGCAAAGCGTCAATTAGCGTCAACACCATAGGTGGCTCGGCCTACTTGGCCCTGGATCATTGGCAGCGTGTCAATAACCTTGATTTCCTGATCATTCCTTACCGCGGCTCACCTCCTGCTGTTACTGATCTGATTGGTGGCCAGACTGACGCTCATATCGACGTAGTAGGCTCTTCGGCCATGCATGCGCGTAGCGGCAAAGTTCGCCCTCTGGCTGTTTTGCAGAGCACTCCGCTGGCTGAGTTCCCGCAGGCTGAAACACAAAGCTATGACGACCCCAAGGCATTGACGGTTCGTGCAAATCTGTCGGTAGTGGTTCGTACCGGAACGCCACAAGCAGTTATCGACAAGCTCTATGCAGTTTTGAAGGAAGGCGTAAAAGATAAAGATTTTGTCCAGGCATTGGACAGCTTCAATTATTCAGCTGTCATGCTGGAACCGGCCAAGGCGCGTGAGTTTGTGCATGAAGAAACAGCACGATATGGAAAGCTTGTAGCAGAATCCGGCTTGGAAAAGCAGTAACTCGAGATATCAAATCATGAAATTTGCCATTGCCCTTATTCGTCATGAGACCAACACGTTCTCGCCCGTTGCTACCAGCCTGAAAGATTTTCGCCGCGGTACGGGCGTTGACGGGCCGGTTTACGGAGAGCAGGCCATACAGGTTTGCCAGGGCACCAACAGCGCCGCAGCTGCTTTTCTGGATCTTGCCCGGGAAGTGGGTGCAGAGGTTGACTTTGCCCTGTGCGCCAACGCGGTTCCCAGCGGGATCGTTACACGCGAAACCTTCGAGACGCTGTGCGATGCAGTGCTGGAGACAGTAAGGGGCGGTTGCGATGCTGTGCTACTTGACCTGCACGGTGCCATGGTTGCCGAGGGTTTTGAAGATGCAGAAGGCGAGTTGCTGCGACGCTTGCGTGAGGTAGTACCAGCTCATGTACCTATCGGTGTTGCGCTTGATTTTCACGCCAATTTCAGCTCGGCGTTGATCGAGCATGCATCCGTGATTGCGGGCTACTGTACTTATCCGCACATTGACGTCTATGACACCGGTGCCAGGGTAGGGCGCAGCATCATGAAGATGCTTCAAGGGCAGAACTCACCTGTTATCTTGTGGCGCCGTCTGCCCATGCTCACCCATATGCTGCGGCAAACCCCGCAACACCAGCCTATGAAAGACATCATGGCGCGGGCAATGCAGGCAGAGGCAGATGCAGAGGTGATGAATGCGTCGGTGTTTGGCGGGTTTCCTTTGTCTGACATCCCTTATGCGGGTCTGTCGATTGTGATTGTGTCTGACAGCAAGAGCACCGCCAAGGCGCAAGCCTTGCTAGATGAGCTTGCCAACATGGCCTGGCAGCGTCGTGACGACTTTATCTTTCCTACTGAACCGGTTGAGAAATCTATTTCGTATGCCAAGTCTCTGGAAGAGGGGCCAGTACTGCTGATTGACCACGGTGATAACTGTGGCGCGGGTGGCGTTACTGATGTGATGGCGGTTCTTGAAGAAGTCATGCGCCAGGACTTGCAAGACGTCGTCGCCGGGCCATTTCGTGACCCTGCCACTGTAGACGCTATGTTTAAAGCAGGCGTTGGCGCAGAGGTGACGATTAACCTCGGGGGCAAGACAGACATGCCTGCCCTGAACCTTAAGGGCGAACCCCTGACCCTTACCGGGGTGGTTCAGACGCTGACTGATGGCAACTATGTAGTGACCGGCCCGATGTTTACCGGAACAAAACTAAGCCTGGGGCGCACAGCCGTGCTCAAGGTGGGTACTGTTCTGGTTTTTGTTTCGGAGCTACCGCAAGAACCGTATGACACCGGCGTCTTTACGCACGCTGGCGTGGACCCCGCCAAATGCAAATATGTTCTGATTAAATCACGGCAGCATTTCAGAGCCGGGTTTGAACCGTTTGCACGGCAAATTGTCTTGGTGAGCGGGCCTGGGGTTTGCAGTTCAGACTATGACCTGTTCCCGTTCCAGCGGTTGGCCCGGCCCATATACCCGCTTGATGCACACACAACAATGGATGACGGTGAGTACTTAGTGGCACCTGCCGTTTAACTACACTTCAGCGCGCCGTGGTTTTTGCGGCGCGCTTTTTCTTTTCTGTGGTGAAGCTTTCAGTGCCGTTGCAGTGATTGTAGTCAGCTTCTACGATATGTTGGCGCAGAGTAACCCTATTCTCGCGCGAGTTTTTCAAGGCTTCGAAGCCTTCTATCAGTTCAGCAAACAGATTGCGTTTGGCCATGGTGTGCTTACTTGGGTTTTACGTAGAAGCATTTGGGCAAGTGCTTGGCGCTTCTTTGTGCTAAAGCCATGGATTTTATCGTTGTCATCCAGGGCGATCCGACTAATAATAAAAACAGTATCTGCAATTGACGCCACCCCGTCCGCTCGCCACAATGAATACAGGCCCCGGCGCAGTTTGCCGCGCACATCCTTATTACAGCGCACATCCTTATTACAGCGCACAGGAGTTCCCCATCATGTCACAAGCACCACCTCTTCTTATTGTGCAAATGGGCAGCCCCTCAGACGTATTGCGCCGTCAGCTTGGTGAGCAATCAGACTGGTTCCGCGCTGCATTACGCCATCAGACACAGAACATCATTGTTGTTCGACCTGACTTGCAAGAAGAGCTGCCGGATGAATCCGACTTTTCGGTGGCAGTCATCACAGGCTCGTGGTCTATGGTGACGGATCATGATGACTGGAGCGATAGAACCGGCGCCTGGGCTAAGGGTTTAATTGAATCGGGCAAGCCCCTGCTGGGGGTCTGTTATGGGCACCAGCTAATGGCAGATGTCATGGGTGGCGTGGTTGATTACCATCCAGATGGTGGGGAGCTCGGCACCTTGCCGATCACCCTGAATGTGCAAGGCGAGGCAGACCCGTTTTTGGGCCAACTACCGCGCGTGTTCAATGCACACTTAACGCATATGCAATCGGTGCTCACGCCGCCACCCGGGGCGCAAGCCTTGGGCAGCTCTGCGCACGACGCTTATCAAATTTTGCGCTATGGGCCCAACGTACTCTCGGTGCAGTTTCATCCTGAATTCACTGTACAGATTCTCCAGGCAATTGTTGATGCGCGTGAAACAGTGCTTGGGGAGGAGGGCATCGACGTTTCTGAGCTACGGTCGGGTATCAAAGAGGCGCCGTTTGCCCGACAGATTCTTTTGATGTTTGCGCGCTTGTACGAGGATGGTCGTAGTTTGGTTTCACCCTAAGCCACAACTTGATAAGTTGTTGACGGCATACACGCTAGTTGTGTGCAGACCTTGCTTATAGACGCTTGCGATTCAGTTATTTTGCGCCCGCAGCGAGCAGTGCGGCCTCAATCTCCCGATAACCGTGTGAGCGCGCATGCTGAAGCGGAGTTACGCCATCTCGGTCTGCAATATTGGGGTTTGCGCCTGCCGCCAACAAAATACTCACAATCTGTTGGTGCTGCTCACCCCCGCGTCCTAGAATGATGGCCTCCAGCAAGGCCGTCCACCCCAGATTGTTCACATGGTCAATATTTACCCCTGCATTAATCAGTGTCTGTACAGTTTCTACATGGCCCCGCTCGGCAGCCGGGATTAACGCGGTGCCACCGTAGCGATTCGTACTTTGAAGATCTGCGCCATGCGTCAAGGTCATGTTCAGAATATCCAGATGCCCCCGTGCGCCGGCGTATAAGTAGGCGCTATCGTTAATATCGTCTTTTTTATTGACGTTTGCGCCCGCATCGATGAGCGCTTTGGCCGAGCGCACGTTATTGCCTCTGGTCGCAACAAGTAGCGCTGTCGAGCCCGAGGCATCGCGGGCGTCAATGTGTGCCCCTTCGGCAAGCAGTTTTTCTATGTCTGCGACGTTGTCGTTTGCAGCCGCAACATGTAAAGGATAGTCGCTCATAGGCCCTCCAGCGAGTGCGCTTGTGCAAGTAAGCGCCAAAAACATGGCACGGGCAATCGCTACAAGGAATCTAGCCATACGGCCTCCACCAAGAATTAAAAACGTAGCTGCTGTGGGCACGGCACGGGTGCGCAGACATCGGCCAAACATATTACTGCACGAGGTTTGTGTCTGGCTTAGTCTGCACCAATAGCCTTCAGGCCCTCGACGGCGCAGCCAGCGTCGATATCGCCAGAGGGCGCGCCACCGACACCGATACCTGCCACCAATACCTTGTCAAATTTGATCGGCAAGCCGCCCGCCTGAATGATTAGGCGTGAATCCATGTCGCGCAGCCCGTTATTTGCTGGCTTGGACGCGATGAATTCGGCCAGCCCTGCGGTGTCACGACCCAGTGCAGCGGACGTAAAGGCTTTGCCTTCCGCACTGCTTGCGGTGTGAGGCCCGGAATTGTCTGCTTTGAGTAGCACCTTGGTTGCTCCGTCGCGTGCCACGATGGCCACACTTACGTTGTGACCCTGTGCCGAGCAAGCTTTAAGTGCAGCTTGTGCTGCTTTGGTTGCCAGGTCGAGTGGCAGATAGGGCGAACTGGGCAGCTGGGTTGCCGCTGTTGCCAGGATGGGGGCGCACAGGAATGCAGCAAGTGAGAGCTTTAGAATCATTTTTATTCCTTTCAAGAGTAGGTAATAAAAGCTTATCTTGCGGCTCAGTGTTCGGATAGTCGTAGGGTTCGCGGTGGCCTACGTAGATCTACGGAGTCGCTTGGCCAGCCAGCCACAGGCGCGTGAGCTCGGCCTGCGATGTCGTGCCCAGTTTTGCACCAATGGATGCCCGGTGGGTTTCTACTGTACGCGGTGATAGGCCTAGCGCATCCGCAATTTGGCGCGTGCTAAAGCCCTGAGTTACCTGTTCAAGCACTTGGCACTCGCGGGGTGAGAGCAGTTTCAACAAGTTCAGTGTTTCAGCCTGCTCCGCGCGCTGGCGCAACATACGGTCGAGAGCGTCTTGTCCCCGTTGTATCGCGTCGATGAGATCCTGTTCTTCTATGGGTTTCGATAAGAAATCAATGGCACCGTTGCGGAATGCGCGCCGGCACGCGTCAATGTCCCCATGGCCCGAGATAATGATTGTGGGCCAATCAATGCCTTGCTCAGCTAACCGCTCATGCAACTTGAGCCCGGAAATTACGGGCATGCGAATATCCATAATCAGGCAGCCTGGCTGCAATCTAGCGGCGTGAGCCAGAAAAACCCCCGGGTCGGCGAAACCCTGAACCTTGACCCCAACAGTGGAAAGCAGCAGGCACAGCGCATTACGTACAGCTTCATCATCGTCAACAAGGTACACGGGGTGCGTCATCGTTCGTTCTCCTGCCGTGGTGCAATGCATGGGATCACAACCCTGAAGGTTGCGCCTGGGCCTTCGTCGACCAATACAAGCTCCCCATCGATACGCTCAACGAGTCGTTTACTGAGCGCCAGCCCAAGTCCTGTGCCACCTTCTCGCGTGGTAGCAAAAGGTGCAAACAGTTGGTCACGGATTTCGGGTGCAATGCCTGGGCCGTTGTCGGAAACATCGAGTACCGCCTGGTTAGCCTTCTGTTTTAAGACTACTACCACCCGTCCGTGGCTGTTTTGGCCCTCCAGGGCCTCTATCGCGTTGCGCGCAAGATTGAATACGACCTGCTCCATTTCAACCGGGTCTGCCATAACGAGTACGGGCTTATCTGGCGTGGAAAATGTAATGCGCACGCCGTAAGCGATTGCTTTAGAGCGCAGCAGTGCCTGTACATTGTGCAACGCCTCGCGCAGATCGAAGGCCAGAACAGGGGCGCGCTGCGGGCGCGACCAGTTGCGAAACCGGTCCAAAATGGATGATGCCCGCCTTGCCTGGGCCATAGTACTGTCCAGCACAGACTCCAGCGCGTCGAACTTTCCAAGTGTGATCAGCCGTTTGCTAGCCTGTGTTTGCGCCAAAATTGCGGTCAGCGGTTGGGTTAATTCATGGGTTAGGCCGCTAGCCATCTCCCCCAGTGCGTTGACGCGCGACGCATGAGCCAGCCGTGATTCCAACGCATTGACCCGTGCCTGCGCTGCTGCTGCGTGAGCACGAGCTTTAAGCCGCCATGCCGTCAACGCGGCCAGATAGATGAGGGTGACACCGACCAGCATCAATGCCATGGGCAGGAGTGGTAAAAGGTCGGCCCAGCCGATGTTAAGACCTGTTTCGAGTAGTAGCGGTTGGGACGTGCTGCCAATAGACTTACTAAATTGAATCAATTCAGGTGCATAGTGATAGCTAACAAGTGGCTGCCCATCCGGTAACGACAAACGAAGCACAACGTCTGGCCGCAACCAGAATGCGCCTGCTCCATCGAGCAGCTTCTCGGCATCAATGGCAAGCATCAGGCCATATCGGGCCAGGTTCGTGTTTGGGCTGCGCTTTATCAGTAGATAGTGGTGCGGTTGCCGAGGGTCTGGCATGAGCGCAACTTTTCCTGTGAGTGCGTTCGCTGTCGAATAGACCAGTTTTTCAAGTTCGGGAGCCAGCGGCGCGATGCCCGCGCTGGCAACATGTGTATCGAGCGCGACGAGTTGAACATCGTCGATTCGGGGGTAAAAATGTGTGATTGACGTTGCAACATCAAGAAACAGGCTGTGATCGCGTTCGCCGTGCGCCGAGGCAATCGCCGATAATGCCGTCAAATGAGCGTCATGTTGACTGACTCGTTGAGAAATCAGCCTGTATAGGGCATTGCTTTTTTCCGTAAGCCCATTGATTAGCGCTCGGTGTTCTGACATTGCCAGAATGCCGCAGGCAAGCAGCGCCAGAAGACACCACACCAGAATTGAAAGGTATGGGTTGTCATATAAAGGACGTTGGCGAGAGATCATTGGAGGATTATCCCAGCTCGATGCTGAGAAAAGTATATCGCGGCCTTGATTAGCTATTAGGCTAATGCGTGGATGACCGCCTGTGGATTGTGTTCGATAACATTGAGCAGCACCAGCGCGGGGCCACGTGGAGTGCGATCACCTCGTTCCCAGTGACGTAGGGTTGCTGTGGAAAAGCCGAAGCGCGCAGCAAACTGCTCCTGAGTCATTCCTATCTTGGCTCGTACTGCCTTCACGTCAACAACGCGGGAATGATGTACACGCACGCCACGCTCATCGCCCTTGGCGTGCGTATTAGCCTCTAAAAGGCCGTGCTAGATGCTGTGAAATGCGGTTCTCATGATTTTCGTCCTTTCCAGGTGCTGACCAGTATGTCGACCATGTCGGCCAACTCGTTACGCTCAGATTTGGTTAAATTGGACTTATCACCTTTGGCGAAGATCGTTAGTATATATAGCGGCATATGATCATCGTGGTAGTAATAAATGATGCGTGCACTTCCACTTTTGTCTGTTCAATTTCGGGACAAATAATGCAGCTCGTGGGTGCAATTAAACTCATACCGAGCTTGCTGCTATAAACGAGTCAAGAACCCCGTCTACACGTTGGTGCTGAAATGAACGACGCAACTGATTTTCAAACATCAAACGATGTTATCGATTTCTGGTTTCCTGAAGAGCGCATGACTGAAGTCGATGCGACTACCCATCGCGACCACTGGTTCTGGAGAATGCGGGGTGGGGCAGATGCCGAGATCACGGCTCGGTTCTCAGCGCTCACCACACTCGCCGCCGAAGGCCATCTCGCCGGCTGGGCGTCTGATCCCCACGGTAGGCTTGCCCTCATCATCCTGTTCGATCAGTTTTCGCGATCTGTTTGGCGCGGTACCACCCGAGCCTATGTACAAGATCCTGCCGCGCTATCGCTGACAATGGGCGGCATCGCCAATGGGCACTATGCGGCACTGAATAAGCCGTGGCTCAAGATTGTTTTTGGTCTGCCGCTAGGCCATTGCGAAGGGCCCGATCATCTTGATCGTCTCGATTTGCTGATCTCGCTTCGCGAAGACATACACACAGCGGCCCCGCCGCACCTGCAGCCCATATACCAGTCGCTGGTAAAGCAAGCGCGTGATGTGCGGCAGGTGATAGCAGCGTTTGGCCGCCATCCTCATCGAAATCAGCTCTTAGGTCGTTTATCGACGCCCGCTGAAAAGGAGTATTTGGCAGAAGGGCGGTTTCCGCATTTGAGGGCGTTTGAAGGTTGAAGTAATACAACGCGGTGCCGTCGCATAGGTATCGCGCATGGCGACACCCTCAGGTACGCGGTGTAGTTCCATCAGGCCCGCTAGCATGGCCGCCAAAGCCCACACGCAACCAACAGTAAGCAGGCCGGCAGACCAATGCCAGGCCGTTTCGCCCAGCCACACGCTGGCAAAGTCGGTGACGACGGCCAGCGACCAACAGGCGATCGGGAAATGAGCGAGGGCAGGATGCAGGAGATGGTGAGCAATCCTGCTCACCGGATACAAACATGAGATGTGTGCACGGGGTTGGGTGTTTCACCCTGTGCTGGCTATGCTGGCGTGATTATTCTATCTTTCCGCAGGCAATAGGCAAAGTAACCTGAGCGGGAATAGGGCCCAGGGATTTCACCGTTGCGGGCAGCTTGGTGTCATCTGCGACGCCGTGGATTAACAGGACGCGTTTGTTAAGATTAAGCGCCTGCCCATCAAAGGCCTTGGCAAATGCCGCTGACAATTCTTTTACGGATACGATCTTGTGATAATGATATGACCCGTCAGCAGACGCTTTTGGGTAATCGCCGTGTGCCACATCCATTTTCGCCGGCATGTCGTCAAACGGCACCATTGTTGTGCCTGATGCAGGCTCGGTTTCGATCAGGTCGACAAAGCCATCACCATTAGTATCGGCTGCAGGCGTTGCACATGTTGCCGCCATTTGCCCCTTAAGGCCATGAAAATGCTGCCAATGGGTGACGTTGGGTGGCGAGCCTTTGACCTTGATGTCGATGGTGAGGTCGTCCCCGTGAATCTTGAATGTAGCCTCGCCGGTCGTTGAAAAGCCGATTGCTTTCGCGTTCATCGGCTGCAAGGTTGCCGCGTAAGAATGATCGGTGGGGGCTGCTGTCGCAGCCTGGACCATCGCCGGGACGGCGAACGATCCAGCTACCAATATGGCAGCCATAAGTAGAGAAGGTTTGAGTTTCATCGCGTGAATCCTTATTGACATTCCCCAACCGTCGAGATGGCTGCTGGAGTGATTCTTGGGCCGGAGTAAGCACGGACTACTCAAATGTTAAGACTTAAAGCTTCTTTGGAAGGCTTTACATATGTTTGTGTTGTGGATATATCGAGTGAGAATATCCCTGGTTTTGTAGCTCTGAGGCCTCAACCCTATACGGCTTTTAAGAGTCGTGTGCGAACGTTGCCTCTGTTGCCGCAGTTTATCCATTTTTGTGTGGTGGCTAAACGTACCCATGTTCCAATGGTTTTATTCTGGCAAGCACATCGGCCAAGGCGTCTTTGGCACACGCCTGATCGTAACTTAGCTGCAGCCCAGTCCAGAACTCATCAGAAGTGCCAAAGTAGCGCGATAAACGCAGCCCTGTGTCCACAGTCACGGCACGCTTACCAGCCACAATCTCACTGATGCGTATTTGCGGCACACTGATTTCTTTCGCCAGCCGGTATTGGCTAATGCCCATGGGTTTAAGGAACTCTTCCAGCAAGATTTCGCCAGGGGTGGGGTAGGGTACAGTACGCATAATTACCTCTTTAGTGGTAGTCCACAATTTCGACGCGCTCGGCGTCTTGGCCGGTCCAGACGAAGCACACGCGCCACTGCCTATTGATGCGGATGCTGTATTGGCCTTCTCTATCGCCTTTCAACTGTTCAAGTCGGTTATTGGGCGGGATTCGCAAATCTGCGATTCGGGCGGCACGTTCCAGCATGGCCAACTTGCGCATGGCTACAGGTTCGATATTGACGAAGCGAGTAACACGGGTGCCTTTGAACATGGCTGCTGTGTCTTGACAAGCAAAGGACTTGATCATTCTGAATGGTAACGTATATCGTTAGTAATGCAAAGCGATAGTATGTTGAGTTTGAACAGGCTTACTGTGTGGGAAAACCCGACGATATCCTGTCGCATCATCGTTTACATCTCAGCGTTCAACAATACATTTACAAGGATAATATTTCGTCAGTTTTGCCAGCAACCGTGTAAATTTCAGTTGCCAGCGCGCGCTGTGCTCCGACGCTTTATGCTGTTACGATCAAACTCAACTCACTGTAGGGAGCCCGTTTGGTCAGTCATATGCACCCCAATCCATCCTTGTTCTTCGTTATCAACGGGGGCTCAGGCACCAGCGATTCAAGCGCCACTCGCCAAACGATTGAATCCGCAATGCGTTCGGCAGGGCGTCCATACCGTATGTTCGTCATTGACGGGCCCAGCGATGTAGATTCAACTGTAAAGCAAGCCGTAGAAGCCGCCAGCGCAGAGAGCGGCGTCGTGGTGGCGGTTGGCGGGGACGGAACCATCAACGCCGTAGCAAATACAGCACTGGGAAGCCGTTGCCTGTTTGGTGCACTCCCGCAGGGCACCTTTAATTATTTTGGGCGCACGCACGGCATCCCGGAGGATTTACAAGGGGCGCTAGATGACTTATTGCAGGGCGAGCCGTCGCCGGTACAGGTCGGGTTAGTAAATGATCGGGTTTTTCTTGTTAATGCCAGCGTAGGTTTGTACCCAGAGCTGCTTGAAGACCGCGAAGCGTTTAAACAGCGTTATGGTAGAAGCCGGCTCGTCGCGCTGTGGTCTGCCTTTGTTACGGCGCTGCACCATCATCGATCGCTGGACCTGGAGTTAGAACAGGAAGGCGAACGGGTTCATCTCCGGTCAACCACGCTGTTTATTGGCAATAACCGCCTTCAACTTGAACAGGTGGGCATGCGCGAGGCAGAGGCGGTCAAAGAAGGCCAGCTCGCCGCTATCGCGGTCAATCATGTAGGTACGTTGGCTATGTTGTGGCTGGCCGCGCGTGGTGCCTTGGGCAGGTTGGGCGACGCAGACAATGTCACCAGCTTTAGCTTTCGCAGCCTGACTGTCACTTCGTTTGGTAAGCGTGGCTCGCATCAAACCAGGCCTGCGACCAGTAGTCATAACCCACGCAAGCGCCGTATAAAAGTAGCTGCTGATGGCGAGATTATGTGGCTGCATACACCGCTGGAGTTTCGTGTGGCGCCCGAGCCGCTGCTGCTGATTAAGCGCCGCACGGACATCGACGCGGCATGAAACTAGCACTACACATATCGGACACACATTTTGGTACTGAAAGGCCTAAGGTCGTTAGTGCGCTAGAACGCCTGGCACACGCGCAAGCACCTGATGTAGTAATTCTGTCTGGCGACATCACACAACGCGCGCGGGCACGACAATTTACCGCAGCCAAGTCCTTTCTGGATCGCCTTGCAATTCCGTCCAGGTTAGTCATCGCGGGAAACCACGATATTCCATTATTTGATCTGCTTGCCCGTATATTTTGGCCGTACGGGCGCTACACGCGGGTCTTTGGGCCAGAGCTTGAGCCAGTTCTAGAAACCCCAGAGCTGTTGGCCATTGGGTTACGCACAACACGCCGGTATCGGCATATAGAAGGCGAGGTTTCTGCCAGGCAGATTAAACGCGTTGCACAACGCTTAAAGCAAGCAGAGCCCGATCAGTTGCGGATCGTTGTGACGCATCAACCCGTTTATGTAAAGCACGCTATCGATCAAGAACATCTGTTGCACGGCCACGAGCAAGCCATCCAAACATGGGCAGAGGCAGGCGTCGATTTGATATTAGGTGGCCACATCCATAGGCCATATATAAGTGCGCTGCACGATAGTGTTGCCAATTTGCCGCGTCCTGTATGGGCCCTACAGGCTGGTACAGCCGTATCATCGCGGATTCGCCATGATTCCAACAACTCTATTAACCTTATTCGCCATGGGGTCGATGGCAGATCGCGGCATTGTCTTGTGGAAAGATGGGATTATGATGAATCATGCGATGAATTTATGATGATCGAAAGTGAGGGGATGCAAGGCGTATAGGTGGCGCTACGACGGGCTATCGTCACCTTGCTGCAGGTGATGTTAACGCTCGTCGATATAGTCGCCGTCGATACTGGCGATTCCTATATTTTTGAGAGAAACTCAAATGACACAGCGGTTAAATTATTACAAACTAGCGCCCACCCTCGCCAAGAAGTTTCAAGAGTTCAGCCAGACGCTTGCTGCTAACGAAATAAATAAAGAAATGGGTAGCCTGATTGATATCCGTGCTTCGCAGTTAAATGGCTGCGCATTTTGCTTGGATATGCATGTAAAAGAGGCAAAAATCAACGGCGAACGCGAACTGCGCCTGCACCATATTGCTGTATGGCGTGAGTCTGCCCTTTTTTCGCCACGCGAGCGCGCTGTTCTTGAATGGACGGAAGTCGTCACCAATCTACCTCCTCACGGCGTTCCCGATGAAATATTCAATGCCGTCCGCAAGGAGCTGTCGGAGCAGGAATTAAGCGAAATTACGTTTCGTATCGTAGCCATCAATGGCTGGAACCGCCTGGCAATTTCCTTTACAAATGAACCGGGTTCTATGGATGCCGCGTTTGGGTTGGATAAGGCGGGGCTGAAGTGAGTTGGTTCAGGTGATATTAGGCCGGCCTGGCGAAGAAGGCTGACCATTTACTGGGCCGACTGTAAGATCACGCGGCGCAATGCGTTTTGATCAGTTTCGTCGCGGTCTTGTTGCACCCCGCTATCGTCAGAACGAACGCCATCCATATGCACCAACCGTCTACACCTGCTGATGGGCAGCATCTGTTACACAGCTTCACGTCTACAAGATGGCACCACGCGTTTTCTTAGCGCAAAAATCTGTTTATTGCACAGGCCGAAAATATAACGAGTAATATATTTTTGTATGCAGTTCGCCTTGTAGAAAAACAATGCAAAAACCAGATACCAACGCCGAATCGGAATTGCCCGACGCGGTTTTGCTCGGCAGGCCGAGCCTAAACCGTGTGAATGCCAGCATCTCGGTGCCGATGACGGGTTCCTGGCTGCGGCGTCTGCTCGCGTTTGCTGGGCCAGGCTATATGGTGTCGGTAGGGTATATGGACCCGGGCAACTGGGCCACGGACTTGGCCGGCGGCTCGCATTTTGGTTACCTGCTGCTTTCGGTCATTCTCATTTCGAATCTGATGGCAATCCTGCTGCAGGCTTTGGCCGTGCGTCTGGGAATTGGCGCCGGTCTCGACCTCGCCCAGGCCTGTCGGGAGCGCTATAGCCGCCCAGTAAGCTTTGTTCTCTGGATACTCAGTGAAATCGCCATCATTGCCTGTGACCTGGCGGAGGTGATTGGCACCGCCATTGCGTTAAACCTGCTGTTTTCCATTCCGCTGACAATAGGGGCAATACTGACGGCGCTGGATGTCATGCTCATACTGTTATTGATGGGGCGCGGGTTTCGCTGGCTTGAAGCCTTTGTCATGGCCATGCTATTGATTATTTTCGTCTGCTTTGGCGTACAGATAGCGTTGGCACAACCTGTGATAGGCGAGGTATTAGGTGGCTTCATCCCACGTGCCCAGATAGTGACTGACCCCTCGGCGCTATACCTGGCGATTGGCATTATCGGTGCCACTGTAATGCCCCATAACCTGTATTTGCACTCGGCCATCGTGCAAACGCGTGGCTATCCGCGTACACCGGATGGGCGCCGAACAGCATTGCGCTGGGCGCTGACCGACAGCGCTGTCGCGTTAACCCTGGCCCTCTTTGTCAATGCAGCGATTCTTATCATGGCAGCTGCGGTATTCCATAAGGCGGGGCGCACAGATGTGGAAGACATCGAACAGGCCTACAGCCTGCTCTCGCCATTGCTGGGCGCTAGCGTGGCCTCGTTGCTTTTCGCGATAGCGCTGCTGGCCTCAGGGTTAACGTCTTCTGTGACGGGGACTCTGGCGGGGCAGATTGTGATGGAAGGGTTTCTGAACCTGCGCATCCCTAGCTGGATGCGCCGGCTGTTGACGCGCAGCCTGGCTGTGATCCCAGTGGTGTTCGTCACAAGCTTGTATGGCGCAAACGGCACCGCAAAGCTGCTGGTGCTTAGCCAGGTTGTTCTATCTATGCAACTGCCGTTTGCAGTGATCCCACTGGTGCGGTTTGTGTCAGATCGCAAATTGATGGGGTCGTTTGTGCTGCGCCGCAGTGTGGCTGTTTTGGCGTGGGTTGTTACGGCGGTGATCGTTGTGCTGAATGCTAAGTTGTTGGTTGATTTTGTTTTAACGTGACTCGGCAACTGTGATGACATTCGGATATGAACAGGGGCGTGTCCTACGAAGATACAGCGAGACCGACTGTGTGGGATTAACCGTGCTCTAGATACTTAGACATCAACAGTACGTTCTCTCGATGAAACTCCAGATACTTGCGTTGCCCACTGGAAAACGAACCAACATTAGGCGGGTGCTGCGGATCCAGGCCCATGCGCATCAATGATTCTTGATGGGCAACAGGCGAGATAATGGTTCGACCATTGTCATCAAACCCAATAAACCCACGATCAAATAAATGATCCATGCTGGGCGTCAAAAGCAAGCCATTTTCACCATCCAGGCGTTCTTCGTTATTAGCATCGCGCCAAGGTTTGCAATGGCTGGCTCGCAGATGCTCTTGGCGATTTACTCCAGTAATTCGGCATGCGTGCTCCAGTCTCATCACGCGCTTTTTGAATAAGCCCTGCCCGCGTCGCGAGAGAACAATGGCTTGCCGCTCAGTGTCTTCTAATGACGTATCCGTCTGTACTTGATTCAGTTCATGTTCTTCCCACTCTACAAGCCCAACGCCTGATGCAGAGTACGCCGGTTGCTCGTCCGCAAGGTAGTACCCCTTCGCTAAACTATGTGCTTCAGCACCCAGTAAATCGATAAGTGCTGCTGCAAGGGTTTCAGGAAGGCGCGTCAGGTAAACGCTTTGTAGACCAGCGCCATTTGGGCGCAAAGGAGCGTATTTTGTAGGCAGTAGGGGTGCCAACACGGCCATATGATCGGCGGGCCTGGTCGTTAGCCGTAATTCATGGAACTTGACGTCGATACGCCAACCGATGTTATTCCAGTAGGCACCCGCCTGGCCAAACTCCAAGGGCTTAGGGGACTCATAGGCATGTGAAGCCGCAATCCCGATTGCACGGATATGAGTGTTGCTGAAGGAAAAAATGATATCCCCAGGCGTAACTTCACGCATGAAGTCATAGAATGGGTTTTGAGCTTGGTTTGCCTTGCGTTTTGGAGACCAGAGATACCCGCCCGGCACTTCATGGCGGTATGTTTGGTTTTGATTGACCCACCAATAACGCATGCTGACCTAATCTGCTTGTGGAAGATGGATGGCAAGGGCTTGATGCCTTAAATGTAGCATTTTTGTGTCTGCTCACCCACACATGCTTTTGCTGGGATGACTGAGGCTAGCTTGACTTGTGCGTCGAGCTAGCAGCATGCCGAGGGGAAGGCCTGGCTGAACAACTGCAAGCCATGCTGACCGCAGCTGTATCGCCTCAAGTGTTATTCCACTTTCCCAATATCCTGTACCGCTTTTCTTAATAGAGCATCGTCCGCGTCCCAGTAAGTCTGAAACTCATCAGCATCCAGGTAGTCGATGGGGCTGCCTGCTGCCAGGACTGTTGCCTGCACGGCTGGGTCGTTCGCCACGGCTTTGGCTGCGGCACGCAAACGCGCGATCACTTCAGCTGGCACATCTTTGGGTACAAAAATGCCTGACCATTGCACGAATTTCACGTCGTATCCCTTCTGGGACAAGCTGGGCGTATCGGGCAACGCGGCTACCGGCTTGTCGCCCCAATGCGCCAAGGGGCGTACCGTACCAGATTTGATATGTTGCAGAATGCTGGAAGGCCCTGTGGAGATCGCATCGACCTGACCGCTTAGCAAGGCCACAACCGCAGGCCCTGCTCCCGTGTAGGGGATATGTGTCATTTTAATATTCGCGTTTTTCTCGAGCATGGCCATGGGCACGTGCATGGAGCCGTAGATACCCGAACTGCCGTAGTCCAGTTTGCCGGGCGCCTCACGGGCGGCCGCGACAAACTCATCAATCGTTTTCCATGGTGAGTTGGCTGGGACGACCAAGACGGTCGGGTCTGCGGTGATACGCGCAATGGGCTTAAAATCCGTTGTGCTGTATGCAGGCTTGCGCCCGAGTATTTGGTCTGCCTCAGGCAAAATTGAGATCGACGAAAGCATCATCAGTATTGTGTAACCGTCCGGTTTGGCGCGCGCTGCCTCACCTGTACCAATGGCCCCACCCGCGCCACCCTTGTTCTCGACGACAACAGTCTGCCCCAACTCTCTGCCGAGTGCGTCTGCGATGGGCCGTGCTACCGTATCCGTCACACCTCCAGGGGGGAAGGGCACGATCATTTTGATGGGATGTTCTGGGTACTGGGCCCAAGCCATGCTGGAAGCCAGCATGGTCAGGCCGACCGTGAACATTTTTACTGTAATTGCTTTCATCCATGTCTCCTTCATTTAGTAATAAGCCGATAGTGGGCTTTTTCTTATATGTCGCTACGTGCAGCGCCTATCGAAAGGCGTTTTCAAGTGTGCCGATGCCGTCGATCTGGATACGAACGCGATCGCCAGATTTCAAGTAACGAGGCGGGGTAAAGCCCATTCCTACACCAGCAGGTGTCCCGGTCGCAATGATGTCACCGGGGTAAAGAGAGATGCCCCGCGAGCAGGTCTCGATAAGTGTGGGCAAGTCAAAAATCAGATCACGTGTCTGGCCTTCTTGTCGAAGTTCGTCGTTGACCCAGCAGCGCACACGTGTATCAGTCGCATTAAACGAGTCGGCCGTGATTAGCCAAGGCCCCATTGGACAAAAGGTGTCGAATGATTTGCCCAAGTCCCATTGCTGATGCCTCATTTGCACATCACGTGCGGTTACATCATTGACAATGGTGTACCCCCAAACGTGGCTCATTGCATCTGCTTTGCTGATGTTCTTGCCGCCTTTGCCAATCACGATGGCTAGTTCTGCCTCGTAATCAACTTGTTCGGTGACGCCAGTAGGAAGAATGACATCGTCACCATGGGCGATGACGGTTTCGGGCACTTTGGTGAAAACGATAGGCCAGGCAGCAGCATCTGTATTGTTGGCCTTGAATACCGACCCAGAAAGCTCTTTGGCATGCGCATGATAGTTACGCCCGACACAGAAAATGTTGCGTCGAGGCCGTGGGATGGGTGCAAGTAGCTTTACCGAACTTAGCGGTATTGCTGTAGCGTGAGCAAGTTTGGCTATACGGGCTTGATCACCATAGGCTTCGATCAGGCCGAGTACGCCTTGCTCGGCAGTTTCTGGTGCGACGTCCAAGGCTTGTACCGTTAAAGCGTCTTCACTGACAACGCCGACATAGCGTTGTTGATCTTTCATGTAAGTTGCAATACGCATAGACTTCCTTAAATGCTGTGGCAATAGCGACCTTGAGGCCAATTTGTACCACTTATGTACCATTGTCGCCAAGCTGGTATGAATGCGGAAGTATATGGTTCTAATAAATACAGTGCAATCTCTATTTTTATCAATGAGAAAGAGGGCGGTGCGTATGTTGGCGCTATTAACCAATTGGTACAAATATGATATTCTGGCACCCTTATTCATTTTGTACCGAATTTGCAGACCATGACATCTGATGTATTCGCACTTGGCTTGCGCAGTGCCGGGGCGCAAGCATTGGCCACTTACCTATACGAAGAAATTCGTTCTGGTCGGATACCCGTCGGCGTAAAGTTACCCGCTGAGCGAGAACTAAGTGAGCGGTTCAGTACATCCAGAGGCTCTGTGCGACGCGTCTTGGCGGCTTTACGGGATGAGGGCTGGATCACTCAAGCGGTCGGAAGCGGCACATTTTCCGCCCGTCCTGCCAATGAGGCATCTACAGGTTCGGATAGCAATGGTGGTTTGCTTGACCAAACCAGCCCGGCCGAACTCATGGAAGCACGCTTGTTAATTGAGCCGCTCATGCCGGCGTTGATTGTGCGCCATGCCACGCGCAGCGACTTTGCACGCATGCACGAATGCCTGGTAAAGGGGGAGCACGCCCAAACCGTTGAAGACTTTGAACATTGGGACGGCGAGTTACACAAGGCGCTTGCACACGCCACGCACAACCATTTCTTCCTGCAAGTGCTGGCGCTTAGCAATCGAGTTCGCCAGCAAGGTGATTGGGGCAGGCTAAAACGCAACTCGCTCACACCGCAACGTCGCGCCGAGTATGAGCGTCAGCACCGCGTTATCGTAACGGCGCTTGAAGACCGCGATGCAGAATCAGCGCGAGCAGCCCTAATCGCCCATTTAGTACAAATCCAGAAGAATTTGTTCGATCCGCCTGTGGTTGAGTGAGGCAGCCTCCTGACTGCGTCAGGCCACCTGCGCAGTTTTGAATTGCCTGCCACAGGGTGATCGACGTCGTTTTGGCTTGAGAGGGCCGTAGGCAATGAGCATTGAAGATAAACAGGCAGAAGCTTGGGCTCTCATACTTGTGGCGGTGCCTTTAAAAAGTACTGGCCACCGCCTCACTAGAGAACAAAATTATCGCGATTAAACGTCATTTCTATTCTGCCCATCAATCAGGATGAAGGCGATTCGTGCAGGTTGATCTGAGCGGTTACTCCATCCATGGCTCGTACCGCGCTGGATCAGAACATCCCCAGCCTGCATGGTTACCTCTTCCTCATCCATAATGGCCACGATTTCACCTGAGAGCAAAATTGCGTAGTCGACAGTCGTCGTTGTGTGCATACCGGGATGTTGGCCTGGTTCGGGGGCGTGCTGTGCATCTGCAAATAACTTACCAAAACTCGCCTTCATTGCCCGCTCACGCTCAGCTGGATCCTTTGGTTCTGGAGGCATGTCAATAATGCGGATTACCGACCCGTTTTTAGGGGGAAGCACGCCGCTAAGACTTGTGACGAGATCAGATCCGTTAATGTCAGCAGGCGCAGAGTCAGTTACCCATAAATTGGTAACGCGATAACCAGGTCGGTCTGCGAGGGTGAGTACAGCGGGGGATGTGCCATCTTCGATAATACGTGAGCGACCATTTTCATCGTGGCCCGTCACTATGCGCCGTATAGGTTTTGTTGTATCCATCTTAAGAATCCTCTAGGGGTGGATTGAGTAAATAACGTCGAGAAGCGATCTGCCCTGTACACAGGGCGGTTATCGCCGCTTTGCAGTTTGGGTTGTTTGCTGCATCCAGCCCCGCTTAGGTTGCACAGCCCATTTCTATTCCTTTTTGATATCCAAGTCACGCGTCAACTCTGCGTTTTCGTCGTAGGTTTTCTTAAGACGGCTTTTAAACTGTGAGGCGGGCAGATATGCCGGAACTTGGCTGAAGTTTGCAGCAGCTTCGCCGAACGCTTTTGATTCGACGATTGTTTGGCATAGACCTTCCAGCTTCTTGACAATGGGCTCCGGTGTACCAGTGGGTACGTAGATTCCATTGAGACCTGGCGTGGTAACAGGATAGCCAAGGTCGCCCATGGAGGGAGCATCAGGAAATGCTGGATGGCGTTTGTCAGCAAGGACCGCCAGGATTCGCAAATTTTTTCCGGCCAACGAAGAAATGGCGGGTACTCCCACGTCCACATGACCACCCAATAAGTCGGGAAGCATCTGGCCATCACCCCGGTAACCAATGCCGTTTAGTTTGATGCCAAGCGCTTTCTCAATGGCGACAATAGAAAGCTGCGGAACTGAACCGGGGCCGGCGTGCCCGTACGAGATAGACCCCGGGTTCGCTTTGGCTTTTTCAATTAGGTCTTGTATTGACTTGATAGGTGAGTCAGGGGTTACGGCTAAAGCGAATACGTTCTCAAAGACTTGGCAAATAGGTTGTATTGCGTCTGCGTCGAATGGCATTTTATTGACGAGAAAAGGCGCATTCGTCAGCGCAGAGGCGGGTGAGAATACGACGGTATAGCCGTTGGGGTGGGCATGGGCCAGCGCTGAAAACCCTACCGTTCCTCCCGCGCCCGGGCGGTTAACCACAACCCATGTTTGATGGGTAAGTTTTGATGCCTCTGCCGAGAAGGCCCGGGCCATCGAGTCCACACCGCCGCCTGCAGAATATGGAAGAATGACCTCTACGCGTGTGTTCGGATAGGTGTCGTTGGAATCTGCAGCGGACATGCCTGGAAGAAGCGCTGCTGCCAGAGCTATTGCCGTTAGTGCCTTTTTTTGGATGGATGAGAAAGTGCGTTGCATGTTGTCTCCTGCCACTTTAATTAAATTGGGAATGTTTCTATTTGTTGGGTGTGTTGAGAACGGGCGCCTGCAGTCCACCGACGAGAAAATGTCTCAACGCCTCAGCCATCTTTGAAATGTTGGTGGCATCAGCTTGGCCTCGGGAAAGCCTGTTGAGTCGATTGGTCTTGGAGTTGTCCGTAATCGTGAGCACGATCGAGCTCACCATGAATACATAGCGCCAGTAAAACTCTTCTCGGTTTACGGACGGGCAGGTTTGAGCGATAGCATCAATAAATTTTTCGGCCATCGGGTCAAAATGATCTTCGACAATACGATTTGTGGCAGACGTAGGTGCCATCCGGTGCCGTAGGATCATCTGCGCAAGCAAAGCGCCATTACGACGCGAAGCTACGTCGACATAGGGGCGTAAGAAGATGTCTACTATTTTTTTAAGCCGTACCTGCGTACGCTCTTCTCGGTTCAATAGCTCTTCAAGTGCTAACGTTCGTGCTGAGTTCACTTCGCGCGCAAGCGTCTCGAAGACAGCTTCTGCCAAGCCTTCTTTGCTTCTAAAGTGGTAGTTGACGGAGGCGACGTTTACGCATGCATGAGCAGTGAGCTCACGCAGCGAGACTCTTTCAACTCCTTTCTCTCCGAATAGCTCAATAGCGGAATCAAGGATCCTGGCTCGGCTGTCCATTTCTTCTTTCATCAGCCCCTCCTAGATTTCAGCATATGTTTCCCTGTGGCCTGACGCTGAGTGTTACCTAATTCTATTTTTAAACACGTGTTTAAAGCAAGTGTTTAAATCTGATGGTATTAAGTAATTTTGAGTTGTTCTGGGCGACGCGCAGCAAACTGCGATTTGCAAAATTCCCTGCAAGCACTTTGTCGAGAGTACGGACTAGATATTCACGTTTTCTGTGGTCAAGAATCAATGCAAGCAAGCAAGCAAGCAAGCAAGCAGGGCAGGGCAGGGAAAGGAGCTCGATGTCCGCCCAATCGAGCAAAAAAAACATCCTATCCCCTGCATCCAAATCATCATTCCATTCGTATATGTGTATGTAGGGAAATTTCACCTGCATACTTTCGAAAGGAATAATGATGAAGACAATAATTCGCTCGGTAATCATGGCATCCATCTTGGCAACAGGAGCTGCTAGCGCAACAACCGTTGACGTAGGCGGCGCTGCTATGTACTCGCAAAAGAACATCGTCGAAAATGCCATGAATTCCAAAGACCACACCACCTTGGTCGCGGCCGTAAAAGCAGCAGGCCTGGTCGATACGCTTGAGGGTAAAGGGCCGTTTACCGTGTTCGCCCCTACTAACGAGGCATTTGGCCGGTTGCCCGAAGGCACCGTTGATATGCTTCTGAAACCTGAAAGTAATAGCAAATTGACCAAGGTGCTGACGTATCACGTCGTGCCAGGCAAGTACACCAAGCACGACCTGGAAAAGCTGATTAAAGAGCACAAGGGCAAGGCCATGCTAAAAACCGCATCGGGCGGCATGCTGACCTTCATGATGAATGGCCCGCAAAATATTCAGATTATGGATGCGTCGGGTGGCGTGGCTAACATCTCTACATACGATGTAATGCAAAAAAATGGCGTCATTGATGTTATCGACAACGTGTTGTTGCCTAAGTAATCAGCTTACAGGCCGGTCTGTTGATAAAGCCTTGGCAGGATCGGTCTTCTTCACTTGAAGCAGGTCGCG
The DNA here is from genome assembly GCF_008369125.1 of Pusillimonas sp. ANT_WB101. Taxonomy (NCBI): domain Bacteria; kingdom Pseudomonadati; phylum Pseudomonadota; class Betaproteobacteria; order Burkholderiales; family Alcaligenaceae; genus Pusillimonas; species Pusillimonas sp. ANT_WB101. The sequence goes on along the minus strand of NZ_VOAY01000002.1, from coordinate 252,751 downwards.
TTGCCAAGGCGCAAGGAATATCATGTCCAAAGTCAAAGTACCTTATATAGCCCCGTCAGAAATCACCCCTGAATTTGTAGGGCAGTCGCGTCGTCGCTGGTTGCAACAGGCCGGCTTTGGGGTGGCCGCGGCCCTGGCGAGCGATGCCTTTGGGCTGCGCGACGCCATGTCGGCGACGCTGCCGCCCAGCCTGCCAAACTCAACGTATCAGCTAGACGAAAAGCTAACATCTGAAAAAGATATCACCACCTACAATAATTTTTACGAGTTCGGCACCGACAAGAGCGATCCATCCAGATACGCTGGGGCCATGCAAACGGAACCCTGGACGGTTTCCATTGAGGGTGAAGTCGAACACCCCGGCGTTTACGATATGGACAGCTTGCTTAAACTGGCCAGCATGGAAGAGCGCGTGTACAGGCTTCGTTGCGTTGAGGCGTGGTCTATGGTGATTCCATGGCAAGGCTATTCGTTGGCCATCTTGTTAAAAAAGGTTGGCCCTACTAGCAAGGCCAAGTATGTAGAGTTTGTGACCGTCGAACAACCAAAAAACATGCGAGGTATAAGTGCGCATATTCTTGACTGGCCTTATGTGGAAGCCTTGCGCATAGACGAAGCCATGCATCCGCTGACACTGCTGACGTTTGGTTTGTACGGAAAAAGTCTTCCTAACCAGAATGGGGCGCCAGTGCGAGTGGTAGTGCCGTGGAAGTATGGTTTCAAATCAGGAAAGTCGATTGTAAAAATACGCTTGACGGAGCAGCAGCCGGTCACCAGTTGGGTCAAGATTGCACCCAGCGAATACGGCTTTTACGGCAACGTCAATCCTCAAGTGCCTCACCCGCGCTGGAGTCAAGCCACGGAACGGCGCATCGGCGCGGGCGTATTCGCGCCGCGGGCCGAGACGCTAATGTTTAATGGCTATGCGGACCAAGTGGCGACGCTATACACGGGCATGGATCTGAAAAGAAATTTTTGATGTGAGGTTCGAACGTTAGCGGGGTATTAATATGTGCGCTCGTACTAACTTGAAATGGCTACTATCTTGGACGCTTTTGTTGTTTGTATCAGCACGAGCACCACGTTGAATGTGCAACAACCAGGCTGGGTCAAGCCATTTGTTTGATATCGTTGCGCCCAATTTTGTCATTGACCGGTGATAAGGTTATGGGCGAGTATGTTGAATCGAACCTTAATGTGGAACTGCGTGCAAAAGTACAAAACACATGGTTAGGCCCTCTGACCAAGAACATCGAGACCTATTGAGTGCCGTGTCACGAGGCGATCAGCAGGCTTTCGAGGCCCTTTATGCAAGCGTGTCACCACGACTGTATGCGGTTGCCTTGCGTCTGCTTAAGCGTCCCGTATGGGCTGAAGAGGTATTGCAAGATGCCTTTATTACCGTATGGAACAAGTCAGGCAGTTACAACAGCCAAATTAGTTCTCCGCTGACCTGGTTAACCAATATCGTACGCAATAGGGCTATTGATTGGATGCGCGTGGCAGACAACCGCTGGGTCGAGCTCGATGACACGACGTTAAACGAGCTTCCCAGCACCGAAGGCAACCCGCTGGAGCAATTGGAAAGGGCTGATTCGGACAGCCGTCTGGGCGACTGTCTGGGCATGTTGTCATCAGAGCAGCGCCAAAGCATTGTGTTGGCGTATTACCACGGCTTATCCCATGGTGAAATTTCCAAGCAGTTGGAGCATCCTCTCGGAACCGTAAAGAGCTGGGTGCGCCGCGGCTTGGCACAGTTGAAAGGATGTTTGGGGTTATGAGCGAACACACGCGAAACGACGCACTGGCTGCCGAATACGTGCTTGGCACGTTGCGCGGTGCTGCGCGCCGCCGTTTCGAAACCCTAATGGAAGGCGATCCCGCACTGGCGACTAAGGTAGGCCAATGGCAGGAGACGCTTGGGGTATTGGATGCAACCGATCAGCCCGTCCAGCCTCCGGCACGTGTGTGGCGTGCAATTCAATCGCGCTTACCTCACCCTCACGCCGCAGATCAAGGTATCAACGTATCGCCAGCTAGCCTATCTTCAATTGACGCCACACCTTCGGGGCAGCTCAGCCCCATCACAAAGCCAAAAAGCCGGGCGGCCAATCATGGATGGCAACTTGTCAGTTTTGCCTTGGCGGCCAGTTTGGCTGGCGTGCTGCTATGGCCGCGCTTTCAGGTCCTGAACGAAGCAGATACAGGCCCAAGGCCAGTGGCCGTGTTGGCAAGCGCGCAAGGAGAAGGCGGTCAGCAGATTGTGGCAAGCTTCGATGCCAACAATGGCATGCTTGTGCTTACTCCGCTTAATCTGGCGTCTATAGATACCGAGCACAGCCTGGAGTTGTGGTTGATTGCCAAAGATCAGAAACCGGCTCCGCTGGGCCTGATTCAAGCAGATTCCAATACTGTGCTTGTTCTGGATAAAACCCGTTTAACGTCCGACGTAACCCTGGCGGTAAGCCTGGAGCCCTCAGGTGGCTCACCAACTGGTCAGCCTACGGGCGCGGTACTTTATGCGGGCAAAATTAGCAGAATTTGATGACGGATTATGCATGACATAGAGCTGGTTTCGGGCGTCACTGCGCGAAGCCGTGCCTACGTCGGTCAGACGGCCAAGGGTAGACAATAATGCCTGCCGGCATGAGCCGACAGGCAGCTATGATCTCAGTGCTGGTTAATCGACAGACGCACCCGAACGTTTCACAGCCTTGCCCCATTTTTCGATTTCTTCGGCGACGAAGTGCTTGCCTTCTTCCGGCGAATAGACGAGTGGTTGGGCGCCGCGTGCGCTGAGCGCGTTGGCCATTGCGGGCGATTTAAGGATGGCGTTGATTTTCTGATTAAGATACTTAAGTACATCGTCAGGCGTGCCGGCAGGCGCGAAGATCATTGCCCAGCCGACTGCTTCAAAACCGGGATAGCCCGATTCAGCGACGGTAGGTACGTCTGGCAGCTGCGACACACGTTCGCGTGTGGTAACGGCTAACGGCACGGCCGCGTTCGATTGCACATTTGGCAGGGCTGCCGTAACAGAGTCGACCATTAGCGGCACATGGTTGCCCAGGAAATCAGCCTGGGCAGGGCCACTACCTTTGTAAGGTATATGGCGCAGCTCAATGTTGGCGTCAGACTTGAGCATCTCTGCCGACAAATGCTGCGTGCCACCTATGCCGGCGCTGGCATAGGCAAGCTCGTCTGGCTTGGCTTTGGCCTGCGCGATAAGGTCTGCCATAGAATTAATACCGCTTTTTGGATTGGCCAGGAAAATCAGCGGTACGGTAAAGATTCCACCTACAGGGATGAAGTCTTCTTTCAAAGAATAGCCAGGCTTGCTGTACAGCGTTTGGTTGACAGCACCGGCGCTACCGCCAACAGCAAGGGTATAGCCATCGGGTTTGGACCGGGCGACATACTGCATCCCAATATTGCTTCCTGCGCCTGCCTTGTTCTCGACAATGACAGCTTGCCCGAATTCTTTTGCCAGCTCTTCGGCAACCATACGGGCAAAAATATCTGTAGCTTGTCCGGGAGGAAACGGCACAATCAAACTGACGTGTCGTTCGGGGTAAGCGGCGTGGGCGAAGCCGGCTGCGCTGATAAGGGCGCTGGCTACAAGGCCGGTAATTATATTGACTCGCTTGAACATGAAGTACCTATGTTGAATTTTGTACTGAGACACATGAAATAGGTATCGGAACGACGCAACAGTACCGGGTGGGTCGGGTCGATTCCAGGCTTGCTGTCAGCACAGGGTTGGGCGCAGCGTACCAGCGGACGGCTGTCCAGGGGTGTTGGGCAGCTGCCGGATGTTTTCTTGGGCAACGCAGTTGTGCACGTTTGCCGAGACGGAATTGTACTGGCAGTGTACATAATGCAAATAAATGGGGAGGGCTGTTCGATAAAGTGTGTTGGCTTTCTAACAGACTTCAAAGAGGCATGATTTCGACGGATTCTTTTAAAATAGCGCTACATAAAATTTTATAACCATCAGCATCAAACCCCGCGCTGACTTTACCGTGCTTAGCGGCTTCGTCAGAAGTGCCTACGGTCGCCAGATAACACCAATTGCGCACTATATGAATTTGCGTCGTGCCTTGAAAACGTTCAACCAAACCGACCGCACCGGGATACGGCCAACATGTCACACGCAGTTTTTCGAGCGCTGCGTTAAATCTGCTGGTATGGTCGGCCAAACTTTCCATGCCGTAGCATGCACCCGCGCATCGAGTGATCGACGCGCGGAAACATTTGCGATCTGACGGCAACTTTTCTAACCCTATTATCCCGTGGCATAGACGGTGAGTATTCGCTAATTCATACAGCTTATCTAGTGCGGCGGTGCGACTGCGAAAAAGACCATACAGATCTGATTCGACCGAAAAGTCCATATCACGTGAATAAACAACCTCTGCCTTGCCGTCACGTAGCCGTAGTGAACATAACTGCCTATTGCTGCGCAACTTTTGATTGAACAGTGGTTGGCGTTCTTTAATCATGCGGGCTTCCAGCAGCAACGCACCAATCTCACCAGCTGTTGGTATAAACGTTACCTTCCGTGTTTGATGCAGCATGCGAAATTCTTCACGTGTTCTGAAGTGTGACATCACTCGCTGACGAATATTGACACTCTTGCCGATGTACAGCGGCATGCCTTGGAGATCATCGGTATGGAATATGTAGACGCCTGGCGAAGATGGTAAGCCTTCGAGGCACTGACGCAGGTGATCGGGGTAGGCATATTCTTGTGTGGCTCGCGTGACGCGTGAGGTTCTGGGCATGGGTAAATTCGAATATTTTTGATGGTGGCCGAGACAACATATAAATTGACGGCGCTTTTTCCTGAGTGAAATGGGTTGCTGCAGATATCGAATAAGCGGGCTTTAGTGCCACCGCACGCAAGGCTGAGCTGGGGCTAATCAGTTAACGGAGGCCGGCAAAGATTGAAACAGCCTTGTTGTAGGATATGTAGCGCTCTGATTTTGACTGTGTAAACGTACAGTGTAAATGCGCGCACCTCGTATTGGCAAGGAAGGCCCTATGATTGTTGCGCTTTCAGCTTCCGTAAAACCTCAGGTGGCGCGCGCGACAACGGATATTGGGTTGTCAGGCGGCGGCGACTAGAATAGCGTTCCTGCCTGAGCTTGTTCTTCCTGGAGCCATTCCATGCTTGCCACGTTGACGCCATATTTTCCTGCCTGGACCCACGAATGGCTGGGTACGCTTGTTTTAATCATCCAGTTGCTGGTTATCGTGCTTGGGGCCTGGCTGTTGCAGCGGGGATTGGGGCGTATTTTGCATCGTGCCAGTGTGCACTACGACTTGCCGGTGCATTTGATGAAGCCCACCGCAACGATTGTGCGCTGGATCATTATGACAACTGCCGCGTTGCTGGTGCTTGGCCTGCTGGGCGTTTCCGGAACGGTGCTGTGGACGGCTTTTACGGGTTTTGCGGCAGTGGGTGCCGTGGCTTTCTTCGCGGCCTGGAGCGTGCTCTCGAACATTTTCTGCGCCATCTTGATTTTTACTGCGCGCCCGTTTCGTTTGGGCGATTATGTAGAGATTCTGGATACGGCAGAAAAGCCGGGTGCCAAAGGTGAAGTCGTGGATATCAGCTTGTTATATGTCACCCTGCGGGACAGCTCAGAAGAACATCCGGGTGCGCTCTTGCAGATACCCAATGCGTTGATTTTTCAGCGGGTCGTACGCCGCTGGAAGGGCGGGCCACCACGCCAACCCCTTAGCAACCGGTCTTCGGTGTCGTCCGAGTAGCTTCCCGGTTATGGGTAGTGAGTGCCTCAAGCATGCGTTCCGACTTGCCCGGCTGCCCCGAGAGGCAGCCGGGGCAACAACGTATTAGTGCTCGATAAACTTCGAATGGTTAGACGTATAAGCATGTAACTCATTCACAACTTGGGTGCGGCTTTTGGCTGACCCGTGAGTGCGCATGGGGTACACAGATGCCTCATCTCCAAGAACGTGACCTGCTTCTTGTGCTGCTGCCAGTGTGGCTACAACTTGAGCGCGGCTCTTGTCGGGGCCGTCTGGGATCATGGGGTATACAGAAACCTCATCCCCGAGAATTTCACCAGATTGTTGTGCTGCTTGAAGCTCGGCGACAACCTGAGCGCGTGACAACGAGGAAGCATGAGTGTTGGCGGCATTAGCTATACCGACCGAAGCGGTCACCAGGATTGATGCCAGAGCTATTGAACGAAGTGCTGTTTTCATCATTATTCCTTTCTAGTACGTAGGTCAAAGTGCCTTACCTATACATATACGAAGGAAAGAACGATTTGGATGCAGCAAATTCAAATTATTTAATTTTTGCTTCCAAATAGCTGGCGCCGTGCGCTTGTCGTACTTGATGTATAGCTGTACCGCCCTCATGCGATCATCATGCAAATACATGAAACACTCCCCAAATAGTCCAAGATTTTGTCCGCACCTCCAAGTGGGTCAAAAATAATGGCCATTGACATCCACTACGCGCCAAGTAGCCCAAGATATTGTCTGCATTCCCCCTGCATCCGTTTAATTGACCATTAACGCGCGACGCGCCGATCGCTAACGTCTCGCTCGCTAACGTGCCGCCGAACAGTTTTTTTACAGCCTCGCGTTATCGACGGCGTGTTCTGGTGAAGATGACCGTTTGTCCCGGCCTATCGTGACCGGAATACCCAATCGGCTACTTCTTGATCCATTTGCCGTTCAGTTGAATGTACTGGCCTGCGGGCGTTTTTTCGAGCGCTTTTTTGCCTGCCATGGTTTCTACATCAGAGAGCTGGATTTTGTTGTCTTTGGCCAGTTTTTGATACTCGGCGCGACGAGCATCATTGATCAGGCGGGCAATTTCAGCAGCATCGCCTTGTGGCGCAACAACGCCTAAATAGCCATCGGGCTTTTCACCCAAAAGACCAGTGGATTTCGCCTGGCCAAGGTTGCTCATGGCACCGCTAAGGTCCATAGAGAAAGCTGTCGTGCTTACAAGGCTGGTCGCCAATAGTACAGGCATTAAAAATTTACGAAAATTCATGATGCGCTCCTTAGAATAAGCCGCTAGATTTGTCGAGAATGTTATCAAGCTCTTTATCAACCTTAATGTAAATTTCATGTTGAATTTTTACATTCAGGTTAATGGTGATCGGATCAGTGGGCATTGCCAGTTGCACCGTAGGGGTGCAGGCGCTAGTGAGCAAAGCAAGTAAAGAAATAATTGAAAATAGATGTGCACGCATAAATTCACCCTGTATTAGCGTTTTTCGAGGCGTTCCCGAATACGGTTTTGGATAACGTCACTGACCTTGCCGCTAAGTTGAATGCTGGCGAGTAACGCCGGGATGTCTTCTTCCAGGTTGATGTTTAGATGGATGGGCCGACCCTTTTCAATATCGGGGTTCTTCCCTTCCAAACGAATATTGAGTAACAGCTTACCCGATGGTTCATAACTGGCGGCGCTACTTAACACGTTGAAATGGAAATCTTCCAAAGCATCGGCAACAAGGCGCATTGCTGGGTTGCTTTTGCCTAAATCTTGGATTTTTTCGTTGCGAAATTGCAGTACGCCCGGCCTTCTCGCCTGCAGTTGGCCAGCTTCAACATATACCTCGCCTTGCTGAAAAAGTATTGGTATTTGGCCGTCAATGATACCTGTTCCTGCCAAGCCTTCTGCAGGGTAAACCTTAAATAGCTCTTGCAGCTCCAGGCCTTCTACATGCAGCAACACCTTGCTTGGCCGGTTCAGATCAAGCTTTTGGGCGTCTAACCACGCTCTGCCATTGAGTAGCCTGGCTGTTATGCTTTGCCAGTCGGCGGCGCCCTTTGAAAGGTTGTTAACGCTGGCCCGATAATGAGCGTTTGTTAGCTGAATTGACCCTAACGGGATGCCGGGGTTTAACTGTTCAATGGTCAGGTTGGGTATATCTAGCGCGAGTGTTTTTCCAGACAGTTGGCTATTGAACTTTATATCCAGATTTTTCAGTTCGCTACGATTGATAATGCCGCTTAAGCCAGTAGCATTGCCGTTAAACGATAGTTTCAATGGCCCTTTCGGTGGCACTGTGAAGCCTATCTGGCTGCTCAGCCGGCCACTGTCAAAGGAAACCAATTCGGGCCAGTTTTTAAAGCTTTTTTGCAGCGGGTTACCCGCCTTGAAAAACACGTCCTTTGCCGTAGCACTGCCTTGCAGTGTGCCATCTGACAGATGAATCTGGCTTGTAAGGCTGATGCCTTGGTCGCCAGTTAGGTTGCCAGTAAATTTAAGTTCTGGCAGTTGGCCGTCGAGATTGCCTTTAAGGTTCCAGCTTTGGGTATGTAGTTGCTCTGAATTAAGCTTATCAACACTCGCGTTGACGGCACTGTGTACGTTAATGTTATACGGCGCGCTGCTACTTCCTTGTAGGGTGAGATCAGGCAGTTGCATCGTGGCTTTGCCTGACTGGCCTATATCTGGCAATTGCAGATTCCCGGCCTCCAAATTAATTGTTTTGCCGAAGCTGACTGTAAATCGCTCAGCGTCGGCATGCCCAGTAAGGTTGGCAGTCGCTTGCAGTTTGGCAGTACGCACGGCTGGGTGCGACAGGCTATCGAGCTGCACTAAAAGCTTTGTGTCATTTAGGGTGGCTTGCCAGTTTGATGTTCGCTGCAGCGCCATTTGCCCATTGATTTCCAGTCCGAGGTTTTTTACCTCTGCATGGTCAATCAACCCGTTCAGCGCGCTGGCGCTACTGTTAAACCTGAGTGTAAGTGGGCCTGTATCCGGTTGTTTGAAGTCTACTTGAGCGCCCAGCAGGCCGCCCTTTAAAGAAACTGTTTCTGGCCAGCCTTTAAATGTTTCTGCCAGAGGGTTACCCGCGTCAAATGAAATTGCGTTTAACGTGACGCTGCCTTGCAGTGTGTTGTCGAGCACACTGATAACACCATCAACGCTGAGCCCTTGTTGGCTTGCAAGCGTGCCGGTTAGTTCAAGTTGCGGCAGTTGGCCGTTGACAGTGCCGTTAAAGTCCCAGTCTAGTGTGTGCAGTTGCTCCATCTCCAGGGCTTGCACGTGCACTTCGAGTGGCCCGCGCACTGCAATATCATGAGGTGCAGCATTGCGGCCACGCACGTCAAAGCCAGCCAGACGCATGGTGAATTTTTCTGCTTGACCTACGCCCAGAGCCTGAAGCTTTTGGGCTTGAAGGCTGGAGTGATCGCTGATGCTTACTGCAAATTTTTTAGCGTCAAGCTGTGCGGTAACAAAGGCATGCACTTGCAGTTTTTCAGCACGCAAGGTTTGGTACGCCAGCGCATCAAGCTGCACATTGAGTTCGGCATCTTTCAGCGTACCTTGCCAATCAGGTGCTCGCTGCAAGTCTAATAAGCCCTTAAGCTGCATTTGCATGGCTTTGTCGCTGCTCACATCAATGTTGAGCAGTTGCTGACCGCTGGTCTCGTCTTGATGCGTGCTGATCTTGGCACTTAACTGCGTGGGGCGAAATGTGGCGGGAATACTATCCAGCCACGCGCCTTGCATGTCTGTTAACGTTAACTGGCTGTCAATAGAGGCAGGCTGCCAGATTTCTTCTTGTGCACTCACATCCACATTCAGTGAACCTTGCACGTGGCCAAACCCAGGTAGCTTGGCGTCAATGTCTTTCAGCGCAATGTGCTGCGGCAGCCATTTCAATATCGCTGCAGGCAGCGCCAGGCTTGTCTGTTCGCTTGATGGCTGGTCGTCGACGACAGGCCAGTGTATTTGTACGTGTTCAGCCTGCAGGCGTTGTATGGATAAGGCTTTCCATGCCCAGTTAATGCTCAGGTTTTCAAATTGCAATTGTTTAAGCGGCTCGTCATCGCCAGACAGGGTCAATTGCAGCTGCGAAGCAGTAAAGCCGTCAAGATGCCATTGTGGGTTTTGCCACTGAAATTCAACGCCTTGTTGTCGAATTAGCCAGGGCAAGGCGTACGACAGCGAGAGCCCGGCAGCAATTAGTAGTAGGCCCAAGAATACCAAGCCTATACGCAGCAAGCGCCCTGGCCATGATGCTTTGGACGTCATGGTCGGTGGCTTATTGGCTGCGGTACTCCTAACCGCTGGCGCAGGTTTTAATGACACGTAATCACTCCAGGTTTTGGGGAGACTGACTAGTCATAGTAAACGGGTGGCTGACTCTATGCGGCGAGTCGTTAGTTTTAAGTATAGGGTGATTCGGCATGAGGCTGGGGAGCAGCGATAAACGGGTGCATATGGCGATACCTTCATTTTCAGCCGAAATTTTCAATGGAATTGGTTAAAAACTCTCTGGGATCCAAGCAACGATCTTTAACCTCGTCATTGCTACGCCGTCTCAGCGCCCATACTTCACCCGTGAAATTCACCCCTCTCGATTGCATGGGGTCAAGGCTAGCAGCCCTTACCGCCTCACCCTAGTATTAACACCAGTGCATGTTGGCCTCTCTGATCGGATATGCTTTCTATCAATCGCTTCAGTGAAGCGTCAAGGAACCCATGCCAAACAAGTTAGCTGAGTTTTATGAACACCATTTGCCGTTCAACAGCGATACGATCATGTTCCACGCACAATCTGAGGTCACAACAGTTGGCGAATTTCATGCACGTGTCGTTCAAACTGCTGGATGGTTACGTCGCGAAGGGATTGCTCCAGCAGATGTCGTAGCCGTCTGGATGACAAATCGCATTGAGTGGCTTGTCTTTTTGTTTGCTATCTCTCGGGTTGGCGCAACCCTAGCCGCTGTCAATACGCGATACAAATCAAATGACGTAGAGCACATACTTTCCAAGTCTGGCGCCCGAATGCTAATAATGGAGAAAGACTTCAAGGGTATAGATTTCTTGGATATTCTTGCAGATGTCGATTTTGCAAAGACCTCCAACCTTAAATCTATAAGTGTGTTCTCGGAAACCGCGACTTCATTCGCTGTGTCGGGTATTTCAGTGTCGCGTTTCGCGTTGCGTGAAGAAGATCACCAGAGAGGCGTGGAAGATGCGTATGACCCAAAAATGCCATCAATTCTTTTCGTTACGTCGGGCACAACAAAGGCGCCCAAGCTGGTCGCGCACTGTGCAGATTCGCTGTATTACAACGCTACAAAAGTAATCGAAAGCCAAGACTATAACGAGAGCACAAAACTACTGGCCGCATTGCCGCTGTGCGGTGTGTTTTGCCTGATGGGCGTGTTAACCAATATGCGTGCCGGCGGGCAGACGGTATTGATGAGCACGTTCGACGGTGAACTCGCAGCACAACTACTGCTCAAGCATAGAATCACGCATCTGTATGGGTCAGAGGAGCTCTACCAACGAATTGCTGACCACTTGCCGGTTGGGGCCAACTTGGATTTCGCGAAATTCTACGGCATAGCCAGCTTTAATGCGAGTCTGCGTATCGTCGGGCCAAGCTTGCTCGCTAAAGGCTTTCCATTGGGTAGTTTGTATGGTTCAAGCGAGATACTGGCGTATGTTGCGTCGTTCTACGACGATCCAGATATCGAAGTGCGCTTAACGCCTGGCGGCTATCCCATTGCAGGGCCGGAGTTTGAAATGCGCATTCGTGATGTGGGTTCTAAAAACCTTTTGCCCGCCATGGAATCTGGGGCGCTCGAGGTTCGCTCACCCGCCAATTTCATGGGCTACTTCAACGATCCAGAAGCGACACGTTCAGCATTTACGGAAGACGGTTTTTTCAAAACAGGCGATATGGCGCAGATTACGCCGGATGGCGCACTTATTTATGAAGGAAGAATTGGTGACTCATATCGACTTGCTGGATACCTTATCAACTCGGCCGAAATAGAGGATGTTATCAACTCCATAGAAGGGGTACGCGAGTCACATTTCGTTGTTGTGCGTCATAAGGAGCGAAATTACGCCGTTGCATACGTATGCTTGCAGCAAGCATCGCGGTTAACGGCTGAAGAAATACGGTTGAAGTTGCGTCACGGCTTGGCATCTTACAAAGTACCGCAGCAAATCTGGATAGTTGATGATTTTCCCATGGCCCACGGAACGAATGGATCCAAAGTCCAAAAAGAGCACCTGAGGGCAGAAACTCTGCGACGTTTGAACGACCATTAATTGGTGTTTGTTGACAGGAGAAGGCGATGAAATTTTTAATAAAACCAGTACTCATCTCAATATTGGCCTTGGCCGGAAGCGTGGCGTTTGCTCAGGAGGAAATAAAAATTGGCGTAATCGCGCCAATGACCGGAGCGGCGTCAGCTTGGGGAATGGCTGCGTCTGAGGGCGCAAAAATACTAGCTGAAAAATACAACAGCGAGGGAGGGCTGGAAATAAACGGCAAGAAGCATCCCGTCAAGGTCTATGCTTACGACGATAAGTATCAAGCTGCTCAATCTGTCGCCGCCTTCAACAGGCTGGTCAAATCTGATGGCGTCAAATACATCGTTGTGCTGTCATCTGCTGGCACCGTTGCGGTCCGTGATATGGCCAAAGAAGAGAAAGTATTGGTTCTGTCGGGCGCTTACGCAGAAGAGCCAATGGATAAAAATAATCCATATTTGTGGCGAATCTATTCAACGCCGGCAAACTACATCCCGTCCATGATCCGCTGGCTGCGCGACAACATCCCAGCTGATGCTCGCAATGTCGCCGTCATGAACCCTAATGATGAAACTGGTTGGGGGGTTACAGAGGTCGACGAGAGAGAGTTCAAAAAGAATGGGTTTAACATCGTAAACAAGACGCTTTTTGAACGATCCACCAACGATTTCCAAGCGATCATCACCAAGATGCTCAGGGATAAGCCCGACATTATCGAGTTAGGAGTCACTCCGCCCTCATCAGCCGCTTTATTCGTGCGACAAGCACGGGAGATGGGTTACCAGGGGCTATTTTTCATGTCTGGAGGCTCCGGTCCTGATCAAGTTATCAAATCTGCAGGCAACGAAGCCACAGAGGGATTGATAACTATGATGTTTGGAGACCCTGAGAATGAGGGTTATCAAAAATTGGCGCATGCTTACGAAGAACGCAATAAGCATAAGCCAAATATGATCATTGTTCCGTATTATGACGGGCCAAATGTCCTATTGCATGCCATACAAAAAGCCGGTGGCAGTGAAAACGTTGATAAAGTGCTTGAAGCTTTGCCAACCGTGTTTCCCGTCAAGTCACTTCAGGGAAATGACCTGACGCTGGGAGGCAAGGCCAATATCGGTGTGGCCCAGCAGATCGACACTGTGAACTATATCGCCGTGGTGAAAAACGGTATACCAGTTATTCAAGGCAAAACGTCTAACAATTGACCGTCTGAGTGCAAATAACAGCGTCTCATGGGACAGACCTCGCCATACGGGCGAGGCCTGCTTTGATCACAGTGCAAGCGAGAAGCGAATGAGCAACGATTCAAAACAGGCTAACAAAAAATATACGTGCATAGTCGTCGCTGTTGAAAAAAACGTAGCAGTCATTATGCTAAATCGTCCCGAACAGTTGAATGCTATTAATTTCACGATGGCTGACGAAATTCAGCACGCTGTATCTGACTTGGGTTGGAGACCCGATGTGAGGGTACTGGTGTTCAAAGGGGCAGGTCGCAGTTTCTGCGCGGGCTACGACGTAACTACGCAAAGGTCAGAGGGCACCCCTCGCGAGAAAATGTTTGATGCACAACGTGTAAGTTCCATGTTGGAGCTAATCGGCCGTGCTCCTGTGGTTCGTATTGCCCAGCTGCATGGTCATGTTGTAGGTGCTGGGCTAGCAATGGCTCTGCAGTGCCACCTACGTTACGCTGCCAGCAACACCACCTTTGCATTGCCTGAGCTTGACTTCGGAATCCCATTTCTACTTGGCGGCGCTTCTCTTTTGACACGGGAGGTGGGCCCTGTGCGCGCCGCCGACATGATTCTTAACTGTACGGTACTTCCTGTGGATCATCGCGATGCTGGCAGGTTAGTAACGGAGATAGTGAGTGACAACTCGCTGGAAGATCGTGTTCATGATGTTGCCATCAATCTGGGTAAACGCTCCGAAGCATTACTTCTCGCAACAATCAACACAATTGATCGTGCCAACAATGATTTGCTACCACCCGCGCCTAGCGATATGTTTCACGGCTTTTTCGTACGCAATGATCCGGAGACGCGACAAGTCGGCGCCGAGTACGTAAAAAAATTAAAGCAAAAGCGGCACTAATTTTTATCGTTCCACACTTTCAATTACTTACCTGCTGCTCGTGAGAACTCCATGCCGTTTCATTTGAACACAACCCTAATACCTGAGTCGGCATTGGTTCTCGACTTGAGCCAACCTGTTAGCCCTAAGTCGCCCCATATCCCAGGGGCTCAGCCAGCCTATCAAATGACGCTTTGGACCACGGCAGACCGCACTATATCGGCTCTTAAACGGAACGGAGTGGTAAACGAGCCAGGTGTTAACGTGGAACTGGTGAATATGACTTTCCATGTTGGTACACATGTCGACGCCTTGGGACACTTCTCGTGCGGGGCATGCATGCACGGAGGAAGGACCACTGATGATACGGTTGGTAGCCTTGCTCTGCGTGACCTTGATGCGGCCCAGATCCCTATGACGATCACACGTGCCATCTTGCTCGATCTGTCGGGGCTGGACGGTGGCAGCTATCTAGAGGGCGGTCGTCCTATTACAGCACAAGACATCGAAGAAACAATCGCAAAAAACGACGTGGCGTTAGCCCCTGGCGATATCGTTGTTATTCATACAGGATGGGGGCGTTTTTATGATGACAGGCGGTCATCTTACGCCAGCAGTTGCCCCGGTATCACGCTTGAAGCAGCGCGTTATCTGACTGATCACAAAGTATTTGCCATAGGCTCTGACACCATGGCTGTAGAGGTCGTGCCCGGTGTGGATCCCACAGTTGTAATGCCGGTACACATTCACACGCTTGTGGATTGTGGCGTTTACCTAATTGAAAATTTGCGGACGGAAGAACTTGCACAGCAAGGCGTGATGATATTTACGCTGGTGATGCTTCCATTAAACTTGAAGGGAGCAACCGCATCCCCAGTAAGACCGTTAGCGATCATTCAAAAATAATCTAGCAGTTAGCCGGCCGCTATGGTGCCGCGCAAGCAAAAAAAGCGGAAAGTATTGTAGATATGGATGAGATCAAGCCAGAACCAATATTAATTCAAGTTATCACATGATTTCTACAATATCGTAAGTGCTCTCATCGTGAAGGTGCGTTAATCGGCGAAAGTTCGTTTATGAATGACCTGTTTAGGTTTTTTTACGGCACGGGAAATACATGTCATTACAGCTCATTGGGCAAATATTAGTTAACGGACTTTTCAGTGGGGCTATATATGTATTGATAGCTACTGGTTTTACTTTAATTTTTGGGATAATGCGTCTGGTGAACTTCGCTCATGGCGAATTTTATATGATTGGCGCCTTTTGTACATATGTATTAATTGTTCTGTTGAAGCTTCCGTTTTTTATTGCTGTTTTTCTTGCTATTGTTTTTGCTGCCGCGATTGGTTTCATATTGGAGCGGGTGCTGTTCAGACCACTGCACGGGCTTGAGCTGCAAGGCATGATCATGGCGCTTGCAATCGGTATCGCTTTACAATCTGCCGCCTTATTAATATTTGGACCACAAGAGGTTACCGTACCGCGCGTTGTTACGGGTGCGTGGTCTGTGGCGGGCATTGTTATCGCAAAGGATCGTAGTCTGGTCGCTTTAATATCTGCAATCATACTTGTCATGTTTTACCTGTTCATGAAGAAAACACAGACGGGTTTGGCTATCGACGCTGTCTCGCAAGACCATCGGACGGCATCCTTAATGGGTATACCAACACGCAAGATGCAGTCACTGGCATTTGTACTGGGAACAGGTCTCGCGGCATTTGCGGGTGCACTTATGGCGCCGATCTATGACGTCGGACCTTATATGGGCGAAGTGCCTATGCTAAAAGCTTTTATTGTCGTAATCATAGGAGGGCTTGGGTCAATACCAGGGGCGGCGATCGGCGGGCTGTTACTCGGTCTTTTTGAGTCAATATTTGCAACGTTTTACACACAGAATATTGCGATGATTTTTTCTTTTTCCTTCGTCGTTATATTGCTTCTGTATAAGCCTCTCGGACTGCTCGGAAAAGCGTCATGAGGACAATAATTTTATTCTTGGGGTTGATCTGCTTGGGCTTAGTGCCTTTGTTTGTACAAGCCGATTACGTTTATCACATCGCGATAATGGTCTGCATCATGGGGATCGTTGCCATTTCGATCAACATAGTTTTATTGATGGGCCAATTATCATTTGCTCATGTCGCATTTATGGCGATTGGTGCTTACACATCAGCACTTTTGTCTTTAAGGCTAAATGTACCTACGGGCGTTACGATATTTGTTGGCGCTGTGTTCGCCTCGCTAATTGCTGCGATTATTGCTCCGTTGGTTCTAAAAATTCGGGGTGTTTATTTCGTATTGCTGACATTCTCGTTTGCTCAAATAGTCAATATGCTGCTCCAAGAATGGACCAGCTTAACCGGTGGCAACAGCGGGCTTTACGGTATCAAAAGACTGGCAGTCGGAGCGTTTGTCGTCGAGAACTCTTCATCGTATTACCTGATATCGTTCGCTGCATTGTGTGTAGTCTTGTTTTTCGCACTCTATTTCAAGAAGGGTTTGCTAGGTCGCATCGTATCGTGCTTGCGTACAAATGATGAGTTAGGGCAATCGCTCGGCGTGCGCACATTGTTATGGCGTGTCTGTATTTTTTCAGTAAGTGCATTTTTCGCCGGTATTGCTGGCGGGTTGTACGCTCATTACATTCGGTTTTTGTCGCCAGCACCATTTAGCTTCCATATAACCATGGATGCTATTGTAATGAATGTCGTAGGCGGCATGACCAGCCCCGTTGGTGCATTAATCGGTGCAGTCATCATCCAGCCGTTGCCGGAAGTATTGCGAGATATGCGAGAATACCAATTACTGTCCTATGCAATCATATTGATATTAATATTGCTATTTGCACCTACAGGTGTTCTTGGTATTGTTGATCGCTTCCGCAAAAGATCGAGAAGAAAAATATGATCAAGACAGATCGACTTACGAAACGCTTTGGCGGGCTGGCTGCCGTCAACGATGTTTCTTTTGAAGTGAAGCGTAGCGAAATATTTGGGCTGATTGGGCCAAATGGTGCAGGAAAGACGACAGTATTGAACTTGATCGCGGGCATGATTCCTCCTACTGAAGGAAAGGTATGGCTTGAAGAAAGCGATATCACCAACAAGTCGGTGTCCAAGATTGCGCGTATGGGTTTGGCGCGTACATTTCAATCGCCTGTCTTATTCGAAGATGAGACGGTTAAAGAAAACCTTCTGAACGCATGGTATCTACCAAAATGCTTTCAACCATCATCCTTCTTAAATACGCTTTTTCATGATAAATCTGTTGGTAAGATTGAAATCCATAATGCTCTCGAGTTTGTAGGCCTGACAGAAGACGAATACCAACAAGCTGGCGCACTGCCCTACGGAAAGCAAAAGGCTTTGAACCTTGCGATGGCCATAGTGACTTCCCCAAATATTCTGTTAATGGATGAACCTGCAGCAGGGCTTAATTCGTCCGAGAAGGTGCAACTAGCGGAGTTAATCCGCCGCCTGCGCTCTGAACTAAACATTACCATTCTGATTGTGGAGCACGACATGAAGCTGATCATGAACGTATGTGATCGCATCATGGCGTTGAGTGCCGGGCAAGTGATTGTTGTTGATGAGCCCGATGGTGTAAGAAACAATCCAGACGTGATAGAGGCCTATCTTGGAGCCACATATGAGTTTACTTAGTGTAGCTAACCTCGATGCAAGTTATGGCAAAGGTCTGGTATTGAATAACGTGTCCATCGAAGTTCCAAAAGGTAAAATCGTTACCGTTCTGGGCTCAAATGGTGCGGGTAAAACAACACTGCTTAACGTGATCTGTGGGCAATTGCGGGGCCTAAGTGGGTCAATAGTGTTTGACGGTGAAGATATTTCCAAGATCAAGCAACACGAAGCCGCAATCAAAGGGATGGCTGTGTCCCCGGAGGGAAGAAAGCTGTTCGCCGAGATGACCGTGTATGAAAATCTGAGGATGGGTGGGTTCGTATTGCCCAACTACTCGAAGGTTCGCAGTCAGGCTGCTGTCGTCATGGAGCTATTTCCACGAATTAAAGAACGATTAAATCAACGGGTATCGACGATGTCCGGCGGCGAACAGCAAATGGTAGCGATAGGAAGAGCATTAATGATGGAGCCAAAGCTGCTGATACTTGATGAGCCCACGTTGGGGTTGGCGCCTAAGCTCATCGTTGAAATCGGAAAGATCATAAAAAATATTTCTGATGCTGGGGTGTCGGTTCTTCTTGTAGAACAAAATGCCCAGTTGGCATTGAGGCTTGCTGATTATGGGTATGTTTTGGAAACCGGAGTTGTTCGCCTGGAGGGGCCAGCAAGTGACCTGCTAAGCAACGATGAAGTGCGAAAAGTGTACCTTGGCGCCTGAGTTTGTAAGAAACCCCAAGTTTTGTGTCGGCTTAGACGAAGACGGTAGTGATAGCGGCGTTGCGATCTCACTTTCTTCACGAGTAGTCTCCACCGTCGACAATTAGTTTGCATCAGGGGGGGTAATCAGTACAACGCCAGGCAGTCGCTTAACCTGACCCCTGCCGAGGTCGCCGATGTGGTGGGGTATTTAAAGTCACTGTAAGGCTCAAGCCAGCGCACGCGCCAATACACAGGCCACATGTTCGGCCTTCCGGCCCGACCCGTCGGCGATCTGGTGGCGACAGCTGGTGCCATCGGCGACCAGCAGGGTGTCGGCGTCGGCCTTGCGCACGGCAGGTAGCAGTGACAGTTCTGCCATCTGCATCGACACGTCGTAGTGGGTGGCTTCGTAGCCAAAGCTGCCCGCCATGCCACAACAGCTTGATTCAATCAGGTTCACGTCCAGTTCCGGAATCATTGCCAAGACGGTCAGCACCGGCTTGACGGCGTCGAAGGCTTTTTGATGACAATGGCCGTGCAGCAGTGCCTTTTTCTCAGGTAGGGGCTTGAGCGCCAGGTGCAAGGTACCTGCAGTGTGTTCACGCGCGAGAAATTCTTCGAATAAAAACGACAGGCGTGCGAGTTTGCTTGCGTCTTCGCCCATGCCCATGACCAGAAATTCATCGCGCAGTGATAGCAGACACGAGGGTTCTAGGCCGACAACAGGAATGCCGCGAGCTATGAAGGGACTCAGTGCTTGTACGACACGACGGGCTTCGGCCTTGGCCTCATCGACCAGGCCGGCGGAAAGATAGGTGCGCCCACAGCACAGGGGCCGGTCTTTTTCAGAATCTTTGGGATGGGCGCGGGCGATATGGACTTTGTAGCCGGCAGCCTGCAACACGCTCAGGGCGGCGCGGGCGTTTTCCGACTCCAGGTAGTTGTTAAAGGTATCGGCAAACAGGACGACGTCTGCGTCGTCGTTATGGTCGGAGTGCGCAGTGGCCAGGAACGTGTCGCGGCGCCATCGGGGTAACGAACGACGCGCGGACAAGCCCAACAGGCGTTCTGAAAGCCATGCGGCACCGGGCACCGTGTCACGCAAGTTGAATAACCACGGCAGGCGTGCCGCCCATGGCGCCCAACGGGGCATGGTGGCGATGAGTTTGTCCTTGAGGCGCAGGCCGTGTTGTTTCTGCCACTGGTACAGAAACTCGATTTTCATTTTGGCCATGTCCACCCCTGTGGGGCACTCGCGCTTGCAGCCTTTGCAGCTGACACAGAGATCCAGCGTCTGGCGTACTTCTTCGGAGGTAAAGGCGTCTGGCCCCATTTGGCCTGAAAGCGCCAGTCGCAGAGTGTTGGCGCGACCTCGCGTCAGGTGGCGTTCATCATGCGTGACGCGATAGCTGGGGCACATGGTGCCGGCATCGAATTTGCGGCAGTGGCCGTTGTTGTTGCACATCTCGATGGCTTTGGCAAAGCCATGAGAAGGGTCACCACCGGTCCCTGGCGCGCTTGTGGTTTGTGCGGCGGCGTTGCCGGTGACGTTCCAGCTGGACCAGTCTAACGCAGCCGCCAGCGGCAAAACCTGATAGGTGGGGTTAAATCGAAACAGCGAGACGTCGTCAAACTTGGGGCTGCGCACGATCTTGCCGGGGTTCATGAGGCCCTGTGGGTCGAACAGGTCTTTAATCTCTTCAAACGCCTGGGTCATGCGTGGGCCGAACTGCCACGAGACCCATTCACTACGTGCCAGGCCGTCGCCGTGCTCGCCCGAGAACGCGCCCTTGTATTCGCGCACGATGGCGCTGGCCTCTTCGGCGATGGCGCGCATCTTGCCTGCGCCATCGGTGCGCATGTCCAGAATGGGGCGCACGTGCAAGGTTCCTACCGAGGCGTGGGCATACCAGGTGCCGCTGGTGCCGTGCTTGTGAAAGACCTCGGTCAGGCGACTGGTGTATTCAGCCAGGTGTTCCAGCGGTACGGCGCAGTCTTCGATGAAAGAAACCGGCTTGCCGTCCCCGCGCATACTCATCATGATGTTCAGGCCTGCCTTGCGCACTGACCATAAGGCCTGCTGCGCTGCAGCCTCGGGCATTTCGACCACGCTGTTGGGCAGCCCTAAATCACCCATAAGCTCCACCAACTGCCGTAACCGTGCGACCTGTTCGTCTTGCTCGATACCTGCAAACTCGACCAGCAGTATGGCCTGGGGTTCGCCGAGCAGCGCGCGTTCTATGGTGGGGCCAAAGGCCGGGTTGTTGCGTGCTAGGTCGATCATGGTGCGATCAACCAGTTCAACCGCCACCGGGCCCAGCTTCACAATGTGCTGCGCCATGTCCATGGCCTGGTAAAACGTCGGAAAGTTCACCACCCCCAGCGTTTTGTGCACAGGCAGCGGCGCGAGTTGCAGCGTGATCTGGCGCGTGAGCGCCAGCGTGCCCTCACTACCCACCAGCAGGTGGGCGAGGTTGGGGCTGTTGTCTGCGGTATAGGGGCGTTCGCTTTGTGGGTTAAATATATCGAGGTTATAGCCGCCCACCCGGCGTAAAACCTTGGGTACGGTGCGGGCGATTTCGTCATGCTCGCGCACAGCGATTTCCTGAAGGCGGCGCACGATAGAGGCAATGCGCCCGCTGTCTGTTGGCATGGCCGCCAGAGGCCCGAACTGGCCCTCGGTGCCATCGGCCAGCAGGGCATCGATGGAGAGCACGTTGTGCACCATGTTGCCGTACTGAATGGAACGTGAGCCACAGGAATTATTGCCAGCCATACCGCCCAGCGTGCATTGGGCCGAGGTGCTTACGTCCACAGGAAACCAGACGCCGTGCGGCTTAAGCCACGCGTTAAGGTGATCGAGCACAATGCCTGGCTCTACCGTTACCGTCATGCCCTCATGGTCGAAACTGAGAACGCGGTTAAGGTATTTGCTGTTGTCCAGTATCAGGGCTGGCCCTACCGTCTGGCCGCATTGAGATGTTCCGCCGCCACGCGCGACAAAGGGCGCACGCAATTCGGCACAGATGGATGCCGCAATACGAACGTCGTCAAAGGTTTTTGGAACCAGCACCCCGATTGGGTCGGCTTGATAGATTGAGGCGTCGGTCGCGTAGCGGCCGCGATCGCCCCGGCCAAACAGAATTTCACCCTGAACCTCACGCGTGAGCCGCTCAGAGAGCTCGTTGCGCTGTTGGTCGGCGTGTATGACTTTTTGGGGCAGGGGCGCGTTCATGGTTGATTCAGCCGTCTTGGATGGGGGTAGATGGAACCACGGGAGGGTCTTGGGTGTGGTTATGTTCTTTGCCAAGGCCTTCAATAACGGCCTCGCATTTGCGCTGCAGATGCTCCCGCATCAGGCGGCCCAGCTCAACCCCGTCGCGCCGTGAGAGCGCATCGACCATGGCGATGTGCTCTTCCATGGCTTTCTTCCATTTGTCGGGGTTCAGGTTAGAGCGAAATCGCAAGTTCTGAACGCGCTGGTTCAGCGTGGAGTAAACCTGCTCGAGCAGGCGGTTGCGGGCCGCCCGGTTAATGCAGTTATGGATTTCACGATTGACCCGGTAGTAGGTGGGCAGGTTTTGCCTCGCATGGCAAGCTTGCATTTCAAAAGTAAGCGCACGGATCTCGGCGATTTCATCTTCTGTGGCATGTTGGCAGGCCAGCTCGCCCGAGAGGGCCTCTAGCCCTCCCAGCACGGCAAAGCTTTCCCGGATGTCGATTTCCGACAAGACGGCGACTCTTGCGCCGCGATTGGGCTGGATTTCGACCAGGCTCTCGGAGGCCAGCAGGCGAAACGCTTCGCGCAGAGGTGTACGCGAGACACCCAGGCGTTCGCTCAAGGCCCGCTCGTTCAGTCGCGTGCCGGGCGGCAACTCACCTTCGATGATGAGTTCGCGCAGTCGTTCTGCGGCAGCAGCTGGAAGCGTGCGTCGATCGAGGGTGTCGTCGATCAGCGTGGGGGTCGGGGTAGTGAACATAGATCAAATTTTGTATACCAACAAGGGATATATTATAGCGATCCGACACAGCTAAGCACATAAAAGCGCACTCGATTCCTCTTCGCCATAAAGCATGCTCGTCTTTGAATATAAGTGCCATAGGGAGTAATTCCCCTTGTCGAGGTTAGAAAGGCGGCGTACCATGCCCTGATTGTGTTTTGTATACCAATCACAGAAGAGGCTTAAATATGCTTCGGCTTAGCTCGCATCCTTCCGGTCGCCACTTTCTCCAGATTCCTGGCCCAACCAACGTACCCGACCGCGTGTTACGCGCCATCGATAACGTCACCATCGACCATCGCGGCCCCGAATTTGGGGAGCTCGGCAAGTCCGTGCTCGCAGGTATGAAAAAGGTGTTCAAGACCAAAAGCCACGTTGTCATCTATCCGGCGTCAGGTACGGGTGCGTGGGAAGCGGCTCTGGTCAATACGCTGTCGGCCGGCGATTTGGTTCTTATGGCCGAGACCGGGCATTTCGCTGCCATGTGGAAGAAAATGGCAACGGAACTAGGTCTGCGGGTCGAGTTCCTTCCTGGCGACTGGCGGCGAGGTGCCGACGCTTCGGCGATTGAGGCTCGTTTGAAAGCCGACGCCGATCATGAAATCAAGGCGGTGTGCATCGTGCACAATGAAACCGCCACCGGCGTGACCAGCAACGTTAATGGCGTGCGTGCGGCAATCGACCGCGCCAAGCATCCGGCCTTGCTCATGGTCGATACCATTTCATCGTTGGGTTCCATCGATTACCGCCACGATGAGTGGGGCGTGGATGTTTCGGTGGCAGGTTCTCAGAAAGGCCTGATGCTGCCGCCGGGCTTGTCCTTTAATGCAATCAGCGCCAAGGCATTGGCCGCCAGTGAACACGCGACGCTGAGGCGTTCGTATTGGGACTGGCACCCCATGATCGCCAGCAACGCCACTGGTTATTTTCCGTATACGCCCGCTACCAATCTGCTCTACGGCCTGCATGAGGCGTTAGAGATGATTTTTCATGAGGGGCTGGAGACGGTGTTTGCACGGCACCAGCGCCACGGTGAGGCGACCCGTCGAGCAGTGCTCGCCTGGGGCCTGGAAGTCCTCTGCGCCGACCCGGCTGAATACAGTCCGGCACTGACTGCAGTGATCATGCCGGAAGGCCACAGTGCCGACGCGTTTCGAAAGGTTGTGCTGGATCATTTCAATATGTCGTTGGGGCAGGGCCTCTCCAAACTCAAGGACAAAGTCTTTCGCATTGGGCATCTGGGCGACATCAACGATCTGTCTGTGTGCGGAACGCTTGCGGGCATAGAGATGGGCCTTGAGCTGGCTGGGGTGCCGCACAAAAAAGGCGGGGTACAGGCCGCCATGGGGTATCTGGCGCAAAACGCAGAGGTTAGATCCACAGCCGTCACCTGACGGACCGATTGCCCGCGAGAAGATTGCGCGGTCCGAGCCCGCAGGACGAAGAGCCTGCAGGCCTAAAACGAGGAGGAGTGACATGCGATTTTCAAAGCTATTACTAACGTCTGCAATGACCCTGGCTGTATTCACCATGGCGCCAGGAGCTCAGGCGGCCAAGCGGGTTCATGTGTCATATAACGTGGCCGAAGGGTCGAGTTGGGACAAGGGGGCTAAGGTATTCCAGAAGCTGGTAGAAGAACGCTCCAATGGCGATTTCAAGGTCAGCCTGCATCCCAATGCGGCAATGGCTGGCGGCAATGATCGCGTAGAAATGGAAATGGCGCAGGGCGGCGGTATTCAGTTCCTGATCAAATCAACAACCTGGATGACCGGGCTGGATCCCAAGTTTCAGGCGCTGGGCCTGCCGTGGTTGTTTCCTGATCATGAGACGGCCAACAAGGTCTTGGACGGCCCTGCAGGCGATGCTCTGATGAAAACCCTGGAAAATCGCGATCTGGTTGGTCTTGCCTGGGGGGTAAATGGCTTTCGCCAGGTGACTAACTCGCGCCTGCCGATCACGCAACCAGCCGATTTCAAGAATCTTAAGATCCGGGTGCCGGGAATACCGCTGTACCTTGCGATATTCAAGGAGTTGGGGGCGAACCCGACCACCATGAGTTTTTCCGAGGTGTTCACTGCGTTGCAAACCGGGACCGTGGACGGTCAGGAAAACCCGATGTCCTTGATCTCTTCTTCACGTTTTTATGATGTGCAGAAATACATGACCATATGGAACTATTCCTATGATGCCATCGTCTTCGCGACGGGTGCGTCATTCTGGAAAGGTCTGAGTCCGGAAGATCAAAAAATGTTCAAGGACGCCGCCCACGAGGCGATGGACGCCGAACGCAAAATCGTGGAAGAAGAAGATAAGATTTTGCCCGCCGAGTTGGAAAAGGCCGGTATGACGGTTACCAATCTAACCCCCGAGCAACTGGCTGTTTTCCAGAAGACATTGCAGCCGGTGTATGCCGAGTACAAGGAAAAACTGGGTGCCGATTTCGTTGAGCTGTTTGAAAACGGCGTAAAGCAAGCCAAGAACTGAGACAGATAGCCAGGGCATACTGGCTGCGGCTGGTGGCCCTGGCGAACTTTAGCTGATGCATCTCTCTTAAGAAAGAGGCATTTCATGAAGCAGATTACGCGGCCGATTTTATTCGCGTTCGTTCATATCGAGGAAGTCATTGTCGTGCTCTGCATGATCGGTATTGCAGTGCTGACTTTCCTTGCTGTGTTAACACGTTATGTGTTTAGTTTCTCTATCATTGGCGCTGATGAAATGGCCACGTTCATGTTTCTATGGGCGGCGCTGTTCGGTGCTGCGGCGGGCTTTAAGTACAACCAGCACGGCAGTGTGCCACTGCTTGCAAACCTGTTGCCTCGTGGGGCGCGCCGGGTTGCCGATTTGCTCGTTCTGCTCGTAATGGCAGGCTTTTTTCTGTTCTTAACCTGGTATACATGGCTGTTTCTTGCCCAGTCTTATCGTGTGGGGCAGACCAGCCCGGCTACGGGTATCCCGGTGTGGATCGTTAATGCCGGAATCTTTGTTGCGCTAGGCTTGTGCAGCCTGCGCTGTCTGATCGCCGTTGTGCGTGATCTGTCGGGGCGCTTGCGTTACCCCAACATGCCCAGACTGCCGGAGTAAGGCCGAATTATGGAACTCCCGAGCTCCGGCCTGCTTGCCTTCGTACTGTTCTTCTTGTTTTTGCTGGCCAATTTTCCCATATCAATTTCCCTGGGCTTGGCTGGTGTGGTCGCGTTTGCCATCTATGACCTGGCACCGTTTCAGACGCTACCCATGATTTTTTCGGGAGCCATCAGCTCTTTCACCTTGCTGGCTATCCCGCTGTTTGTCGTCGCTGGCGCGATGCTGTCCAAAACAGGGGTGGCGTCTCGCCTGATTACACTGGCGCAAGTCATTGTTGGTGAACTACCGGGTGGTCTCGCTATCACCGTCGTCGTTGCCGGCGCCTTTCTAGGCGCCCTCAGTGGCTCAAATATAGCGGCGATCGCCGCGCTGGGATTCCTCATCGGTGCCATGCACAAAGTGGGTTACCCCATTGGCTTTGCCACAGCAACGGTTGCGGCTGGATGCACATTTGGAGTCGTGATTCCACCAAGTATCAATCTGATTCTTTACGGTGTGATCGCCAATACCTCGATTCCGAAACTGTTTGCTGCAGGCATAGGGCCGGGCATTACGCTCGTCGGTGTGCTGTCCATTTACATCTACCTGGTTGCCAAGCATCGTCGTTACCCCATCGTGCCAGTCGAACGCAGCTGGCCGATTTTTTGGCGAACCTTGCGTGAGGCATCCTGGGGGCTGTTGGCGCCGGTGATTGTGCTGGGCGGAATTTATTCGGGCGTGTTTACCGCCACCGAGGCCGCCGCCGTAATGGTCGTCTACGTTTTTCTCGTTGATCGCTTTGTTTATCGCGAAATGAAGT
The DNA here is from genome assembly GCF_008369125.1 of Pusillimonas sp. ANT_WB101. Classification (NCBI taxonomy): domain Bacteria; kingdom Pseudomonadati; phylum Pseudomonadota; class Betaproteobacteria; order Burkholderiales; family Alcaligenaceae; genus Pusillimonas; species Pusillimonas sp. ANT_WB101. The sequence goes on along the minus strand of NZ_VOAY01000002.1, from coordinate 226,384 downwards.
GGCGCGAGTACCCGTACCTGATGCTGGAATCTGGCATCACGACCGGCGTGGTCATGCTGATTCTGGCCATGGCCTCCATCTTGTCATATGTGCTGATGATTGATGGGACTGCGTCCTTGATCCGTGACTGGCTGGTGCTGGTGAGCGGTGGCAGCAGGGTGATTATGCTGCTGTTGGTAAATTTTATTCTGGTTTTTGCGGGTATGTTTTTGGATCCGGTGTCGGCAATTTACCTGCTGGTGCCGTTATTTCTGCCAGCGGTGCAGGCGGTGGGCGTCGATACCATACATTTTGGCGCCATCATGACGGTTAATTTGTCCATGGCCCATATAACGCCGCCAGTCGGCCTAGCTTTGTACCTGGCCTCGCAGATTGCCGGCATACCCTTCACAACAGCGGCGCGCGCCGCCGTGCCTTTTGTGATCTGCGAAGTTATTGTGCTGATGCTGGTGACATTTATTCCAATTATTTCCCTAGGGTTTGTTTACTTGATCACTTAAGGAGTTCTGATGTGTGCGCACGTGTCGACACCCATTGATGTCGTCGAGGAAGCAACCATAGCAGGCTTGCAAAAACAGCTGCTGGCTGGCGAGTTGACCTGTGTCGGGCTGGTGGATGCCTATCTGGCACGCATTGCCCGCTGGGACCAAAACGGGCCGAAGCTGCGCGCTGTGCTGGCAGTGAACCCGGCGGCGCACGAGCTTGCGGCCAATCTGGATGCGACGCTGGCCTCTGAAGGCAAACTTTCAGGGCCTCTGCATGGCGTGATCGTGGCAGTCAAGGACAACTGCAATACGGCCGATATGCCCACGACGGGTGGATCCCTTTCGTTGCAGGGCACGGTAGCTGCAAAAGATAGCGCCGTAGTGCGAAAGCTGCGTGATGCCGGGGCGATCATACTGGCTAAAACAAACTTGCATGAGTTTGCCCTGGCAGGCACCACGGTCAGTTCTCTGGGTGGTCAGACGCTCAATCCTTATGATCTAACCCGCACGCCGGGCGGCTCTAGTGGCGGTTCGGGTGTGGCGGCAGCCATGAGTTTCGCGACCGTGGCCATCGGCACAGATACAGTCAACTCCGTGCGCTCGCCGGCGTCGGCCAATAGTCTGTTTGGGCTGCGGCCCACGCGAGGCCTGATCAGTCGCGCGGGTGTCATGCCCGTATCGCACACGCAAGACTCGGTGGGGCCAATGGCCCGAACAGTGTCCGACCTGGCGCGTGTCCTCGAGGTAATCGCAGGCTACGACGCCGAGGATCCCGTCACTGCGCGCTCGGTAGGCCGCACCCCGTCCACCTATGGCGCATCGCTACGTGACGATGCCTTTGAAGGCAAACGAGTAGGCGTATTGCGCAGCCTTATGGGGGGCGAGCCACAACATCAGCAGGTCAACGCAGCCATGGCTCGCGCAATACAAACCATGCGCGATGGCGGTGCGCAGGTGCTGGAGATCGATGATTCGGGTATTGATGCCGATGTTCTGCTGCGTGATGGTGACGTACAAAAATGGGAATTCAAACCTTTATTCGAGGCCTACTTGAAAACCTCGTCACAACGCGCTGTGCAGAACATGGACGATATCTTGGCGGGCGGCGGCTACCATCGAGAAACCTTGCAAGAGTTCCTGGAACAGGCCAATGGCGTTATCGATGCCGAGCACGATGTCGAGTACTTGCACCGACTCGCCGCACACGTTCGCCTGCAGGATCGCGTCTTGGCACTCATGGCCGAGCTTGCGCTTGACGCCTTGGCCTACCCTTTACAGAAATGCCTGGTCGTACCCATAAGCGTGGGTGGTCAGGCCGAACGCAATGGCATATTGGCTGCCCTGACTGGGTTTCCCGCACTGACTGTGCCCATGGGGTTTTCCACGCCTGATGCCAACGCGCCCTTGGGCGTACCCATGGGCATGGATTTGCTGGCCCGGCCTTTCGACGAACCCCTGTTGCTCGGGCTGGGATACGCCTTCGAGCAACGGGCTCGTGTTCGCAAACCACCCTTGCATACTTTATGGCCCGATTAAACATGTCGTGAGCCTGTTTCAGGGTCGTGCACAGTCCGGGTGCGCGGCACGATCCACAACCGGACCGAAGGAGACAAAGATGATCTATACAACTTCAAATCCGCAGTCCAGTATCTTGCGTCGACGCGTGATGGCTCTGGTTGCCGCACTGGGCGCAGCGGCAGCCTTGGGCGTGCCCAGTGTTTCTCAGGCGCAGGTCGAACTAAAACTTGGTCACGTCGGTAACCCGGGCTCACTGTTCCAGATAAGTGCCGATGAATTCGCCAAACGTGCGAATGAGAAATTAGGCGACAAGTACAAGGTCGTGGTGTTCGGCTCCAGCCAGTTGGGTGGCGATAAGGAAATGGTGCAAAAGCTAAAACTTGGCACCTTGGACATGGCGCTGCCCTCGACAGTAATGTCTTCCGAAGTTGATTTGTTCGGTATTTTTGAAATGCCCTACATCGTCAAAGATCGCGAACACATGAAGCGCATCGAAAAGGAGATCTTTTGGCCTAGCCTCGCGCCAGCAGCAGAAAAGAAAAACCTGACGATATTGGCGGTTTGGGAAAACGGCTATCGCCACATTACCAACAACAAGCGACCCATCGTCAAACCCGAAGACCTGCACGGCATTAAGCTGCGCACGCCCAAGGGTAAATGGCGCGTAAAGATGTTTCAGGAGTACGGTGCCAACCCCAGCCCAATGAGCTTTTCAGAGCTGTTCAGCGCCCTGCAAACTGGCGTAATGGATGGGCAGGAAAATCCGCTGACCCAGATTTATTCAGCCAAACTCCAGGAAGTACAGAAATACCTGTCTCTGTCCGCCCACGTATACACACCCGCCTATCTGACGGTAGGTACCAAGAAGTACGCCAAGCTGCCCGAAGACGTGCGCAAGATTCTCGAAGAGACCGCCCGCGAGAATCAGGCCTATGTGTATGAGCAGGCCGCAAAGGCCGATGAAGAATTACTGGGCAAGCTCAAGGATGCCGGCATGCTGGTCAATGAGGTCGACAAGGAGGCCTTCATCGCGGCCAGCAAGCCCATTTATGAGGAGTTCGGCAATGAGGTCGAAGGTGCGCAAGAACTTATCGTGCGTGCAATTGACCTTGGCAAGTAAATCGTGAGGTGACCCCGATGGACGCAGACATACCTGTAAGACCTGACAATCCCATGCATCGCTTTCGTAACGGTTACGGCAAGGTGCTGGAGTGGATAGTGGGCGCGCTGATGATCATACTGGCCGTCGAGGTGACCATAGGGGTTATCTTTCGATGGTCCGGAAACTCGCTGGTCTGGTATGACGAAACAGCGTCCTTGCTGCTGGCATGGCTTACGTTTTATGGGTCTGCACTGGCATCAGTGCGCCGCGCCCACATCGGTTGCCCAGAAGTGGTTGACGCCCTGCCTCCGCGGGGCCGACGCTACTTCAACATCATCGCACAGTTGCTCGTTATCGCGTTTTTTGCCTTGCTGGGGTGGATGGGCCTGGAAATCATGCCCATCCTCGCCGGAGACACCTTGGTGAGCTTGCCGTGGATGCCCGTCAATTTTGTGCATTCAGCCATTCCTATTTCGGCGGCGCTGATCCTGATTGCCGAGGTTATGCACCTTATTGATCTGATCCGCACACCAGATGATGCGGGAACGGCGTCGGCACTTTCCGATGGCCTGATCTGACTGGAGAACCCTCATGATCATGCTGGTTTTGTTTGGCGCTGTGCTGTTGTTGGTGCTTATGAATGTGCCGATTGCCGTGTCGTTGGGTATTGTTGCAGTTGTTGCCATGATAACCAGCCAGGGCATGGATATCTTGCCCAATGTCGCGTTGGTGACCTTTAACGGTGCGACCAATTTTCCGTTGCTGGCGATCCCGTTGTTCATTCTGGCTGGTGCCATCATGAACGCCTCAGGAATCTCTCACCGCCTTATTGCCTTCGCCTCCTCGATCTTTGGCTGGATACGGGGTGGACTGGCGCACGTGTCCATAGGTTCGTCATTATTCTTTGCTGAAATCTCCGGCTCGGCAGTGGCCGATGTGGCCGCCCTGGGCTCCATTCTCATTCCGGGGATGAAGGCGAAAGGTTATCCCGCGCCAATGGCGGCCGCCGTTATGTCGTCGGCCTCGACGCTGGCTATTATCATCCCACCTTCCATACCCATGATTCTGTATGCAGTAATGGCGGAAACCTCGGTGGTGCAGATGTTTGTGGCAGGGATTGTGCCGGGGATACTGGGCGGAGCAGGGCTGATGGGCGTTGCGTCGTTTCTTGCACGCCGCTACAACCTGCCGCGCGATGAGGCGTTTTCGATCCGGCGTGTGGCCCAGACTGCGCGCGAGGCACTGTGGGCCTTTCTGCTGCCCATTATTATTCTGGGCGGCATCTTTGGTGGTGTGGTTACCGCCACCGAAGGGGCAGCGCTAGCAGTCGTAGCAGCCCTGGTCGTAGGCTTATTCATCTATCGTGAGCTTAACCTCAAACAGCTGAAAAAAGCGATTCTTGAGGGCGGCATTCAGACCGCTATCGTCATGTTGCTGGTCGCAACCAGCGCCTTGCTGGGCACTTATCTGTCTGAGGTTCAGGCACCGCAGGCACTGGCACAGGCCGTCAGTGATTTTACGTCCAACAAATGGGTGGTACTGGCGCTGCTCAACGTCCTGTTTTTGTTTTTGGGTATGTTTCTGCATTCGGCGGCGGCCATTATTTTGGTCGTGCCCGTGGTAATGCCGTTGGTTCATATGGTTGGCATAGATCCCATCCATTTCGGGCTCGTGGTAACCATTAACCTGGGCATCGGTCAGCAGACTCCGCCGGTGGCCAGTGTGCTGATGGTGGCGTGCTCGATTGCCAAAGCCTCGGTGTGGGAAGTGACGCGGGTCAACCTCTGGTTCATCGGCATACTCGTCGCCGTACTGATGCTGGTGACGTATGTTCCCGTGACTGGGCTGGGCCTGGTTGAGATGTTTTATCGTTGACGCGACTAAAAAGGAAGCCTCATGTCTGATCTGATACAGGTGCAACACGATGGCCCTATCGTCACAGTTGTGCTGAACCGTCCTGACAAACTCAACGCCATGACGCGGCCCATGTGGCGACAGCTAGGTGAAGTGATCGATCAGTTGTCTGCCGATGACGCGGTGCGCTGCATCATCTTGCGCGGCGCTGGGGAAAAAGCCTTTTCTCCCGGCAATGATATTTCGGAGTTTCAGACCGAGCGCTCCAATAAGGCACAGGCCATTGAGTACGGGCGATTAATGCACACGACTGTACGTGCTTTAACGGAATGCCGGCACCCCCTGGTGGCGCAGATACATGGCATTTGTGTGGGCGGTGGCCTGGAGATTGCTGCGCTTTGCGATATACGTATTTGCGGTGAATCCAGCAGGTTCGGTGCGCCCATAAAAAATCTAGGGCTGGTGATGGCCTATCAGGAAATGGAGTCTATCGTGCGTCTGACTGGGCCAGATGTGGCCCTGGAGATTTTGCTTGAGGGCCGCGTGTTTGGTGCGGCGGAGGCCAAGGAAAAAGGACTGGTCACACGTATTGTGCCGGATGCGCAGGTGGCCGAACAGGCGCTGGCTGCGGCGCAGCGCATTGCCGAAGGGGCACCATTGGCGGCGCGCTGGCACAAAAAATTTGCCCGTCGTCTCGCCGACCCCACGCCAATTTCGGATGCTGAGTACGACGAGTGTTTCGATTGCTTTGACACTGAGGATTTTCGCATCGGCTATGCCGCGTTCCTCGCCAAGAAAACGCCGGCATTTCGCGGGCAGTAACTGAGGAGGCGCAATGTCTGAATCAAAGGCTCACAGCGGACCACTGGTTGGCATGCGCGTGCTGGAACTGGCCCAGATTATGGCCGGACCCACGTGTGGCATGATGCTGGCCGACATGGGCGCCGATGTCATCAAGGTAGAGAAGCTGCCAGGTGGCGACGATTCGCGTGGTTATAGTGAACCCCGGGTAAATGGCGTGTCAGCGCCCTTCATGATTTTGAACCGCAACAAGCGCGGCATAGGGCTTAACCTTAAACTACCCCAGGGTCGCGATATTTTGCTGCGTATGGTGCGCGATGCCGATGTTCTGACCGAGAATTTTCGACGCGGCACACTGGAAAAACTTGGGTTGGGCTATGACGTCTTGTCCAAGATCAACCCGGGCCTGATCTATTGTGCAGTGTCGGGCTACGGGCGCGACGGGCCCTATGCTGACAAGGCTGGCTTTGACCTCATCGCCCAAGGTTTTGCCGGGCTAATGTCGATTACCGGCGAACCCGGACGTCCTCCCGTTAAGACGGGCAATTCGATTGCAGATATTAATGCCGGGATACTCGCGGCCTCGGGCATTATGGCGGCCTATATTCATAAGCTGAAGACGGGCGAGGGTCAGGTGGTCGATACCTCGCTGATGGAAGCCGCAATCCAACAAACATACTGGCACGCGGCTTCGTACTTTGCCACGGGCGAGTCTGTGGGGCCTACAGGTTCTGCGCATTTGCTGACGGCCCCGTATCAGGCGTTTCGCACGCAGGATAGCTGGATCAATATCGGCGGGGCGAACCAGGCAAACTGGGAACGTATCGCCGAGGTGTTGGGTCATGCCGAATGGCGTGAAGACGTGCGCTTTGCCACCAATAGCGACAGGATGGCCAACTTGGAAGCACTGGTAGCGTTGATGGATGCGGTGCTGCAGCGGCAAAGCACAGCACACTGGATCGCGGCCTTTGACGCTGCAGGTGTGCCGGCCGGGCCCGTCCACACCATAGGCCAGGCGCTTTCACACCCACAAACGCTGGCGCGCAACATGGTCATCGATCTTGAACACTCCCAGGCAGGCCCGACCAAAGCCCTGGGATGCCCAATTCATTTTTCTCAAACACCGACCCAAGTGCGGCGGCCGGCACCTGTGCTGGGGCAACATACGCGTGAGTTGCTGCGTGAGGTCGGCTATGTTGATGCTGATATTGATGGGTTTGTTGCGGAGGGGGTGGTGGTGGATGCGGGGGGCTGAGTGAGTAGGAGAGGCTGAGCTAGTCGGCACCCACATCTGGCGGGAAGTGGCTGTACCGATTTGGGGCATGATCTAGGTCTAGATATTGTTCATAGAATACCCCCGTCCGAGATTTATGTATCTTATTCGGACGGAAGATAAGCCCATCAGAAATCATTGCACCGGCGCAGTAGTCAGAACCGATGCTTGATCTTGGCAGCCTTCATAATCCCATTTGCGGTATGTCGCGAGGCGCAGTTATTAGAAACAATTACGCTGATTGCGCCGTTACGCCACATCTGATGCGACCCCTTCTGACGCACATACAAAAAGCCGTGCCGTTTGAGCACGGCAATGACGCTTTCGTAGTACCCGTTCACGCAGTTGCCAATACCTCATGAAAGTTGAACCATGCTTCAGGGGTGCGGGGCGAACCGTGCACGTATTCTTCCATCAACATTTTCACAGCACCACTGGTTTCATGGATAAGTTCGTCGAGGGTTGCCGCTTCGACAATTAGGCCTCTGAGGTCGGGGCTGGTTGCGATAAAGACATTGGCTTCGCTGTCATGGTGGACATCAACGCGCAAAGAAATTGGAACGCCCAAATGGGCTACTATTTTCCAGAATGGTGATCCAACTTTATACATAGTTCCTCTCCCCGGCAATAATGCTCAAGCTATGTGTATGCATGCGGTAGGGACGATAAAGCAATTGCTTCTGCAGTGACCCACAAATGTTGACTCGTGCCTTGATTTACCGGCCGGGAGCCCGGCTGACCAGAACGATTAAGAAAGTATAGCATCGGTCGAATCCCATCAGAAACCCACCCTTTACACCTCCAAATCACCATCCCGCTGCACCAAATAGATCAGCACCAGCGCGATAGTGACTAGAAAACGAAATGCGCTCGGTACGCCATTCCATTGGTCGGACATCCACATGCCAAACCATTCGCCGCCTATCGACATAAAGCCAACCTGCCAAACGAAAAACCCCAACGATAAACCGGAGACGGCGACGTTTTTAGCCCGATTGAAGTCGTTCGCCGACGACTTTACTCGCTTGACGAGCCGATAAGCGCCGGCCCAGCAGAGCAGGGCGGTGAGGGCTTCGAGGGCAATAATAATAATATACGCGGCGTGATGCAAAGCCGGCAGGTCAATGGCTCGGTAGTGAATGGTCGAGGTAGGAAAGATGGTGTCCATGAGCAAGACATGCCGGACAAACTCGAAATTGCTTCCGTAGTCTGTCATGTTGCCAAAGGCCACCAGTGACGCAAAAAGCGCAATGCAAGCCACAAAGCCTATTTTTGAATATCGTATAAGCATTTCATCACGCCGATTTTAAATTCGCCCGATTGCCTTCAAGGCCCTTGATTGACCGCAGGCGTAACTAGAGATCAACCCGTCATAGTGTCGTTGGGCATTCATGTTTTTCTGGCTGTTCATGTGAGTATGCTGGATCAACGCGCTGGCGAAAACCCAAGGGTCGTGCAGGTACCTGAACTACACGCCTCGTTAATTTACCGCGTGTTTGCTGTGGCGTCTCGCCAAAGGCCTGACGGTAAGCCCGCGAAAATTCGCCCAGGTGTGTGAAACCGAAACGTGCAGCGGTGTCGCTGACCTTGCCGGCATCACCATCCTGCGACAAGGCTTGCTGTATGGCCTGCAGGCGTTGCATGCGCAGCCATTTCAATGGTGACTGCCCGCATTCGTCGTGGAACAAGGCTTGCAAGCGCCTGACTGACAGGCCGCAATGACTGGCGACCAGGGCCACCGGCAGGCGCTCACCCAGGTGCTCAAGCATATAGGCTTGCGCGCGCCGAATGGCCTGTGGCGCAGAGGGCGGTGGCACTGGCCATAAGTGTGCCGCCATGCTGTGTGGTTGGTGCAGCAGCAAAGTGGTGGCGAGCAACATCTCGGTTTGGGCCAGCAAGGCCGCTTGGGCAATACCCTGATTCTGGCCCACCAGCCCCGCGCATCGCGCCACCCATTGCAGCATGGGTATCAGTGCTTGCCAGCCCGCTGAATTCATGGGGATAACCGCATCGAAGCAAATGTCGGGGGCGTGTTCTTGCGCCGTCAGGCGACACCATGCGTCGGCAATGGCTTGCCGATCCAGGCGCAGCAGCACCTGTTCGTAATCGTGGCTGGCCTTGAAGTGAAACCGCCTGTCAGGGCTGATGAGGACTGCCCCTTGCGGCGACACATCGAGGCTGTGCCCATCGAAGTGAAACTGTGCCTGGCCCTGGGTGGGCAGCACCAGCAGGTAGTAGCCGTTAAGGCTACTGGGGTCGACGCTAACCTGCGCCCCATACCCGTAACGTAGCTTCAGCAGCGACAAATTGCCACAGGGCAGCACGTCGAGTTGGTTGTGGGTGATCTTGCCGCGCAGCACCTGAAATCGCGCCGAATTGAGTGCCTGGCAAACTAGCGGATGCGCCTCGTCAAAGTCGGCGGTATCGACGAGTCGATGCTGCTCGAACGGTACTTGGGCAAACAGAGATGCAATCATCTGACCTCACTAGTGCTGGGTGTACACATTTTGCTGGGCGGGGCATAGCGGTGCCCCTAGCCATGCATCATGAGGACCGGGGCGCACGCGCCCTGATATTGGTGCGGCGGGCTTCAACCTGATCAATATCGATAAAAAAGACAGCGCTTTTCCGATAGTGAATGGCGTGAAACCGATAGACGGCCTGGAGTCTGGGAGTGACCATAGCACATTCGCGCGCGGTGGCGGTATCGGATATTTGAGACTACGCCAGAAAGACGTGAAACACGCGGTGCTGATTCTTAAAGCATAAAAATTTGAAGCCCCTCTAAATTTTAAAAAGAACTATGAAGCATATATACGAACAACAATCCAAATCACGCTCCGTTCGTCATACCTTGCAGCCACGGCCTTTGAGCCAGGCCTTGGGGGCCTTGGGACACGGCGGGCGCATACTGTTGTTCGCGTCTGGTTCGTTAATACCGCTGGCGGCCGCTCAGGCGAACTTGCACTACGACTGTTCCAAGTCGACATCCAGCACAGAAGTTTGCACATTTTCTACAGATTCGACGACACCGCTGTGGGGGGCACTCACGTCAACGAATTCTACGCAAGGCCAAACAATAACGAATACCGCGAGTTTCAATATCAACGACAGCTACGTGGCTCCCGAGGCGATCAGCTCGGGAATAGAGTTTGGTGGAGAGTCTTTATACGGCATCAGGGTGGTAAATCAAGGAACTCACGGCAGTGACGATGGTAGCCAGAGCAATCGAGATGGAGGACCTGCTAGCGGGGCAATGCTAAGCACTAGCGGCTCGATCGTCCTTAACCTTGTAGATGCAACGCCATCCGGTATGGTGATCGGAGTAAGTGTAAGCAGCCTAGGGGGTGATGGGTTCGATCAGCCAAGCGATCACAATAACGGCGGAAATGGGGGGGCTGGTGGTTCTACGACTCTACAGAACTCGTCTGCTGTCACCATTACCGGCGGCACTCTGAACTCGGGTGTGGTGGGGGCATTGGTGGAAAGCCGTGGCGGCAAGGGAGGCAGGGACAATACCGCCGTCGTAGATTATTACGGCGGAAGCGGCGGTCAAACCCTGAACAGTGGCTCTGTTCAGTACGGCGTTGAAATGGATAACTACGCTGATGTCTCACTGGGAAGCGGCTCTAGTAATTTGCAGGGCGGCACGCGGGCATGGGGTGTCGCAGCTCAGAGCGTTGGCGGAGATGCCGGCTTATTCGATTCAAAGGGAAATGAGTCACCGATCCCCTATGGTGTCGGTGGAAATGCCTCGGGTGTGGACTTCTTAAGTAGCGGTAATGTCGACGTATTCTTGGCGAGCACATCGGATGTGCCTGATGGCGTAGTAGGCCTGCTAGCCAGAAGTATTGGCGGCCAGGGCGGTGGGAGCAACTGGAAGGGAGACGACGGGGGGAAGGGCGGTGACGCGGGGGTTGTAACGTTGAATGCAGGCCAGGCAGAGTTGAGTGCAGTCACGAATATCAATGTTGGTGTAAATCAGGCGGTGTCCGGGACAAGTGCAGGAATACTGGCTCAGTCCATAGGCGGAAACGGTGGTGAGCAATATTCTACTAACGCCTATGGTGGTAATGGCGGCAACGCCGGCCCGGTTGCGGTAGAGCTTTACTGGGTAGACCTCACCGCTACGGGCGACAAGGTGGCTGGTGTGACAGCGTACTCTTTAGGGGGCAACGGCGGTTCTGACAGCATGGACAGTTATCGCGACAGTGGTGGCAATGGGGGCACGTCCGGCACAGTGGCTGTTACGCTTAACGGCAAGAGCAGCCAAGAACAGACTAGTATATCCACCAGTGGTAGCGAAGCCATTGGTGTGTCAGCCCAAAGCATTGGTGGCTATGGCGGTTCCGCCGTCAAACAAGCGGGCGTGGGGCAGAACGGCGGGGCAGCGCAGATCACTGCTGATGTAAACAGCCAGGTGTCTACGCTTGGTAGCAATTCCATGGGCATGCTTGCGCAATCCATTGGTGGTGGTGGCGGCACGGGCGAAGACTTCACAAGCAGCTTGCCTGGAGGCAGTGGAAAAGGCGGCAATGGAGGCAATGGCGCCAGTGCCACCATTGCCTCTTCCGCAACCATCAAAACCCAGGGCCAGTATGGCCACGGCATGGTGGCTCAGTCTATCGGCGGGAGCGGCGGTGCAGGTGCAGTCGCCGACTCTATTGTGTCGCTGGGCGGTGCAGGTGGGGCCGGTGGTGCAGGGGGGGCTGCAACCATCACTGGCGCATCGAATGTGTGGACCTCTGGTGATTCTGCCATTGGCGTTATCGCGCAGTCGATTGGCGGTGGGGGTGGCACAGCAGGCTCGGCATCCGGCCTGTTTTCGATTGGCGGGTCTGTCAATAACTCGGGAAACAACAACGCGGGTACGGTAACCGTTACGGTTGACAGTGTTGATACAACGGGTGATGGCTCCATCGGCATATTGGCCCAGTCTGTCGGCGGCAGCGGCGGCAGTGGTGGCTCAGCAGTGGGCATTTCCTCTGTAGGCGGGTCGGGCAGCTCAGGCGGTTCCGGCGGCGAGGTGACCGTTAATGTGGGCTCAAACATCTCCACGCAGGGTAAGTATGCGTTGGGCCTTGTCGCTCAATCCGTGGGTGGAGGCGGCGGCAATGGCGGTGATTCATTTGCCATTTCAACAGCGGTTCCTGGCATTGCCATTGGAGGCAGAGCCGGGTCGGCCAGTTCGTCCAATAACGTTACTGTGCAAAACCTTGCTAACGGCCCAGCCAGCACGATTACAACCCAAGGTGATGGCGCGACCGCAATACTCGCTCAGTCGATCGGGGGTGGGGGCGGAAATGGCGGATCGTCGCAGCAGGATTCCTTCGAAGACCTTGTTTCGGTGTCCATTGGTGGGGCCGCCGGTGGCGGAGGTAACGGCGCTCAGGTCAACATTAATCTGAATGAGCTCACGGTGGCCACCAGTGGCATTAGCGCAGCAGGGCTCGTGGCGCATTCTATTGGTGGCGGTGGAGGCAACGGCGGCGCCGCTCATGGTTTTGATATGAACGTGGGGGTTAGCTTAGCTGTTGCAGTGGGGGGAACCGGTGGTTCAGGCGGCAGCGGTAGTGAAGTGTCAATTGATCTGGACAACGTTACGATCAGTACGGCTGGCGTTGGTGCAACGGGTGTCAACGCAAGTGTCAATGGCCAATCAGTGGCCGGGTCCGATTCATATGGCATTCTCGCGCAGTCAATCGGTGGCGGGGGCGGCAATGGCGGCAGCTCGGCCGCCTCTACGGTACCTATTGGCGTAACAATACCAGAGACCGATGTAAGCTTTGCCGTTTCATCCTCTACCTCTGTAGGCGGCTCGGGCGGTGTGGCAGGTAATGGCGGCGAAATCGATATACAACTGAACGACAATACGGCGATCTATACCGGAGGACAAGGCTCCCACGGTTTACTTGCACAATCCATCGGAGGAGGCGGTGGCAATGGCGGGGCATCGAAGGCGATGAGTACTGATATTGCCACGTCTTCCCAAAGCATCAGCGCCAATGTCAACGTCGGGGTGGGCGGCTCCGGCCAGGCCGGTGGAACAGGCGGCGTCATTAACCTGACCATGGGTTCATCAGCCACGATCACCACCTACGACGATCTTTCCAACGGACTGATGGGGCAATCAATCGGTGGCGGCGGCGGAAATGCCGGCGTAGGCAGCAGTAAGTCAGGCGGCATATCGCAGGGTGTGAACTTCAAGGCGGACGTGGGCGTGGGCGGCAAGGACGGCGCGGGCGGTTCGGGGGGCGTGATTACGGCTACGCTGCAAGATGGTTCGGTCATTAAGACCTATGGTTCAGGCTCACGTGGCCTGCTGCTGCAATCCCTGGGCGGCGGTGGTGGAGCAGCGCAAGGCACGACAGTCGATCTGGGTGGTTCATTGTCGACGGGTGGTGGAAGCGATGCGGTAGAAGACGAGCCAGATAGCGGAGGCGTAAAACTCACCGCTGCCGTGAGTGTGTCGGTTGGCGGGAATGGGGCTGTCGGCGGGGATGGAGGAGCCGTGACAGTGACAGGCAACGGTTCGATCAGCACCGTTGGAGGCGATGCGGACGGCATTCTCATCCAGAGTATTGGTGGCGGCGGAGGCCTGGCGGGCAATGCCGGCGCGGACGCCTCCGGTGGGCCGTCCAGCTATGCTGACCCGTCAGGTGGCGGCGATGATAATCCATCGGGTGGTGACGATCCTCCCAAGCCAGAGGTCACAGACCTGGGTAGCTACAGTCTTTCCGTTGCCGTCGGAGGCCAGGGTGGTGCAGGAGGCGAAGGGGGCGCCGTCGTCCTTAACTACTCAGGTGCTACCACTACCCAAGGCGACTTCAGTGATGCCATGGTCATACAGTCAATCGGAGGAGGCGGCGGCACGGGCGGCGCCTCTACGGCCAAAGGCGCGAAGGGCAGTTCGCAGGGAGTTGTCGCAGTGGGGGGGAGCGGCGGCGCTGCTGGCAATGGCGGCACCATTACACTGAACATGACCAGTGACCCAGCCAATCATCAAGGCACTCTTGCAACGTCAGGAGACGTAAGTTATGGCTTGCTTGCTCAATCCATTGGCGGGGGTGGTGGGCAAGGTGCCATTGCGTCGGACATCGTCACGAAGTCTACGGTAGAGAATCCATCCATTGTTGTGGGATGGGGCGGATCGGGTGGCAATGGCGGCAACGGCGGTACCATTAATATGAACGCATCCAATAGTGGGGTGTCGGTCGCAACGTCGGGCTATGACTCGCACGGTATTGTTTTGCAGTCTATAGGTGGTGGAGGTGGCACCGCTGCGATCGGTGGCGCGAGCCTTAGTGGCGCGACGAGCAATCCGCAACTTAGCTTGCAACTGGGCGGCGGCGGTCGTGAAGGAAGCAGCAGTGGCGGTGATGTCACGGTGAGCTCCTGGGTCAAGAGCCTTACCACGGGTGATCATGCCTTCGGCTTTGTGGCACAGTCCATCGGTGGCGGAGGCGGTATCGCATCTGCTGGTCCTGGTGCCAATATTCAGTCAGTCAACCTGGCTGCCCCCTTCACCGGTGACTCACTGCACGGTGGCAACCTGAGCATTGAGTTTGGTGCCAATAGCACTAACTCAGACGCAAGTTTCATTTCTACCAACGGGCGCGGATCGCACGGCGTTGTGTTGCAGTCCATCGCAGGCGGTGGCGGCATTGGTGGCGATACAGCCAATGGCCCATTGACTTTAGGATGGACGGACGGCGTCGTTTCGCCATCGTCAGGACAGGTCAGTGGCGATATCTCATTTACTCTGGGGGGCAGCGGTGGCGGAATCTATACGACCGGTGATGGCGCTCACGGCGTAATTGCGCAGTCTTTGAGCGCGCCCGGCGGGCTTGGCGGCAATAGCAAAGGCAGCTTCGCCGGTACCTTAGCCCAATTGAATGGCGGTGCCGGCGGCATTTCGGGCGGCATCACGCTGACATTAAATGGTAATGTGAATGTTCAGGGCGCAAACGCCTGGGGCGTTTTTGCTCAGACTTACGATACCCAGTCGGCTACACCCAAGCCCGTAAACATCACCGTGTCGGGGGATGTGACAGGCGGTGCGTCTGTGTCGAACCTAGCAACGGGTGGTGCAATCTGGATAGACAGCCCTGCTGCCAACACCGTGACGGTAAGCACCGCCGGCACAGTGAATGGCGCTCTGGGCCTGGCTGCCATCCAGCAAACCGGAAAGGGTTCAACCACCGTTTTGAATAGCGGTATCTTAAAGGGCAACCTGTTGGGTGCAGCCAGTTCAACGACGTCAGCCACCTTAACCAGTTCAGCCACATCAACAGCACCGATCTTACTGTCTAACTTCGGCACCTTCTCCAATGCCGACCTCGTGCAAGGCCATATCGTCAACCAAGGCCAGATGTTTATCGGCAAGACCGCCGACAGCGACACCATGCATGTTACTGGCGACTTCACGCAGGGCAGCCAGGGTGTGCTGCATTTGGCGACTGACTTTGTCAGCCAAAGCACCGACTTACTGAAAGTAGATGGGCACGCCAAACTCAGTGGACAGATCAAGGTGGTTGCCAGTACGCTGATGCCAAACCGTGAGCTGACGTTTCTGCAAGCAGCAAGCATTGCGCCAAATGCTGCGTTGAAGGGTGAGTCAGATCTGTTTACCTACCGAAGCCGACAGGTTGGCAACACGCTTGCAGTCTCGGCTGATCATGCCAGATTCAATGAAACCTCTGCGACGCATGGCGTAGCAGATAACCTGCAGGCCGTTGGCTCACACCTTCAAGAGGTTTGGGACCGAGGCAGCAAGCCAGAATTGGGCAAGCTGTACGCGGCTCTGAACAGGTCTGCACTGGGTGCGAAAGAGTATGCCAATGCATTGAACGACTTGTCGCCCGGCGTACTTGCTGCTCCTGCTGCGCTGAAGCAGGCCAGCATGGTCTCGTTCTCGAACTCTCTGATGAGCTGCCCTGCGTTTGAAGGCACCAGCACGCAGATGGGGGAACGCGACTGCGTTTGGGGGCGAATCACGGGCAATACAACACGATTGGACGACAGCCTGGGTACATCTGGTTTGAAATCTGAAGGTGTCATGTATCAGATCGGCACACAACGCAGCATCGCACCAAACTGGTTTCTGGGTGTGGCGGGTGCCTACGAAAACAAGACCATGCGTGCGGACGACGGGCGTCAGCGTGTAGAAGGAGACAGCGGCTATCTGGGTGTATCGCTCAAATACGAGAACGGCCCCTGGACCTTTGCGGGGGCCCTGACGGGTAGTTACGGTTCGTTCGACAACACCCGTCGCATTGCCCTGATGGGCGCACAGGCCAAGAGTGATTCAAAAATCATTTCCTTCGGTCAGCGCCTGCGCGCGGCATACACCTATGCCATGCCGCAGTCGTATATCAAACCTTTCATCGACCTGGACATCGTTCACACGCGTATGCCGTCCTTTGACGAACGCAACGCCGGCGCACTAAATCTGCATCTGGAAGGCGTGAACAAATGGTCGGCGGTGATTTCGCCCAGCGTGGAAGTGGGCGGGCGCTTTGACCTGAACAGTGGTTACACCGTGCGTCCCTATGCCAGCGTGGGGGTATCGTTTTCCACTACCGATAAATGGGAGTCACAAGCCCGCCTGACGAGTGCTCCGTCCGGCACTGATCTATTCAGGTCCACGCTGGAGACGGGGCGCATATTCGGCCGGGTATCGACCGGCGTTCAGGTGCTGAGCAATAAGGGTATGGACGTTAGCCTTCAATACGACGGGCTGTTGTCGAGCAAGGTCAATAGCCATTCAGGGTCGTTGAAGGCGACCTGGTCGTTCTGATTTCTGATGGAGTTATAAAGGCGGGGCATTACAGCGTAATGCCCCGTTTACGTTGGATGCCCCTGCATAGAGTGGTATTTGATCCTATTGTCATAAGTAGGGGGCTGGCCACTTTCGTATGGCACTGGCTCCCGATGCCTTTCGTGCGTCGTGCGTGACCTGGCTAAGTATTGCTGTTCTTCTGCAATATCAAAAAACGTTCCAGACTTTGCTGAGGTCAGTGGTCTGCAAGAGAGTGGTCTTGAGCTTGTCGATGTCCGTCTGAAAGCTAAGGAGCGACAACATATTCCCACTGACCAGTGCCGTCGCCTTTCAGGACTAGCTGGGCAGCATGGAATTTGTGCAGTGTGCTGCGGTGGCCTACGCTGATCAGGATGAGGTGGGGCAGGTGTTGGGTCACCAGGCGGTACATGGCATCTTCCAGGCCCTCATCCATGGCAGATGTGGCTTCGTCCAGTAGCGCCGCTTCTGGACGGGACAATAGCAGGCGTCCAAACGCTAACCGTTGCTGCTCGCCCAGCGACAGTATTCGGCTCCAGTCTGCGACTTCATCCATGCGGTCGGCCAGGTGGCCCAGCTGGACCAGATTCAGGACATCGCGCGCGGGGGTGTCATGGCCGACGCTTGATTCTACGGAGAACTCGTCTGGCAGGGCCTTTGGGTAGTACAGGGCGCTACGCAGTGTGCCCAGTGGCAGATAAGGCTTTTGCGACAGAAACAGAGTGTTATGTTCGGGGCGAAAGATACGGCCTTGGCAATGCGGCCAAAGGCCCGCGACTGCCCGCAGCAGGGTTGTTTTGCCCGCGCCAGAGGGGCCGCGTATTAGCAGCGGTGCACTGGGAAGAATCTCCAGGCTCAGCCCTGCAATTAACACGGTACCGCCAGGCGTTTGCACTGTCAGGTCTCGGATGGCAAGCTTGTCATTCTGCGCATGCAGTTCGGGGCGGGGCAGGAGCTTGGCCTGCTCTACCGCCTGATTGAAACCGCTCAAACGTCTGAGTGTTGCGCGGTACGTTGCGAACTGGTCATAGGCATTGCGAAAGAACGATAGGTTATCTTGCAATTGCCCGAAGGCTTGGGCTGTTTGCATCAGGTCGCCCAGGCTGATTTGCTTGGAGAAAAAGCGCGGGGCCTGGATGATAAATGGAAAGATCACCGCTGTCTGTGTAATTGAAAAATTGAATCCAAGAAATTTCAATGAACGATATACGATGGCCCATGCGTTGGCGATAACCTGCGCAAATCGGCTTCTAAGCAGGGCACCTTCCACTTTTTCGCCTGCATAAAAGGCAATGCTTTCCGCGTATTCGCGCAGGCGCACGAGCGCATACCGGTAATCGGCGTTGTAGCGCTCATTCAGGAAGTTAAGCTGAATGAGAGGTCGCCCGATCAAGATGGCAAATACGGTGGCGATGATTACATAGATAAACACCAAAAACACCATGCCGCGCGGGATTTCCAGGCTGCCGAGGGTCACCGTGCCAGATAACGTCCAGAGTATTAGCGTAAATGCAAAGGTGGACACCAGGGCATTGACGACGCCCATGGACAGCGTAAGCGAGCCCTGTACAAAGTCGGTAATGTCTTGCTGGATACGCTGGTCAGGGTTGTCGACAGGCATATCGAGATACTGGGTACGGTAGTAAGACTGATTGTCGATCCAGCGAGTCAGTTGTTTTTCGTTAAGCCAGATTCTCCAGTGGATGGTGAAGGCCTGTTGCAGATAGAAATCAAGCAGCGAACGAAATATATGGGTGGTTGCCAATATGGCAAATATCACCATGGCCATCCAGAAACCGCGTTCATCCAGCTTCTGCAGAGCGGTATACATGGTGTTGTACCAGTCTGAAAACAGTACTTGCAGCCGTACCGCGCATAGCGTCAGGAGCAGGATCAGGGCCAGCATGACGAGCGGGCGGACACTGCGGCGCGGCGAAAAGTATTCTGCCGACAGTTGCCAGAACTGTTGCCCCCATACTGTAAAACGCGCCAGCAGCCAGATGATGATGGCCCCGAATACAAGTGTAATGCCGTAGGCTTGAGCTATCCATATGCCGCTGTCCGCCAGAGCAGAGTGCCAATTTATCAATTTGTCAGGTACCAGTGATAGCGATTTTTTGGTTCAAGGTAAACACTGCAATACAAGCTACTAGAGTACGCCTCGCGCCGGGCCCATTAAGAGCAAAATAGCTATAACTTGATACACGAAAATTCATCGTTTCAACCTACTGCCTTGATGGAATCATGTTGTGACGTTTTGGGTTTTTGCATTGTATGTTTTTTTCAGAAACCTGCCACTCTTTAGCAGGCCAGCTTCATTTGGTGCGCCCCGCCATGACCTCGTCAGCGATATGGCGTGGCGTTTCCGCGTAATGCTTAAACTCCATCGTATAGCTGGCGCGGCCTTGGGTGGCAGATCGCAAGGTGGTGGAATACCCAAACATTTCCGACAAAGGCACTTCGGCACGAATGGCCTTGCCGCCACCACTTATATCGTCCATGCCCTGAACGGCGCCACGGCGTGAAGACAAATCGCCCATGACATGGCCGGCGTACTCTTCAGGGGTTTCCACTTCCACCGCCATAATGGGTTCCAGAATGACCGGGTCTGCGCGCTTGCAGGCCGCCTTGAAACCAAGGCTGCCGGCCGTCTTGAATGCCTGCTCGGAAGAGTCCACCTCGTGATAAGAACCAAAGGTTAGCCGCACCTTCACATCGACGACCGGAAACCCAGCCAACACGCCGCTGTTCATTGCATCGCTAATCCCTTTTTTAACGGCAGGGATAAATTCACGCGGGACCACGCCGCCTTTGATTTCGTCAAAAAATTCGAAGCCTTTGCCTTGCTCATTGGGTTCAACAGTGAGCACCACATGACCATACTGGCCCCTGCCGCCCGACTGACGTATGAACTTACCTTCTACCTCAGAGACTGTCTTGCGTATGGTTTCACGGTAGGCCACTTGTGGCCTGCCCACATTGGCCTCGACACCGAACTCGCGCCGCATACGATCGACGATAATGTCCAGATGCAGCTCGCCCATGCCCGAGATAATGATCTGGCCGGAGTCGTCGTCGGTGCGAACATGAAACGAAGGGTCTTCCGACGCCAGGCGCTGCAAGGCGACGCCCATCTTTTCCTGATCCGCCTTGGTTTTGGGCTCGACGGCCTGGGCGATAACCGGCTCAGGAAACGTAATGCGTTCCAGCGTAATGTGCGCATCAACATCGCACAGCGTGTCACCGGTGGAGAAGTCTTTCAAGCCAACGCAGGCTGCGATGTCTCCGGCACGGATCTCTTCTATTTCTTGTCGATCATTGGCACGCATTTGCACGATGCGGCCTATGCGGTCTTTTTTTTCTCTGATGGGGTTATAGACGCTGTCCCCTTTGCTGAGTACGCCAGAGTAAACACGCACGAACGTTAGCTGGCCTACAAAGGGGTCGGTCATCAGCTTAAAGGCCAGCGCGGAGAATTTTTCATCGTCGGCGGGCCGACGGCTGACGGATTTACCGTGTTCGTCAATGCCAGCAACGGGTGGAATGTCGACAGGGGAAGGCAGAAACTCGATGACGGCATCCAGCATGCGCTGCACGCCTTTGTTTTTGAAGGCCGAGCCGCACAGCATGGGCTGAATTTCTCCGGCGAGTGTGCGGATACGCAAGCCCTGAATAATCTCTTGCTCATCCAGACGGCCATTTTCCAGATACTTGTCCATGAGCGCTTCGCTAGCCTGAGCCGCTTCAGTAGCCATTTTTTCATGCCAGATCTGGGCCTGATCGAGAAGCTCAGCAGAGATCTCTTCGAATGCAAACTTGACACCCTGGGTGTCATCATCCCAGATGATGGACTTCATTCTGATCAGGTCCACCACACCGGCGAAATTGTGTTCTGACCCTATGGGCAAGACGATGGGGACGGGGTTGGCATGCAGGCGCTCCTGCATCATCTTGTGCACACGAAGAAAGTCGGCGCCAACGCGATCCATCTTGTTGACGAAGGCCAGGCGTGGTACGTGATTTTTGTTGGCCTGACGCCAGACCGTTTCCGATTGCGGCTGTACCCCGCTTACCGCGTCATAGACCATGACCACGCCATCGAGCACGCGCATGGAGCGTTCGACCTCAATGGTAAAGTCTACGTGCCCGGGCGTGTCAATGATATTGATGCGATGCTCGGGCAAAATGCCACCCATGCCCTTCCAGAAGCAGGTTACTGCTGAGGAGGTAATGGTGATGCCGCGCTCTTGCTCTTGTTCCATCCAGTCGGTGATGGCCGCGCCGTCATGGACTTCGCCCAGCTTGTGGCTGACCCCGGTATAGAACAAGATGCGTTCTGTAGTTGTGGTTTTGCCAGCATCAATATGCGCCGAGATACCGATATTGCGGTAGCGGTCGATAGGTGTCTTGCGGGTCATGGTGTCCCGACTCCTAGAGGTGTTTACCGCTAAGCATATACCTAGTTGTATCTTGTTGCTATTGGTCGATTATGTATGTGGCCGATGTGACGGTCGCGTTGCTCGTTGGTAAGCAGCCGTTATCGGGGGGGCGGTCTCTAGCGGCAGCTAATTGCTTAGCCAAGCCCAGTACGGCCTGGTCGACGCCGTCATAGTCCGACGCAGAAATGGTAACGCGCACGATGGATCGAGCCTCGCTGCCTTTCCAGGGGCGGCCCCGGTGCATCGTGGCCCGATTGTCCCAGAGCAGTACATCGCCTTCTTCCCATGTATGGGAGTAACGATATTCTGGCTGAGTAGCCTCGTCCATCAGGCGCGCAAGCAGTGCCTGTCCATCGTGCTCGTCCATCCCTTCGATAGCCCCGGCATGGGCGGCCAGGTACAAGGCGCGATGGCCATTTACGGGATTAAGCCAGGTAAGCGGTTTGCGCACGGGCGGAAGCGTGGCATGCTCTTGCTCACTCATCATGGCGGGGTCTATCTGGTTGCGCGACGTGGCATAGCTGTGGATTGCGACCTTGTCGATTAATTGGTCACGCGATGCTTGGTCCAGCCTGTTCCAGGCGGCTCTGGTCGAGACAAATTCTGTTTGACCGCCATCAGAAGGGATGATGCGCGCCGACAAGACGGAGGCGACAGCCGGCCAGGCCTTGAACGACCTATCGGTATGCCATAGCTGATTCGCCTTGGCGATGAGCAGCGCACGGTCAGATGGTGAAACCAGCTGACCATCAGGCCCTAAATTGTTCATGCGAGAGTAAAACGAGCCGTGCCCAGAGGACCCAACCTTGGTTCGCTCTAGCGCACCAAACGCGCGTGCGAACGTGGCTTGAATATCATCGGTGACGTTTTGCTTGCGCCACAATAATACGGAGTGCTCATCAAACGCGGCTCGTATTTTTGAATAAGCCGTAGCGTCACAGATAGCATCGAATAAATCCAGCCCTTTTACTTCGGCACCGAAATCAGAATGTAAGGGTACGAGTTCCATGTCTCACTTCCATCTTGGGTTTCTAATAGAGAAACTCTATCATCGTTAAGCTGGTGTGAGACTTATAAGCGGCGTGGTGTAAGCATTTACATATATGTGAAAATGAAAAGCATTTTCACTACATTAAATGGGTTTGCCTTCACAGCATTGCGATACCGGATCGAAGCTGTTCGAGGATGTCCTCGCACTTGGCATCCAGGCGCTCAACCGGGCCATGCACACCTATTGCAAATACCCTTCCAAAACGCTTTTCAGGCAGCAACATGGCGATGCTACCCGCGCCGTGCTCTAGCGTATGCTGAGAAATAATAAAACCGTTACGGCGCCCCTTTTGTATTTCTGGCAAAAGGGTATCAAGCGATACGCGTTTACTTGCAAGCTGCTCTCGAAAATTAACCCGGCGCACAATCAGGTCAATGTCTTCATCTGAGCGTAGCCCAAGCATTAGCCAACCTATGCCCGATTGCGCAATGGGCCGCGTCATACCAATTGGTATTGAGTACCAGATCGGCAATCGCGAGGGAATAAGATAAACGTATTGAACAAACAGATCGCTTTGCACGGCCAGGGTAATGGTTTCTCCACAGGCTTCGGAAAGCCCTTGCATCAGCGTCAGCACCTCTCCCTCACCAAACAGCGCACTGTGCACCCAGTTGCCCAGCGAGGCAACCCGCATTGTGGGCATATACGTGCGCGACACGCGATCGTAGTCAAGATAGCCCAGCGCAACCAGGCTTTTGAGCAGCGCTGAAGCACTGGAAGCCGGGTAGCCTAGTACGTCAACGAATTCCTTCAAGGCCATGGGGCGCTGGGTATCTTCAAAAGCCTCCAGAATTTCAAATACACGTTGGGAGGTTTTAATGGGTGTGTTAATCATGTTCTGATGGCGTTTTGGCAGCAGTGCGATGTCGTGAAGATAGCGTAGGGGGCTTGAGTTATTTTGATCATTGGTGGCTAAGCGGTATTGGATGGTGCAGGCAGGCAATCACGATAGAAATCGTCTCAAGGTAGGGCTGCCGGAATCGTTGGTATAGGCTTTGTCGGATGCAAACAGTGTGCGCTCGCCGCCACTGTGGGTGAGGATGCCGATAGACTCATTGTAGAGCCGTATAGTTACAAGCCGCCCATGGCAGTCGATTAAGAAAATCCATGTGTAGGGCCGTGGGCATACAAGCTACCAATGGCCTTCATTTAGAAAAAAGCCCACGATGCCGACACGACCGTGAACACTCACTATCTGCGTTTTCTGTCGCTACACTTCCTCGGAAAGTAATTGCTAAACAAGGCAGCCGCTAAATTCCCAAATAAGCTTGTCGTACGGCAGGATCATTAATCAGCGCTTGGGCTGGGCCGTTTTGCACGATATACCCCGTTTCCATGACATAGCCGCGATCTGCCGCAGAGAGCGCCAGATGGATATCCTGTTCTACGAGCAAGATCGCCACACCTTCGCGCTGTATGCTTACCAGTACGTCCATGAGTTGCTCGACGATAACCGGCGCCAGGCCCAGGCTCATTTCATCGACCATCATCAGCTTGGGTTTGGCCATGAGTGCCCTGGCCATGGCACATAACTGCTGCTCTCCACCCGACATGCTGCCTGCCAATTGGCGGCGCCTTTCCGACAGACGTGGGAAAATTTCGTACATTTTGTTCAAATCGCGTGCCACGTCAGCCTTGCCGCTACGCCGATAGGCACCCATTAATAAATTATCTTGCACGCTCATGCGGCCAAAGAGCTGACGGCCTTCCGGCACCTGCACCAAGCCCAGTGCAAAGGCCTGGTCTGCACCGGATTGCACTAGTTGATGCCCGTCCATCATAATGCTGCCGGTGCTGGGCAGCACGCAAGACAGCGCGCGCAGCAGCGTGGTTTTACCCGCGCCATTACTGCCCACCAATGCCACGACCTCGGCATGATGAACCTCGAGCGAGATATCGTGCAGTACCAGCATTTCGCCGTAACCAGTGCTTAGCCCCTGAACGGAAAGTAGAACGGGGGAAGAAATATCAGTTGTGCTCATGTGCGCCTCTTGCCCAGATACGCCTGAACGACAGCGGGGTCTGACAACACTGCATCCGTATTCCCTTCAGCGATTTTTTCCCCGTGATGCAATACGATCAGGCGGGTTGACAGACTTTTGATGGCCTTGATGACGTGTTCAATAACCAGCACGCTAATGCCCTGATCACATACTTTTCGAATAACGCCGATAAGCTCTTCGATTTCGACCATATTCAGGCCTGACATGACTTCGTCGCAGAGCAATACCTTGGGTTGCATGGCCAGCGCCTTGGCCAGTTCCAGACGCTTACGTCCGGGGCCGCCCAGCTCGTCGGCGCGTTGATCCACCTCTTTGCTCAGGCCAACAAAGTGCAGACAAACGCGAGCCTGTTCGCGCGCCAGCGCCAGTTTCGCCTGACCACCACCGCGCCCAAACAACGCACCAACGGCAACATTATCCAAGACGGAGAGCCCTGGAAAAGGCTGCATAATCTGAAAGGTGCGGCCGATGCCCAGTCGCGCGCGACGATAAGCTGCAAGCCCGGTAATATCCTTTTCCTGGAACAGGATATTACCGGCGGTAGGCTCAAGCGTGCCGTTGATCAGGCTGATTAATGTGGTTTTGCCTGCACCGTTGGGGCCAATTAAGCCCAGGATTTCTCCGGTTTCAAGTGACAAACTCACATCGTTGACGGCAACCAGGCCAGCGAATCGACGCGTAACATGACGCACTTCGAGAATAGCGCTCATAAGCGATGGTTCCGTATGTTTTCAATAAAGTAATGCCAGCCTGATTTGCGAAAATGGCGAAAAACATCAGCCAGGCCACGCGGCATCAGCACCACGGCGGCAACGATCACCACACCGAAGAACAGGCCGGCAATACTGGTTACTTCGCTGGATAAAATTTCAGAAAGCGCCGACAGGCTAAACGCGCCTATAACCGGGCCCAGCACGGTTCCCGGCCCGCCAAAGACAGCCATAATGATCATCTTGACGTTTAAGCTGATATCAAACGCGCTGGCGGGATCCAGAAACGTAATCCAATATGCATGAATGCCACCTGCCAGTGCGCTGAATACACCTGAAAGCGCAAAGGCGATCACTTTGTAGAGCGTGGTATTAACCCCCATGACGGCTGCCCCTTCTTCATTTTCACGTATGGCGATCAGACCAAACCCAAAACGGCTGCGCGTGAACCAAAATATCGTCAGGGTAATTAGCACTAATAACGCCAGTGCCAATTCATAAAACAGCGGGTCATTATTAAGCGGCGGCAATACCAGCCCAACATTGCTGCCCGCCAGCTCTACGTTAGACGTAATGGCGATCATGACCTGAGCCAGCGCCAAGGTGGCGATAGCAAAATAATGGCCTCGTAAACGAAGCACAGGCAAACCCAACAGCACCGCAAAAACCAAGGCCATCAGTGCACCCAAGGCCATGCCAACCCCAAACGGCAAGTGCCACTGCACCATGGCGATGCCCACACCATAGCTTCCTAAACCATAGAAAACAGAATTGCCAAATGACGCGTACCCTGTGTAGCCACCTATTATGTTCCAGCCTTGCGCCAGCACAGCCAAGAGCAGGGCATTGATGCCAAATTGCGTTAATACGTCATTGCCTAACAAGGGCACGCCCGCCAGTAGCGCAATAATGACGAGCAAGCCGGCAATGCGTAGAATTTTCATGTTGTACGCCCCAATAACCCACTGGGGCGAATGATAAGAACTAAAACCAGTATGCCGAAGCTGGCTACATCAGAAAAAGTCGGGCCAATATACAAGGCTGTCAGCGATTCAATAATGCCCAGAAACAGCCCACCTACGATGACGCCCAAGGGGTTTTCCAGTCCACCGATAATCGCAATGGCGAAGCACTTGGCTGTCAACGGCGCACCAATGTACGGGTTTATTTGCGATACGGTGCCGTAAAGCCCACCAGCAGCACCAGCTAACGCAATGCCCAAGCCAAACGTCATGGCATAAAGGTGGCGCGGCTCAACACCATACAGACGGGCCGCAACCAGGTTTTGTGCGGTGGCACGAATGGCACGGCCCAACCTGGTATGCAGCAGAAACAGCCACATTCCTACCGTTAATGCCAATGCCACCACAAAGGCAGCGAGCCGCACCACGGGGATGGTCACAAACCCCAGCGTCAGGCTGTTACCCGCGTACGACGGGTTGATGGCGCGAAAATCGGCTGTAAACACCAGTTGCGCCAGGTAGGTCAAGACAACTTCCAGGCCAAACGTTATCAGCAGGGTATTGAACATAGGCGCGCGCACAATCAGATTGAGTATGCCGCGTTGCAGCGCATAGCCTAATATGAACATGACCACGGCAGTAATGGGCAAGCCTAGAAAGGGGTCTATGCCCAGGTAGATGAATAGAAACCAAGACACATAACCACCCAACATAATGAATGCGCCATGTGCCAGGTTGACAATGTTCAGCACGCCCCACACCAGCGCCAGGCCTAGCGCCATGACGGCATACAGTCCCCCAAGAAGTATGCCGTTGACAAGAATCTGCACAAGCAAGTCCATGATGTCAGGCTCCAGGCAGGGTGTGAGTTAGCGAGCATTCCAGGCAGGCATGGGGTACTTGGGCGGTTGCACGAAGCCCTTGGCGTCGTAGACTTCAGCTACCTTGTCGTCTTGTACCTGTATCACGGTCTGCGGCAGGCTAATTTGCCCATTTTTTTGAAATGCGATGGGGCCATAAAGGCTGTCAAACTTAATCTTGGCCAGTTCGTCGCGCACTTTTTGCGGGTCTGTTGTTCCTACGTTTTCGATGGCCTGCACAATAGTTTCAACCGTGGCCACCCCAGACGCGGCATGATAGTCGGGGTCGTAGTTGTATTTGGCCTTGTATTCAGTAGCAAACTTCTGTGCATCCCCGAACCAACGGTCTTTCAGTTTGGCCGAAGGAAGCCACGCCGTCATGCCAAAGGCATAATTTGCATCGGCACCCAGCGCCTTGCGAAAGTCTTCGCTAGGAACGCCCACGGTGAAAGAATACATTTTGGGTGCGACAGCCAGGCTCTTGGCTTGCCGTACAAAGTTCAAGATCTCGGTTTCATGGCCGGCGACCAGTACTACGTCAACTTTCTTGCTTTTGATTTGCGAAAGCAAAGTGTTGAAATCGGTGGCATCTGAGCTATACCGTTCATCCATGGCAATATCAAACCCGGCGGCCTTGAGCATAGGGCGTGTGCCGTTGGCCACCGACACGTCGAACGCGTCATCAGCATAAAGCAGGGCAATAGTTTTAGGGTCAGGCTTAAGCTGCTTAAGCATCTTTATGGTGCTGCCAAAGTAATCGCTGGCCGGTGCCAGGGTGCCAAATATGTATTTGAAATTACGTGCAAAAATCTGGTCAGATGCACCACCACCTTGCACCATGGGTATTTTGTATTTTTCAGCCACAGCAGAATCGGCAATGGCGAAGTTGCTGGCAAATGGGCCCAGCAGCATATTGACCTTGTCCTGAGAAACCAGCTCGGTATATTGGCGTACGCTCAGGTTAACGTCAGACTGATTATCGTAAAGCTTGAGCGCTAGTTTTTCAGTTTTGTCGCCAACCTTTACGCCGCCAGCAGCGTTGATTTTGTCGATGGCTAGCTGATAAGAATCGCGATAATATCGGCCGGTGTTGGCCAGCGGCCCAGTTAATTGCACAGAAGCGCCCAGTACGATATCTTGCGCTTGTGCGCTGCTGACGGGCAGGGCAGCAAACAGCGCGATACTTAGGGCAGAAAAGAAAAAAGAAGTATTTCGTAGGGTCATGACATAGTCTCCTGAAAGAACATTTTGTCGTAGCGGACCCCCTCCGTTTACTGCATCCTCGTAACAAGTGTAGTACCGTCAGGCGGCTCTAATCCACTTATTATTGCTTAAACCTTAAAATAATCTCGGCCGTGATCTAACGAATTCAGCTCGTGTCAGGCCTCTATCGACGGCCAACGGTGCTTGGCTGAGCAGCGACATCATTGGTCATGCCCGGCAGGTGTTGCTCCCCCGAGCTATTAATGCGACGCGAATGAGTGGCTCGCCGAGCACTAGCGCGACTTAAGTTGCTACGATGCTCGCTTAGTACAAAGATGTAGCGAGGGCACATGGCAGCAAAGCCGTTGTGGGCCAGCCAAGCACGCATCGTACTCTTAGCATAGTCTTTGCACGGTGAGTTTGATTTGTCAGTTTTTGTCACATATTCAGGCTAGAATTCAATGCGAGGCAAAACCTCCGTTTTGCACCTTACTCTCATTTGTTGGGTTCAAAAATACATACAAATCGTAGCTAACGGCTCCCCCTGCACCGCATGATGACATACATATACCGGGCCTTTCTCAGATCGAAAGCTTCCCTCAAATTGGAGGTTTTTTGATGCTTGCCTCTTTGAAGAGAGCCGTTCTCGGCTCTTCTACTCTGGATTTGCGCCGGTTAATTTTATTGCTAGCCCTGATCAGTGCGTTTTTAATGCTGGCCAATAGTTTATTTGCTAGCTATCGCGTTCAACGGGAAGTATTAATCGAAAAAACGCTAGAGACCAATTACGTGTATGCCACGAAAGTGGCTCTCACTGTAGATGAGTTTCTGCATTCGGCTCAGCAACAGCTTCAATACGCCGCTGGCACAATTGCAAACCACTATGACGATCAGTCTTTTTTGCAGGCAGAGGCGGTGCGCTTAAAGCGGCAAACCGATAGCTTCAATTCCGTTGTAATCGTAGATGACACGGGCGTGGTTCGAGCAACAGATCCTGATCTTAGTATTACTGGAGACCAATTAGGGTCCGCTGGTGCGTTGCAATCTCTGGGCGAGCGCAAGCCTTTAATCAGCCCTCCGTTTGTTTCGCACACAGGGAAATTACTGCTTACCGTTTCTCAGCCGGTATTCGATGCCAGCGAAAATTATCTGGGTTATATCAGCGGCACTATTTATCTGGAGGAGCCGAGCACACTTAATCGTGTGCTCAGGCGCTCCTCTCATCGAGATCGGTCATACCTATATGTTATCGACAGCAACCGGCGCTTGTTGTACCACCCGCAAGCCGAGCGTGTCGGAACCATTGTGGGCGCGAACCTCGCCGTTGATGATATTGCTGCAGGCAAGTCTGGCATGATGCGTGTGATTAACAGTCAAGGCATTGATATGCTGGCGGGATATGCTTTGGTTGCAGGAACAGATTGGGGCATTGTGTTGCAACTTCCCGTCTCAGATACGCTGAAGCCGCTCAGCGAGCTGCTTACCCGCGTGCTGCTCAATGCATTACCGTTAGCTTTGTTGATTGCGCTGATCATTTGGCGGTTCGCACGGGCAATTGCACAACCGTTACGACGTCTGGCCGAAAGCGCAACCACAATGGACCGGCCCGAAACGACGTCAGAGATCAAACAGACATTGGCTTGGTATTTTGAAACGGCAAACCTGAAAAAAGCACTGTTAGCTGGTATTGAACTAATGCACGGCAAGATAAATAAGTTAAGCGAGGACGTACAGACCGATTCTCTAACTGGGTTAAGCAACCGAAGGGCCTTCGATTACGCCATCGAGAACTGGCGGGACGATCATCGTGCCGTCTCTCTCGTAACCGCCGACGTCGATCACTTCAAGCGTGTTAACGACACGTATGGCCACGATATGGGGGATGAAGTCTTGCGGCGCTTGAGCAATTTGATGCGGTCATGTTCGCGAAGTGGCGACTTACTTTGTCGAATAGGTGGCGAAGAGTTTGCTCTTTTACTTCCAGACACTGATCTCGCCGTGGCAGGCGACGTGGCTGAACGTTTGCGGCAATTGGTAGAGCGGACACCGTTCGACCCCGTTGGAAATATTACGATTTCATTGGGAGTAGCACATTGGCCATTAAATGTTCAAAGTATTGACGAGCTGCTGAAACGATCCGATGAAGCGCTTTACCGTGCGAAACGCAATGGACGAAACCGCGTTGAGACGGCAACGTGAAACTGCCTGTTATAACTTTGTTTGTAAGCCTTGAGGCGTTAGTGCTCAGGCCATAGTCTTTGATCGGGGTACCACTGGTCTGGCTGCCTGACGACGCCCTTGTTTCAAAACCTCCGAATAGAGCGCGATTGCAGGGTACCAGAAGATGCGGCAAGTTCACGCTACACGGCCGGCCTCGAACTATCACCCTCACCGGTCCGCATAAAGCCTCCTCTTTTCTGTTTCAACGTTTCTTTTCAGGTGGGGCAGACGCGGCAGATGCAGCAGATGCAGCAGAGGGAACAGGCTCGGCCATCCAAGCCCGTTCCTCTGCGACTATTGGCATCTGAATGACTCTTTCCGGAATTTCCCAGATGACCAAGTTGGCAGGGGTCTTTTCGAAGTCAGGGCTGCTGAAGTAGCTTTCGGCTGAAGCCCAAAAATCACCACCGTCCTTGGCAAAACTCGGTACTACAGTACCCAGGTCACTCTCTAAAAAGGAAGCGAACTCGGACGTTCGCGAATAGGAAGTACCGATCAGCGCCAAGCTCGACAGATCCACATCGCCGAAAAGGTCTTCGCCTTCATCCTGTGCGCCTTGATTGCCCTGAGGGCTGACGGGCGCTTGTGCGGTATCGATCATCGTAAATGTCGTTTGCGCTACCTGATCTGGCGCAGGTTGCAGTTGTACCGGCAACCAATCTATTCCAGCCAACTTGACCAGATCCCCAATTCGGCTTTGGGGCTGGCCATGTGCAAGTTTGAAATGACGGGTGGGCGTAATATCTACACCAGACGTGCGGACCAAATCAGCGGTTGCCCCAGCTGCAGCTTTGGCGCCAAGCTCGTTCCAATGCGTATCTGTGCGCAAAAAAACAGCCTCTTGGCCAGCCTTGGCGAAGGTCATCAGCGTTGATGTTGCGTCAACCACCTGCACCTGTAGCCCACGCAAACCCTCCACCCAAGTGTTCAGACGCGTGGCGATACTGTCAGGGCGATAAACGGCGCAAAGCTTCTGTTGTTCAATACGACTTTTGTCCGGAACAACCAGCACAAGCAGGTTAATACCCCGCTTGTGTAGCCTGTCACGGACTTCGACAACCGTTGCCAGCCGCGCGGCTGCGTTGTCCTTGGCTTTTGCATGCACAGTAAGCTCATCCGTAAGAAAGAGCCACCCAGGGCAACCTTGTCTGACTCGATCCCCTAAGTTGCCGAACAGCAACCAGCCACCGGCGCGTTCTATGTCAGCCAAAGCTTCAGTTACTGGAGCATGGGACAATTGATCGGCGATATGTCTGGTAGTCCTTCCATCCATGATTTGCCCAACTGACACCGGCGTGGCGCTCAGGTCCACTTTTCCAAACGCCCAGCCCCATAATATGGATGCGCAGGCTGCAGCCATTGCAATGATCAAGACCACACCCGCCACAGCTCTGGCTGAGCGTGGTGGCAAATCTGCCCATTTTATAGAGGTGTCAGGCGTTGTCATGACAGTTGGCGCTCAGAACTGAAAATACAAAAACGGCACGGCTTTTCTGCTAGCCACTAAAGCAAAAGCCAACAGAAAACCAGCGACAGGCCAAAGGTCTGCCACACTGAGTACAGTGGGAGGCACGCCCCGTCTAAATGTTTCGCGGAAATACGGAGCAACAATGCAAGCGATTCCCAGAGACATTGCAACGATATGGACGGCTTGTAGCTCTACGCGCAAAGCGTCACCCATCCCCCAACCGCTTAGTCCGAGCTGCACCGTGTAGAGCAGTTTGGCAGTCTGGAAATCCGCCGCCCGAAAGACAACCCAAGCCATGCAAACGAACACGATGGTCATCATACGTGACAACACCCTTGGCCCCGTTGGCCAATTGGCTTGGTGCCAAACACGGGCGATCGCCAATGCGAAGCCATGTGCGAGACCCCACAGCAGAAAATTCCAATTGTCGCTGCCATGCCACATGCCGGCGATCGCCATGGTAAGTATCAGGTTCACGTAGGTGCGACTGACGCCCTTGCGGCTGCCTCCCAGCGGTATATAGAGGTAGTCTCGTATCCAGGTGGAAAGAGATATATGCCAGCGCCGCCAGAAATCCTGGATACTCGTGGCCAGATAAGGGTGATTGAAGTTTTCCGGGAAGTGGAAGCCCAGCATTTGCCCCAGCCCTATGGCCATTGCACTATAGCCAGCAAAATCGAAAAAAAGCTGTAAAGAGTAGGCCAAACAGCCCAACCAGGCATCCATAAATGTCGGGGAGGGTAGGAGGAACGCAATGTCTACGAGTGGAGAAAGCGTGTCGGCAATCAACACCTTCATACACATGCCGACCATGAAACGACGAGCACCGGCAGAAAAGTCCACCCAGTCGAAACGACGCGACGCGAGCTCTTTTGCCATCCAGTCATAGCGCAAGATGGGTCCCGCGATCAATTGGCCGAACATGGCCAGGTAAGCGCCGAACCAGATGAACCGGCGTTGGGGCTGTACATCGCCACGATAGACATCGACCAGATAAGAAATGGCCTGCAAAAGTATGAACGACAGGCCTATGGGTAAGGCAATGTGCTGCCACTGCAGCGGCATAGTGCCTATCAGGGGTACGACATCGTTATACGTCTCCGCGAGGATGTTGGCATACTTGAACCAGAACAGAATCGAGGCGTCCACCACGATTAGCGCCGTCAGTACCCATAAACGGGCGCGCTGCGAAATGAATAGGCCGGGTGCCATAAGCAGGCCACCGGCCCAGGTCACGGCAGTCAGGCCGATGAGCAATAGCAGATATGCGGGGCTCCACCATCCATAAAAAATCCAGCTCCCGATGAGCAACACTGTATTGCGCCAGGAGTCCGGCGATACGGCGTAGACCAGCAAGAATAAAGGCAGGAAGAGTGCTAAAAACTCTAGAGAAGTGAAAACCACGCTAATCCAATCAGTTTGCCACTGCGTCCTTCACGTAGAAAAACCGATCTGCCGGGTCGCCAGGTGCCAGGAAAATCGAGTAGCGTTCTCCGGCAACTAAAGTGCCCATGTCGACGGGTTCCCCGACGGGGTTCCCGGCGCACACTAACTGCACCGCGAGCTTGACTGGATTAACTTGTCGGCGGGTGGAGGCATCTTTCGCGATACCTTCAAACAAATTAACGGTGCGTCCTGCCACTTTTAACGTGGCTGGCGCGCATTGCGCGTTCATGTTGTAGAAGACCACTGATGCTTTAATCGCGCTGAAGTCGTCGGGCGTTTCTCGCAGGGTCAGGGCTTGTAACGTACCGTTAACCGTGGTTCCCATAACTGTGATGAACTCGCCCGGCTTAAGTGTTAGATCCACATTAGCCTGGCTGTGATCCGTCAACAATTGACCGTTGATCTTGGAGCCTCCAGCCACCGATCGAAACTGACTGGCACGCTGCCCGGCATCCAGGCGAAGTTCTAATTTGGAGCCCGACGCAATGACGCGTAAACCCTTTGCGTCACCATCCACAAAACGCAGGAATGCAGAATCTGCTGATGGCCCAGTCGGATAAAGCTCGATCTCAGTCCCCCATGAGCCACTGCTCATGCCTAGGGTTAGCACCATTGCGACAAACACCCTCATGGTTTTCATCCGGTTCATTTTTTCTTTAATCCTTGCACCACTGGCATGGTTGCCAAGGTTTTGGCAATTTCGTCGCCCCAAGTCTGGTAGCCTGAAGCAGTAAAATGCTGCCCATCGGTCGTGGCCCACTCGCCGGGCTTGGATAGCGTAAGAGAGTCGATATACTCGCAAGGGGCAACG
Organism: Pusillimonas sp. ANT_WB101; assembly: GCF_008369125.1. Classification (NCBI taxonomy): domain Bacteria; kingdom Pseudomonadati; phylum Pseudomonadota; class Betaproteobacteria; order Burkholderiales; family Alcaligenaceae; genus Pusillimonas; species Pusillimonas sp. ANT_WB101. The sequence goes on along the minus strand of NZ_VOAY01000002.1, from coordinate 192,379 downwards.
TTGTTTTTGAGGAAGGCCGATACTTGTTTGACACGAGCATATGTCTTTTTATACTTGCCCCCCTCGGTTCCCCAGGCTGGGCCTACCCAGGCGCAGGCGGTTTGGGTCGTGCCTATCGCTTTGGTTAGGGCCGTCACCTGCTGCCACACCCAGGCCTTGGGGAAGACATCTTTGTCATAGCCCGCCATGGCATCGCCCATCACAATCAGCAGCAAGTCGGGCTTATCCTTTGCCAGAAGTTCGACAATAGGCGTCGTGGGTGCCGTACGACCCAGAAGTTTTACCTTCTCGTCGCCCAGGCGTTCCGCCGCCCCGCATGTACCAGGGACAGTTTTGAGCCAGTCGTCGGCGTTTGTGCCGCAGACCCCTAAGGTGTGTACTTGCGCCCCTGCCCGTTCGAGGTCCATATGCAAGGACTCAATTAAATAATTGGGTGTCGTCAGATGGCTGTCGCCAATCATCAGAATGGTTAAACCAGCAAAAACGGATGTCAGCATAATTTAATTAACTTAGCGTTGAGGTGAGGTTTAGCGACCAAAGGTTTCTCCATAAGGAGAGCGATAGGGTTCCACGGGAAGGCTCATCAAGCCGGCTTGCGGATGAAAGTAGTAGCGCAGGTATAAGCCACCGGACCATTGGCGATAATCGCTGGCGTTATCTGCACCCGCCGTGGCACCCAACGCCCAGGAGGACGCCAGGCGGTACTCGGCAGACGCCCGCAAGTTATAGCCCACGCCCGTTTTGCTCTGTCCCCGATACATGCCATCGCTCAAGCCGCCCAGCTCTGGGCGATTGAGTCGGGCAAGTGCGGACTGGACTCCGGCCTGCATATTGGCATTGTTTGGAAAAAATGGAGCGTCCGCCTGCGAGAACTTTTGAACGCCAACTGCGCCGTCCACTCGCCAGGTCAGTCGACCTTGACGTTGCGCCCAAGTAAACGGCAGGCCAAGGCCATAATACTGCCTGGGGCTGAAGTAACCGCCATGGCCATACGTGAAGTGGCTAAGGTTTTCGTTATAGAACGTGGCGTTCAGGTTCACACCCGCAGTGACCTTGGTGTTGGGTTCATCGACCAGACGGAAGTACGTGCCGGCGTTGATTTCCGTACGTTGATTCGACGCCACGTTTTTGCCTTGCAGACTATGCCATGCCGCGCTGCCATATATCCCTGCGTCGCCAAAATCCTTGGACAGTGTCAAGCGTGCCCCTGTGGCGGAAACGCCACCCCATTCCTGGCCTGTGCGCTCGTCCTTCATGCCTGCAAACGACAAGACGCTATCGGTCACCGGTCGGCTCGACAGGTCCAGGCGGTAGCTGACGGTACCGGCGTTGTCCAACGTGCCATCAAACAAGACACCACCAGTAAACGACTGCTCCTGGAAGCCTAGCGGTGTGACGCCGGCATCCAGCGTTACGCCAGGCATTTCATAACCCACCGACAAGCCCACACCTTTTTGGTTCTTAGTGTTTGGTATCGAAGAATCATTCAAGAAGGCCTGTGGACCACCGCCGAATGTACCGCGCGCATAAGGGTTGCTGCTTAAGGAACCGCTGCTCAGTGCGACGGGCGTCACACGCACATTTGCTTTACCGTTGCCCACGGGGAAGCGTATTTCGACCGGCAGTTGTGCCTGCTCAAGCTTGCTCGTGCCTGCATCGCCACTACGGCTGTGAAACTCGGTTCCTACGCGTATCTCGGGGCTGCGTTCTTGTTGGATGTCATCCAGCTCACGGCCCAGTGGCGACATGGCTGCGCGGGCTACCTCTGCGCTCAAAGCTTGTTGATCCTGAGACGCTCCGGGCGCGAAGGGGTTCGCCGCAGTGCGCGCGGAAAGCGGAGCTGCCGCCAGCATCTGATCCGAAGATGATCCCGATCCGTATCTTTGTCCCATCCCTTGATCTTGCGCTGTTACCGGCCGCGTTGCTGATCCTGTGATGGGGTCTGCGATGTGACCCGTTGCAGATCCTGCTATGGATCTTGTTTTGGGTCCCGTTTCTGAACTTGGAATGTATCCTGTTTCTAGTCCTGTTCCCAGTCTTGACCCTGGCCCCGGTAGCAAGGGCGCGATGATGTCTTCAGGCGTTTGCGGTTGCGCAACTAAAGCGAAGTTCGGCGCACCGACGGCGGCGACTGCACTTGACTGAGAAGTTTCCAACGCCACGGCTTTTTTCAGCAGTTCCTCAGCCTCGGAGGTCTTACCCTGGGCCCGGAGCACGCGGGCTGCGCCACTAAGGATATCAATCTGTTCGGGTGCTAGCGACACAGCGATCCGCGCCTGGCGTGCTGCATCGCGATCATTTTTCAGTTGTTGCGCAACTTGTGCAGCCCCTAAATGCAGGATGGCGTTATCGGGATCGGATCGAAGTAAGTCTTCATATAACGCGGAAGCTTTGGTGCCATTTCCTGAGGCGGCGTGCATACGCGCCAGCGCCGCAATGGCATCAGGATTTTTGGGTTTCTTTGCCAGAACAGGCGCGAGCATATCGTAGGCAGCGGGCAGCTCTCCCCGTTGACGTAACGCGTCGGCCTGGCGTATGCGGTATGCGTCAGACAGATTTTCCAGAGATTTTCGCTGAGTGGTTGTCATCTGTTGGGTAGCCAATTGGCGCATGACGATTGCGGCCTCGACATCTTGATTCGAACTTAGCAAAAGGCCGGCATAAGTCAGCGAGGCATCCACGCTGCGAGCACCTCCCTGTTGGCGCAGCGGTCGTAGCACCGCCAGACCACGAGCTAATTCACCCATCTGAGCGTATGCGCGCGCTACAGCCCCCAGGGTTTCGATATCATTTGCATCTGCGCTCTGTTCGATTTGCACAAGCGTGGCCAAAGCTTCCGGCTTACGCCCCGCGCGACCAAGCTGCACAGCCTGCTGAATCTGGAGTTTGCGGCTGACCGACGTGTAGAAACTTTGCATCGGGGCAGTGCGTTGGCCAGTGGGTATACGGTTGAGCGTGCCATAAGCTGTCGCCAGGTCCCCGCGTTCATTCGCCATCATCGCGCTTACATACAAGGCCTGAGGGTCATTGGGGTTCGTCAAAAGCAAACCATCGATCAAGCCACGGGCGTCTTGCGTTCGGCCTTTTTCTTGATATAGCTGTGCCAGTTGATAACGCAACCATGGGTTGCCTGGATCAGCGCCCAAGGCGTCTTCGAGTGAACGGCGGGCCGACTCCACATCGCCTGACTGGCGTGCCACCTTGGCCAGACCCTCTAAGGCTCCGGCGCTATTCGGTTTGCGTCGCAAGATATCTTGATAAGCAGCCTTGGCTTGGGCTGTGTTGCCATCGTCCAATTGCAAGTCTGCCAACATCACGTTCGCAGCCACTTCTGTGGGCTGGCGCTTGGTCGCTTGTATTAGCAGTTTTTGTGCATCTTGGGTTTTGCCTGCCTGGCGCAAGGCGTCTGCCTGCTCGATATCATGCCAGTACTCAGCGGAGCTTAACGCTTGTTGCCAAGCTTGATTGCCGCGGCGCGCTTTTGTAAGGTACGTGCGAGCATCTGCCCAGTTGCTCTGGTGCATGCGCACTATACCCATGCCGCCTAAGGCCTGATTATCGTTGGGGCGTTTGGCTAAAATAGCCTCGAATTCCGCCTCAGCACGCGCCGTGTCACCCTGATCGAGCAACTTCATCGCGCGATCTGCACGGTCTCGTAAGGGGTCGGCACGCGGCACGCTTGCTGTTTTTGCGGCACGTGTAGGTTCGACCTTGCTCTTTGCACCCTGTTGCAACTGTAGGCGAATTTCTTGGTCATCGGGGTGTTTGACCAGGTACTGCTCGAGCAACGGGCGTGTATCTGCGTTCGGAGCGCCAAGCCATGTCAACGCATCGCGCCAGATCTCGGTGACTTCGCTACCGATGTCCTTGCGTTCGGCCAACACTGCCAGCCTTCTGATACCTTCTGGGCGAGTAGCTTCGTTACGAGCCAGATGGCGCGCCAGCGACAGGGCGATCTGCGGATCATTAGGCCACTGTTTAGCCAGTCGCTGTAAACCCGCAATTGCCTCGGGCAGCCCGCCGTTCGTATAGCCCAGGTAGGTGTAGTATTCCCATCCAATTTTCCCTTGCGGCGGTTGGCCACCCAAGGCTTTTTTGTAGCCCGCGATAGCCTGATCTAACTCACCTGAGGTTGCCTGCAAGCGCGCCTGCTCAAGAGCTTCCATGTTTTTGCCGGTGTGCAAAAGAATATCTTGTTCCAGCAATGGCACCAACAAACTTTGCGGGTTGGCTGACTTGAGCTTTTGCAAATAGCCTCGCGCATCGCCCAGCTGCTTGTCAGCCAGCTTTAGCGTAGCCAGGCCATACAGGGCCTGCGGATTGTCCGGGCTGATGAGGAGCAGCTTGTTCCAGGCCTCAGCCGCACGCGCGCCATCGTTGCGCGTCTGCCAGTAATTGCCCTGGTCAACCAACGTCTTGGTTGTATTGTCCTGGGCCCATCCTACTGTTGGCAAAAGCGCCACGCACAGGCCCAGGGCTAGTTGCTTGTACCGAGACATTCCTTCTCCCACGATATCGATAGCGTTCCATCAGGTTTGAAACGGAAATAGTTATTGATCCAGCCCATGCCAAACAGGCTGAGCACATAGTCGTAATAGGGCGGTTGGCCTTGCTGCGAGCTGTCGGATAGTACCGATTTACGGAGCATGGCGTCGACGCGTGTTTGTTGATGAGTGAGTAGTACCGACTGGCCCTTGGCTTTGAAATAAGGCATCAACGCAGCTGAAAAACCAAATGGGCCTGTACCTTTGGAGACCCCCGTCGTCATGTCGACCGATTCAGGCGGCACACCACCTTGATCTCGCGTCAAGGCAACCATGCCATTGAGTGCCTTCAACATACGTGAGTACAACGGATCTTCTGGAGCAGTCAGGCCAGCCCATAAATAGGTGCGAATGGCATCATAGCTGCCTACGGGCCCTTTGATGGGGTCTGTGATAAACAGTGGCGATGGATCGAGTACTTGGTAGGTGGCCCAGTCTGGTGCAAGCCCAAGAGGAGACACCGCCTCCATTAATGCCGCCGTGTTGTTGGCAATGCCACCCCAAGGGCCAGAAGGCGACTCGCTTTGCAGGCGTCGCAGCAAAGGCATGGGCAGATAGCTGGGATTAAGCTGCCAGGCATTGTCTTCATGCTTAATAAAATCGCGCCTGCCCGGCAATAACATCAGGCCAAATCCGGGCAGATCGGCCAACTCTTGTGACTCGACCAGTGCCAGTAAGGCGTGCGCCTGACGCGTGTAGTTGGGTTCTTGCCATAATCTACCGGCCTCCAGCAAGGCATATACAAACCACAGATCCGCATCCGATGCAGAGTTGTCATCCAGTACACGCCACGTATCATCGTCAGCCCGGCCCCATATCCAGGAAGGTAGTTGTTGGCTGAGATCGCCGGCCCCCAGGTTGTTGATACTCCATTCCCAGAGCCGGTCGAAAGTCGTGCGATCGCCGGCGACCAATGCAAAGAACATGGCGTAAGACTGCCCTTCGGACGAGCTGTGCTGCTTGTCGGTGCTGGCATCGAGGACGCGCCCACTGTCTTGAACGAAATGCGTACGAAAATCGTTCCAAAGTGGCCAATGTACGGTGCAGTGCTGCTGCGCCGACGCCAGCGGCATTTGACACAGCAGCAGCAACAAGGCGCACCATAGCCGCATGAGCCATGGATCATGACGAAGTAAGCAGTGACGGATTCCCACCATAGATCTCCGCTATGCGTGCTATCAGACTCGTCGCGGCTTGCGCCACAGACGCCAGCCGATAAACGCTGAAATTAATAGTAGAAGCACGGCCACAGACCCCAGCACGCGGTTGAATGCTGGCAGATTTGGCCAGTATTGAGCCACTGTCCATTCAATCTGCCGCCACAGACCTAACCTGCCGTTGGAGTAGGTGTACTCTGCAATCAATGGATTCAGCCGCTGCTCACGCACAACAACCAAGCTGCCCTGCAAACCTTGCTCGTAGCCCTTTTTACCCAAGAGAGCATTAACGGCGTAGGCCTGTCCTTGGGGCTCTCCGCTGGCGATCAGAACCACGCTTCGGCCGGCAGTTACGGGGGACTCGAACCCGGCAAACAACGCGTTGGCGCCTGTGCTGGTATATGCCAAATCAGTACGGACTGGCCGTTGAGATTCGCGCGGATCAGGCGTGATCCAGTCGCGGATTTTTTGCGTCAAGTCTGACGTGCCAAAGCGTTTGTTCTGGCCGCTAAGGCTTGCTGGCATGTATTTAGCCCAGTCGGATAGCCAGCCCTGTTCACCTGACGCAATGATGATCAAATCTTTATCGGCTTGTTCCAGTTTCGATTGCCCATAGGCCACCGTGACGTGTGTAGCTGGGTAGCCGGTTGACATGCCGAACCGGCCCATCAACGTTAGATAAGTAGTTACGTCTTCGGTGAATGGCTGGTCCGAGAGCACAACTGCTGTTTGGGACAGATCAGCCAATCTGGTAAACGGGAAACCGCTGTTGCCGAAAGCTGCCAGATCCGGCAAAGGGATAAAGTGTGGGTAGTGTGTCAAGTCTAACGTGGAATCGGGATCGATGCGTCCACGAACATTATCAATAATGATATCGCGACATGCGCCTTCTTTTACGTAGTCATACATGAACTTGAACTCAAGTTCAGAGCGCGACATCAAACGCTCCAACGGGATTTCCACCTTGGCATGAATGGGCAGCATCTCGTCGGATGACAGGCTCTTTAGCCAGTTCTTGTCATTGATTTGGTCTGCTGAACGCAGGGGAAAGGATTTCAGAAACTGCTCTTTCGCACTGATCAATAATGCAGAGTTCACCTGGCCCGGCTGTGGCGTATAGCGATAGCGTAAATCTACAGGCACTGGCTTTGCTCGCCAACCAAAGAGATCAGGCGGCAGTCGCAGCGGCAGACGCACCGGCGCATTGTTATAGCCAGTGGCACTCAGAGCCTGCTCGGAAACGAGCTCGCCGAACTTGATCGGGCGATCAGTCTGCAGCCAATTAGGGGCATCGTAAGGCTTGCGGGCAGAGAGCTGATCCAGTTCAGTAATAACCGCAACCTGGCCGGAGAGCGTCGCGCCACCGGTAACCAATGCTTGTGCGGCGCGTTTTATTTCTTCGTCATCGCGTCCGGCAATCAAGAGCAGTTTGCCAAATTCGTCGTTGGGATTAGCGGCTACGGCCAGCGTTGGTCCGGTAAAGGCATCCATGTGCCCGAAGCTCGCTGTGTTGCCCTTGACGAATACAATGCCATTTCCTTGGCGTGGATATCCGCCATCAAAATTGGCAGGAAACGAGGCACCACGATAGCCGGCCAGAGCGCCAAACCAGGAAGCGACCATTCCCGCTGATTCCATTACAGCGGCGTCTTTGTCGTTGCTAAAAATGAAGGGCAGGTCCAGAGGCCGCGTGTCCCGATAATCAAAGAAGGGCAGCGGCAATATCGATAGCTCTTCCGGTAAGGATATACGCTGCACCGCCAGATCTAATTGGCTTTTGTTACTGACGCTAGCCCACAGGCTGGAGTGCACTGGATCTTCGCATTCGAGGGTGTAGTGTCCGATAAGTTGCAGGCGCAGATGATTGAACTCAGTGATCAGCGAGGGCGGCAGCTCGACGCTGCGTTGCAGCGTTTTTCCTGCTTCGTCACGCGGCACCATCAACGTTGTCACCACCTCATCGTTGATCAATACATTAATGTGTGAAAGATCGCTCAGGAGCGCCGGCGAATAACTATAGGTCAGGTTAACCTTGGCCCCGGTGACGACTTCGTCCGCACGAATATTGAATGGAACACTATCGCTCCCATCTACGCCTCGCAGGTAGAACGGATAACGCGCGCCTAGTTGTTCGAGCGTGAGTTTGTACTGCGGCACCAGGGCTTTAGCTGTCTCGGTCTCGGGCACATGTTCGACTGCATCAGCCGGTGCTGGCGTACCATCCATCTGCGGCAAGCTTTGGGCGTGCGCGCCGGCTGCCAGTGAAAAGGCCAGCAAGACAATTCTTATTAGTGAAATGCCACAACGCGAGGGCACAGCGCAAACTGTCATTTGGTGTTCTCTCCTTCTATTACTCATCTGAGTCCTGAATTCGCAGACGTTGCCGCGCCCGTGCGTGCAAAATCGAATAAAAAACAGCCCCGGCCAGCAAGGCGCCGAGCAAATACACGGCAATCAGCGCCAGCGGATAGCGGCCGAAAAACCATAGTGTGGTTTGATAGAAACCCAGATTGCCGACGTAGTAGGTTCGGCCTTTGGACACAGACTCCACACGATTGTCATAAACAATCGATAGCCCGCCCTGCACGCGCTGCGCCTGTGCTTCATTATCAATGAGCAACTCGACTGCGCTAAGCAGTTGTTGACCATCTTTTCCCCGTGCCACGATGACGCTGCGGCTTGAGGATACGGGTGACTCGAAACCGGCAAAGTAAGCTGGACTCGAGCGCGCTGAAACCGCAGTTGGCGAGGGGTGTGTACGGGTGCCTAATAGGTTCGATAGCCGAGTTATGATGTCGCCCGGCTTCCAGCCTGAAACGGCAGCTGCGTGGTTGTCCGAACGTTCGGCCTGCGGTAGCCGGTCTGCCCATTGAGTTAATAAAGGCGATGGCTTACCTGACTCGATCAGTAAAATGTCTTTACCGACCAAATCAGCTGCCTCGGCGCCGTGCTTCACCTTTATGCCTGTCGCCGGATACCCAGTGACTCGCCCCGCGCGCCCCAGTAAAGTCAAAAGTGCTCCATACTCCGATGGGCCAGACTGTGCGGGCACAATGGCGATAGTCTCAGAGAGATCTGCCATGCGCGTAAAGGGAAAGCCTGAAGTGCTGAAGGCGGCGAGATCCGGCATCGCGATATGGTGTGGTATCCCCGACAGATCAATGGTGGATTCCGGGTCAATGGCGCTGCGCCGGCTATCCAACAGACTGTTTCGGCACTCCTCCTGGGGCGGTACCCGGTACCCAAATTGAAACTGCATACTTGCCAGTGACCCCAGCTTGTCTAGTGGAACATGCACTGTCCGTTGTATTGCGGAAAGATCACCACTCATCCATTGTTGGCCGGTTTTCATGCGGTCGGCAAGTGGGAACCGGGCAATATGGGTATGGTTAACAGAGACGTTCAGGGCCCCTTCGTCATCATCGGAAGTTGTCGATTGTTGATAGCGCAGCTTAATCGGCACGGTTTTGATACGCCAGTTGGACAGGTCAGGGGGCAGGTTCAGATTGATGCTGATAGGGGGTGCGGCACGCCCTCGCCGGGTCAGGTCATCAACCGGCAACAATTCGCCAAGCGTCACCGGCCGATTGGTGGGTAACCAGTTAGGAGCATCGTAGGGCTGGCGCGGCTCGACCTGCAGCTTGTTGAACTGCGCCGTAGCGCCACTTAACGTCTGAGCGCCCAGAGCCAAACCCTTTGCTGCCGACATGATTTCTTCGTCGTTACGGCCAGTGACTATCAGCATCTTGCCAGTCGGGTCATTTGGATTAGGACGTATCGTGACCGTAGGCCCGACCGGTTCGGGCAGGTTCATACCAGCCACCCCCTCTGCGGCACGGCCAATGAACACGGCGTTCCCGTGCTCGGGCAATTTATCTGTGCTCACAGGAAAGTGGGCACCACGATATCCAGCCAGGGCACCGAACCACGAGGCCAAAACGCCTGCGGCCTCCAAGCGCGCATCCGTAACACCGCTGATCACAATTGGCAGGTTCAGGCGACGTACGTCACGAGGATCGAAAAATGGGCTGGGTAACAAACCAAGCTCGTCAGGCAGAACCAAAGGCTCCACATCGAATATGAGGCGGCTTTGCTTGCCGATATCTGCCCATAAGTCTGGGTGGACGGGGTCTTCACAGCGCAACGTATAGTGCGCAATGAGTTGAATCGCCAACTGGTTATAGGGTTGCAAAAGCTGGGTGGGCAGATCGGCTTTTACCCTATTCCAGCCGTCTTCGTCATGTCGAGGCTCCGAGAGCGAGATCGTGGACACTACCTCGCCGTTAAGCAGGACGTTCAAATGTGACAGTTGTTCGATCAAAGCGGGCGAGCGACGATAGGCCAGGTCTAGCTGCAAACGCTTCACGTGCTGATCTGAGCGTATACCAAAGGGCAAACCCTGACGATCGTCCACGCCGCGCAGCGCCAAATCGTCATCAAGATTGCCAATTTGCTGAAGCGCGAGGGCATAGTGGGTACTATCTGGGCGCTTATCGGCACCGGCATAGATTGTCTGTGCCCGCACGGCCCCCGCAAGCAGCGCTATGATTAGCAGACCCAGACAAAAGTAGAATTTTGTCAAACGGACCTTGCCTGTATCTACCGCGAAGGCTGTCACCGCTCGGCCTCAGATTTAGAGACTCGCCCAGTCAGATTGCGTGCGTTGCGGCCAAACTCACGCCATGTCTCCGTAGCTAAAAGGCTAAAGCCACGCCAGCCAATAGCACTAATTTGCTTGAGAGCTTGCAACGGAGCATCAGGTACCGACGCATTCCAGACCCTCGCCCAAATATCTGCGCGGGCGAACGTCATTTGAGTCAACGCAATCTGCTGTGCAATCGAAAGGTCATCGAAACGCACACCCAGGCGATCATCCTTAACAAAGCGCGCGGTTGCTGGAAAGACCTCTTCTTCATCACCTCGGAACAGGGAAATATCCACTGCATCGCCAATTGCCAGCCCCATTGGAGCAGGCAATACCAGACCAAGACCATTCTGAGAGAAGTCGCTGACCGTACACGCGATACGGTGTCCATTAGGCAACCCCAACGTGGCGCGTAAATTAGTTCTGACGCGCGGCGACCCCCGTACTTGGCGTCGTTCGCCCGCAACCGCTATGCTGGCGCTGCAGATGACAACATTGTGCATGGTCCAGACCATATTAATCATGATGGCCAGTGCGTTGCTTGTGTCACCTTTGCCCCAGAGGAGCATAACGATGCCGACCATCATGCCGATGAGATTAAGACTCAACAAAATGATGTACGGCCGTGCCAACATCCAGTCGAAGTAGGAGTGTTCGTTTGTGCCACCCTTAGCGGTGACGTTGAACTTGGCGCTATCCGGTTTGAACAACGTCGCTATGGTAGGGCGCATTAAGTACCAAGCCAGGACTGACTCAAAAATTTCATTCCAAAGCGTGTGGCGGAACTTGCCCTGGATTCGAAAGTTGGTAAGCTGCGCATGAAGAATATGAGGCACGGCGTACACAACAATTAGCAGGGCGGAGGCATGAAATACATGTGCTCCAAAAAATAGGAACGCCAGTGGCGTCGTCAGGAACACTACGCGGGGCAGGCTATAGAAGAAGTGCAGCGCCGCACTTAAATAACAGATTCGTTGGCTGAAGGCCAGACCTTTGCCCAGCATCGGATTGTGACTACGGAAGATCTGTGCCATGCCTCGGGCCCAGCGTATCCGTTGACCAATATGCCGTGATAAGTTTTCGGTCGCCAGTCCCGCAGCTTGGGGAATCGCCAGATAAGCCGTATTAAAACCCAGGCGGTTCATCTTGAGTGCTGTCAGTGCATCTTCGGTGACGCTCTCGACGGCCATGCCGCCAACCGCCAGCAGGTGCTCACGACGCAGAACGGCACAAGACCCACAGAAAAAAGTGGCATTCCAGAGGTCATTGCCATCTTGTGTTAATCCGTAGAACAGATGGCTTTCGTTGGGTACATTATGAAAGATCTCAAGATTTTGCTCGAGTGGGTCAGGCGAAAAAAACACGTGAGGTGTTTGGAGCATGGCCAGATTGGGATCCTTCAGAAACCAGCCCATGCATATTTGTAAAAACGAACGACTGGGAATGTGGTCGCAATCAAAGATCACAATGAATTCGCCGTCTGTGCGGGCTAAGGCCGCGTTGATATTACCGGCCTTTGCGTGTTCATTATTATCCCGCCTCAGGTAACCCACTCCGGCCAGGCTGGCAAATTCTTGAAACTCATCACGTCGCCCGTCATCCAGCAGGTAAATGTTAAGCCGATCGGCAGGCCAGTCCTGTGACAGTGCGGCAAGTACCGTTTGACGCACGACACTTAGAGGCTCGTTATAAGTCGGAATATAAATGTCTACGTTCGGCCACACATCCATATTGGCGGGCAGCATTACGGGCTTGCGATGCAAGGGCCAGGCCGACTGGAAGTAGCTTAGCAGCAGCACCGTCAAGGCATAGAATTCTGCAAGCAACAGGCCATAGCCAAACATGCTATCCAGCCAAGTCTCGAAGCCCAGAGTATTCGTGACACGCCAATACATGTATCGCAGCGATGTCGCCACTGAAATAGACATTAGCACCAGCGTGATGTAACGCGCCGGCGATAATTTGTTCAGTGCATAAGCAATAGCGAACGTTAGCACTGCAAAGGCAAACTGGTAGCTCAGATCAAAGGGAGTCAGCACCACAGCCAGGCCCAGCAGGCCGGCAATTACCAAGCTTACGCCCCGGACCCATCCATGGCGCCATAAGGAAACACCAACCAGCCAGTTTTCAAACTTTTCCATCATCAGGACACCACGTAGCCATCGGTGGCGAGACGGTCAATAATCCCCTTGGCACAATTCAGAATGTCATGAGCAGCCTCGCTATGAGGGGCATACTCGAAAACACTCTGGCCAAAGGCTAGCGCTTCGCTAATCGCCTGATCGTAATGCACCGTCCCGATGAGGCGGTTGGCGAAGGTCGAACGCAACACATTCGCGACGTCTTTGCTCAGAAGGCGCGTCTGGTTCATTTGATTGATGATGACGCCATAATCGCGAAAATGTGGCTGGTGCGAGCTGTACGTTTCTATCAGCTTTAGCAGCTGTGGCAAGGTGACGTAAGAGCCTGCATCCGGCAACACGACCGCCACTACCTCTGTGGCAGCCGAGAGCGCTTGCATCATATAGACGGAGGCTCCTGGTGGCGTATCGAGTACTACGATGACATTGGGATCTAGATTGAGTCCGCACAAAGTATCGCGCAACCAATGAGGTTGTTGGGCCAATATTGACTCAAACGCAATGCGTTGCGTTTCGCTGTAAACCCCGTAAGGAATCAGTGACAGGCCTGATGCGGTGCGCCGGATGGATGCAGCTAACGATTCAGGCTGACTGGAGGCGTGCACCAGCCCCGTATCGTTGTCGAGATCAAGCGAAAAGTGGTAGCCCAAGCCGTTTTGAGGGTCTAGATCAATAGCGAGCACCTGGTGCCCGGACAGTTGAAGCGCCACGGCTAGGTTGGCTGAAATTGTACTTTTGCCTACGCCTCCTTTGGTCGAGAGGACCGAGAGGATTTTCATGGCTGATGCTCCAGGACAAGCAGTGACTGCTTTTCAAGAAACATTAGCGAGCTGCGCGAGAAAAAATGGGATACCGGCTTATCAGAAGAAACAGCGGCATGAGATCCACGAAGGGACGTGATGGTCATAGTGCGTTTCATTTCTGATTACCTACCAAGGCAGTAGCGGGCGTAATTAATACGGCCAAGGCTGGATTTAGCGTACTTTAACGCTCACTTATCCGCATTGCCTTTGCTCGACCACCCCAAAATATGCAACACAGAAAGGTAACATTAAATATTGCAAAACATTGTCAGGTTTTGTTAACATTCGCGATTTTTAACGATAAATACTTGTTTGTCCTAGTAGCAGATGTAGGATAAAAGAGACTGCGCATGAAGTCGAAAATACCAAATACAAGCAGAAATCAGCAAAGACCTTGGGCAAAAAACATACTGTCAGCGATGACTTTCATGCCTTGCGCAGTCGGCTAAATAGGGATTGCATGGATGACGCGGGCTTTGGCATCGGCTCATCAGGAGGCATTGGGAGCGACACCACCGTCTCATTCGTACGCTCCAGCCGAGCAAACACGGTACGCAGCTCAGTGGCAGCCACTGCGTCGCCACGAACATCTGGACTAGAACAGGTCGCCGGCGGCTCTGTGAGCTTGGCGGCAGTCGCCCGCACGGGCTTGTTCGCCTGTGGTTCGCATTGTTTTGGGGGCGCCTGGTTGGCAAAGGGTTGGCTGACCCTAGGAGGTGGCGTGATACCCAAGGAAGGCTGCTTGAATAGCGGCCAGCGTTTGCGCGCCTCAAGCTGCTCGTTGGCGCCGCTGATCTCACGATATTGATCAGCCGATTTTTCATCAAAAAAGGCAAATAAGTTTGTAATGTCGTTAGGGTTTTTCATCGTTAATACCATAGGACGTTTGGCCAGTAATGTGGGGCACCAATATGCTGAAGTGCGGGATGCGGCTTAGTGCACCGTTTATATTAGCGACCAAATTTATAGCTCAAAGCACCTGTGTCGCTGACGCCAACTTGTTGGACCTGCAGACCATCTCCAGCACCTAAGAACACAAACCACTGTTGATAAATGCCTTCTAGAAAGCTACCGACCCATTCCATGGCTTCTCTTCCAAATACGGCCTCTAGTGGTGCGTAATCATGAGTAATCGAAATGCAATCATGCTGTTCTTGGATTTTCACAAATCCCCAGCCCATGCGTGTCCAATGTTCATTTGCGGCTGCTTCTAAATCGATCAGAGTTTCACACGTGGGCAATACTAAATCTTGCCCGGTGTGTACACCAGCGTCTCGCATCAATTTACGTAAGGTGTCGCTCGGCGCCCAATTTTGCAGCGAAACGGCTAGTGAACGTAAAAACAATTCCCATTGCGCTCCCCGACGTTGGCTTTCCAGGTAGCTAATGACGTGGCTTTCCATCTTAATGTTGATTCCGGTTGATGCGGCGTATGCACACCGCTTGTGATGATCAGTCTGTTGGCTATAGGACTGCTTTGTTGGGTGTTAAAAGGCTAATTGTTCGAGCCTAATGCCATTTAGTAAACAGCCAAAATTATTTTTTTAAGATGCTAATAATAACCTCAAATTATTTCTAATAGTTGCTGGTCTTAATGCGTGTCTGTAACATTTGATTAACTAATCCGTTAACTGCTCGATGAATAAGTCGATTTGCCAACCGTCCTCGCACCGACGCTTCAAGTCCGTAGTGTCACTGTGTACAACTTCTTATTTTAAGCGGTAAGTTTGTTTAAAATGTTTGCAACGGTTCGCTTCTTCGTTAATTGTAATTTATGTTTTATTGTGTTTAATTAACCAACTCTTGGAAATCCACACAACCTTGGCCTTCTTCAATATGCGCGCGGTTAACGCGCATGTGTCAGCAGGTCGCGAAGAATGGTAGCGATCAAGGATATGGCCATCGTAGTGTGGTGCCTCTTGGTACGCGAGTCATACGGCGTCAATGATCTCCGCTCATACGCCGGGTCTTCCGTGTGGTGGATTTCAATAGCGCATTGCTGCCTGGCGGTAAAGACCAGGACATTACCGTAAGCCATGATACGTTTTCCTGCCTTGATCCTCGCGTATCCAGGGTTTTTATCACCGAGAACGAAGTCAACTTCCTGGCCTTTCCTGATTTGGAAGACAGTTTGGTGATATTTGGCGGCGGATATGGTTTTGACATGCTGCAGCAAGCGCAATGGCTGCATACTAAAGTGGTGTATTACTGGGGCGACCTGGATACCCACGGATTCGCGACTCTTGACCAGCTACGCAACCACCTGCCTCATGCCGTTTCTTTCCTGATGGATAGTGCCACCCTTATGGCACATAGGGAGCAATGGGTGACCGAGCCGCAGCCTATATTGCGTGATCTGCCACGCTTAACACTCCAAGAACGCGCGGTCTACGACAGCATCCGCTGGCAGCGGCTGCAAGACAATGTATACGTGCGGCTGGAGCAAGAGCGGATATCGTTCGGGTGGTTAATGCAGGCCCTGAACGATATTCGGCTTTTTACCCCTTAGGCCGTGCATCACTACGGCTCAACCGGCCAAAATTACTTTTGTATATCCGGTGCGACTGAAAGGCGGGCGGGCGCATTACGCTAGGCGACAGGCGGTGACTTATGGCGAGTCGGTCGATGTCGTGACGCTGTTTCCGCTTTGATGATTTTTCCGTGACGAAGACACATAAGTAAGCCGAATAATTTTGTTAAATTTGATTCATCGTAGTTTGACTGCGATTATTTAAGTCTAATTGAAAATTGACTTTAAATTAGAAAAGTTGTAAATATCGTAGTATGGCTACGATAGGTAAAAGTAAGTTAAATGCACTCTACACCCAGCTTGCGCCGGGAATGCCGCTGACATCGAACGATTTGGCTGCACTGGGTATCTCTGCAGACTTGGCCGTTCACTACGTCAAGGCAGGCTGGCTCACGCGTCTGGCGCGTGGGGTATATGCTCGGCCGAACGATACCGTGGCCTTGTATCCCAGTCTTTTGCTATTGCAACGTCGGTATACGGGGCTGCATGTCGGCGGCAAATCAGCTCTCGATTGGTACGGTGTGCGGCAGTATGTGTCGCAGCAGCCGGTACTGCATTTGTATGGCTGGACGGCAGGGCGTTTGCCTGCGTGGTTCATCGAGCGTTTTCCGGCTGAGTATCATCGCAAACGCTTGTTTACCGAGCAGCCAAACGCTTTGCTGCACGTTGGTCCCTTCGAGAAGCGCGATGGCGCGCCGCTGGTGTCGGCACCGGAGCGGGCGTTGCTGGAGTTGTTAAGCGAGGTAGGTGTGCGCCAGCCATTGCAGGAAGCCCGCGAAATTATCGAAAGTGCCTACAGCCTGCGTGCCGACGTGTTGCGTGAACTGCTACAGCATTGTACGAGTGTCAAGACCGTGCGGCTGTGCCTTCAGCTCGCACAAGAAGCATCGCTGCCATGGGTGGCCAAACTTGATCCGACTGCACTGCCCACGGGCAGTGCCCGGCCCTGGGTGTCTCAATCGGCCGATGGCATGCTGGTACTTAAACCATGAATCAGATTTATTTAGATACCGCACGTTTGTTGACGCATGTGGCGCCGCTTGTGTTCGTCGATGACACGTTTGCCTTGAAGGGCGGTACGGCAATCAATCTGTTTGTGCGTGACATGCCGCGGCATGAGGTGCTGTTTACGTCGCTGCAGGACATCCGGTAAGACTACAAGCATAACTTCCAGGCATCCGCTGGAAATGAATCTGTTGATATTTCACATCTGGCTATTTTATAAATGCTAGAATGCATGAAATATAAATGAAAAAACAGTCACATGGCTACCATCAATACTGCCACCGAGTCTGTGAAAGGTGGAGCTTCTCGCCTCGCAGGCCAACTCAAGCCGGGTCGTGTTTACCGACGCGAGGACTTGGCACGTCTTACTACGGCTGTGGACAGGCACCTGCGCCAGCTAGTGGCCAGTGGTAGGTTGAAAAAACTCGCCCAGGGCCTTTATCACTCGCCCAAACAATCCGCTTTTGGGCTTCTGCCTCCTGCAGACGGTCTGGTGGTGGAGAGCTTCCTGCGTGACAAAGATTTTCTCGTGTTTTCTCCTTCAGCCTACAACACCGTAGGTTTGGGTACCACGCAGTTGTATAACCGTACTCTGGTTTACAACCATAAACGTCACGGGGTCTTCACACTCGGAAACCGGCAGTTCGATTTTCGTATAAAGCCGCGCTTTCCCAAAAAGCTAAGCCCAGAGTTCCTGTTCGTCGATTTGTTGAATAATCTGGATGAGTTGGCTGAAGATCACGATGCTGTATTACATCAAGCACACGTCAAATTGTCATCTTTCGACTCTACCCGCCTTGAACGAGCAGTCGAAAACTATGGCAGCATGGCTACACGTAAGCGTTTTCGTGAGTGGTTGGATGGCTGATTTCTTGCACGATCGGCGAGATTTCGATCAGTTGCTTACGCTGGTAGCTGATGAGCGTGGCCTCGATCCTACGTTGGTTGAGAAAGACTACTGGATCATGCATTGTCTGTGGGGCTTGCAAGACCAGGGCTTTCAGTTCGAACTGAAGGGCGGAACCTCGTTGTCAAAAGGGTTTGGGGTCATCCACCGATTCTCAGAAGACATCGATATCCGGATCGAACCGCCGATAGGTATGGATGTGAAAACTGGCCGTAACCAGGATAAGCCAGCACACGTCGAGTCAAGGCGTACCTATTACGATGACCTGGCCACACGCATTCGTATTCCCGGTATTGTCGGTGTAGAGCGTGATACGGAGTTTGACGACAGCAAGATGCGTAGCGCGGGCATTCGCTTGATCTACACGCCGCGTGTGGCAACTCTGGCTGGCATCAAGGACGGTGTTTTATTGGAGTCTGGGTTTGACGACACAGCTCCAAATCGTCCGATAACAATTTCGTCTTGGGCGTTAGACCTTGCCCTCGAACGAGGGGTCGATGTATTCGACAATCGCGCAATAGATGTGTCTTGCTACGCACCAACCCACACCTTTGTCGAGAAGCTGCAAACCATCTCCACCAAGTACCGTCGATTAGATGAGTCTCGGGCGTTCCCTGCTAATTTCCTGCGACATTACTACGACGTGTATTGTTTGCTCGGCATACAAGAGGTTCAAGACTATTTGCAGAGTCCAGCCTATCAGAAACGTAAAGCGCAGCGCTTTCGCACTGGGGATGAGCAAGTAATCACCCGCAATCCCGCTTTCCTCTTGAGCGATACTGAACAACGTAAGCGCTTCGCTGAGCAATACCAGAAAACCAGAGCGCTGTACTATCAAGGGCAGCCTGATTTTGAAACGCTACTGGCCCGTATTCACCACTATCTTGATGTTATGTGAGGTGCGCGGTTGTACGCCAAGAGTATGAGAAATAGCGCTGCAGTCGTATAACGGTCGCGATTCTGTTGGTGTTGTTAAAACAAATGGTCCTTCTTCATCGACACGTTGAAGGTGAAGCCTTTTGCGCCTTCAAGGGTATCAGCGTAGGTTTTATCCATAAGGGTTCAAGCTTAGTAGTGTGCCGTCGGGGAGCTGGCTCATCCAACGTTTATTACTGCCCGTGCGCAGGGCATAGCAGGCCCAAGAGATTATCCACGTTCACAACGTCGGTTTCCCGCGCCCAGGTGAGGAACAGGCGAACGGCTTTCACGCTGGTGCAGCAAGCTAGCAACTGGCCGAGCAGTTCCTTGCATGGTGAACGCAGGCCGTCAAAGAGATTGCGTGCTTCTTGCAGGCTTTGCCTGGTACCGGCGTCGTACAGCATTTCCAGCACGGCGCGCTCGGCGACCGATACGCACAAGCCTTCGGGTTGGCCAGGCGGCGTGCCCAAGTTCTTGGCAGGCAGCGTATTGTCGGGCCAGTCGAAAAGACTGGCGTAGACGTAGCGCGCCGGAAAGCGCGCGGTGAACCAAGTTGGCGGGGTGTGGCGGACGGTTACCCCACAACACCAGCGTATGGCGGCTGCCCAGGTTGTGCCTGACACCATGCATGGCTAGGGCGCTCTTGCCCCCGACATAAAGGCCGGACACGTGTTGTTGGAGAAACTGCAATGCGCCATAGACGCTGAAGTTGTCATTGGGGAAGGCGTAAACGCCTTGAGCTAGGCGCACGAGCCATCCATTTTTGGCATAGGATGCGGCGAGCGTGGGCGACTCCCCAAGCGCGGCCAGGGTGGCCAAATTAAATGGCGCACCGCGTGGAAGGTCAGATTGCAGACGTTTGATCAGATTGTGTCTTTAATTTATATCCATAGATTATAAATAGCACAAAATCTAATCATTTTTTCGGGTTTTTACAGAAAGGATATGCGGCGACAGTCCTACGGGCAGTTCACGTTGTTGAGGTCGTTGACTGTAGTTATCCGGAATTTCTGGACAACTCAGTTTCGCTCCAGTTCGTAATCTAATGTCTGGCTATGTGCCGTACGGAAAAGCATAATTTCATGAAACTTCAACTCGGACAAGAAGCATCGCTGCCTTGGGCACAGTCAAGGCGTAGCACACTTACGTGTAGGGGTGGGGTTCGCGTAGTTACGCTTGACCATTTCGCACTTTAATTTCTTGAGCAGAGTTTGGCTGTATTTTTTTGTCGACTGCCTGTCCGAATATGAGAGCTGTCTACGGGGAATAAGTGTTTATTGTGGTCAATGGCTGGTACGACATACGTCCTTATTATTTATTTCTCAAGCGCAGGGATAATCGTTTGAATTAAATCGATGACTGTTTCGACAGCTGGCGTCAACGTGAGATGGGCGTGATGAATAATACTGCAGGTTAAATTCGCACCATCGGAATAAGTCATTGGAAGTTGTACTAATTGCCCTGACTGAACGGATGAAAAGATGGCCTCACGCGTTGAAAATAGCACTGTGTCGCCGGACATGGCAACGTCCCGTAAGGCGTCAATGTTGTTGCATTCCAAGGTAATAGGCAGCTGTTCACTATCTGTCAGTCCATATACTGTGGCAAGTTGTTGCCGGGCGCGCGGGGGCAGATCGGTGGTCGCTAAGCCGTACTTCATGACTTGTTGAGTTAGCGCTGATGGGGATACTTTCAATAAGGGGTGGTCGGCTCGAACAAATAGCCCCGCTGTTTGATTAGGTAAAGGTCGGGTCGCGTACTGCGACGATGGCGGCAAGCTGTGCGTAATGGCCACTACAAAATCTAGCTTCTTGCGGTCAAGCTTGTCGAGCAACCGGTGCCAGCTTTCTATTTCTACATGAATGCTAATGCGTGGGTAACCGACAGCAATTTGTCGTAATAAGGGCGAAAGAAATGCCGCAGCAGGGAAAACGCCTGCGCCAAAACGAACCTTACCTGTATTGTGGCCGCGCAACATGATGGCGTCGCGCTTAAGCGCATTTGCCCCAGTCAATAGATGCTCTACGTGTTGGAGCATGAATTGCCCAGACTGTGTTAGCGACACACCACCTGGAGTTCTATCAAAAAGACGCAAATCAAGCGTCGCCTCAAGAGACTGGATACTGCGGCTCAATGCAGATTGAGTTACATGAAGCCTTTGTGCCGCACTTGTATAGCTTTTTTCCTCGACTAGGACTGCGAAGTGCTCCAACTGACGAAGACTGAACATGATGATTTTTTCTCATAGAATCTTCAACTATTATGCATTTGATTCGTGGTCGTATCAACTCTATATTGATTTCTTGGTCGATTTCAGTGGTTTTGTTTATTTTTTTACTGACCGGCCATTTTAATTACATCGCACTGCGAAAAAATTATTACCACCCTAAGGGGGGAGACACTATGTACATAAAAAAAATGTTCTGTGCAATTCAGCAAATAGGCGTTGTCGGAGCTGTTTGCATCTTAAGTTTGACGTCAACCGCAGCTGTTGGCGCAAACGTAGAATGGCCCGCGCCTGGTAAGCCGGTGAACCTGATAGTTCCATTCCCTGCAGGATCAGGATCGGACACATTGGCACGCGCTATCGCTCATAAAGTATCGGAGCAGACAGGGGCCACTATCGTGGTCGACAACAAACCAGGTGCAAGCACCATCATTGGCGCCCAGCACGTGAGTCGTGCTCCTGCGGATGGCAACACGCTGCTTTACACCATAGTTGTCACACACACGCAGAACCCGCACCTGTTTAAAGATCTGCCCTATGACCCCTTCAAAGACTTCACACCCATCGTACAGGCGGTTCGATCAGCCACGGTTCTTGTTGCCAATAAGGATGCTCCGTTCAATACCACTGCAGAAATGATTGAATATGCCAAGAAGAATCCAGGAAAGCTTAATTTTGCTTCCTACAGTATCGGTTCGACCTCTCACTTAAATGGTGAGCTTCTGAAAATGAGCTCCGATATTGACATTGTTCATATTCCGTACAAGGGTACCGCCGACGCTACGGTCGCACTGATGGCAGGTGATGTGCAGATTTATTTTGATGGCACAGCAACCGCCGTTGAGAATGGCAAGGCCCGTAAAGTCAAACTGCTGGGGCCGGCTACAGATAAGCGACTGCGTGTGTTGCCTGACCTTCCGACGCTCGCTGAACAAGGTATTCCTGGGTTGGATATCGTGGGATGGCAAGGGATATTCGGCCCTGGCAACATGCAACCTGAACTGGCAGAGCGAATTGCATCAGTTTTTCGGGACGCATTGCTCAGTGAAAAAATCACCAAAATGGTTGAGACACAGGGTAACGAAATAAGCGGGGCTGGTCCTGAAGAGTTTAAGTCGATAGTCAAAAATGATTATCAACGATGGGGTGATGTCATAAAAAAAGCGAATATCACACTCCAATAAACCGTACGAGAATTATTACAAGGAATGACGATGCATGATCTTTTAGTGCGTGGTGGCACAGTAATTGATGGAACGGGAAGCCCGGCTTTTGTTGCGGATGTCGCGATAACTGATGGTCGAGTTCAGGCTGTTGGTACAGGGTTAGGCCCGGCTCGTCGCGAACTAGATGCTGACGGTTGTGTCGTTACCCCTGGGTGGGTAGATGTGCATACGCACTATGACGGCCAAGCTACTTGGGACCCTTACCTGAGTCCCAGCACCTGGCATGGCGTGACGACGGCAATCATGGGCAATTGTGGTGTCGGCTTTGCTCCAGTTAAACCCGATCGGCGGGAATGGTTGATTAAAGTGATGGAAGGCGTGGAAGATATTCCAGGCACAGTCCTATCTGAGGGAATTGAGTGGGAGTGGGAAACCTTCCCTGAGTATTTGGATGCGTTGGACCGGCGCCCTAAAGCCTTAGATATTGGTGCCCAGATCCCTCATTCTGCAGTTAGGGCGTACGTAATGGGTGATCGCGCCATCCATCATGATGAAGCTTCCCCTGCTGACTTGCGTGAGATGCGTGAAATAGTGCGCGAGGGGCTGTTAGCCGGCGCAGTGGGCTTCTCGACAGGGCGAACTTTTTTGCATAAGTACGATGGGCGAAAGTACCCTCCAGGTACTTTTGCCACTGAAGACGAGGTGATGTCGTTAGGTACCGTCATGGCCGAAGTGGGTCATGGAGCCTTTCAGATGACGAGTAATCATCCAAATATGGAACAAGAGATGCCGTGGTTGACGGCCCTTGCAAAGCATAATCAACTTCCCGTGCTCTTTAACCTGCAACAGACTGATGAGGCCCCCGATGTTTGGAAAACCATACTGGGCTTACTCAATGATGCTCAAACAAACCAAGTGCCATTATTTGCGGGTATCAGTGGGCGCCCACTAGGTATCTTGTTTTCCTGGCAAAGTACCTTACATCCTTTTATAGGGGTGAGTGCCTATAAAGCGTTAGGCTCACTTCCTTTCAAAGAAAAGCTTAAAAAGCTTCGAGACCCAGCAATTCGTGCACAAATCCTGCAGGAGAAAACAGAGCACCTAGACCGTCGTTCCGCGACGTTGTTCGGCAATTTTCATAAAATATTCCCCCTTGCAATCAATGGTGTTGCTGAGTATGAGCCGGCACCAGAGCACAGCGTTGCGGCAGTCGCCCGGCATACAGGGCGTGAACCTCTTCACATTATTTATGATTGGATGATGGAGAAAGAAGGTACTGCTATTTTATATTTTCCTTCGTTTAACTACTCGAATGAAAACTTGGACCATCTGCATGATCTATTGCAGCATGAAGGCACAGTAAATAGCTTATCCGACGGTGGGGCTCATTGTGGCTATATTTGTGATGTAAGCATGCCCACATTTATGCTGACACATTGGACTCGCGATCGCACGCGGGGGGCACACTTGCCCTTGGAATGGATCGTCAAAAGACAAACGTCTGACACGGCACGCATCTATGGGTTAACTGATCGAGGCATTTTGAAGCCAGGATTTAAGGCCGATATCAACATCATCGACATGGAGAAACTGCAGGTGCATGTTCCAGAAATGGTGTTTGATTTGCCGGCAGGAGGGCGACGCCTTGTTCAGCGAGCGGACGGGTATGTTGCGACGTTGGTGGCGGGTGAGCCTATTTTTCTGAATGGGGAAGCTACGGGTGCTTTGCCAGGCAAATTGTTGCGTGGCGGCAAAATACAAGGAGGGAAACATGCTTAATGTGGACGTTATTCAGGATCAAGCCCAAGCTGAGCGCGGTAGTATCGACGACACGGCTATTAACCAGCTTTTTGATAACGCGCGCACCTACCGAGACTGGTGGCCTACGCCTGTACCCTCATCTACGTTGAAAGAGTTGTATAGGCTTGCCGCATTGGGGCCAACCTCGGCCAACTGTAGCCCCCTGCGGGTTATGTTTGTGTGCAGTGAAGATGCTAAAGCCCGACTACTGCCCCTGGTCGACAAAGGAAATCGCGCGTCCACGAGCAGTGCTCCAGTCACCGCCATCCTCGCGTACGATCTGCGCTTTTATGATCAGTTGATTCATCTTTATCCTCATCAGGCCACTGCCGCGTCTTGGTTTAATCGATCCGATACCTTAATTGAACGCACCGCCCTGCAAAACAGTAGCCTACAGGGCGGCTACTTCGTTTTGGCAGCGCGCGCATTAGGGCTTGATTGTGGGCCAATGGGCGGGTTCGATGCTGAAGCGATAGCCAAAGAGTTTTTCCCAGACGGTTCATGTCGGGTTAATTTTCTTTGTAATCTAGGAAATGGTCGGGACACTTCTGGCTACGAACGCTTACCACGGTTGGATTTTATGCAGGCGTGTGAGCTCGTTTGATGGGCGCATCGGAGAGACTGCGCGACGGCGATGTAATGTTTGTCGTACCCATATTGGGCTTTATCATGCCTAATATGGGTATGTTTGACTAGATCTATTTATGTGATTTAGCTATGCGAATTCGGCCGAAACATGCGGGCCTTTCTACAGCAGTGGATAGGCACCTGCGTGAGCTAGTGACTAGTGGCAGGTTGAAAAAGTTCGCCCAGGGCCTTTATCACTCGCCCAAACAATCCGTTTTTGGGCTTCTGCCTCCTGCAGACGATCTGGTGGTGGTGACCTTCAGGCCCTTCCAAAGTGTGACGCGCCGCGTCACAAATGTCGTTCGGCACTCAATTTCGGCTTGACTGGTGCTACTTCGGGGTGAGTGCATCAACCATAAATATTCCTAAACGGGCAGGTAGAAAAAAATCCGGCTTACTTCTGAGCAGGTATAAAAATCAAATTTTCACCTGCGTCGCTAAATACCGCATCTCGAATTGTCGTCTCGCCTGTTTGCCAAGACCGTGCCGACTTTAATGCTATTTATTTTTTAGGGTGATTATCGTTCGGTTGCGAAGCCGAACTGTTGAGACCTGCGTCTTCCTCTAGCATGATTAGTGCCCCGATGATGAGAGCTTGCATACCCTGAATCAATTCAGTTTCCATCTCCGCTTCTTCCGCTGCACGGTCGGCTTTCACGGTGGGTTCTTGTCCTGCTACCGAATATACCGTGTCGCTTACGGCGATGCAGTGGAATGCCACCGTCGCAAGTAGCCAGCGTGATTTTTCCTCAGAAATTCCGTACGTACAGGCAATATAGCTCTGGTGCTCTCTGATTTTTGCGAGCATGGGTTCGGTTGCCGCCAGTCTGCGGATCACGTAGGGCGTTAGCCCGGGATGGGCCTTGACGAACTCTCGTATAGATGTCGTGAACGTGATCAGGTAATTTTTCAGTCCGTCATCGCCATTGCCTTCGCCCCGCGGAAGATCCCAGCGGGTGAAGATGGCCTCTGCGACCAGGTGTTTGAGCGCCTCAAGACTCGAAACGTGTTTGTAAAGCGCCATATGGCTGACGCCGAGTGCGGCGGCGACGCCAACAAAGGTAATGTTGGGCAAGCCGATCTGGATGCCCGCGTTAGCAATTCGTTCGCGTGTGATGGTAGGAGGTCGCCCGCGCGCTGCCACGTCTTTTGGTGTTTTCATGTCTGTTCCTTGCCTGATCATAACAATCCTGTATGCGGTTTGCATGACGTCTATTAATTAGTTTACTATCATGCAACAAATTGTTGGTCTTAGTGTTGTTAGTGATTTTTTGCCCAGTTTTCGGTCAAGCATTAGAGACCAATTGACTGGTACTGAGTCACTGCCTATTGTGCGGGCCAGGATGTTATCAGGGCTTAGTTGCACGTAATGGCCTGGCACTGCGACGGCCATTGTCAGCTCTTCAGGAGAGCACAAATTGACGTAGACACGTTCAGTGCAATAACGATCTGATTGCAATGGAATTTGCTTAATCCGCTGCTGCAGCAAAGTGGTGCCTGCAAGAACGGACGTATGTTGTTTTTTGATTCGAACGCTTGGTACGTCACATGTACAAGCGTGATTTCTGTGTAGCACGTCATCGACGGCGTCATTAACGGTTGTCGAGATTGATTGAGTACAGCGCAATGATTTAAACGTTCAAACATTAAAGGTAATAGTTCTCTATCTCATTATTGTTTTCATTACCGATTTAACAAAAACCATCTCCTCTACAGAAAGGATCCCGATATGCACACGCCGTGCCATCAGTACCACATCGTATGTTCTTTACTAGGAAGAACGAGTCAATACCCCGCATTCACCCTGAACCGCACAGCTTGCGCTGTGCGGATGGCATTGCTACTCGGACTGGCGTTCTGCACTTTAGTTGTGGCCACACCAACATTGGCACAGCCGAGCGGTGACGTGGCAGACGCGCAAGTAAAACAGACTCAAACATCTTCCTCTGACGATGTCGCTGCGTTGCCGAAGATCACGGTGCAAGGCCAAGAGGGGGGAGCCGTTCAGACTTATCCGGGTGGGCAAGTGACGACTGGCGGTCGCGTTGGGCTACTTGGCGTCATGGACTTCATGGAAACGCCATTTAACACCATCAGCTACACGGACAAGTTCATCGAAGATCTGCAAGCCAGGGACATCAGCGAAGTCATCTCCAAGACTGACCCGTCGGTATTTACCAGTGGTATTCCTGGAGAGAGCAATGAGAGCTATTCGATCCGCGGTTTTAGATCTGACGTGGGCGATGTGACCATCAATGGCTTGGCTGGCATGGCAGGCTATTACCGTAACTCTCCCGAGATGTTTGAGCGTATTGACGTGCTCAAGGGGCCTTCTGCGTTGCTCAATGGCATGCCACCCAAGGGGTCGGCGGGTGGCGCAATCAACCTGGTGACCAAGCGTGCGGGCGATGAGCCCTTAACGCGTCTAACGGGAACCTATATGTCGGACTCGCATTTTGGCGGCCATATCGATATGGGTCGTCGCTTCGGCGAGACCAAGCAGTTTGGCATCCGTTTCAATGGCGTCTATCGGGATGGCGAGACAGCGGTGAAGGCGCAGGATAAGAAAATTTCGATGGCATCCCTTGGACTGGACTGGCGCGGTGAGCGCGCACGCGTGTCGGCAGACCTGTACCACAGTAAAGATCGGGCAAATGGCTTAACCCGAGGCATGACGCTTGCCCCCGGCTTGCCATTACCTACGCCACCGAAGCCAGATGTGTCGTGGAATCCGCCATGGGCGTTCTATGAAACGACGGACAAAGGAGCCTTGCTGCGCGGTGAATTCGATTTGACCGATCAGCTGACAGCCTATGCCGCAGCAGGCATCAGCAAGACGGAGTTTAATTCCAATATGGGTTCGGGCCAAATTTTCAACCAGGCCGGTGACTTCCAGATCAACTTCAGCGGCGTATCCGATAAGGTGGAGCGGAAGTCGGCTGAGGTGGGGCTGATGGGCAAAGTTCGCACGGGTTCGGTGGGGCATCAGTTCGCGGTCAACGCCACCCATTACAGCGAAGAGTATCACCTTAACGGCTTTAGAAACCTGCTGCCCCAGGCCTGGGTGACTAACATCTACAACCCTGTGTGGGGTCCCGAATCTGCACGCCCCAGCAACATACCGAAGATCAGCAGAACCGAAACGCGTCTGACCAGTGTTGGCTTCGCGGACACCCTTTCGTTTGCTCAGGACAGAGTGCAACTCACGCTTGGCGCACGTCGTCAGGAAGTGATCAACGAAAGTTTCAACGGTACGACCGGCGTGCGCACAGGTAGTCGTTATAAAGAAAGCGCAACCACGCCGGCAGTAGCCGTCTTGGTCAAGGCAACCGATAAAATCTCGGTGTATGCCAACTATATCGAGGGCCTGAGCCAGGGCGCCATGGCACCCAACACGGCAGCCAATGCGGGCGAAGTCTTCGCACCCTACAAGACCAAACAGAAGGAAGTCGGCATCAAACTTGACCTTGGTGAATTCGCCCACACGGTCAGCCTATATGAAATCAAGCGTCCAGGCAGCTACAGCGATCCTTACACCAACGTCTTTTCTTTCGGCGGTGAACAGCGCAATCGGGGCGTGGAATGGGGGTTTTTTGGTTCACCAGTGCAAGGCGTGCGCCTGATGGGCGGCATCGCCTATTCAGACCCAGAAGTAACGAAAGCAGCAAGCCCTGCTAATCAGGGCAAGCAGGCTACAGGGCTACCCAAATGGCAGGCCAAGCTTGGTGTGGAGTGGGATATCCCGGCACTGCGAGCGCTGACGCTCACGGCGAACGCGACTGCGGCATCAAAGCAATACCTTAATGCAGATAACTCGTTATCGGTGCCTGGCCATACTGTGTTTGACGTGGGTGCCCGCTATACCACCAAGGTGTCAGGCCATCCGCTAACCTTGCGCGCAGCGGTCAACAATGTGACGAACAAGGCTTATTGGGCAAAACCACACTTCACGAGTCTGGCATTGGGCGCGCCGCGTACTTTCATGCTCTCGGCTAGTGTCGATTTCTGATCGTGTTTCGGAATTTTCCATTGATATCGCGCTTAGCTGCTGCCATTCTCGGTGGCTATACACTGGCGGCCTTGCTATCAGTCGCTGCGCTTGCTTTGCCCGTCCGATCGTCTGAAGCGGCTTTGATTGGCATGACGGCCAGTTTTCTGGTCTATGCCGCTGCGGTTATTTGGGTGTTTGCTGTACGCTCTGCCACCCGTGCCTGGGGAGGGCTGTTGGTGGCCGCTGTGCTGTTGCTGCCGGTAGCTGCTTGGGTTTGGTATGGGGGCGGGGCATGAGCGAACTCATTCAAAATACGCATCCACGACCGAAAACGGAGTCAGTAAAACCGGCACGGGCCGCCAAGCCTGCCGTCAAGCCGCGTGGCATACGTCAGTCCATGTCCGACCTGCATATCTGGACGGGCTTGCTGGCGGGCTGGATTCTGTACTCCATGTTTCTGACGGGCACGGCCGCGTACTTCCGCGAGGAAATGACGCGTTACATGCGCCCCGAACTGGTCGCTTCAGCGACGCTGCCACCTGCTGAAGTCGCGCAGCGCGTATTGGATAGCATACAAACCCGGACTCCCGCAGCCACGCAAGTCAGCATTACTCTACCCACTGAGCGCCAGCCGTTCGCCAGCGCCTTCTGGCGCGACCCCCAAGCACGGGGGCGCGGCATCGGTAATGGTGTGTTTGATGCCGAGACGGGTCAGTCATTGCAAGCTAGAGAGACAAGCGGCGGAGATTTCTTCTATCGCTTTCACTTCAATTTTCACTATATGTCCGCTTTGTGGGCGCGCTGGATTGCAGGGTTCTGCGCCATGTTCATGCTGGTGGCCATAATCAGCGGTGTTATCACTCACAAGAAAATTTTCACGGACTTTTTTACATTCCGCTGGGGAAAAGGTCAGCGCTCCTGGTTGGATGCGCATGCCGGGCTGTCTGTCTTGGGCCTGCCGTTTCATTTCATGATTACCTGGAGCGGACTAATCACTTTAATGGTGATGTATATGCCTTTCGGTTTACAGGCCTTGCCTTCGCAGGCGGATCGAACCGCCGTTGCCAGTGAAATGCGGTTCTTCATGCCCGCAGGCAAACCAGCGGGCGAGGCAGCAGCGCTTCTGCCTGTCGGCTCATTTATCCAACAGGCTGAACAGCGTTGGGGCCAGGGAGGCGTGGGTTCGATTCAGGTAAATAATCCTGGCGATGCCGCGGCTAAGATCGTCATTGTTCGACAACAGGCACTGCGAGTATCGACCACACCGCAGTACGTGGTGTTCGATGGTATATCGGGTAAGTTGCTGCAGTTCAAGGATGGCTCCGGCCCAGCGGCCACCTTCCAAGGTGTATTGTATGGCCTGCACTTGGGGCGTTTTGCCGACATCATTGCACGCTGGCTGTATTTCATCATCAGCATGGCTGGCACGGCTATGGTGGGTACGGGGCTGGTGCTATGGACGGTCAAGCGTCGAGCCAAGCTGCCTGACCCGGAAAAGCCTTACTTCGGCTTCCGACTGGTCGAGCGCCTGAACATCGCCGCCATTGCGGGGTTGCCGGTAGCCATGACGGCATTCTTCTGGCTTAACCGTTTGCTGCCGCTAGATATGGCGCAGCGGGCCACCTGGGAAATCCATGGCTTCTTCATCATCTGGGCCGGTACGTTGGCTTGGGCGTTGATGCGTCCAGCCAAGCGGGCTTGGGTTGAACTGTTCTGGCTGGCTGCGGCTCTGATGGTCTTGTTGCCGGTGTTGAATGTATTCACGACAGATCGGAGCTTGTTCAAAAGCCTGCAGGACGGCGATTGGCTATTTGCCGGCTTTGACCTTGCCATGCTGGTTTTTGCGGCTTTGCTTGCCTATTTGGCTATGTGCACGGCGCGCCATCAGCCCCGGACCAAGCCGGTGCGTAAGAAACGTTCCGCTTTAGCGACGCGTGCTTCGGCGCCCGGTTCGGCTGCAAGTGACTCAGTGACACCCGCCTCGGCTTCCGCAGGAGAAAATACATGATCGGCCAGGTTTTCTGGCTAACTCATGCCGTGCTTTTTCTGCTTGCGCTGGTGGGCTTTGCTTGCTTGGCGCTGTCAATGATCCGCCATCAGGAGGATCTGTTTGGCCACGCATTGAACGCGCTGCTCACCCGAGGCCTGCGTGCAGCGGGTTGGCTGTTTTTGTTGCTGGCTTTATGGCTGGCTGCAGCAAGCATGGGGTGGAGCTTTGGATTGACAGTCTATAGCGGCCATACCAGTGCTGCTGCGGGTCTGGCATTCATCGCACTGTTGGTTAAGAGCCATAACAGAGAGCGAAAGCGGGGCAGGCGTTAAGCGAAGGTCGCAGGTACCGTTATGAAACGAGTCGCCCTTTACTCCCCTTCGGCGATCGCGCGGCCAATGCCTGCTGTCGATCCGGTAACGATGGCCTTGCGGCCTTTAAGTTCGATCTTCATGCTGTTCTTTTCCAATAGTGTGTGCGTTAAGTGATCCATCCGCTGATCCGGTCTCGTCGCCGTCGACTGTCGTAGCCCACGCGAGCCTTTGGCTGGGCACGTACTCGGTCACGTCAATGTCGTTCAGTGCGTAGATGGCCAACGTCATCGAATCAAACCGCGCGGGCCAGACTACGTGGTCGTACATCGCTCACTGCTCTTTCTTGAATAGATCTTGAAAAATTAGCGGCGCCCAGCTCTTGTCCCGTGCCTGCACGAGCTGACCGCCTTCCGCAATCTTGCCGAGACTGATCGGCGCGTAGCCGAGCTTCTCGACCAGTGCGGCGACCGTCGCGGTCGCGCCTTCGTCGTCGCTCGATAGAAAGATCACCCGACGGCCTGCGGCGGTGGCAGGCTCCTGTTTGAGCACACCTGCGGGCAGATGGTTGAATGCCTTCACCAGATGCGCGCCAGGCAGCGCCTTCGCCACGATTGCTGAGGAAGGCAGGTTGTCCAGGTCGGACAGCGGCACACCATACGCATTGGTGACATCAATGACGATTTTGCCTTGCCACGTGGTGGCGGCCTTGGCAACTTCGCGGTGCGCCCAGAACGGCACCGCTAGGATGATTACGTCGGCCTTGAGTGCCTCCTGCAGCGTCATGGGAACAACCTTGTCGCCCAGCTCTTCGGCCAGCGGCGCGATGGAGTCTGGGCCACGCGTGTTGGCGATGCCGAACAAGATGCCGCTACGGGCAAATTGCAGCGCTAGGGCTTTACCGACGTTGCCGGTTCCGACGATGGAGTAAGTCATGTTGAATTCCTTGAATGAACGTTTATCAATCTCGAGGCCATCGTGGATTAGTTCGCCCCAGATTGCCCCGCACTGTTCAAATGATGGCGGACAACATGTATTTTTAAAAGAGGGGATATTTAGATGGGATCTATCTATATTTGAGATGTTAGGACACGTGACTGCTTAATGGCGGTAAGCGCACGTCCATGAGCGTGCTGTTGCTCGCCGACGCGCGCAGTCGTTGCGTCACCATCCACGCATGGGCTTTAACTACACTCGGTCTGGCCCGTTTCTGGTGGATGTGTCATCACTCTCATGAGCATTGACGGACAAACGCTTCAAGTGGTCGATGAGCCATCTTCCTGCTGGCCCAGGTGGCGCCGACGCCCGGTAACAAGCAGACATGGTTAATGCGAAGTCCTCACGCACATCGAGGAGCACCAGGCTCCCCACGGCAATGTCGGACTCCACCATGTGCCGAGGCATGCTGCCCCACCCAACGCCATCCCTGAGAAATGCGTGCTTGGTCGAAAGGTCTGCCAACCGCCACGTCGACGGAGATAAGACGCCGTAGTCTTTGCCGGACATCAGGCTCGAACGGTCAGTCAGCACGAGTTGCACATGCTTGGCCAGTTCGCGCTTGGGTATCCGGCCGCGAAACTTGGCCAGCGGATGCTGCGGTGACGCCACCATGACCAAGGGAATCTCGTCCAGGCGTTCACTGACCAGTGAGGGAAACTCGACAGGCAACGACGCCAGGATTCCAAGGCTGCAACGCTCATCCAGCACGGGTTGATACGCCGCGCCCAATCCCTCCACAAACAGTCGTAGCGGGGTCAACGGAAACTGTTCCGCGAATGACTTTGCCGCCGCTGCAATGGTAGCGGTCGGAAAGAACACGTCGACGACTACCGATAATTCGGCCTCAAGTCCTCCGGCCATGAGCTTGGCGCGCGCCTTCAGCGTATCGACCCCGGACACGATGTTGCGTGCGTCGGCGAGCAACAGTACACCTTCGGGCGTGAGCTTCGGAAAGCGTGCTGTGCGGTCAAATAGCGCGACGCCGAGTTGGGCCTCCAGGCTGCCGATCCACCCGCTTACTGCCGACTGCACGCGGTAGAGCTTGCGTCCTGCAGCCGAGAAGCTGCCTTCATCGGCTGCGGCGATGAAGGCCCTGATTTGGTCCAGCGAAACACCGTCCAGCATCGGAATCCATCCAAAATTTAGATAGTTTGAATCTAATTTTATCCACTTTTCAGATTCAACAGGAAATCCTATATTGGTTTGGACCTAACCACAAAGGCAAGGAAAAGCTGGCCGCTGGGCATGAACCGGCGCTGTCGCGAGTCGCGGCGCAGCGTGGATTGAAGATCAATCGATCTTTCTTGCATATACCGGAGTTTGTTGAGCAGCAATCCAAGCGGGTCGCCCCGCTCGGCAATCATCTCATCATGTTTATTAACCGCGCAATGAATCCGGTGAGCTGCGCTCGCGATCCCGGGACATTTACTTGGCGACGTGTTGAACTCAATGTCGTACTTGCGTTCTCGCCCTTCCAACCTGGCTGGGTGGCGTCAGTCCCGAGGCCTTTGAACGGGCCGCGGCGTGAGTTTGGAGAGTGTCGTAAATTCCTGGCATTCCAATATTGATTATGCAGGCCGAACCCAAGTCGGGATGTAAGAGCTTGAATACAATGTTAGCTTTTAGTGCTGACGAACATAAAAAAAGTTGATTGTTCATACTGCATGCAGTGCTTAGAATCATTGGACTTTGAATAATTGGGGGTCTTTATCATGGCGATTGATAGGCGTAGCTTCTTACTTGGTTCCTTAGCATCTGTCGTGTTTATTCCGCAGCTCGCTTCTGTCGTTCATGCAGCAGAGGTCACCGGTTACCCGGCCCGACCAATTCGTGTCATCGTTGCCTGGTCTCCTGGTGGGGCTACCGATGTTTTCGCCAGGATTGTTGCTGAGGCTCTGAGTAAAGAGTTAAATCAGTCGGTGATCGTTGAAAACCGACCGGGTGCCAACGGCACCATAGGCCAGAATTTTATCGCCAGTGCCGCGCCAGACGGATATAACGTCATTATCTCTACTAATAGTACGTTTGCTATTGCGCCGCATCTCTACAAGGATCTGCCGTTTAAGCAAACCGATTTTGCGCCGATTTCACTGCTTGGTGAAAGCCCGCTGGTTCTAGTGACGAAGAAAACGTTGAATGTCGATAACGTCGAGGATTTGATTGAGTACGCTAAGCACCACCCCGGCGAGCTCAATTTTTCAACGGGTGGCAGCGGCTCAACAAGTCATTTGGCTGCAGAGCTGTTTATGTCCGTGACAGGCACTGAAATGGTCCATATTCCCTACAAAGGTGGTGGTCCTGCCGCCATCGCGGTTGCGACCGAACAGGTGGATGTAGCGTTTTTGGATTTAGGTGTTGCTTTGCCTTTGTTGCGGTCCGATAGAATTGTTGGGTTGGGTCTGACTGGCACACGAAGGTCTCAGGAGGAGCCCGAATTAAAGACACTGGCAGAGCAAGGTCTTGGTGGTTTTGAAGTAACGACCACGTTCGCCATGTTTGCTCCTAGTGGGATTCGGGAGGAGGTTGGTCGTACTCTCTCCAAAGCCGTATCAGTGGTTCTGTCCGATAACGCTATTGAAATGCGACTGAGTAAAAACACTGTACAGATAATTAACCGGGGCAGTGCTGACTTGGCTAACTATGTTGCTGTGGAAAACCAGAAATGGGCCAAAGTCATCGAAGAAAGAAACATCAAGATATGATGGGCAAAGACGCTAATAGTTGGGTCGGCGCTGACCAGGATGGCATCGTTGTTATTGGTGCAGGAGCAGTAGGCTGTGCGACGGCTACATACATCGCTGAGCAAGGGCGCGACGTTGCTATCTGGTCGCCAACAGGTAAGCGACTGAGCATCGTAAATGAAAAGGAGGTCGAGTTTACAGTTACTCGGCAAGCTGGAAATAAGCTAGTAAGAGTTCAGGGTTTGATAGGCAAGGACGAGATAAGAAAATACCCAACAGTGATTGTTTGCCTCCCTGCTACTGCATATAGAACCGTCTTTGAAGATATTGTGGAGCACCTTGTTTCCGGACAGACAGTAATTATTAGCGGTGCGTTATCTCTTTCACCAGTTTGGCTCTACGAGCTGGGACGTAGGCATGGTGTCGAGTTGTGTGTGGTCGGTTGGGGAACAACATTGACCACCGCACACTTTCTGGCTGACGGGGTTTTGTACATGAATAGCCCTCGAGACGTGATCCCGATGTTTCCTGTCGGCACTAAAGATAATGGCAAACTGGCGTACGAGTTGTGTGTGAATATTTTTGGA
The DNA here is from genome assembly GCF_008369125.1 of Pusillimonas sp. ANT_WB101. Taxonomy (NCBI): domain Bacteria; kingdom Pseudomonadati; phylum Pseudomonadota; class Betaproteobacteria; order Burkholderiales; family Alcaligenaceae; genus Pusillimonas; species Pusillimonas sp. ANT_WB101. Next base: position 157,350 of record NZ_VOAY01000002.1, on the reverse strand, counting down.
CGGCGGTTTTTACTAACTGCCACCTTGCTTGAGGCGACGCTAAGCAACATCAATCCGATTGCCCATGCCGCTGAAGTGATTCCAAATCTAACACGAATGGAAAAGGCCGAGGATTGGCCGCTGTTTGGCAATTTTCTTAGTGCAGGAGCGAGGCTTGCATCCGCGTTAGATGATGAACGCTTAGCTATTGCGAGTGCGTTCGATATCAGACTGCGAACGTTGGCTGAACATTATCGAAATTCTTATCATGTAGAAGGGAACACGCTCGCGGATGTCGTCGCTCAGATTGAGTCTACCGGACAAGGGCCATCTGGTCCTACCACGATCATGCATAGATACATATTAGAGGATATGCCTTTCGGTTTGGCGGTATTCGAGAAGCTGGCGCAGGCATGTAACGTTTCTGTCCCAGCAATCTCTGCCTGTTTAACGCTATTGAATATTTTCTATAGTCAGGACTTTAGAAAATCGAACGATTTGATCTTGGATCTTGATTTCGATACATTGTCTGACTATAAGCTATCTCTCTAACGTTTTAGAGATGGTTTCGCAAGACGATAATAAGCTTGTTATTTCGGGTCTGTGCTGAATTTTCTTTTTGCAAACAAAGACGATGTCAACATGTTCCAGAGCAGGCTCTACTGGCACTATCGAAAACATATTTGGTTCAGCCATAGCCCGTATTACACTGTCCGATAATAAGCCTATACCAATATTGCGTTTGATAAGACTTAGCGTTGTTGTTGCATTCGTTGCCTCAACGAGCGGGTTTATGTACTTGAGTTCGTGCTTATGTATTATCTGGTTGAAAAGAATACGTGTGTAAGTGGGATACGGAGGCAGTATCCATCTTTGGTTGACCAGATCCGACCAAGCTAAGGATTCCGTGCGTTTAGCAAGCGAATTTCCTCTGGCGCATACTACATTCCACGATTGTCTCAGAACTGTTTTTATAAAATATTCATTAAGCCCGAGACTCGCCAATTCTGAGGACGATTTCATCGTGATTAAAACATCGACCACGTCAGACTCTAGCAGTTTACTGCTATCTCCTAGTCGCTCTTCGTGGATTCTTACCCGATTGAGTTGAGGTTTTTGATAAAAATCCTCTAGCACTTGAGAAAGAAATGTCCATGCAATGAAAGGCGGCGTTGCTATTTTTATTGGCGTATCGCCATTTGCGGCATTGTCGATGTTCTGGATAAGTAAGCGTGTGTTGTCTAAAGTTCCCTTGGCATAGTCGAAAACCAGCGTGCCACTGTTGGTTAGCGTCATGCCGTTGGATGTTCTGTCAAATAGAGAGGTCTTTAGCAAGGACTCGATTTCGCGCAGGCTTTTACTGGCTGCTGCTGGAGTCATGTTCAATACCTTGGCAGCGGCTCTTAACGTACCATACTCGGCGAGTAAGCAAATTAGTTCTAGCTGCTTAAGCCGTAGCTTGGCAATCAACTGTCGCAACATATCCATGTCGGGTGGTTCTCCGGGGGGTAATCCTCCCATAAAAGGGACAAGGTAGAGTTTTCCAACAGCACTATTTAAGTAAATTTGCCTGAAGCCCTCACCTCACATCTTACCGACAGCCAACTATTCGCCATGCTGAAGAAAACGGAAGCCAGTACTCCCGTGCGAGAGCTTTACCGTGACCCTGGCATGAGTAGCGCCTCGTTCCATAAATGGAGCGTCAAGGGTTAAGTAGATCTTAGCTACAAGTGGTCATCTCACCACAGACACAAAATCTGCGTCTGTGGTGTCAGGCCGGCCCGGTTCAGGCGTTCTGATCAGCCGTAACTAGATGCTTAACGGTTACGCCACGATTGATGATCAACTGCAAGCTCTCCTCTGGGTTTACAAGTACGTTGATATCCTCAAGAGGGTCGTTCTGATAAGCAATAATATTGGCCAGCCCGCCTTCCAGGATTTCGCCAATACTGCCAACCCTGTCAAAGCATTCTGCGGCATTGACCGTCGCCTGACGGATCAGGTCGATGTTGCTGACGACTTTTGAGCGAATGCTAAATTCCTGCAGCTGGTGCCGCTGCATGGTACCCAGCAGATCGGATCCGTACAGCATCTTGACGCCCTTGTCATAGGCCATTTTCAGGGCGACGTTACCAGCCTCCAGCACCATGTAAATTTTTTCTTCCATCGAGGCCGGCAAACCGCTGGCCACGCCTTCGTTGGCCAGGGCCTGGTAGGTGATGAGGGTGGGTACCAGATATGCGCCGGTTTCGACAAAAAGATCGCAACATTCTTCATCAAGCAAATTGCCGTGCTCAATGGTCCTTACGCCGTTTTGGAGTAGGCGTTTGATGGCTCGTGCCGTGTAGGCGTGGGCCATGCAATAGATGTTTGCGGCCTCGGCCTCCGCGACGATCGCGCGTATTTCTTCTATCGAGAACTGCGTGCTGTCGATGCGATCGGTTGGCGATGAAACCCCGCCGGATGCCATGATCTTGATCTGTGTGGCCCCTTTGCGGATCTCGTCGCGCGCTGCACGACGCACTTCGGTCACGCCATCGACCACAACACCGAGCCCGGCACAGCAGAAACAGCCCTCAAATTCTCGGCGCCCTTTGGTTCGCACATCGCCGTGCCCCCCAGTTTGAGACAGTGCCTTGCCGCAAAACAGAATTTCTGGGCCCATCGCCGGGTTTTCCAGCGTAGCGGCTGCCAGGCCATAGTCGGCCCCGCCTGCATCGCGCACCGTGGTGAAACCGCGCTGCAGCATGCCGGAGAGGATTTCGGTGGACTTGATCGCTACATAGAAGGGCGACGAGATTTCGAGTTCGGCAAAGTCTGGAGTAATAGCCGTAGTGTGAACATGCGCGTCAATGAGGCCGGGCAACAGATGTAGCCCAGTGCAATCGATGATATTCGCATCACTCATACCGTCAGCGGCACTCGCGTCAGCGATTTTTTCGATCTTGTCACCCTTGATAATGATCGACCGATCGGTGTGATAGGTGCCAGAGCGGACATCCAGATAGCTGGCATTTTTTAGAACTGTATACATTCAGGTTACCTCATGATACTTGGCAGATAGGTGACGATGGCGGGAAAGAAATAAATCAGAACCAGGAAAACCGCGTCGCAAAGAATGAACCAGATGACGCCTTTAAATATGGTTTCCAGGCTGATGCCCGGCGGAGCAGTTGCTTTAATGACATAGACGTTTAGGCCGACGGGCGGAGTAATGAGGCCTATTTCGAGCATCTTCGTCAGCAATATGCCGAACCAAATGAGATCGAGATGGGCGACGTCGACCAAGGGCAGCAAGATAGGCAGGGTAAGCAACAAGATGCCGATCGAGTCGATGAACATACCCAGAATCAGGTAAATAATGATCACCGAGACCACGATCCACCACCGCTCTTCACTGAACGACAGAATAAAGCTCGTGAACGCGTCCGGCACGCCTGACAGGGCCAAAAACTTCGTGAAGAAAATAGACCCGATCATGATCAGGAATATGCTCGCCGTGCTATAGACTGCTTCATACACCGCGTTCTTCAGGGCTGTGCGCGACATCGTTCCCTTGACGGTGGCGATGATGATGGCCGTTACAGACCCGATGGCGCCGGCCTCGGTGGGCGAGAACCACCCATAGAAGATGCCAACCATCACAAAGATGATAAGTGTAGGCAGTGCCCATACCTGGGTAAACGCCTTCAGGATCTCTCGTCGTGAATAAGACTCGGTGGTTCCTGTTCCGCGGCCATAAAGCTCTGGGTTTATTTTGCAGCGGATGATAATCATGCTGAAATACAGCACAACGGTCAGTAGCCCAGGTAGCACGCCGGCCATGAACAACTGCCCGATGGACGTGTTTGAATACACGCCATACAGAATCAGCAATATGCTTGGTGGGATCAGCGAACCGAGGGTACCGGCTGCAGCAACCGTGCTGGTAGCCAGCGACGGGTTATAGCCGCGGTTGAGCATTTCCGGGACAGCAATCTTGGACATGGCGCCGGCCGTCGCAACGCTGGAGCCTGAAGCCGCTGAAAAGATGGCGCAGGCGGTGACGCTTGATATGGCTAGACCGCCGGGCAGTCGATGCAGAAGCATCTGCAGAAACCTGAATATTCCGTTAGTGAGTTTGGTCTCCGAGCATAGATAGCCCATCAGCAGAAACATAGGCGCTGCCGATAGCTCCCATTGACCAACGAAGTTATAGGGCGTGGAAGAAATGATGCTAAGGGCGACGTCCATGTCTGCCACGATGCCTATGCCGATAATCGAGACTAGGGCGAGGCTGACACCGATGGGTACACGCAAAAAGATTAGGAACAGCGCAATGGCTACGCCAGCGACACCAACTATTAACTGTGCGTCCATGCGTCTCTCTGAGATTTTGAAGCAAGAAGCTGCGAAAGAACAACCAGGCAAAGCGAGAAGAACGCGATGGGCAGCGCGAACTTAGCTGGCCAAATGTAAAAGGTGAAGTTTGCCATGGCCTGTTCGTGGAAGGACGCCGAATTAAAAGCATCTACGGTGGTTTGATAGGTTAGCAATGCATATAGGATCAGCTGGATAGTCAGATTAAATTTGAAAAGCGGGTCGGAGATCTTCTTGGGCAGTAGGTTGACCAAGATGTCGGTGGAAATGTGCTTGTCTTTATATTGCGTGTAAGCAAGCCCTGAGAACACAGCGAAAATCATGTAGTAAAACGACGTGAATTCAAGCGTGCCTTCTATGTAGATTCCCAAACGTCTCAGAACCACATCCAGAAACATGTGCGCAGCCATAAATATCAGCGCGAGGCAGGCCAAATAAAAGCCTGCCTTCGCTAGATATCGGCTTGTCGTGAACAAGACTCGCATTAATTACATGCCGTAGTTGGCGGGCAGCTTGTCGAAGATGTTGGTCATGAAAAGTGTCTTCATGTCATCAACGCTGTCTGTGTTCTTGTCGGCCAGAAGTTTCACCCACTTGTTATACGTGTTGATGAAGTCATCGAGAGTTTCCTTTGAATTCTGGACCTTGTATTTGTTCTCTGCCAAGTCGTAGACGTCGTTGAGCGATTTCTTGCGAAAGGCGTCGACAGATGCCTTGATGTCTGCAGGTGCTTCGGAAACGGTATTGCCTTTCCCTTTGGCAAATTCAATGGCGGCCTTGTCTTCTTTCTTGTAGTTGACAACGATGTTGGCCATGGAATAGGCAGAGGCTTCCTTAAACCATTGCCTTTCCTGGTCGTTCAGACCAGCCCAGAATTTCTTGTTAAACCCCCACTCAGGTCCAGACCAGTACACGCCCGTGGGAACCAGCACGGTATAGGGTGCAACTTCCCACAACGAGCGGGCTTGAAGGTCTAGCGGAGAATTACTGGCGCAATCCAGCGAGCCGCGATCCAGACCGGAATACATTTCACTGGAAGAGACGTTGACGGCGATGCCTTCGACTTGCTTCACCCAGTCTGCGACGGTAGAGCCAGCCGTGCGGATACGCTTACCTTTAAGATCAGCCAGGGAGTTGATGGGCTGGCGGCAAAACAACACATAAGGCGAGGTGGCGTAAGCACCCAGATAGACCAGGCCAGACTTGTTCCACTCAGCCAGTTGCACGGGGTTGTTCATGCTGAACTCCGACACAGCCGCGATCACCGCCATCTGGTTGTCGAAATTGAAGCCGAGTTCTTGCATGGCATTGGCCACGGGAAGCTCAGACGGCGTATAGATGGCAGGGTGGTGCGCCACCTGAACCACGTTGTCACGCAGGCCTTGCATGCTGGCATTAGCAGCCAATAAGACGGTGCCGGTGTAGACCTTGGCGTTTAAATCGCCACCAGAAATGTCCTTGAGATAGTCGGCCCAAGTCAGGTAGCCATAATGCGTAAATGGATGCTTCTGATCATAGAGAACGTTAGCTTTGAAGTTCTTGGCTGCAAAGGCAGACATAGAAAAGCTTGCACAGACCAGACCGATCAACAGTGTTTTAAGTTTCATTGTGGGTTCCACCAAGTTTGCAGTTGAGATTCAAACTGCGATATTCAGTGATTTTACGTGGGAGTGCAACCTAGGTGAAACCCCAGCGTCATAGGGTTAACACTTGGTTTTACCTTTTTGGATGGATGGGGTTGGGAAATGTTGGGTAGTGCTTCCGGCTGGTGTCGTTCTCGACGATTAGTTTGGTGTCACTCGGATCCTTGCTGTGAATCACGCGTTCCTTTCACCACGACGTACATGTTCTGCAAATAGAAGCTCATTACGAGCTCTCCAAGAACCCGAACTTGTACTCCCAACTTAGGCTTTAGGGTTTGTACCTGGTGGTATGTTGTCGTCGCATGCCTACAATACATTGAATATTTGCATGATTCATAGGAATAGGCCCTACATGGCTATCAAATGCATTGAAGATTTGCATCATTTTCTAAACGATGAGCAAAACTCTTCACGAGAGACGCGAATCGGAGACAAAGCACGACATGCGCTCAGAGATATGTTGCAGCATCCGGGTTTGGCCGCAGTAGATAGCATCTCATCTTTGGCGAAGCGTAATGGCGTAGATCCATCAACCTTGACGCGTCTTGGTAAACGGCTGGGGTTCTCAGGGTTTTCCGAGCTTCAACTGGTGTTTCGACGACACGTAGCCGAGACTCAGCCGTTTTACAGCGGGCGTGTACAGGAGCGCTTGGAAAGTATAGAGAACATCACATCAATGGAGTCCGTGCGGTATCACGCACAATCCGAGTGTCAAAAGCTGCTTTCGGCCAGTGAGTCACTTGACCCCAGCGCGCTTAATAGAGCTGTTGAAATGTTGGTAAGTGCCGAGCATGTATACGTACTGGCCTTACGTGCCACGTACGCTTTTGGTTATTTTTTTGGCAGTTATCTGGGGACCTTGCGCGACGACGTCACTATTTTGGCGGGCCCTGGTTCGCCGTTGACAGCGGATCTCGATCGCTTAACAAAAAGAGATGTTTTGGTTGCGATTTCATTTCGTCCTTATACGAGATCACTTGTGACCGCTGTCGACGTTATCAAGGAAATGGGTATCCCGATTCTAGCTATTACAGACAAAGAGTCAGCACTTGAGACATCGGACACAGAGGGAGTGACGCTGGCTCTTGATGAGCCATTTTATTTTGACTCCGCCACAGCTCAGTTTTTCATTATTCAAACCTTGCTTTTGACGTCAGCAAAGCGGCTAGGGCCCTCCGCAGTGGAAAAGGCAAAACGCCGAGAGCGCATCGATAAGGCCTTAAATATTGAAATCCACTGAGCGTCGAACCAGATAGCGGTGGCCCTATTTAAATCATCCAGGAGTAATTTCAAGTCATGAATACGTCGCTAAAGTCTGCACAATCCATTCAAAGCTTGATCAACGAAGCGTATGAACGTTATACGAGTAAGAATCCGCTGAGTCATGCACAAAATAAAAAAGCGTCTGGAGTCTTGCCGGGCGGAAACACTCGTACTGTGCTGTATAGCGCTCCGTTCCCCATCACTCTCGCGTCAGCTGAAGGCTGTTATATAACTTCTCTCGACGGTCATACTTATGTCGACTATCTGGGTGAATTTACCGCAGGTCTGTACGGCCATACCGACCCAATAATTCGAGAGGCAATAGAGACAGCGCTCGACAATGGCTGGGTTCGGGGTGGTCACATAGAACAAGAAGAAGATCTCGCACGACTTATATGCGATCGATTTCCATCAATCGATCTAGTCCGTTTTGCTAACTCAGGCACAGAGGCGAACTTGTATGCCATAGCCACAGCTCGGGCGGTTTCTAACAAAAATAAAATCATGGTGTTTGAAGGTGGATATCATGGTGGGGTTCTGACATTTGGCAGTAGTGCCAGCCCACTTAGAGTCCCATATGAGTTTGTGCTTGGTCAATTTAACAATTGGGATAGCACTGAAAGTCTTCTCGAAGAGAACAGAAATGACTTGGCTTGTGTGCTAATTGAGCCCATGCAAGGATCGAGTGGATGCATCCCGGCATCGCCTGAGTTTTTGTCAGCTTTACGGGAGTGGACATCAAAGCACAACATCATCTTAATCTTTGATGAGGTGATGACTTCACGCATGTCAGGCGGTGGACTCCAGGAAGTTTATGACATCCGACCTGATCTAACGACGCTCGGAAAATACATTGGCGGTGGTTTCAGCTTCGGTGCCTTTGGCGGGCGCGAAGACATTATGAGACGTTTCGACCCATCGAGCCCGAACTACTTTAGTCACGCAGGCACATTTAACAATAACGTTTTCACAATGTCAGCTGGGGCCGCAGGCTATGGCAAGGTTTTCACGCCCGATGTTGCGCGTGATCTTTCGAAACGCGGCGAGACGCTACGAGCACGTTTGAACAAGGTTGCTGCTTCAGCTACCTTCCCAATGCAGTTCACCGGTATTGGCTCTCTTATGAATGTTCACATGTGTTCAGGAGAAATAAAAAGCACGCGGGACACATCCGGTAGCAACAACGAATTACGTGATTTGTTTTATTTTGACATGCTCGAAAGCAACATCTGGCCCGCACGTAGAGGGATGTTGAATCTGTCCCTTCCGATGGGAGAGGTTGAGTTTGAGCGCTTGATCAACGCCGTAGAGATTTTTGTTGAAAAACGAAGAGGTGTGGCTACATGAGCGCCATTCAACTGAAAGGAATTTCAAAAGCGTTTGGTGGCAATCTGGTAGTCCACCCTACTGACCTGCAGGTTGAATCGAGCGAGCTAGTTACTCTTTTGGGGCCCAGTGGATCGGGGAAAAGTACGTTGCTGTCAATGATTGCGGGCCTATTAACTCCCACCAGTGGCCAAATTTTTATTGAAGGGCGAGATGTGACAAACGTTCCGCCCGCGAAACGCAATCTTGGCATGGTTTTTCAGAACTATGCGCTGTTTCCTCATATGACGGTATTCGATAATGTCGCTTTCCCGCTGTCGATACGAAAATTGGGCAAGAAAGATATCGACTACAAAGTAAAACGTGCTTTGGAAATGGTGCGTCTCGATGGCTTAGGTGATCGAAAACAAAGCCAGCTCTCGGGGGGGCAACAACAGCGTGTCGCATTGGCCAGAGCGCTGGTTTTCGAGCCGGAAATTCTATTATTAGACGAGCCGCTGGGAGCTCTCGACAAGAAGCTTCGTGAAGAAGTCCAATTGGAGCTTCGCCAATTGCAGCGTGATTTAGGTGTCACCACTATCTTGGTAACACACGACCAAGAAGAAGCCCTCTCATTGTCCACGCGTGTCGTAGTGCTGAATGCTGGTCAAGTACAACAAATCGCGACGCCTGAGGGGGCGTATAGGGATCCGGAGAATAAATTCGTCGCGGAGTTCATCGGCATAGCAAATCTTTGGCACGGCAAGGTCACAGAGGAAAACGACTCGACCTATATCAAGCTTCCGTGCGGGGAACGCTTAATGTGTCGACCCAACAAAGTGTTATCGGGTGAAGCCCATTTGCTCGTTCGTCCCGAGCATCTTGAGGTACACGAACAAAAAGAGGCCAAGGGGCTTAATGCGACCGTGACTGAAGTCGTGTATCTCGGCCAAACCACACGCGTGCACATGCGTACAGAAGCAGGGCTATCAATAGTTGCAACTACAACGGGAGGACGATTATTAGTTGAAGGGCAGGCCGTACGGGTTTCTTGGAAACCTGAAAACGCATGCCTCGTCCCTGCTTAAGCTCTTTGCTCATCACTTGGAAGTATTTCACTTGTATTAACTAAGGAGACTTGCATGAAAACTACTAAAAAACTCATGTTATCCATTAAGGGTTTAACACTTGCTTCATTAATCGTTGCGAGCACAGTCGCCGCAGCACAAGTCAATGAGATCAGAATTCTCGAATCAGGCGGCCCCAGTGGAGAATCTATCGAAAAGGCTTATGTCACCGGGTTCACAAAGAAAACTGGAATTAAGGTGGTGCGTCAAAGCCCAACCAGCCTCGGCAAACTCCAGGCTATGGTGCAATCTAAAAGCATCACAGATATCTTGGTGGAATTAGGCAGTACCAACCTGATCCTCGCACGTGCAACAGGTTTGATCGAACCTTTAGATTGGGACAAGATCAATCCCGATCCGATGTTTCCCGAAGCAAAAATGCCTGATGGTTTCGGTTATCAATATTTCTCAACCATAATGGCGTGGCCCAAAGATACTAAGCCCGTCAAAACATGGGAAGATTTTTGGAATATAAAGGATTTTCCGGGGAAGCGTGCGTTGCCCGATTATCCAGCCTATACACTTCCTTTGGCATTGTTGGCTGATGGTGTGAAGCCTGAAGATCTTTATCCGCTCGATATAGAGCGTGCGTTCAAAAGCCTCGAAAAAATCAAGGATAGCGTCGCCGTGTGGTGGCAAGCTGGCGCTCAGGCACCTCAATTACTGGAAGACAATGAGGTCCAGTATGCTGCGGCGTGGTCAGGCCGAGTCGTGGGGAACCCGAAGCTCGAGTCTACATACAACGACGGGTTGTTACAGGTCTCGTATTTTGTCGTTCCAAAAGGCGCAGATCCGGCCACAAAAGAAGCTGCGATGGGATTGCTACATGAAATGTCTAAGGCAGAAAATCAAGCCATTGCAGCCGAAGTTGTACCTTACACAGGAGCCAGTCCAGATATCGGAAGCAAGCTTCCTGCGGATAAAGTAAATCTCTACCCTACGTCGCCAGAAAACAGGAAAGTGCAAGCTTTAGCTGATCCAAGTTGGACTGCAGAAAATGCACAAAAACTCGAATTGCTCTGGCAGCAGTTCAAACTGGGCTTATAAGGAAAAGGGATGATGGCTATCGCCGCACGAAAGCGAGTAGCGTCAACGGTATGGATGGTAGCGCCATTACTCATACTAATGATCGTTGGGTTTAATCTGCCCATACTTATGATGCTGGGTAAGAGCTTATTTCGCGGAGAAAACCTAAGTTTTGAGGCCTACAGTAATCTCATCGAAACATCGGTTTATCTCAAAGTCTTGGGCAACACTTTTAAGATTGCTGTAATAACCACAGTGTGTTGTGTGTTGCTTGGTTACCCTCTCGCCTATTGGCTTCGAGGCCTTTCGCTTAAGTGGCAAATGATAGGCTTGGCGGCGATAGTCATCCCTTTTTGGATCAGTATCCTAGTTCGAACGTATGCTTGGATTGTAATTCTAGGCAACTCGGGAGTTATTAACCGCACTTTAATCAAGCTAGGGTGGATCGACACACCCATAAGCTTTCTCTACAACCAGTTGGGTGTTGTGATTGGCACAATCAACGTACTGCTGCCATTTCTAGTGTTACCCCTTTTCGCGTCCATGATGAAAATCGATGACGGCCTTATGAAGGCAGCGGAAACACTTGGCGCAGGGCGTATGACTGTATTTTGGCGAATCTTCTTTCCACTGAGTTTGCCGGCCTTAGCAGCGGGTGCCGTATTGGTATTCATCTTGACTTTGGGCTTCTACATTACGCCAGCGATCCTAGGTGGTGGACGGGTTCCAATGATTGCGAACATGCTAGACCTACTTATTAATCAAATGCCAAACTGGGAAATGGCGTCATCCATCTCGGTTGTATTGCTAGTATTCAGCATGGCTTTATTTGTTTTCTACCTGCGTTTCACTGCTGAGGAGAAGGCGATATGACGGCCCGGATTTCCACGTTGCAGCTATCGACGAGTAGCTCTATTCATGCGGATTTGTTAATCAGGCGAATTAACAAACTTGCCCTGGCGGTTGTTAGTATTGGTGCTCTGCTATTTCTCTTACTACCTGCCTTGATTGTTATTCCAATGTCGTTTTCGGAATCCACTTCGCTGCGATTTCCACCGGAAGGCTTTTCGTTCCGTTGGTACATCCAGGTGTTCTCGGACCCGTTATGGATTTCGGCCATTAAAACGTCAGTTGTGCTGGCGTTGATTTCAAGCAGCCTTGCATTGATTCTGGGTAGCTTGGCTGCGTACGGCTTGACTCGTGGCACGTTTAAAGGCCGTGACCTTCTCCAAAGTAATTTTATTTCTCCTCTAATTATTCCGGCAGTTATTCTTTCTGTTGCACTATATCTGGCACTTGCCTTCGTGGGCCTGCTTGGCTCTTTTGCTGGCCTGTTGATAGCACACACAATCTTGGGCGTACCCTACGTTGTTTTGATTATGTCGGTGGCAATTCGCAGTTTTGATAGCCGCATTGAGCAGGTGGCTTTCACTTTGGGGGCTTCCTGGCACACCATGCTGCTGCGTGTGTTGTTACCCAACTTGCTGCCGAGTGCGCTCGCGGCCTGGATTTTTGCTTTTGTCACAAGCTTTGATGAGGTCGTTGTCACCAAGTTTATTGCAGGTACTTACGAAACGGTGCCAAAGAAAATGTTTAATGAGCTTGTCCTTCAAGTAAATCCAGTGATCACTGCACTCGCAACGGTTCTTATAGTAATAAGCTTGATCCTGATCGCCATTGTTGCCAAGTTGAACCAAAAAGCACGGGCAAACACCAGTTACGTCTGAGGTAGACATGAATGTACAAAAACCATCAAGCCGGCCGCCTTTCGGCGGTCCAGTACAGTTTTTTTATCAGCAGCCTGGCGACGCTCGGCGTCCGGTCGTTGATCGGGGTGAGGGTATCTACCTGTGGGACACTACTGGAAAACGTTACATTGATGCATCATCAGGTCCGATTGCAGCCAACCTCGGGCATGGAAACGCACGCATAATAGAAGCTGCCGATGCACAAATGAAGAGGGTCGCCTATGCAAGTCGATTTTTCTTTGAGAACGAAGCGAACTCGCAACTGGCTGACTTGATTACGCAACATGCCGGGCCCGGATTGGAGCGTGCGTTTTTTGTGTCTGGTGGCTCCGAAGCGACAGAAAGTGCCATAAAACTTGCCAGACAATACGCTGTAGTGTCGGGTCAACACAGTCGTTGGAAAGTCATTTCCAGAAACCCAAGTTATCATGGGGCAACGCTTGGCGCTGTTGCGATCAGCGGTGATTTCGTGTCGGAGCGCATGTACGGCCCAATGACTCGACCCATGCCCAAGGTGTCTGCACCGTTTAGCTATCGAGTACCAGAAGGGCACACTGCGGAAAGCTATGCACTAGCCTGTGCAGACGAGCTAGAGCAAGTAATTTGCAAAGAGGGCGCGGAGTCCGTCCTGGCTTTTATCTTAGAGCCGATCGGAGGTCTGGCAACGGGCGCTTTGGTCTCCAGCGAGGCTTACTACCAGCGCATTAGACAAATTTGTTCTAAATATGGCGTTTTGCTTATCTACGATGAGGTGATGAGTGGCGTCGGTCGGAGTGGCGCGTTCCTTGCTGCCCACCATTGGAAGGGGGCTTCACCCGATATCGTTACACTCGCAAAAGGATTGGCCGCAGGTTATACCCCACTCGGCGCAGTTCTGGCGTCCAGTAGCATGGTGGACACCTTATCATCCTCAGGCGGGTTCATGCACGGCTATACCTACGCGTCTAACCCATTGTCTTGTGCGATTGGTTTAGCGGCAGTATCTGAAACAATCGAAATGCGCCTGGATAAAAATGCCGAACTTATGGGTCATCACATGATGGCTCGACTACGAGAGCTTAAAGATCGACGACGCATTATTGGCGATGTGCGTGGTAAAGGGCTTTTGATGGCGATCGAGATTGTTGCTGACCCAGAGAAGAAGCTCGCATTTTCGGCAGAAACGCAGGCCATAAAAAGGCTTGTAAACCTGGCGATGGAACGTGGACTACTTCTGTACTCGAGGCGAACGGCAGAAGGGGTTTTTGGAGAGTGGCTTATGGTGGCTCCGCCACTGATTGTGACCCCCGAGCAAGTCGATACTATCGTGGATCTATTGGATCAGACGCTCGAGGCTTTTGAGTTGGCTTGTTAACGTGTGTTGGCCGGAACTGTGCCGCCATATTGACCAAGGCGTCGAGGCCAAACAGGTTGATCTTGCCTCGCATCAGATCAGAAACGCGTGGCTGAGTCACGCCCAAGAGCTTGGCTGCTTCTGCCTGGCTTATCTCTGTCCGTGCGAGATGGTTCTTGAGAGCGGTCATTAGGTTAGACCGCAATTTCATGTTCTCTGCCTCTTCAGGGGTGTCTTCAATTGCGTCCCAGACACTATCGAATTTTTGCTTGCTCATGTCGAATTAAATAAAATTATGTATATTTCTACAAGGTGCTTGCCAGCCAGGTCGACCGCATTCATAGTCTCCACGGAAGTTCACATTAAATCCCTCTTTCACACTTTTGATTCAAATTAAACATTGCTTTGATATGGGGGGTTGATATGAAAGCAAACTTTAAAATGAATCGGATCAAAGGTACATACGCTACTTCCACCACGCTTAGCCCTGTCTGACAGATGATGCGCATAATTGGTGAGTTGTTTTGTCTATGCAATACGCTATACCAAGCCTGCCCTGATATTCGAAGGTCAACTTGACCTGCCGACCGCCGTCAGACTGAACTGTCAAGGATTCCTTGACAGTTGCCTCAGGGGCTATCCGACCGCAATAACTGCCGCCAGCTTGGTGCTTGGAACAGGAATGTTGGGAAGGTCACTCATGGAGTATTCCTGTTGCGGTTGAAGCTAAAGCTGTATAGGAATGGTGACTGGGCCGTCATTGACCAAGCTGACCTGCATGTTTGCGCCAAAGGTTCCAGTTTCGACAATGGGATGGCGTTTTCGGGCTGCTTCCACAAAATAATCGTACAGTTCTTCACCCATTTTTGGATGGGCAGCGCCGCTGAAGCCTGGCCGGTTGCCGCTCCACACGTCGGCAGCCAGTGTGAACTGGCTGACTATCAATAAGCCGCCTTCAACGTCCTGGACGCTGCGGTTCATCTTGCCAGCGTCATCACTAAAAATACGAAGTTTAAGCAGCTTGTTCAACAAGCGGTCGGCGGTGGCTTTGGTATCGGCTGTTTCGGCGCAAATCAGCACCAATAACCCCTGGTCGATACGGGCTGCAATATTGCCGTCAATCGAGACAGAGGCTTGGCTGACGCGTTGGATGACTGATTTCATGGTTTCATCTTAACCGGTCCTCATACAGCATTTCCAGCACGGCGAGTATCGATCCTAAGCGGCCGTGAGCCATACAGGCAGCAGCAAGGATTACTGCGATACCGCAGAACAAGGGTTTAATTGAGGAACACGTGAGCATGTATTCCTCCGGATATTTATTCGCCGTTCGAGGTGATGTTGGCATCGTGTCCACATCCATCCAGGGCTGATTGTTTGCGTCGATTATATTTAAGGGAACGCTGCTCCTTGTTCTCAAAACGGGAATTGTGTTTTTCCTGCCGCCCTGCGTCCCGGTCGGTATGGTTGCCTATACTTTCTTACATTATCGGAGCTCACTGACGGGTATGTCTTCGCAACTATTTACTTCTTATACGAGTCGCAGCGTCGTGCTGAAGAACCGGATTGGCGTCTCGCCTATGTGCCAGTACTCGGCAGAGGATGGGATGCCCAATACCTGGCACACCGTGCACCTCGGTAGCCGTGCGGTGGGTGGGGCCGGCCTGGTCTTTGTTGAGGCTGCTGCGGTGGCTGCGGATGCGCGTATCTCGCCCGCTGACATTGGCATCTGGAACGATCAGCAGGCAGCGGCGTTCCTGCCTATTGCTCAGTTCATCAAAAGCCAGGGCGCTGCACCCGGCATACAGCTGGCGCATGCTGGGCGGAAAGGGTCCACGCAGGTGCCATGGGTAGGGCGCAAGGCGGTGCCTGCAAGGGAAGGGGGCTGGGCGACCTATGGGCCCAGCGCGCTGTCCTTCAACGATGTGTATACCGAGCCTCAGGCGATGAGCGCAGCAGATGTCGACAGGATCATTGATGAGTTCGTTCAGGCTACTCGCCGCAGTGTAAAGGCGGGTTTTGAAGTGCTTGAACTGCACATGGGTCATGGATATTTGTTGCACCAGTTTCTTTCGCCGCTAGCAAACCAGCGAGATGACGAATATGGAGGCAGTTTCGAGCACCGGACGGCATTTGCGCGAGAGCTGGTCGCTGCAGTACGGGCTGTCTGGCCTGAGCATCTGCCTCTTTTCGTGCGGCTGTCGGTCACGGACTGGCTGGATAACGGCTGGGATGTTGCGCAATCGATCAGGCTGTCCGCCGCGTTGGCGAAGCTGGGTGTGGATGTGATTGACTGCTCAAGCGGTTCCGTTGTGCCTGAGTCGCGTGTTGTTCAGGCGCCTGGTTATCAGGTGCCGCTGTCAGCGGCGATCCGTAAAGAGGCGGCTGTGGCGACTGCGGCGGTCGGGAAAATCACCGATGCACGTCAGGCGGAGTCCATTCTTGAGGCGGGCGAGGCAGACCTGATCTTCATGGCGCGGGGCCTGCTGGTTGATCCTTACTGGCCATTGCGCGCACAACAGGAACTTGAAGGCGACGCCGTCTGGCCAGTACAGTACCAGCGGGCGGTCAATCCCAATGCGCCCAGTTATTTTGTGCCGCGGGTGTTGTCGGTAAGTGGCCTACAGCATCCCCGCCATGCTCGCTGGCGTGCTGACCAACGCCGTCGGGCTGGGCGCCGCAGCCACCTATTACGGCTGGGCACTGGTTGTGCTTGCGGTTGGTAATCTCATTGACTACAATTGTGGTAAATTCATTCGGATTATATAAAGACCGTTATGAGCACCGTATCCGTACGTATCGATGAAGATCTCATTGCTTCAGCAAGAGTTGCTGCCAAGGCCGAGTTTCGCACTGTCCAGGGGCAGGTGGAGTTCTGGGCAAAGGTAGGGCGCGCTGCGCTTGATAATCCTGATCTTCCTGCCTCTTTCATCGCAGAAAGTTTGATGAGTATGGCGGAGCCGCGGGAAGACAGTACGCCGTTCGTACCACGCGAGCGTGAAGGAACATGAGTTGGAAGGTTTTGCAGACCCGGCGTTTTACGCGAGTCTACAAAAAGCTTCACGACACGCTTGTGAAGGATGTGGACGCTGCCATTGGCAAGGTGGCTGAGAAGCCGGATATTGGCGAAAGAAAGAAGGGTGATCTGGCGGCGTTATGGGTGCACAAGTTCCGAAGCCATGGGCAGCTATATCTGCTGGGCTACACGAGAGACGACAGCGTACGCCTGGTCTACCTTGAAGCAATTGGTCCTCACGAAAATTTGTATCGCGATCTCAAGCGTTAGGGAGCGGTTGGCCATTTTCGTCGTTCACCCATCGCTCCGTCCACATAGCGGCTTAAACGCGCACTTGAGCCTGGGACTGCATCTGCGGCGATACCGAGAGCCAGGTATACGGCCTTGTTGCTGACCACGCCGTCGCTGCGGATCTTGACCCGCAGCGCATTGAAGAACACGACCGGATACATCCCTTCCAATGGGCGACTCTGCCAAGCCATTGCCTCGGCCATGACTTCGTCGTGCCAGGAAGCACATTCAAATATTCCTTCGTAGCGAACCCTTTTGCTTACCCAAAATCTTTAAAAAGCAGTAAGTCGTTACCATTTTTCCGATGGTTCCGAATAGCTTTGTTGCCACCGGTAAATGCCATGGGGCCGTTTTGCCCTTCACCCGTGTACTCAAAAACGCCATCTACCCAGTCGTCATGGTGGCCATAGGCTTTTCCACTTTCACCAGAAAATAAAAAACGACCGGAAAATCTTTGGGTGTCCATATGCCGGCTTGACGTTGAACAGCTGACGATGTATTCCCAAGAGCAGTTGGACGGCATTGCGGCAAAATTAAATACCTGGCCGAGAAAAACTCTGGGGTTTAAAACCCCGGCCCAAGTGTTTAATGTAGTGTTGCACTGACCGGTTGAATCCGTCACCACTAAAAAATGGGGGGGTTACCGAATCAGTTCCGCCGGGAACAGTGCCACAGGTTGTGGCACAAATAAAAAAGGCCGCCTCTGAGTAAACAAAGACGGCCTTTCGGAATTGGTGCCGGGGCCGGAATCGAACAAAGCCCGCAACGCCAATATTTACAAGGGGTTCTGGAATTCTTTAGTTGCAGGGGTACACCCCGGGGGACTCTCGACATAAATGTTGTATAGAAGCAATGACTAGTATTGTGCTGGAGGCCCAGCACCTGATTTGCACCAAGGTGGCTGGACTCCAGGATACTTATAAGTGCGTTAGGTTCGAGGATGCAAGGCTCAGCATCAGCAGGCGAGTGCCTTATTGCGTTCGATAAGAGCATGCACACTTGCGGCAGTGATCCCACTGGATCGTTTTCCGATCTTGATTAGTACCAATTGGCCTTCGTTCACGAGTCGATAGATCGTGGACCTGGAAACCCCGAGCTTGGCCTCGGCTGTATGTATACGGTAAAGAAGCGCTTGGTCGGATGGCTGCGAGACTTTGTTTCTGCCTGCTGAGTGCTCAGAAGGCTGTTGCTGGGACTGTTGCTGCATGGTTTCCTCCATAAAACCTTGGGAAGCACCCCGGGGCCGTATGCCCCAAGATGCTTTCCAAAGCAGGCGCGGTCAGCGCCTTCGTGGCTGATTCGCCAAGATGCCGCGATGGGAACCAGTTGCTTTGATCATTTTCGGTAGAGCCCGTCGCTGATCCACTATCGTGGTTCGTCGGGGTGCTGAAAACTGCGATCTTTCCCGCTGTCATCGATGGATTACGCGCCATCTATCGAATGTGGTCTGCCTTTTGGCAGCATCGGCGTCCGTTGTCACGGATCGTCATCTACTTCCCTCGGTTAATGCCAGTCGCTACCAGCCCAAGAGAGAAACGATTTTTCACCTGCTTTACTCCTACCCAGGTGCTTGTTGCCCCGCATGATGCTGGCGACACGGGTAGCCGCGCACTCGCACCGCCCGTTACAGGGCAGGGCGCGGTATTTATCGGTGTTGTGTTGTTAAAGAGCGAGCTTGTTATAATCATTACGTAACTACCAATTTGAGTCAACACATAAGTACTAATAAATCGCCATATAGAAGTGTAAAGTACTTAGAAATACAAAAAATTCGCCTTGGGCTGACACAAAATGAAGCGCCCTGGTTCGCAGTGGAACGCAGGGCGCTTCGGGTATTTTTTATTGTTTGTTTTTGTATCTTGGGTGATAGCTGAGGACTTAATCCAACAGATTGGCTGGTTGATGCTTAATCGTGATCTTTGGTGTGTTTGGCTTGTTGGCCAATCTTCATCTTTATGTAGTCACCGATATCCTCCAAAACGGGGGCCGGCAATTCCTCCAATGTATACCTAGAGGTTTCCGGCCATGGCCATTCCATTTCAAACATCTCACCCTTACCCGTGACAAGCCACTCAGCGCGGATGTGAAGGGCTGCAGCAATCCAAACGATGTGACGCGAGGACTCATTGCGACCGTTTTCAATATGGGCGATAGCGCTTTGGCTTATAGGGGGCTCGAGGAGGTTGGCCAGTGCTTCTTGGGATAGGCCGCGCTTCTTACGTGCGGCCAGTAAGCGTTCGCCAATGCTGCTTGTAGGGCTCGGCGTCATGGGGTTCTTGAATTGATGGATGCATTGTTGAGGAGTTGTAAGTTTATATGTAATTTAAAAACATTGCTTGTCTAATGAGTACTGAGCTGCGTTCTATTAGGTAAGTACTCAGATTGAACTATTGTGGCATTTAATGATACGGCGTAAGAGGAAATAATTGTCAAGAGATGGGTACGTGACTCGTCATCCACTTAAAGTTTGCGATCTCATGTCAGATCCTCAGCCCGTAGCTGCCTGTGCAGCAAAGACTATCACTCACCAAGTGCAAGTTATGTGTGTTGAAGCGCACCGCACGTCCAAAGCAAGCCCTCTATCTCAACCGATCGTAATCGTCTGACGAGACCTCAAGCTTTCAGGCTCCAAACAAGTTCTTTTCATTTCTTGTGATGATGTCTAGCTATCGCGAGGGTACAGATACACGGTTCTAGATGTATTGACAGAGGGGATATGCTGCAGCCCACTATTTAATAGATGCACCTACGCAGAATATTTGATAAAAATAATTTATGAAAACACATGTAAATAATTCATTAGAATTTATACTTCTTGTCTCCTAAAATAAATTTAAATCTTAACGGGGGATATTTAAATGAGTTGGAGCGTAGCTTCAGACGTTGGCGGGACGTTTACTGATATTGCTCACGTAGACGACGATTGTGTACTTCACACTGCAAAGGTAGCGTCGCAGGCGGACAACTATGGAAGGGGCGTCATCAATGGCATCATGATATTGGCATCAGCGCAAAACTACAAAATTGAGTCGCTTAAAGAAGTGCTTCATGGCTGTACGGTCGCGACGAATGCCATCCTTGAAGGTAAGGGGGCCAAAACAGCTTTAATTACAACGTCCGGTTTCAAAGATGTGCTTGAACTAAGACGGATCCGTGTGCCACGGCTTTATGAGCCACTTTATGTTAAACCTCTTCCTTTGTGCCCTCGAGATCTACGCTTTGAAGTTACTGAGCGTATCGGTGCTGCCGGTAACGTCATCCAGGAATTAGATAAGAATGAGGTGGTCGAGCTTGCGCGGCAACTCAAAGACATGGAAGTGGAGGCTGTGGCCGTGTGTTTTCTTCACTCCTACGTGAATGACGCACACGAACGCATGGTTGGGGCGATCTTGAGGGAACTACTCCCGGACGTTTTCGTGACGCTGTCAGTTGAGGTACTTCCACAGATTCGAGAGTACGAGCGTACCTCCACCACAGTAATTAACGCCTATGTTGGTCCCCCGGTGAAGGGCTATCTGGATAGGTTAGATCATGAGTTGCAAGAGCGTGGGACTTATGCCCCCGTCTATGTAATGCAGTCCTCTGGTGGCCAGCTGCACTCTGCGACTGTCAAAGAAATTCCCGCTCAGATTGTTGAATGTGGTCCTGCTGCAGGGGTGATTGCCGCTCAGTATGTTGCAAAAAAGATCTGTGAAAATAATGTTATTACCTTTGACATGGGGGGTACTACAGCCAAAGCGTCGATGATCGAACAAGGCCGGCTGACCTACTCCGACGACTATGAGATAGGGTCAACAATGAGCTCTCCAGGTACGATCGCCGGTGGGGGAGGATATGCGCTGGGATTACCTGTCATTAATATTGCTGAAGTAGGTGCAGGCGGTGGCTCTATTGTTTCTTTAGATAAAGCAAATGCGTTGCGCATTGGACCTCAAAGTGCTGGAGCCTTTCCGGGGCCTGCTTGCTACGGTAATCAAGATGAGTACGTTACTGTTACTGACGCAAACGTGTTGCTTGGCTATTTGAGTCCAATTGCTTTGGCGGGAGGTGCAATCGAAATAGATGCCAAGCTATCGGAAAGTGTATTAGGTCAGCGGCTGTCCACTAAATTTAGTCAAAAAATGACTACTCAAGAGATTGCCTTTGGAATTCATACACTAGCAAATGAAACCATGGTTAAAGCAATCAAAGCGGTCACGACATATCGCGGGCGCGACCCTCGGGATTTTACGATGATTGCTTTTGGTGGTAATGGAGGCATCCATGGCGTGGGTATTGCTCGCAGTTTAGGAATAAAGCGCGTCATTGTCCCTATATGTGCAGGAGTATTTAGCGCAGTCGGTTTGGCTGTTGCCGAGCGTAAGGTCACAATCGCTGCAGCGCATCTGGTTCCTTTGTACGGTGCTTCAGAACAAGCTGTTGCACGGCTTTATGACGAATTGAGCCAAAAAGGCTCACGTTTGTTGAAGTGTGAGCATTACCAAGCAACCACCGTTAAGCAACTGGATTTGCGATTAAAGGGGCAAGCTTTTGATCTCACCATAGACTTGGGAAGTGATCAGTTCTCGCCCGATCGAATTGATGATATTACGAAGCGTTTCATTGAAGAGTACGAAATTCGCTACAGCCATGCGCCCGACAAAAACTCTGTGATCGAGATTGTCGCTCTTCGCATGATTGTTACGGATTCAACGTATGAACCTCCAAAAACGTTGCTCATGAAAGACGAAGAACCGCGCGTTATCGCTCAGCGGAATGTTTACTTTGGCGATGGTCAACACGACGATGTAAACGTGGTCAATCGATCATTCGTTCGTCAACAACCCGTTAAGGGCCCCCTGATCATTGAAGAGTACGAAGGAACCACAATTGTTCCGCCAGATGCTTACGTAAGATTGGACGAAATGCGCAACATTGTTATTGATTTTCGAGATTGAGGTACGTACAGATGCATACTGATAAGTTTCAGCTGGAGATCATTCGCAATGCACTGGAGATGATTGCCGAGGAACTCACCTTAACAATTATTCGTACGGGGTACTCAAATATCGTGCGAGACAGCCTCGACTTCTCTACGGCTGTGTGCGATAAGCACGGGCGCACACTTGCGCAAGGATTATGCACCCCTATGCATATGGGTGCCTTTGAAGATGCGTTGGCTTTGCTTATTGAAAAAGAATCGAAAGACTTGGCCGATGGCGATGTGTTTCTGATGAATGACCCGTATGTAGCCGCTGGGCAGCACCTTCCAGATATCTACGTTGTTAAGCCAGTTTTCTTTAACAATGATTTGTTGGGGTGGGCGGCTACCCTTGCTCACCATTCCGACGTCGGCGGAATTGTTGCCGGCTCAAACGCTCTGGGGGCAACAGAAATATGGCAAGAGGGTTTGCGTCTTCCGATCTTGAAGTTTTATGCCCAAGGAAAACGAAATGAAACGTTGTGCGATATTATCAAGCTCAACGTTCGAACGCCTAATTTGGTAATGGGCGACCTGGAAGCACAAGTTGCCGCTTGTCATACTGCAGACGCGACATTTAAGGAGCTGTTCGAGCGCTATGGTGTGGCCACACTCGAACATGCTTTCGAGGATTTGCATAACTATGCTCAAGCGTTGGTCGAGGCGGAGATTGAGGAAATGCCCGATGGAGTTTACCAATTTACGGATTATTTGGATGGCATCGGTGACAACCCTCAACCGGTAAAACTGCAAGCGAAAATCACTATTTCAGGTAACCGAATAAATATCGATTGGACGGGTTCGTCTAAACAGGTTGATGGTGGCATAAATTCTACTTTCCCGTTTACCAAAGCATGCGCGTACGCCGCTGTTCGTTCGGTCATGAACTCTGATATTCCTAACTGTAGTGGCTACACTCGAGCCATAACAGTCACAGCACCCGCAGGGACGGTTGTAAACCCTGTATTGCCTGGAGCGTGCGGTGCGCGAGGGATTACTGGGTATCGACAGATTGATTGCTTGTTTGGTGCTTTAGCTCAAGCCTTGCCCGATAGGGTTGCCGCAGATAGCTCAGGCGGGTCAACTCTCCCGACGATTTCGATGTTTGAGAACGGGCAAGCGCTCATATTTTGTGAAACAGTGATGGGAACAAACGGAGGATCTGCTCACAATGATGGGCAGGAAGGGGTTGCCCACGTGGGTGCCAATCAATCCAACGTACCGGTAGAAATGATTGAACAGTCCTTTCCCATTCGAATTGAGGAGTACGGCTTTGTTACGGACAGTGCCGGCGCGGGGGAGCATCGAGGTGGCATGGCAATTCGCCGGACGTACAGAATATTGTCGGATAGCGCGAAGCTAAACATTCGATCAGATAAACGCAAGCATCGTCCTCACGGGTTGTTTGGTGGATATGAAGGTTCACCATCGTCCAACTTGATTGTACGTGCCGACGGTAGTAGCCAAACATTGCCAGTAATGTTGCGAGAGCCAGTGTCCGTCGGAAAAAATGACTTGTTCGTGCATGAGATGCCTAGTGGCGGCGGCTACGGTGATCCGCTCAAGCGTCCTGTGGAAAAGGTGCTTTCAGATGTGCGCCTCGGCGTTGTCTCACCTGAGCGCGCCGAAAAAGATTATGGTGTTGTCATAAATAGCGTGGCTAACGAGTGGACTGTTGACACAGACGCTACGAAAGCGTTGCGCAATTAATAAACTGAACGGGGGTTGACATGTTGAAGTATAAAATTTTTCCGAAGATGATTGCTGCTGCTGTGCTTGGCACTCTGGCATTTAGTGCGCAGGCCGAGCTGTCCAAGATTCGTTACGTCGGAACCTGGAGCAACTTATCGCTCTATAAAGATTTCGAGAAGCCATTTTGGAGCGAACTAGGCAAGCACATAGATCAGGAAGTTGAAACGACTGTAGTCCCTTTTGATCAAATGGGGCTGAATGGAAGCGAGGTTTTTCGCATGGTCGCGCAAGGCACATTTGATGTTGGTACAACGACTAATGCGTATGTGCTTGGGTCTGCTCCAGAGCTGGAGGGTGTTGAGTTTCCGATGCTGATGACGACTCCCGAAGAGTCACGAAAAATTGCCGAACTCTATCGGCCCGTACTAGCTAAGACTGCTAAAGATCGATTCCGCGACAGCGAACTATTGGCTGTGAGTAGATGGCCTCAGCAGGGTATCTTCTGTAATTTCCCCATTCACCGCCTTGCCGATCTGAAAGGAAAAAAGGTTAGGGTCTCGGGTGGGACACACTCAGAATTCGTTGAAGCGCTCGGTGGATCGCCCGTGAATATTAGCTTCAGTGAAACCACGGGAGCACTTGAGCGTAAAACTTTGGATTGCGCTGTAACTGGTGCAATGTCGGCCTATGCAGTCGGATGGCATGAAGTGGCCACACACTATTTGCCGGCTCCAATTGGTGGGTGGGGCTACAACATGACGCTCATGAACGGCAAGGTTTGGCAATCACTGTCAGACGGACAAAAGGGCGAACTAAAGACAAAAATAAAAGAGCTGTTCGAAATCCCTGCACTGGAAGCTGCTGAGCAGGATTATGTCGTGGCATTAAACTGTTTATCCGGTCGCGCAGACTGTCCTAAGGGTAAAAGTGGAAATATGACAATTAGCGAATTGATTCCAGAGGATATTGAATTATCAAGAAAAATTCTGATCGAGATTATCCTTCCTAGCTGGAAAAAACGTGTTTCGGCCGATACGTTTGATGCATGGAACAAGACAGTTGGCGATTAC
Organism: Pusillimonas sp. ANT_WB101; assembly: GCF_008369125.1. Classification (NCBI taxonomy): domain Bacteria; kingdom Pseudomonadati; phylum Pseudomonadota; class Betaproteobacteria; order Burkholderiales; family Alcaligenaceae; genus Pusillimonas; species Pusillimonas sp. ANT_WB101. The sequence continues at coordinate 132,538 of NZ_VOAY01000002.1, read as the reverse complement.
CTACATCTCGAAGTTAACTAAACTACTTGTGGCATAGAGGGCGCGTTGTGCATAATTCCAAAAGTTCAGCCATCATTGACGGCGTGCTTAAGTTTCAGCAGCAGCTGACGTTATGTGTGCTTATTGCGCACGCGCTCGCATTTCTTCTGCTTGTGGGAATAATAATGTATGAGATCATCATCAGATACTTTGGGTACTCCACCGTTCTTTCTGTTGAGTTCTCGGGATATATGATGGCTACACTTGTTTCCTGGTCAGCTTGCTACTCTTTGTTTGAAAAGGCTCATGTACGCATTGATATCTTGTATCAAAGGCAACGCCCAATTATTAAAAGCATACTTGATGCAGTATCAATGATTTGTTTTGCGAGTGTAGCTATCGCCGTGGCATGGAGCGCGATGAACTTAGCCGTTGATTCTTGGGAATTCAAAGACGTTTCAAGCTCGATTTTGAGGGTGCCACTCTGGATTCCGCAAATCTCGTGGGCATTGGGATTTCTATGGCTGGCAGTTTGCAGCGTTACTCTTTCGTTGAGAATTCTCCTTGCACTTAAGCCGCATCATCGTGAAGAGATTTCCTTGCTTGCTGGAGCAACTGACGAAACTTTCGTGTAAAAAAACCTAAAAGACTAGATCATCATGCTTGTTGTTGCCGTTTCAGTTTTGCTTGCACTTATGCTCGTAGCCATTCCTGTGGCTGTGGCGCTCATCATGGTTGCATACACCCTTGGATGGGGTTTTTCGGATTTCGCGTTTTACCAAGCCATTGGTGCTGTTTTGTGGTCTAACTCTAACAACTATACGCTGCTTGCTATACCACTTTTCATACTGATTGGAGAGCTTTTGGTGCGATGCGGCAGTGCGAGCAAGGCGTATTCAGTAATGGAAGCGTGGCTGTCGTGGTTGCCGGGTGGATTGATCCATGCAAACATTGGTGCGTCAGTTTTGTTCTCGGCAACAACAGGATCGAGCGTAGCCACAGCGGCAACCATAAGTACGATCGCATTACCTGAAGGCCGCCGCCTAGATTACAACGAAGGCATTTTCTGTGGCGCCATTGCAGCCGGAGGTACGTTAGGTATCTTGATTCCACCATCCATCAGTTTGATTATTTATGGGGTGCTTACTGAGACTTCCATTCCTAAACTCTTTGCTGCAGGTTTGGTTCCGGGACTGCTCCTGGCAATTTGCTTTTCAGCTGTAACATGCCTTCTTGTTATTGTTAAGCCTACGTTAGTTGGGAATAAAACAAGAAAGTATTCCTGGAAGGAACGCTTGCTAGGGATGCTACACCTAACACCGATGATCTTGCTTTTCGTCGTGATGGTTGGGTCGATTTATACTGGCATCGCAACACCCACCGAAGCAGCGGCAGCTGGGTTGGTTGCGACACTGATCATTGCTTTTTCATCACGACGGTTTAGATTAAAGCAGCTCGTGGAAGCGTTACTCAGCAGCTTTAAAACTACCGGTATGATCATGCTCATCGTATTGGCATCGTACTGCCTGAACTATGTGTTATCGATTATCGGAATTAGTGACAGAATCGAAATGTTATTTTCTGATCTGGACGTATCGCCGATGACAACTCTCTTAATCGTCGCGTTGGTATATTTGCTTCTCGGGTTTTTTATCGAAACATTGTCTTTGATGGTGCTGACGTTGCCCATGCTGGCACCGATCGTTTTCGCACAAGGATTCGACAAAGTCTGGTTTGGCATAGTGGTCATTTTGCTGATTGAAATGGCTCTCATTACTCCACCGGTAGGATTAAATCTGTACGTAGTTCAGAGCACCCGTAATAGAGGCAGCATTATTGAGGTTATATACGGCGCGATTCCTTATATTTTCGCAATGTTATTGATGCTGATATTATTGATCATCTTTCCAAGCATCGCCCTTTTTCTTCCCGGTAGGATGTGATGGTGTCAGGTAACATGCAAAAAGATTCATGGCAGCGATCTGATCGACCAGTTGTAGTTGTCGGTGCGGGAATTGTAGGCCTAACCACTGCCGAAGCGTTGGTCGCGTTGGGGCACAAGGTGATTGTAGTCGAGCAGCGTGGGGCTGCAGCACAAGGAGCTAGCAAGGCGAACGGCGGACAGTTGTGTAGTGCTTTTTGCTTGCCATTTAACGCCCCGGGGTTTTGGACTCGTCTTGTGAACATATCCAGAACACCCAAAGGCGTGGGGTTTAACTGGAGCACCGCAACTTCACAGCTTGATTGGGGTGTCGCGTTTTTCAATCAAAGCTCCAACGCAAAGTATATAGATAATGCCACACAATTATTATCTCTAGGACGTCTCGCAGAAAGGAAATTTGAGGCGTTACTCGCTCGTTACCAATTAGATTTCTGCTATGAAAAAAATTGTGGAAAATTATATTTATATAAAGAAATGGATGCACTTCGCTCATGGGCTCAACTGTTGAGTGTGCGTGAAAATCTGGGTTTCCATATTAGCGTTTTGAATAAGAGTGAATGCATCGATATTGAGCCTGTGCTAACACATTCATCCTGTGAGTTTGCTGGAGGGATTTTTGTTAAGGAAAGCAGTATGGGTGATTGCGAAATGTTCACGCAGGTTCTAGCCGATAAGCTCCAAGAAAAGGGCGTTAATTTTGTCTATAATTATGACGTCAAACGGCTTCTTTTTGAGGACGGGCGTGCGTGCGGCGTTGAATCAGGTCAATCGTCTAAAATAGTCGGGGCTGCTGTTGTGTTAGCCGCAGGCCTCGAGGCAAGGAGTCTATTGCCAGAAACTATTCGTAAGCGCTACCCTATAGCACCCTTCAAAGGATACAGTGTCAGTATTCCTGTGCGCAATAAGCAGCTGCCAACTGGGACGGTCACTGATGGAAGTCGCGCAGTTGCCGTAAGTGTATTGGGCGATACGATTCGTATATCGGGTGGAGTGTTTCTGGACGCTAGTCCAGAGGTTGATAACCATCAAATTAGAAGAATAATAGACACAGCTCGTCGCTGGTTTCCGGCAATTGGGGAGCACGATCTTTCCATCATTAAGCCGTGGGCGGGTCACCGACCAACGACGCCAACAGGAGTGCCGTATGTTGGCGCAACATCCGAAGCTGGATTATTCGTGAATTTTGGTCATGGAAGCTTTGGCTGGACGCTATCCCCGGCTACCGCATCGATCGTATCTGAACAGTTGGATGACTACCTGAAATTGTGATTCAAATCTCCAGACTAATCGACTAGTCCTTAGATCCATAAATTTCATCACAGCGTTGTGACGCCCACTCGCTTAAACGACGCCTGGAGGGTGCCGATGGATCATTTGGATATGCTGTGGAGAAAATCAGCGGTTCCAGTTGGAAGGTCGTGTCTAAGACTGTGAGTCTGCCTTCTTTAATCGAACGATTCAAAGTGGGCTCAGGTAAGGCTGCTATCCCCAGTCCTTCTTCAGCAAGTCTAATGCATGTTTCCAGCGAGGATACTCCATTTAGTTTCAACGTAAAGCCGGCTCGGATTAATTGCTGTCTTATATTTTGGTAAGGAATGGTGTGCTTATCGAAAGTAAAGATATTAAACTCCTGTAAATCTCCGTAATCAATCTTTGTTCTTTCTAGTTTCATTAGTGGTGCAGCTGCTAAAACCATATCGAAGGTACAAAGCGGGTCAATAACCAACGAAGAGGAGGGAGGCGGAGTTATCAGAAAAGCAATGTCTAATTTGTGCTCAAGTAAATCATCTAGTAGATGCTGAGAGGGTGCCACGCGGAGGTCAAAGCTGATTGCGGGATAGCTCGAAGTGATGTGCGCGATAAAATTCGGCAGCCACGTTTGAGCCATTGAGTCGGATGCTCCGAAACGAATCAAACTTTGGGTGCCTTCAATTCCCGAAATTTCCACAATCGCTTGTTCTTTTAGTCGTAATAAGTGCTCAGCATGAACGAGCAGGCGATGCCCATCACTAGTAAGCTTCGCACGGTAGCCATCTCGGTCAAATAATGTTGTCTTCAAAAACTGCTCAAGCATTCGAATGCGGGCTGAAATTGTTGGCTGCGTTGTATGAAGATAATCTGCAGCCTTTTGAAATGACCCATATTTGGCGATGAGATAGAAGCTGTGTAGTTGTTCAAATGTCATATGCAGTGCCTGTCAGGATAGAGAGAGTACGACGGAATATGTGCTTTCTGACGTTCTTCATTCATGGACCGTATCTGAGTTCTTCTCAGATTCAGTTAGACGACACAGTGGTTGATCTACATGAAGGTGAACCATGGAACGCTGACGTAGGTTAGTGTATACCCGCGTGAAATCGTTCAAAACTGTACCTATAATTCGATGTGTGGAAATTGAAGAGTTAACAGATGGAGCGGTCACTTGGAAGCAACTGAGACCGTATGATTGGGACCAGGTTTGACCGGAGTTGCGCGGAAGGGATTGAGTGCTTACCGGCAATGTAAGTCAATGAGGCATGGTGGCTGGGATCAATCGAGCCGTTTTTGGGTCGTAGACGACTTCGTTAATTGATCCATCGTGTATGCGTTGAACTGCCTCATCGATTACCACCAGGGGCACAAGAAACCATTCGCGTGGTCGTACAGGATGTCCGAAGCGATCATGAATCGTGAGATCTAACTGCGCAGGCGCAAATATACGGTGAAACAGACGCTCTAGTTTTGTGCGGTTGATCTCGGCAAGTTTATACGTCGCGATCACTTCTACATCGGCTAATAGATAGGTAGCATCATGCGAGGCATTGGCAATACGAGTTTCTACCTTTCCGCCCGTAACCCCGATCTTGTGAATGAGTTCACGATGCTCGGCGATGAACGGATGTTCAGATAAACTGCGTAGCACGTAAATTGTGCCACTTTCAAGGTCATCTTCTTCCCAGCTTTCGCTGAATAAGGGACCGACATTTGGATCGGTCAGACGGCGTCCAGCGTCGTCTTTGTACAGTGCTCGTTGAAGTGATCTGCGCAACAGGTTGCTTTCAGTGCCGTTCGAGTAAATGACTCTGAGCCGTGCATCACTTTCACCATTCGGAGCTTTGATGGTTTCACCCGTTTCGGCGACATATACGAGCTGTCCGCCAAGAATAAAAAAGCCACCATCGACAATGCTGGCGTCCCGGCCAAATCGACGTGTTTGGCGGCGTCCGGCATCAAGGTCTTCCTGGGCTGCTTCAAGGAGAGGTTTGAACTGCTCAAAATCTTTGCATGGAGTCCGATTTGCAATCTCCTCGGCAGCTTGCCGTTCTTCGTGGGAACTGACGTGCTTGAGCACAGTGATATCGTCTTCAGCAACTGCAGTGACTCCAAGCTCTTCCAGCAGGCTCTCATCATCCAGCGTGTCGATCGCGGATAGCCGAGTTCCAGTTGAAGCCTTTAGCAGGCCGTCAGTATCCATTGGGGCAAGCAAAGCTTGTGCCTCAGGCAAGGCCCGCAAGCGATCCAGGCGCACAGCGTAGAGACGTTCAAAGATGTCGCGGTCATCTCCATGGAGTGGTGCGTGCCCGTTAGCGGCAAAGAACCGCTGTATATCCTCAAAGCCTGCAATAATCCGCTCTTCACGCGGTGTATGTGTGGCTGTTTTTTGTGGTGCGGTATCGACGCCCAGGGCATCTAATAACTCATCATCCGATAATGTAGCCATCTCTATCCCTTAATGTTCCTCAGCAGATTTTTGCTGGGAACGGTATCGTGCGAATGCGGCCACCCCTTCAGCCATGCGCTTCTCCCACACATCGGGGGAATTGATGTCGGGCAAACGACCTCGTTCTTGCTTAAACTGTAAAGCCCGCTGTGCCAGCTCACGCGCCTCGTCATACGGGATGCTGACACGCTTTGCGGCAACGCTGGCTTGCACCTGGCGCAGTGTCTTTTCGTCCATCGCTTTGGCCAGAATAGCGTAGGCAGCCTCGAACGGATTAATACGGTCGATCAGGTCAATGTCCAGGTCACGCACATTCACAAATTTGCGCACGCCGTGAATCAGCGCGAGGCTCCCTCGACCATCTTCTGCGGCAGCTTGATTGCCGTCAGTCAACTGCTGCTTGGCTTGTTGAGTAATCGTTAACGCGGCAATGGCGTGTTGACGAATTGCCTCCTGATCCGTATTGCTAAGTTCGGGGTAGAGATCACGCACAATTTTACCCATACGTAACTGTGTCAGCTCTTCGGGAAGGGTGTTTTCACGATCAAATAGGCCGCGCTCTAAGGCAGACTTGTCTTGGACGAAAGCGGTGATGACTTCGTTCAAGTCTTCCTGGCAGACCCGGTTGGCTTGAGCGCTTTGAGGCATAGCGAGCCCGTTGATTTCGACGTGATACTGGCCTGTTGTTTCATTAACACCGACGTTGGTGCCGCCATCAATATAACCGTTTGGGCCATAATCAAAACCGTTCTGAACGCCCGCGTTTTTTGGTGTGAATTCGAACCGTGGAGCTAGTACCTGCTCCATAAGCAGACTGGCTGCGATGGCCTTTAATGTGTCGTTTATCGCCTCTGTGACGGCTGCCTCCGAGGCATCGGGTTCGGCAATCAGGTTGGTGAAGCGTGTTTTTTCTTTACCTGGCGCATCTCGTGTTGCACGTCCTATGATTTGGACTATTTCCGTCAGGCTGCTGCGATAGCCTATGGTTAGGGCGTGTTCACACCAGATCCAGTCAAACCCTTCTTTGGCCATGCCAAGGGCAATGATAATGTCGACATGGTCGCGATTCTGGCGCTGCGTTGGATCTTTGAGGGCATTCAGTACATAGGAGCGCTTTGCCGCATCGCCGTCATCGACCAGGTCAGCAACTTTTATTACATGCCCGCCTTGTTCGGCTGGCAGCTTGATCAGATGAAACCCCGTGGCCGGATCTACGCCTTGCCAGTCGCCTAGCGAGTCCATGATTTCTTCGACTTCCTTGTGCTTGTCTTTCAAACTTTCCCGGGAATTTACATTCGGGATATGCACGATGGTTTTGAGTGCGGGGTCCAACACCTTCATGATCGCATCGAGGTAGCGACCTGTGTAGAAAAAATAGCCTATATCCAATGATTTCAGATATTGATAACCATTGAGCTGTTCATAGTAGGTGTAGGTCACGGTTTCGAACCGTGCTTCATCCTGAGGGCCAAGCACCGCTTCGGCATCGCCACGAAAATACGAGCCCGTCATGGCGATAATGTGTGTCTTGTCGTTTTCGATAAATTGCCCGAGCTGGTTGCCTAGGCGGTTATCGGGGTTGCTGCTAACGTGATGGAACTCATCAATTGCAAGCAAGCGATTATCAAAAGCTGCCAGCCCCAGGTCGTCCACAGCGAATCGAAACGTTGCATGTGTGCAGATTAGTATTTGATCGTCACTAGCAAGAAACTGGCCTACGGCTTTCACCTTGGATTTAGCCACCCGTAGTTCGTCCACGCCGGGTACATTACATAAGTTCCATTGCGGCTTGACGACCCAGTCTGCCCAGAAACCAAAGTCTTTTAATGGCTCATCGGCGAAGCTGCCTCCTATCGAGCGTTCTGGGACAACGATAATAGCTTGTTTAAGACCCTGGTTGTGTAGCTTGTCGAGTGCAATGAACATCAATGCACGCGACTTGCCTGAGGCCGGTGGCGACTTAATCAACAGGTATTGTTCGCCGCGCTTGGCGTAAGCACGCTCCTGCATAGGGCGCATGCCCAGCGCATTGGCGTTACTTGACGCTCCAGTATGGGCTGTGGCAATGGAGACGGCGGGAATTGTTCTTTTATTTGTCGGGTTCTCTACCGTGTTCATTGTGCTGTTTTCCTTGTGTTACGGGTGGGTGACGGTACAGCCGTCATCTTGGTATAAAGATCGAATAGCTTTTCCAGCCGTTCGGTGTCATTACGGAAACGACGTCCGATATAAATGCGCTCCAGCACTTCGTCATTTTGCTCGTGAGCACGGCGTAGGTTCTCTGGCATGCTGTCGGCGACATATAAGTCAGCAATAGTCGCCGGGAAATGGGCCTCTCGTGCGAGTAGAATGTTTTCAGCGCATCGCGTCAGGTCGATCTTGTTTTGTTCGGTGAGCAGTGGAACGGGAAAGGTGTTCCAGCCAAGTGTGTTGGAGTAGCGGAAATCGGTTTTCATCTTGCCGCAGACAGTCGCAATCCAAACCAGATGGATACGCGAAGCGATGATAGCCATATTCCAGAGAGGGGCATCAAAAAGTGCAAACGCTTCGCTTGTCACTGTGGATCGACTATCAATTAAACCACTCGGTAGGAGTGGACGGCTTTCAGACGAGGTTCTGGGGACAGTAATTGTCCAATTTTGAGAAATATTCATTTCTCGCATCTGGTGAGCTCGCGTCGCCATTTCGTTGGCACTTTTGTCGCGGCTTGCTAGGCGTATGGCGCGTACGCCTTCAATCCGCTGACGAATTGGCTCAATACCCATGGCTTCGTCGAGATGCTTATCTTCGATCCACAGACAATAGCGCTCTAAGCCTCGTATAAATTCAGCAGAACCGTAAATGCGTCGAAGAAAGCGCGTTCGCTGCTGAGTCGAAAGCCCAAGTTTGTTCGTCTCGTTTTTTGACAGCAAAAGGTGGCCACCGTCAACCGGCTTATTGCCAAAGCTCATCTCTGATAGTGCGCTTAGTGGCTTGGATGCTCTTTCAACGATGACATTGGGCCCAGGCACCAGATACGCATTAATGTTATCCGCTACCTTGATCTGCAAGTTTCCGTCACTCTGGCCGTTTGCTTCCGAGTACAGTCGACGCGTAGTTCCGGCATTTCTAGAAATACCAACAATTGCAACTGTTACTCCAGCATTATGGCTAGCTAGGTTCGCCCATTTGAACGAAGTATGGGCAAATTGTATTTCATGACCAGTATCGAATATCAACGGCCATAGTATGGGCACTTGCTGGCCCTGACAGATTGAGTTGGTCGATACAAAGGCGGAGGCCGCATCGGTTTTGGTGCCGTAGTCTGCAGCCTTCATGAACCAACCTGCAACGTAGTCCAGCGACTTCCAAGATTTACTGCGAGCATTGAAAATTGCTTTTAGATCAGCTTTTTGTTCCTCGCTCTGCCATGTTGAGCCAAGGTAAGGTGGATTGCCGCAAATGTAGGTTTCGCCACCTTCGTTGTCAAAGTCAATTTCAGGTTGATCTAGCGGTGTATGAAATAAGTCATTAGCCACCATCTTCACCTGGTTGCCGGTTGGTGGGCACAGGCTTAACCAGTCGAGCCGCAGCGCATTGCCGCAGGTGATCCAGTTCATGGCGTTAAGCGGCAGGAATTCTGCCAGAGCCTGGCGTTGGCCCCGATACTGCACATCACACTGGTATTCAGCAATGATCAGTGCGAGGCGGGCAATTTCGGCAGGGAAGCTAAGCAACTCAATGCCGCGAAAATTGGTCAATGGTATTTCAGTTTTTAGCCCTGGCTCACCGCGCCGTTGATTGATCTCGGCTTCGATCTGACGCATCTGTTTATAGGCTATCACCAGGAAATTTCCGGACCCGCAAGCTGGATCGAATACGCGAGTCTTGGCCATACGTCTGCGTAGATTGAGCAGTATGCGGGGATTGTCACCAGCTGCATTTAGCTGTTCGCGCAGCTCATCCAAAAGCAGAGGGTTTAGTACTTTCAAGATATTAGGCACGCTGGTGTAGTGCATGCCCAAGGCGCCGCGCTCGCCTTCGTCGGCTACCGCCTGAATCATCGACCCAAATATGTCTGGATTGATTTCACGCCAGTTCAGTTGGCCCGAGTGTAGTAAGAAGGTGCGTGCCATACGAGAAAAGCGGGGCACATCGATGCTACCGGAAAACAGCCCGCCATTAACATAGGGGAAGGCGTCTGCCCAGGCGGGGGGCTTGTCCGCGTTACGCTGAGTAGCACTTAGGTTCATTGCATGAAATATTGTTCCAATGACCTCATGTGTATTTGCTGCATCCCGCTCGCTCATTTGATCAACGGTACGGGTAAACAGTCCTGTTTCCTTGAAGATCCCGGTGTCTTCGGCAAAGAAGCAAAAAATCAACCGTGCCATGAAGTGGTTCATATCATGGCGGCGCTCTTCGGTTGCCCAGTCAGGATTATCCTTTAGCAATTCGACGTAAAGCTTATTAAGACGTCCTGTGGCGCGCACGTCGATAGGGTTATCTTTAATCTCCTTGATCGTGGAGATGCCCGCCAAAGGCAAAAAGAAACCAAAATGATCAGCAAAGTTACGGTAGTCGGGCGCAATGGTCTCACCAGATACCAGATCTTCAGCTTCTAGTGTTCGTCCGTCAGTTGCAAGTATGAATTTTGCTTTTGCCGTCGTGGTTTTAGGACTGGCCCGTAGGGCATTTAATGTTTCGCTGACAGCACCGGGCTGGCAGGTGGCAACGTGGATATTATTGCGTTGAAGCACGCCATTTGGCACGTCGGACGCGTTGGTATTCCCTTTGCGCAGGCGATCTATGGTTGTTTTCTTATTTCCAAAGGCCGCCAGGAAGGCAAATGGGAACTCCTCACCATCAAAGGGTTGGGATGCCAGATCCGATACGGCTGCTTCAATCTCTACTGCATTCATGAGTTATTTGTACCAGATGGTAGGTGCTTTCATCTTCTATTGGTTGAGTCGTGACCAGTTGATTAGCTAATCTTCATCAAAATAATCAGTATCAATTTTTGGGATCATCAATGACCGTGACGTTACGCCAACCTCATAATCCATCATCAAATTGACCAAACGTAAGCCGTCAACTAAAACTATGCCTTCAACGGACTTGCCGAAGTCGATAGCTTGGGCTGAGAAGCCTGATGTCGTAATAAATACGCCGCGTTTCGCTTTTTGACCGGCTAATGCGCCATAAAAGGCTTGAAGGTCAGGGCGTCCGACAGTGCCTTGCCAGCGTTTGGCTTGTACGTAGACTTTCTCTAGACCGAGCTTGTCTAATGAAATCACCCCATCGATCCCGCCGTCACCAGAGCCGCCTACCTGTTGTAAATCATTACGATTTGCACCGTAGCCGAGTCGATGAAGCACATCAAGCACAATAACTTCAAAACGCGTTGGCGATACTTGTGAAAGACTTTCTAAGAGATTGGCAGCTGTGGCTTCGCGTAATTCCTTCCATGCTTGATCAAGCAGATCGTCTGGACTGATTGTGCTCGTTTGAACAGCGGTAGCTGTCTGTGCTTTGGTTGCGAGTGGGGCTCCATCCTCAATTGCTCGTAGTCTGACATCTTTGAAGCCAACGGCAAGATGCTCGATTTGTTCGGCTGAGAGCGGGGCCGGGTGAGCTTGAACATACTGAATGCCGTTGTTATTCAATTTCCAGTGACCACGTTTCACGTCATCAGAAAATCCTGCCCGTTTTAATCGGTCATAGGCCCAGCCTGCTCGGTTCTTGTAAACCGCTTGGCCGCTGTTCAGGGTAACTTGTCGTTGTTCTAGAGTTAAGCCGAGCGTATCGGCTGCAGCCTCATGAACTACTCGTGCGGGCGCACCATCAGTGTTGATAGCTAGGTATCGAAAAATTGGTTCTATGAACTGGTCGTAGGTAGGTACGGGCATCGGTATTCACTGGTTTTTACGTAGATTGGCCTATACGCATTGCAGCTGCGATGCGTACTTATATAGTGGCTTATACAGCCATAGTAAGGCCGTTCTGGGCATACGGTCGTTGCGATTGGATTGTATCCCGATGTCTACCCCCCCCGCCCCAGGATCGGGTTCAAGCTCCATAGGGCTTGGGCCTTGTGACCGCTGACAAACAACTTTTCAAATACAGACCGCCATCAGGCGGTAGGGGCGCTCGCCGCGCGGGCCAGCATTCGCAATCAGTGCATATCGGGCTGTCGTTCCCATTGCCCTGAGTGCGCCGCCCAAAACACCGACTGTACCGCCAACCGTGTCCGCTGCCCTGGCTTTCGCGGCATGAACGGCATCCTCCCCGCCAGGCGGGTCCCCTCCATATATTCCACGGTCCTGTTCATCAGCCCCGGCCAGCAGTTCAGCACGGCAAGGCGACGAACTCACGGCAACGGCGGCAACCCCGCAGGAACCGTATTACTGCGAACGCCGAAAACCTACGATCAGGCTCGGAATCTTCGGCCCCGGTCAGCAGGAAAACCAATTGGCTTTTGAAGGATAGGATTATGGAACACGTTAACCACACTGCAGCTTTGGGCTATGACAACATGAACGCAGGGCAAACGCTTTATGTGCGCAGCCCGTCGGGTCGGTATCAGGCCGCGACTGATTCGCATGTACTGGCCGCCGCACGGATTGCCGCTGAAAGTTTGATCGGTGACCGGGCTGACATGGGGAACCCGAACGCAGTAAAACGGTATTTTCAAGCCAAACTGTCGGGCATGGGGCACGAAGTCGCCGCTGTGCTGTACCTGAATAGTCAGTTTAAGGTGATCCGTTACATGGAAATGAGCCATGGAACGCTGACGCAGGCCAGCGTATACCCGCGTGAAATTGTTAAAACAGCACTACGCTTGGATGCGGCAGCCATCATCATGTCACACAACCACCCAAGCGGCATACCTGAACCCAGCGAGGCCGATCTGGCACTGACGCGACACTTAAAACAAGCCCTGGCGCTAGTTGATGTTCGTTTACTGGATCACATCATCGTTACAGGGCGGAACACGACATCGTTAGCGGAATCGGGCCAAGTGTAAACCTGGAGCAGGGCGGGTGAGAGCCCGCCTGCACAGGTAGACGCCACGCGCTCCGGCGTCGGTTGGACTTGTGCTGACGCACAAGTAGTTATCTGTTTTCTTCCTTCTCAACAAAAGCAGCCCGTCCCGGTGTACCGGGACGGGCATAGCGGCTTGCTGGTGCAAGCTGGATACAGCTGCGTAACTGCCTTCAATTTAGATCACCGCTTCGGTGATGGTGGCGCTCGCTGCGCGGGCTGCTGCCGGGTTGTGCGTACTGACACCGCAAGCCTGGTCCTAAGAGTTTCATCGCCCTAGAACGCCGACTGTATCACTACGTTCCGGCGCTTCAAGGGGGTGTTCATAAAACCCGCTGCGCGACTTTTACAAACCTTCCCCCCTTTCCGCTAGTCATTGCGTGATTCAGCACGGCAAGGGCGATGGAACTCACAGGACTGGCGGCAGAACGCGATAGGACCAGCACACAACCCGGCAGCAAAAACCTACAAACGGGCTCAAGAATCTTCAGGCCCGGTCAGCAATGAAATCACTACCGCGCCACCGCGCACTTTTTGAAGGAAGGCGACATGAACCACTACGAAGCAAAACAAGCAGACCGTAAGGCCAAGCTAGAGGCCAGGGCAGTGCAGGCCGAGGCACAAGCTGCAACCACCTATGGCCGTGCAAAGCAAATGGGTGAAGCGATTCCATTCGGACAGCCGATTTTAGTTGGCCACCACAGCGAAGGCCGAGACCGCAATTATCGGCAGCGGATCCACAACACGTACGGCAAAGCCTTTGATCTGCAAAAGAAGGCTGACCACTATGTGCAGAAGGCGGCTGCTGTAGGCGATGGGGGAGTATCCAGCGATGACCCTGATGCAATAGCAAAACTCATGCGCCAGGCGGAGCAACTGACAGCAAATCAGGAACGCATGAAAAAAAGTAATCAGGTGATCCGTAAGCATAAGGGCGATGCAGAGAGCCAACAGCGTGCTTTGCTTGAGCTGGGATACTCGGCAGAAAGCGCACAGAAGCTGATGGCACCGGACTATGCCGGACGTGTGGGCTTTCCGTCTTTCACCTTGACCAACAATAACGCGAACATTCGCCGTATTGGGCAACGGATCAAACAATTACAGGCTAACCAGGAGCGTGCGCCGGTCAGCATACAGGGGATGGGGTATGCATACGCCGAGGACGTGGAAGAGAACCGTGTGATGTTTATGTTCGAAGGCAAGCCGGAAAAAACCACCCGCGAGATGCTAAAACGCCATGGTTTTCGGTGGAGCCCAACCCGTGGCGCGTGGGTGCGTCAACTGAACAACGCCGCTATATGGCAGGCAAAAGCTGTCATGCAGATTTTGAACGGCTCGACCAACAACTAAACCGAAGCCCCAGGCTGCCTTATCGGCCTGGGAAATTTGTCGGCGAGCACGCCAAACCACTACTAGGAGCAGCAACATGGCATCAGTCAACAAAGTTATCATCATCGGCAACTTAGGTCACGGTCCAGAAATGCGCTATAGCGCGGATGGGTCCGGGATCTGCACCATTTCCGTTGCCACATCGACAAGCTGGAAAGACAAGGCGACAGGCGAGAAACGAGAAGAAACCGAATGGCATCGGATTGGGTTCTATAACCGCTTGGCAGGAATCGCCGGAGAATACCTGCGCCATCTGCGGCTGGTGGCGCTGCTGTCGTGGCCGACGATATATCGTTCAACCTGGCAGGTGCGGGACGCAGCTGGCTGTGCATGTAAGAAGGTACTACCTAAATCTAAAAGGCTGGGGAGTTTGAGGGCGGTTGATTTCTAGCGAGATTCAACAGGATGAGAAGATGCTTATCAAAGTCGCTAGCCGTGAGTAGCTCAGTTGTTCTACTGCATACAATTTCCAGGTCAGTCTTTTGAATTTTTAAGCGATGAATGGCTAATGCTAGTGCGAACTCCAAAGCAGCCTCTCCCTGGGGTTTGTTCCTGGCCGAGAATATTTTTAATAAAAACTCACGCATGAACCCGCTTTCTTCATGAGTAGCGGAATAATTAAGTTCAGACGGGTACGCCTGCCTTAATAGTGATGCTTGAATTATCCCGTCATTAAATCTATTGAAATTTTGAGGATCAAGTATCACATGCTGAACCGTATCCGAATGCATGCAATACCTTTCGTCCATCTTCTTATCTGTGCGGGCGTGTTCGAGAATCGCACCTATGGTGGCGAGCACGAGCGCTACGTGCTGGCTCCCTTCTTTATAACCTTCAGGCCAGAAAAGGAAATCTTTTCTCAGGCCTAGCGAAGCATTTCCGATAGCAGTAGGTAACAAAGCTGCTTCACCCAAACCAACGTTGACTTGACGGCTATGCCTGTAATCGAACAGTGGCTTCAGGGCTGGATGAGTTCTATATAAACTCTCTTCGCGTTTCAATGACTGGTGCATGGCTGAACCCGTTGCCAGGCAATTCCAAAGGTTAAAGCCGTTTGTTCCGTCTTTCGTATTGCTTAAATTGGAACGGAGAAATTTCGATTCACTTTTTTCCGCGCAAACTTGTAAGCCGATTAAATATAATTTGCTGCCCTCATGGCGTGCTCGTAGATCTCTTGAGATGCCTAACAAAGTGTGGCCTTGTCCAATGACCGCCGCGAGAATAAGCAAACCCCGTTTGCTGTCTAACGTATCTAGGTGACGCTCATAAGTGTCACTGCTATGCATTCCCCATGGAAGTTCAACCTTGAATTTTTTTAAATAATTTCTACATTTCCTGGCCAATGTGAGACTGGCCGAATCATTCTGGTAAATGATTCCTTGGATCGACGCTGGCACTTTGGATCGCAGTTCTTTCTCAAGCCATTTCTGAAACGTTCTATTTTTAACCAACAACGTACCCTCTGCGTAGAACGTCCGTCTTCTGCCGTTAGGCGTCGCAACATCTACATTCAGAAAAGGTAAGCTCCAGAACTGTTGAGCAAGATCTTTTGTGGTGCTTAGCGGGTGGTGGTCTCGCGATAAGGTTACTTTTTTTAACGGCATCTGCTCTTGCTGAAACCGCTCTCCTAGGGTGCGAAGCCCCCTTGTCCCCAAAGTCGGTATCGCGCCATGCTCTGCCCAATTGTCTGGTCGTTCAAAAGTAAAAATAGCGTTTTCGTCACCTACGGCGCCTTTGAAGGTCGCCAAGGTCACTACATCATCACTCTTACACCGTGTTTTTTCTATCCATTTCTGTTCCAACGATAACGAGGATGACGCTGAGATAATGCAATACGCCGTGCCTGGCATGGGGGAGTCAATCTTGTCTAGTCCATCATGAGAGTGGAAACTGACGATCCTTGGAATGATATTATTTGATTGAGATCTGCGCAGGAGTTCGCGTAGGGCATACGCCACGCTGGAGATTCCCATCGTATCGATATAGATAGTTTTAAGGTTTTCTCGCTTGCCCATCCTGACAAGTAATGCGAGGGCGAGAAAATCCACCACCTGGCTGTGAGATAAGACCTCCTCTGCACGAATGAAGTGGCTTGCACTGTCTCCGGACGGCTTCTGAAAGTGGTAGCCAGGAGGCGCGGGAATTACTATCTTTTTTGATGTGAAGATTTGTTGAATACCTGCTTTGAACATGTCAGCCAAGACGTCCGTCTCTCGCAGTTTCCCAGTGATGAAGTCTGCCAAAGGCATACTCTCCACGACTTTCGTTTCGACGTTTTTTTGATCGGGTCCGATTGTTGCGGTATAAAGCCCCGTTTTTGTCCCTAACCGTTTCAAGGCGCCCTGCAACGCATCATCGCCCAGGATGCTCTGCATCTCACTATCATCGCCGTCAACATTGAGCAAGATGATCCCGTCTGGATAAAGCACTTCCTGCGCCGCATCTTTTATTGCCTCTGCAACGTAGATAGCGGGGGTAGACCCAGGGGCCTTGAACAGTACCTGAAAGGTATATCCGCCGCACGACCAGGAGAACGTGAACATGGAGTTCATGTTAGATCCCCACTTATTGGAATAACGATCGTATAGGTGGTGCCTGGCAGATAGGCTTGCTCTTGGTTGTCAGGATACCAATGCTCCGGCACGAAGCCGTCTGTGCGAGTGTTTAGAAAATTTTGATAGAAAAATACTCTGCCCGTGCGAAGCGCCATGAACGCACCGAGCTTTTTCAATGATTCAACAGAGTATCCAAGGCCTCGTCCTACGCCGTTAGTTTTTTTGGTTGTATTACCGACGACAAAACACTCCCGAACAAACTCAAGTTCGTCCTCGAAGGTGAGGCTATTGATTGAACGGCTACGCTTCTTAACGGCCCATTGACGGGCTAGACCAGGACCCGTGTCGTATATCGTGAATTCTAGAAAGCGCGTCGAGCCGAGCGACTTTGTTCTGTCCGAGTGCGGCTTGGCATACCCGGCGTGTACGCGAGCAACCCGTTCTTGATTGACTTCGGGCTGGACACTATGCCTTTTCTGTCGAATAGCGGCTAGTGCCATATAGCGAGAAAGGTGAACGTTAATATGCGTTTCCTTTTTATCTTCTCGGTATTCAACCGTTCGAGCAATAATGCCGCGAACATTGCCGCTTGTGTAAGCGTTCCCTTGTTCATCGCTTCGGGCATGCTCGTGTGTGTTTGAAAATAGCTCATAGACCACAGAGGATATGAAATTTAATGCCTCGGGCGAAAGTCTGCGTAGGGCTGCCGGTTCAAACGCAGCAATCGCGTTACGGGTCAGGTCAATAAAATCGCTGGGATTTCGCAATGAGGCTTCATCGTCGCGGCTGTATAGGGGACCAATATATTCGTTGACGGAGCCATAAAAGCAACATAGGTGTGCTCCCCGAGTACCGCTTGTGTCACGAAATTCGTGCCTTTGCATGGCGTGAATGACAGGAATCAAATAACGTCGCGCTTCGCTTGCACTTGCGTTGAAACCCTGAGCTCCTTTGATGTGATCCGCAAAGTAAATTGCAGCACTTCCGTGTGGCTCTTTGGCAAGTCCAGTCAGTATTTTTTCTACTGGCTGTCCTGCCACCTGGAGCGTGCGCTCGCTATGCGTCCTGGACCATAGCGCGAGGAGTTGAATAACAAGCCCAGTAACGGCAAACCCTACGTCTGGCGGTATTTTTCCTGGTACTTGAATAACGTCCGCATCAGCAAGTTCAAGTTTCGTGATGTGATCTGAAACAAAGTCGAGTGTGACGTTGCGAGGAAGTCTAAGCATAGAGAAAGAGGTGACTGAGTGGTCCAAGGCATTGGCCGGATCGAGATTTCTCGGAACTATTTGGCGCTTCTCGTTCGGATGTGGTTTTAGTTTTTACTTGTAGCGATTGTAACCAATCGGCTTTGGGTTACGTGGCGGCGGAAACTTCTAGTGATTAAGATTTTGGTATGCAATTGATGTTTGCGTCTTCGGCTCGCCGGACTGCGCTGCCCTAAGTTTGCTGTTCGCTCATCCCGAGCCGGGACGGGCATGGTCTGACTTACGTATCGCTGACGCCTGCCTGCAGGCATTTGGCAACGATTGTTTGTGGTTGATAGGGTGGGGCGGTCTTGCTCGGTGTGTAACACAGCATGATAGCTGGAGGTCATTGAGTTCTGATGGTTTGATGGCTCACTGACGTTCGGCTGCCTGCCCGATAACCCCATCTTCGATGGGACCCTGATTGATGACGTTGCCAGCCCTTCGACCTGGCTGGCACCTTCAAATCCACAAATTCGCTGTCGCTCATTTGTGGCCTTAAAAGTGCCACACAAGACGCACCCTGGTGGGGTAAGAAAAGCGCTTGCTTTTCAAGGAATTGGGAGCGAACGGCGGTCGCCCGCGTTGTAGGACATAAAGAGCAAAAAAACAGTGTAAGAGCTTGATTTATCGAACGGATATCCGGCTACAGTTGTAGCCTTGTTTCTGGTAGACGGCATGGACACCAGCCGCTAGCAACGTACCAACTACACGCTGACTGCTTTCCATCTGCACTTTGATTGCATGGCGACAGCATTGGTGCTGCGTGCTGATTACCTATGGGCGGCAGGAGTTTTACAGTGTTGTGGCATCAAGCGTACGAGGAAATGTCAGAGGCACTGTTTCATACTTGAGCAGACAGGCATTGCCAGGTCTGAGGGGCAGAAATCGGCTCTGAGCGGCCGTTCAGCGAAAAAGTCAGGATGAGTCTTGCGGCGATTGCTCCCGTTTCGGCGTTCTATCGAAATAAGCAGAATGCAGCATGTAGCCTTAACGCTACGTGATTAGCCTTAGAGGCCATCGGTAAAGTACAGTTGCGTGATTTACAGCTGGACGAATGCGCGCAATGCCATGATTCTTCACTTTCCGCCGCCAACCAACTGGCAAGATTTCCAATTACTTACCTTGCGCCTTGTCGAGCAGCTGTGTGATCCGACAACTGTTCGTGAGTATGGACGTCAAGGTCATACACCACCAGGCTGCCGGTCTTTTGCAAGCGAGGGCGAAGAATCTTGTTTTGGATGAACTCGGCAATGCTCATATGCCTGCCCCCCAAGCACTCGTATTTGTGGATCATGGATTCACCCCTGTTGTTTTGTGGCTCACAGGCACACCACAAACCTGCTTGAGGCTCGCCAAATGCCATTTCGTGAGCCACAAAGGCATTTGTAGCCATTTCATGAGCCTCAAAATGCCTCCCGCCCTTCGGCGATGTTCAATAACGCTGGGAAGCACAGCGTGGCAGGCCGATTGCCGCAGGCTTCCATCAGCACCTTCAACACCTCGCCGCCGCGCAAGACACCCAGAATGCGATTGGCCGTTGGGGCAGGAATGCCGCTGCTGGCCACAAAGTCCGAACTCTTGAAGATCGGCCGCTCGAACACCCAGTCCAGCGTATGGATGGCGTACTGCGAGCGCGTCAGCTCAGTCACCTCGCGCTTCATGCGTTCGTACAACGACAGAATGTCTGCCGCCTTGCGCTGGTTCTCTTCCGCCTGGGTCTTGATTGCCCGCAAGAAGAAACGGCATGCGGCGTGGAGAGCTTGTGCAGTTGCGATGGGAGCACGTGGATCTGACGCGCCGTGTCGCGCACCTTCCACTTACCAAAAACGGAAGTTCACGCGATGTGCCGCTATCAACCTGACCTGCCCCCAAAGTTAGGCACAAAATCAGGTAGAGTCCGTTTAAAGGGATACGGACATGAAGAAACGGTTTACCGAAGAACAGATCATCGGTTTCATCAAGGAAGCCAAAGCGGGCTTATCTGTGGATGCGCTGTGCCGCAAGCATGGGTTGGCAGCTCTACTTTTTACAAGTGGAAAGCCAAGTATGGCGGCATGGATGTCTCCGACGCTAAGCGACTCAAGGCGCTGGAAGATGAAAACGGTCGATTGAAACGTCTTTTGGCTGACAGCATGCTCGATAACGCCGCGCTCAAGGATATCGTTAGCCGAAAGTGGTAGGCCCACAGGCTCGTCGTGACGCTGTGCAGCTATTAAAGCAAGCATGGCAGCTGTCGGAACGACGCGCTTGTGGGCTGATGAGCATCTCGGTGTCGGTACTACGCTATCAAGCGCGGGCCGATAGTAACGGCGAACTGCGCGAGCGTATAACAGCGCTGGCCCAGGAGCGTCGCCGCTTTGGTTATCGTCGTATTCATGTGCTACTTGAGCGTGAGGGCTGGGCTGTGAATGTAAAGCGTACCTATCGGATATATCGACAAGCAGGATTGGTTGTACGCAAACGCAACCGTAAACGTATCGGTCCAACGGAACGGATTGCGCTGACATTACCTGATCAGCCCAACGATACGTGGTCGATGAACTTTGTGCACGATGGTCTGGCCGATGGCCGGCGTATTCGTTGCTTAAACATTGTGGACGATTACACGAAAGAGACGCTCGCCATTGAAGTGGATACGTCGCTATCGGGCGTGCGTGTAGCGCGCGTACTGGATCGCATTGCCCTGCACCGCCCCTTGCCTCGTCGACTTCGTGTTGACCATGGGCCGGAATTTACGGGTTTGGCGATGGATGCGTGGGCCCAGCAGCGAGGCGTGACACTGGCCTTTACTCAGCCTGGTAAGCCTATACAAAATGCGTATATCGAGAGCTTTAATGGCAAATTCCGCGACAAATGCCTCAACGACAATTGGTTCACGAGTTTGTGTGAAGCGCGTGTACTGATTGAATCGTGGCGTCAAGATTACAATCAGACTCGACCCCATAGCTCTCTGAATAATTTAACCCCGTGCGAGTTTGCTGCTCGTCACATCAACTTAGCCACAAACTCTACAACGACTTGTGCCTAAATCTTGGGGGCAGGTCAAACCGATTCCTGCGGTAAGCAAATGGTTGCAGCGTTTTATCAGAGACTACTTCGCGTACCACGCAGTGCCGACAAACATGCGGCGCCTGGATGGCTTTAGTGTTGAAGCGTGCCAGGCATGGCTGCATGCCTTGCGTCGACGCAGCCAAATGCACCGAATACCGAGGAAGCGTTTTGCTCGCATTGCCAATCAGTACATACCACGGCCGCGTAAATTGCACCCCTATCCTGAAGAGCGCTTCTATGCGTTACAACAGAGGTATGAGCCCTATACGGTAATTCTGTACGTGCAGAGCTGTGCGGGGGGAGGCACTGGGTAACCGGTGTCTCTAGCGCAACCAGTCTCCATAGCAGCTGTGGTGATGAACCGTTACGTTTCCGCAGAGCTCTGCACCCGCCTTTTGGAGCGCGTAGGTGTTTTTGCTGGCTCAGACTCAAGTTCGGCCAATCGGGCCAACGCAATAATCTTTGCGCGCTCGTTGTATAGGATGACTGCGGCGTTGGCTGCTTCAGGATTGCGCGCCTTGATTGTCTCCAATAAGGCCATAAGATCCTTGATACTTGCCGTAGGTCGGCCAGGAACCCGTAATGATGAGGCCCACATAAAGCTGAGCTGGGCATTTAGCTGTCTTAACAAATCGGGCAACGCAAAATTGCCCGAACCCATCATAAAACACTCGAAAAAATCATTTTTAGCCACTCGAATGCGGTGCTCGTCTTCGTTGACCAGCGCTTGGTCCATTGCGTGAATGCATTTTTCCAGCGCCAAGATTTGCGCATCGGAACCGTGGAGCGCAAAACGCCTGGCGGCCAGACATTCAATGGTGGTGCGAATATCCCATAGGTCTAGGAATTCCTTGGTACTTAGGCGCCGTACCACTGGACCCTTATTTGGGATGATTTGAACCAGCCTCTCAGCTTCTAGTCGTCGTAGAGCTTCGCGAACAGAGGTGCGACTTACTTGCAGACGGTCACACAACTCGCGTTCGATCAGGCGGTCGCCGGGCTTGTAAACGCCTTCGATGATCAGAGTGGAAAGTCGTGTGAGGGTATCTGAATATACGCTTTGTTTTACAATTTTCGTTGATGCTTTTTTTTCAATTGTCATACAATATGTGTTCTTAAGGCGGTAATTAGAAGAAATATAGACTTGTTAACTAATTTTTGTCATACAATTAAACACGAGGAAGCTATGAGATTCTTTAAACTATTGTGTCATGCTTGGGTTGCCTTGGCAGCGTTGAGTTCTTTCTCTGTCGCTACCGCCCAGTCAGCCTCGTCGTACCCTGATAAACCCATTCGGCTTATCGTGCCTTTCGCACCAGGCGGAAATACCGATGTAGTAGCCCGCGTTGTCGCCGAAGGCTTGGGGCAGAGGCTGAAACAGTCCATAGTAGTTGAAAACCGGGCCGGAGCTGCCGGCATAGTTGGCACTGAATATGCAGCCCGCGCGGCGGCGGACGGATATACGTTATTAGTGGGTCACATCGGCGCGTTGACGATCAACCCGTACATCTACTCTTCGTTGCCTTACGATACTTTGAAGGATTTTGTGCCTATCAGCTTATCTGCAAAGACTGCATTAATTTTGTGTGCAGCACCCAAAATGGGGTTCAAAACAGTTAGTGATTTAATTGCGGCGGGCAAGAAGGACCCGGGGTCGTTAGCCTTTAGTACGGCAGGTGTTGGCAGTGCCGCATACATGGCTTCGATATTGTTCAATAACCAGACGGGAATCAGCGCGTTGGATGTGCCCTATAAAGGTGCGACGCCCGCCACAACTGCAGTGGTCAGTGGTGAAGTGTCTTTTACTTTTGGGGGCTTGGCACCTTCGCGAGGGTTAGTTGAATCGGGTCGGTTGAATGCCCTAGCAGTTACCAGCATCGAACGGAGCCCATTATTTCCGGATGTGCCCACAATGGCAGAGGCTGGTGTTCCGGATTTTGAGATAGAAGATTGGAATGGCATCCTGGCCCCAAAAGGAACGCCACCCGCCATCATTGAAAAACTGAACAAGGCAATGGTAGCCTTGTTGAATGACCCCGCGACAATGAACAAGCTGGTTTCACTGGGTTTCACTCCTGCGCCGACTACGCCTGACGAGTTTTCCGAATTCATCAGAAGTGAAATGAAAAAATGGTCGGCGATTGCTAAGTCGGCCAACGTCAAAGTCAATTAAACGCATTTTGGACGGTGGATGCGATAAAGGTGGAATGCATATGGCTATGACATCAGCCGAAAAAATTCTGGCGAGAGCCTCGGGCAAAGACAAGGTTTCGCCGGGCGATATCGTCCAGCCAAATCCTGAACTTGTAATCATGCACGATGGCTATGTCAACATGGCATACGAGCAACTGTCGCAGCTTGGCTACCGCAGAATTACTGCGCCCGAAAAGGTAATGATCATTACGGACCACAAAGTGCTCCATTTGACATCCGAAGCGATCTTGGACGCTAAAAACCATAGACACGTTGCGGAAAAATGGGGTGTACGATATTTTTTTGGAGCGGGCCAGGCTGGGCACGGTCACATTTACCCGATGGAGGTCGGGCTGGTAAAGCCGGGAATGTTTCTGTTTTCGTACGACATGCATTGCACAAACTTTGGAGCGGTGGGTGCGTATGCTCATAGGGCGGGGCCCGATATCATTACTGTGCTGGCTACTGGATCATTGTGGGTAACCGTGCCGGCCACGATTCGAATTGAATTGACGGGCCAGTTTGCATTCGGTGCGCATCCGCGCGATCTGGGATTCTGGTTGTCTTCGCAGTTGTCGCCGGAAAGGTTGGACATCGATTTTGACTATAGAGTTGTCGAGTTTTCCGGTCATGCTGTAGACGAAATGCCCCTTTCATCCCGAGTAGCGTTGTGCAATACGCTGACTGAAATTGGCGTAGCCAACGTGTTGTTTCCGTCTCAACAGTTGACGGGCGGTTGGCAAACGCAAATCAGCGATGAAGATGCCCATTTCGAAAACAAGATTACCCTGGATATCGGCGAAGTTAGCCCACAGGTCGTATTGCCAGGCGCGCCGGACCAGGGCGTATCGATAGACGAGGTGGTCGGCTTGAAGATAGACCATGCCTTTATCGGAGCGTGTGGCTCTGGCATGTATGACGACTTTCGGATAGCTGCGGACATCCTGAAAAATAAGAAAATTGCACCGCATGTGCGAATGTTCGTTGTGCCGGGTACGGTCGCCGTAGCCAAACAGTTATCCGACAGTGGCTTGTCCAACATTTTTGCCGATGCGGGCGCCATTCAGTTGCCTCCTGGTTGCGGCCTCTGTGCCGGCGGGTTGGGTGGCCCTCTGGCTCCAAATGAAGTGTCTATTTCCACGGCGGCAACTAACGGCGCGGGCAGGATGGGCGCCAAAGATGCTAAGTGCTATTTAGGCAGTCCCATCACCGTTGCGCGCTCTGCGATCGAAGGGTGCATAACCGATCCTCGCACATAAGTTCCTGAACTTTTATTAAAGGCGTCCGATAAATCATGAACTGGATCCAACGAGGTTATGCGCACGTGCTGGGGGATAACATTCCGCACGATGGCGGAGTGATTAGTTTTGACAAGGTGATTGGGCGGGTTACCGATCCGGCTGAACTCATGCCCTTGTTGTTTCGGGAGATCGATCCCGAATTGGCACAGCGCATTCAGCGAGGGGATTTTATTGTTGCTGGAAAAAATTTCTTAGCTGGCAAAGCCCACAATAACGGTCTGTACGCTTTGAAGGCGTTGGGTGTTGGAATACTCTGTGAGTCCATGGGTGTGCGCGCCTCTCAGGGCGTTTACAACTTGCCACTGCTTTGTCTGAAAGACTGCAACGATATCAGCAAGAATATCCAGAATGGTGATGATCTACAGGTCAACTATCAGAATGGGGAAGTTCAAAACCTGACGACAGGAGAAGTCTTTTTCTATCCCCCGCTACCGTTGAGTATTCAGCAGATCATCCAGCAAGGCGGGTCAATAGGGATGCTCGTCGAACATCTGAAAAACAACCCTCATTTAGGTGAACCGGCTTAATCGCGCCGACCATTAATTCCGCCAATTAAATATCTCCTAATAGCTTGGGAGGATTGTTGACACTGAACCGCTCAGAGCGCATGGAAGAACACGCATGACTATAGAATTAACAGGAAGAATTGCTCCGGAGAAGATTAAGCTGCTAGAGCTGCCACACACTGATCCCTCAGTACTGGCGGAGCTTGAAGCACTAGGTGACGCAACATCTGCCGTATCCGATGCATTGGACTCCTTGGGTATTCCAGGAGCGATAAGTGCGTCCAAGCTTAGATGCATCATGCCCAATAGGCGTATGGTCGGCACCGCGTTAACGCTTAAGAATGTGGCGCGGGAGGAAGATCCATTTTTACTCGCCCAAGTTAATGACAGCCGGATGGCTGAAATTGAATGTCACAACCTTGCCAAACCGGGCGACGTCCTTGTTATTCAGGGAGTCGCGGGCGCATCAAATATGGGAAGCGTGGGCGGGCGTATGGGAAAGCGTCAAGGCGAAGTCGGCGCCATTGTTGATGGCGCAGTTCGCGATGTGCCCGATTTCATCGCCATTGGATACCCTATTTGGTCCACTGAAATTACTCCAATAACAGGCAAGTGGCGGGTTGAGTCCGTTGAAATAAACGGCATGGTCAATATATGCGGTATAGAGGTTCATCCAGGCGACTTGGTTGTGGCCGACGGCGCCGGCGTATGCTTTATTCCACGCAGTCATATTCTTGAAGTGCTGGCGTTCGCCAAAAGAAAAGTGCAGTATGAAATAGATAAGTGCGCCGAGGTCGACAGCGGAAAGCGTATCGTCGATATGGCGAAGTCATAGGACGCTCAAGCGGACACAGGCTTTTCCACCACATACACCGGATCCACCGGTAATAAGCTGTTCGATATCAGCTTCGGTGCATCGAGTTAAGGGTGAGCGAGCCCAGATGTTCAGTCAGCCTATCGGTTGGGATAGAACACCCCTTGGTGGCAGCGCCTGCTCTAATGTCACCACAACGAAGTCCGTTATCAAGCGATTTACAGATGCTGATTGATCAGTAACCAGGACCTGACCGCCGGACGGGGCCTTGCCGGGCTCGGTAGCTCGGTGCTCAAAAGGCAAAACCGTTAGCATTACGCTGAGCGGACTACTTTTTGCGAATAAGCAAGGAACAGGCGGAACTCTTGCTTACGGCAGGCGAGAGTACGATCAGGCTTACTCATCCACTGATTTTTTCAGCCACATCAATCAAACGGCGAGTCTGATGGCTAATCGCGGCCTTCACCTCTTCGGTAAATTCCTCGCCTTGTGTGTGACTGTAGCCGTAGGGGTTGCCGCCTACCTTGAAGATTGATGGGTCGGTATAGCCAGGGGCCACCACAATGGCACCCCAATGAAACATCGACGTATAAAAGGAAAGCAGTGTGGCTTCTTGTCCGCCGTGCCGGTTTTGCGCAGATGACATCGCCGAGACTGCTTTGTTGGCAAGACCGCCTTTGCTCCATACGCCTCCGAGGGTATCGATAAAAGCGCGCATCTGGCTTGCCATAACACCGAAACGTGTCGGAGCCAAGAACAGGTAGGCGTTAGCCCATTCCATGTCTTCTATCGTGGCAATTGGGATGTTGGCAGTCTTGTCAGCTTGCGCTTTCCAGGCCTCTTGGCCCGCAACGACCTCCTCTGGTGCCGTCTCGGCGACTTTTAAAAGTCGTACTTCAGCGTTCGTCGTTTTTGCTGCTTCGGCAGCAATCGATGCCATCTGATGGTTGGTGCCGTAGGTAGAGTAAAAAATAATAGCGAGTTTGACTGCCATGACGGGTTCCTTCTTGAGTGATTAGCTAGAGTGTTCGTCGCATGAATATAATTGCGGTTTCCTGACGCCTGGGTGTCTGTTGGGCTGCAGGGCAATGTTATCTGATTGCACCGCGGACACGCCTTCCGAACTATCGCCTACTTGGCGGGCGATCTAGGTCCAAAACAGGGCCTACGGGGACAATGCCGTTGGGATTGATGGTGCCGTGGCTGCGGTAATAGTGCTGCTTGATATGATCGAAATTCACGGTACCCGCAACGCCCGGCCATTGGTAGAGCTCGCGCGTGTAGCTCCACAAGTTTTCGTAATCGCTCAGACGCTTCAGGTTGCACTTGAAATGACCGTGATACACCGAATCGAAGCGGATCAAGGTCGTGAATAAACGCCAGTCGGCTTCGGTGATCTGCTCGCCCACCAGATAACGCTGCTGATCAAGCTTGACTTCAAGTTTGTCCAGTGCGGCGAAGAGATTACGCACATCGTTTTCATACACGCTCTGTTCGGTGGCAAAGCCTGCCTTGTAGACACCATTGTTAATGGCATCGTACGTGTAGGCGTTAATGGCATCGATTTCGGGCAGTAAGTCGGCGGGTGAATAATCGCCGTCCTTTGTCGCAAAGCCATCAAAGGCTGAGTTAAGCATGCGCATTATTTCCGCCGACTCGTTATTAACGATGGTGTCGCGCTCCAAATCCCAAAGCACCGGGACCGTGACGCGACCACTGTACTCTGGCTTGGCTCGTAGATAGACTTCGTACATGTACCGGGCCCGTGCGACGGGGTCGGCGATCACGCCGGGGCCGGGCTCGAAAGTCCAGCCGTTTTCTGCCATATAAGGGTTGACCACGGATACACTGATCACGTCTTCCAGGCCTTTGAGGGCACGAAGGATCAGAGTACGGTTGGCCCACGGACACGCGAGCGAGACGTACAGGTGATAGCGACCTGCCTCGGCTTTAAAATCCTGGCTGCCCGTCGGGCCAGCGGAACCATCGGGTGTGACCCAATTGCGAAACTGTGCATCACTGCGTACAAAGCGTCCCCCAGTGCTTGAGGTGTCATACCACTGGTCATGCCATGTTCCATCGACTAAAAGTCCCATAACGTTTTTATCCTTTTAAAAACGGGTGCACGATCGCCTTCAATTCTAATGTGTCAGCCCTTTTCCAATACTACCCCAGCCCAATTTAAGGGTGATGCTCTACCTAGGCCGTACCCAGTGCTACTTCGTGTTTCATGACGGAGTTCCTTCTTTTAGACGAGTATCGGCCGTGCGTCGACGCGTCCTACTGTTTGCAACATCTCACGGCATTTGCGGCAATTCCTGTGAGCGCAGATCGAACACCAGCACCTCGGCATCCTTGCCCCCGGTTAGCTGCAGCGACTGCGGATTGCGCAGGCGCACGCCGTCGCCGGCTTCTAGCTTTACACCATCCAGTTCAATGCTGCCGCGAGCGACATGCACGTAGGCATGGCGGTTCTTGTCCAGCGCCAACGTGGCACTTTCATCGCCGTCGAACAGGCCCGCGTATACGTAGCTGTCCTGCTGAATACGCAGCGAGCCATCGCTGCCATCGGGCGAAATAATCAGGCGCAGACGCCCACGCTTGTCCGCTTCATCAAAGTGCTTTTGCTGGTAGGCCGGCGCACCCCCTGTGTGGTCCGGCACGATCCATATTTGCAGGAAATGCACCGGCGCCTCTTTGGAGCCGTTAAACTCGCTGTGAGTAACGCCGGTGCCGGCACTCATCAGTTGCACATCGCCGGGCTTGATCTGTGAGCCGGTGCCCATGCTGTCGCTATGCGCCAGAGTGCCTTCCAACACATAGGAAAAAATCTCCATGTCCCGGTGTGGGTGTGTACCAAACCCCTGGCCCGGCGTTACGCGATCCTCATTAATCACGCGCAGATCCGAAAAGCCGATCTGGCTGGGATCTCTATAGTCGGCAAACGAAAAGGTGTGGCGCGAACTGAGCCAGCCGTGTTCGGCCACGCCGCGCTCAGAAGCCTTGCGTACTTGCATCATTATGGTTCTCCTTGGTAATGTGAAATGGAGGAGCTTTCCTCACCTGAAGCGATCAGGCGGTCTGGCTGCGACGTAGACGTAGGGCATCCAACCCTAAGCCGCCGGCGCCATATACCGCCACCTGCAACAAGCCACCGGCGATAGCAATGTTTTTCAAAAAATGAGTCATCTGGTTCGGGTCGGCGAACTGCGCATGAAAGACGAATGCGGTGATCACTGTAAATATAGCTAGCAGAGTTGCCACCACGCGAGTGCGGTAGCCTACTAACAGAGCCATGCCCAGGCCGAGTTCAATAAAAAGGGCAGCCAGGTAGGCTAGATCCGGCGAGGGCAGTCCAACCGAAACGATGTAGGCCTTGGTCGCGGCGGGCGCGGCCAACTTGCCGAAGGCGCTGACGACAAACAGCAAAGCCAGTAGCACACGGGCTGCGGCAGAAACGTTGGACGATTGACGGTTTATCATGATAGGGCTCCGAAGTGAGAGAAAATGCAGTCGTTGCTGCATCGGTAAAGAGTTATCATAAAGTCCCTATGCGATTTGATAAATAGGCTCAAACGCTTAACACTGTCAACTAAAGAGAGACAATGAGCCAACTCGAAGACATGCGGATCTTTGCAGAAACCGTGGATGCGCAAAGCTTTACGGCAGCGGCTGATCGGTTGGGCCTGTCAAAACAGTTCGTCAGCAAGCGCATCGCCGCGCTAGAGAAGCGGCTGGGTGCGCGACTGCTGGAGCGCTCCACGCGGCAACTACGCGTCACCGATCTGGGGCTGGCCTATTACGAGTGCACTCAGCGCATTCTGCTGGAGGTCGATGCCGCCGAACAGATGATCACCAACCAAACGGCAACGCCTCGCGGCGTGTTGCGGCTGAGTGCGCCAATGACGTTTGCCACCATGTATCTGGGCCCATTGATACCCGCTTTCATGCAACGCCATCCCGAGGTGTCAGTGGAACTTGAGCTTAGTGACCGCATCGTGGACGTAATCGGCGAGGGCTATGACATGGCCTTACGCATAGGTACATTGGCCGACTCCAGCCTGATCGCACGACGGATCATCAACGTGCAACTGATTACCTGTGCAAGCCCTGGCTACTTGCGTCAACATGGCGTACCGACGGCGCCGCAGCAACTTGCCACACACGCCTGCCTCATCTACGGGCATACCCCTCAAGCGCAGTGGACCTTTCGTGTCGGCGAGCGTATGCGTAAGGTATCGGTGAGCGGGCCGATTCGCTCGAACAATGGCGAGATGCTGCGCGAGGCTGCAGTGGCCGGTCTGGGGCTCATCTTATTGCCTGACTTCATTGTTGGCGGTGCGCTGGCCAAGGGACGGTTGGTGGAGGTGCTGGAAGATTTTCGCCCCGAAGGTTTCACCCTATATGCGGTTTATCCGCAGCATCGACAGTCATCGTTAGTGGTGCGCGCATTTACCGAATTCTTAGTAGAGAGCTTCCCTCAGGACGGCGCGTAAAGTACCAACAAGTAAGAATCAGGGCAGGAAAGGATATAAGGTATCTGGTTCTGCCGTCCTTGTATTCGGTAAATCCAGTCTTAAGAGGCTGCCCTAGCTCGCACGTCCTACTGATGTGTCAGAAATTGAGGCAATAAACAAGAGTCCACACCAGTCCGACCACGTACCTAACTCAAAGCTGTTTCGCAGTGCTGCCGTAAATTGACGTGACCGACAGGCATCTCATCGATGTTATATCGGTCGCACGCGCGTCATCCAGGGTGCCAGCCGTGCGGATTATTGCGTTTCCGGTCGTTGTTTGCGGGCTACAAAAGGAGCCATGTATTCATGGGGCTCAGAGGTCGTGAAAGCGTGGCTGAAGGCGTCAACACTGCGATCCAGCCCTGCCTCTACCGTCGATGTGCTCCAGTAGCGCAGCAAGGCTTTCTGCGAGCGCACGGCGCGCGGGCCGCTCGCGATGATGGGTGCAACGCTGCGTTCGATTAGAGAATCGAGGCCCTGTGGCTCGCAGGAAAATTGTAGGAAACCCCAGCGCAGCGCTTGTTCCGCGTCAATGGTCTCGCCCGTGAGCAGCAGCCAGTTAGTGGCGCCGGAGCCGATCAGATTGGGTAGTAGCAAAGCATGGATAACTGAAGGTATCCCCACCCGAACCTCCGGCATACCGAAAACGGTATCGCGCGAGCCCAGACGAATATCACAAGCTGCAGCTAGCTCCATGCCAGCACCCAGGCAGAACCCCTGGATGCGCGCGATGGTAGGTACAGGGATATCGGCTACTGCTTCGCAGAGCTGGCGCAAATTCGTGATGAACGTACGAGCGCCTTCTGGATCAAGCTTTGCCATTTCATAGATATTGGCTCCTCCCACGAAAGCTTTCTCACCCGATCCCCGAATAACCACTACGCGCGCATCATCCTGGGCTGCGATCCAGCGTACGGCCTTAGTTAAGCTCTGAGTAACTGGTGTTGCCAGGATGTTTAAACTTTTGGCATCGCGTATTTGTAGCGTATAAACGCCGCGTTCATCGCGCGCGATCAGGCTGTGAGCAAAGATAGGAATGGCTGCGGTCATCGTAGTGAGGCTCCGACTATAGTTGAACGAGTAAGGTATGGGCTTTTGTTAATCACAACAAGCAATCAGTTTTTATATATTCAGCTCGCTTTAGAACACATAACGACAGTATCGCGACCCTTCCAACCCCAGGGATAACAGTGATGGGCATCTCGTTGAGCCAGCTTAGGGTCTTGCGTGCTGTCTATTAGTTAAGAAATTTTACGCGTACCATCGAGGCATTTAGTTCGACCCAATCTGTGGTGAGCAAACTGTGCTCGCATCTCGAGAAAACCGTTGGATTTGAACTGTTCTGGCGTGCAGCGCGCGGCGCGCAGCCGCGCGCGAGAGTTGACGATCTCTACGCTTATGTACAAGGGGTATTGGACTCGCTGAGCGCAGCGCAGTCCCGCCAGTGACGCCGGGCTGGAAGGCGGTGAGGTAGCCAGTGCTGCGTTGCCTGTCCTGATATGCTCGGCGGTGCTGCGCTTCGCAATACCAAGGACGTCGTAGGCTCGATCCAAGCGTCGCTGGGGTCCCTGTAAAACAATGGGTGTGCCCGTCACAAGGAGACCGATTTGTCATGCTTACGGGGCCGCGCTCATTTACCTTCGTACTGAGCGATGACTCCTTGGGAGAGGAATCGTTCTATCTCGGATTGATCATACCCAGCCTGCAGCAGCACCTCTTGAGAGTGTTGGCCTAAGGTGGGTGCAGCAGACTTGACGCCTCGAGGCTGTTTGTTAAATGTGACAGGGTATGCAATGTGTGAGACTTCGCCCAGCGTTGCATGAGCGCTTTTCACAACAATATTTCGTGATTTGACCTGCTCGTGATTCAATGCCTCGGCCAGGGTCTGGATTGGTGAAACTGGAACACCTGCAGCGCGAAGAATGCTGATCCATTCTTCTGTTCCGCGCGTGCGAAGTCGCTCTTCCACCAACGCGCAGGTTTGGGCGAAATTCTTTACTCTGGCGGCGTTGGTCGCAAATCGCGGATCGGCCATGTACGGTCCAAGATCAGCGCTGCTACAAAACTTTTGCCATAACCTATCATTACCCACCCCAAGCATGAGCGAGCCATCTAATGTGGCGAATGTCTGATATGGACAAAGTGAGGGGTGGCTCGTTCCCATCGGAGTTGGGACCCGCCCAGACGCCCAATAGTTGTGCGCCATATAACCCATGTATCCCATTGCTGTATCAAGCAGCGATACCTCTACATAAGAACCTTGGCCTGAGTTTTTTTTGTGAAGAAGTGCGGCGAGTATGCCCGATACGGCGTGCATGCCCGTCCCGAGGTCTACCGGGGAGAAGCTGACGCGTGCGCACTCGCCACCCGCTTGACCTATGCTGCTGATCATGCCGCTGAACGCCTGGAGCATCACATCATAGCCGGGCTCTGAGCCCATAGGGCCATCGCGACCATACCCGGAAATTTCGCAATAAACGACGTCGGGAACAATCGCCTTTAACGTCTCGTAATCGACACCCAAGCGCCGGGCTGTACCCGATCCGAAGCCCTGAATAATGACGTCGGCGTTGCGCGCAAGACGATGAAAGATCTCTTGCCCCTGCTTTGCCTTCAGGTCAATTGCCAGACTCTTTTTGTTGTGATTGACCGCCAGAAAACTGGCGGATTCATCACCGTATTTTGGGGTCCAAGCCCTGGCGTCATCACCTACTACTGGCGGTTCTATTTTAATAACGTCCGCGCCCAGATCCCCCAGTGACTGCGCGCACAGCGGGCCAGCCAATACTTTACTGAGGTCCAGGACCTTTACACCATTGAGAGGCAACATAGCTCTGATTCATCCATGAAAATGTTAATTAGGTCGTTTGCGCAGTAGATATTTTTGCAGACCATCCATAACAGTCTCGCTACGCTGATTTTTGATTTCAGAGCGCATAACTAGTACGCCAGTCGTATTGCCAGCAGTCATCTCAGCCACCTCGAGTGAGGGGTACAGGGTATCGCCTACGTATACCGGTTTCAGAAAGCGACTGCTTTGTTCAATGAACGCCTTTAATGACGCTTCGACCATATGGGGAAACATGCCAGCACCGGCAGCCGACTGGATAAGCACCTGAAATCCATGCGCAAGCATATGTGGCATTCCGAGTGCACGGCAGTATTCAACATCATAATGAACCGGATGGTTATCTCCGCTGGCCATTTGAAACGCTGCGAATAAGGCATCGGTCATAGTGCGGGAGGGGATGTTAAAGCGTTCTCCTAGCTGGAAATCTTCAAAGTATCGTTGTTCGCAAAGCTGATGTGAAATCATGTTCATACTCCAAGTGTCATTTATAGTAATTAGTTTTTTGACATGTCCGATGTCTTTACCACATCACGCCATTTATCGATTTCCGCGCTGATGAAAACATCCAAATCAGCCGGGTTGGGCTCACTTTCCAAGAGTAGGCCCATCATATTGGCTTTCTCTTTAAGCGCTGGATCTTGCAATGACTTCTGCAGGGCGGATCTAATTTGTTCGATGACCTCTGCCGGCGTTCCTGCAGGCACCAGAACCGCATTCCATGTGTAGGCTTCGTATCCAGGCAAGTATTCGGCTATTGCGGGAGTATCCGGCGTCAGTGGCAGACGGTCTTTCATTGACGTTGCCAGAAGCCTGACAGTACCAGCTTTGACTTGGGCTAACCCAGTGGGAGCGCTATCAATCATGAATTCGGCATGTCCGCCAATTACATCGGCCATAGCAGGCGCACTACCGCGATAAGGGACATGAATGGTCTCAAATTTGCCTATATGATTGAGCAACGCACCACCTAGATGGGGTGCACTTCCAATTCCTGCAGATGCGTAGTTCACTTTGCCTGGGTTGCTTTTGAGGTATTCAAAGAACTCAGTGACTGTATGAGCAGGCAAGTCATTGTTAACCACTAGTACGAGCGGTGCACGCGCGGCAAGCCCAACTGATGAAAAGTCTTTGATGGGGTCGTAACTAAGGCTCTCGTGCAGACTGGGGTTAACTGAGTGAGCCACAGTGGAAAGCAAAATGGTGTAGCCATCGGGTGCTGACTTGGCCACAAACTCAGTCCCTAGCATTGTTCCCGCCCCAGACTTGTTTTCGACAATCATGGTGGCACCGAGGTTTTTCCCCCACACCTCGGTAAGTACTCGTGCGAATGTGTCGGTTGGGCCGCCTGCAGCGTAGGGCACTACGAGCTTTACGGTGCGCTCAGGGTAGGCGGCCAGAGCGACACTTGAAGCGAACAGAGCTAAAAGACCGGAAGCTATAGCGAGGCGAGCAGGAAAAGTCATTTTCTACGTCCTTTGAATATTCAGAAGTGAGTTATTAGACTCACTATAAGCGTGAGTATTTCACACGGTCCAGTTGAAATACTCACCAGTAGCATTAGAAAAATTCGAATTGAACCTATAATGCTGAGTCATTTATGCGTCATTGATAGGAGATGGGCTTGCGATACGAACTCACAGATCTACGTGTATTCATGGCCATTGCCAATGCCAAGAGCCTAACCAATGGTGCGCTTGACATGCATATGACGGCTCCCACCGCCAGCTATAGATTAAAAAATTTAGAACGCGCTATGGGTGCTTCCTTATTCAACCGTACGCCAAAAGGCATGGCGCTTACGTCGGCCGGTGAGACTGTTTATCGCTACTGCCAGAGCGTCTTGTCCAACATCGACCAATTGCATGGCGAAATGAGGCGCTACACCTCGGGAGTGGTGGGGCAGGTCCGTGTGTTTGCCAACAGCAGCACCCTAAGTCAGTTGCCAATTCCACTAAGCCGTTTTCTTGCTGCGTACCCCAATGTGAATATTGATTTGGAGGAGCATCTGAGCGACGAAACTGTCAGAGCAGTGCATGACAATATGGCTGATATCGGGCTGGTAGCCAGCGTTGTTCATTTGCGTGGACTTGAGTCGATTGAATACGGACATGATGAGTTAGTGGTGATCACTGTGCCTGGTCATCCATTGACGAAACGAGAACGAGTCACACTAGACATGATGCTGCAGTACGACATCGTGTCTATCGGAAGAAACAGCAGTAACTTTTTGTACTTGCAGCAAATGGCTAACAGCTTGAGCTGTCACATGAACGTTCGAGTACATGTGCCCAACTTTGGCGCTGCGCTGCGCTGTGTTCAAGAAGGAGTGGGGATCACGCTGATACCGGCGACTCTCGCGAGGCCCGCAGTCGAGAAGGGTTTGGTCGACTGGGTTCGGCTCGACGAACACTGGACTTTACGCCAGCAAATGATCGTAGTCAGGTCATTTGCTGCATTACCTGACTACGTTAAAGCCTTCATCCAGTATTTGCAGGACTACTCTATTGAGGATGCGAACTTGCAGCAGGGTATGTGAAGCGCTTGGGGCTTTGCTAAGCCACGTATCAGAAATATCGAAGCTTCATATCAGTCGTTCGACCGCGCTGCGCCCCAACTCGGCCCAAGCTTCGTTTTCTTCGGTCGTGACTGGCGGCCGAGTCGAACAGTTCGCCCCACCTGACTTCGTCTCGCACGTTTTGCCGTGCGCGGTGTACAGCGACTTTCTCAGCGGTGGTTGGGACTGTTTCAGTGGCCATGCTGTTCTCTTGTGTGAATGGGCACAGCTGACGCACACCCAGTTGTCGCCCGGCGACTGTTAACTTTTGTTGTCATATTTTCCAGGTATGAGAATTGCGGAGCGACTATCCCTTTTCGGAGATAGCAGAGACTCTATGGCCGCAACAAAGCCCGATATAATCCAAGGCAGAGATATGTATGTACTCCAATCTGGACGCTTAGCATTTATAGAGGGCCGATGCCCATCCAGCGTGCTCGAAGTGGTGTATACCGGCTACACAGTCATCCTTGTTGCTGGTACTGCCCGGAAGCTGTATCTCAAATGGCTTAGTGATGGGCGATGCATCACATCAGACAATGATGAATATCAGATCATTAAGCGCGTGTAAGGCCGACTCGCCTCATTGGATGACCCCATCTCGCGTGCCAGTGCCCAACTCATACTTGCGCACCCATTGGTTCAAGGCCTGCGGCACATAAACTAGCTTCGTGGCAATCGATTCGTTGGTCGCTCACATAGACGGATACTCTCCACGGTGCTCTTACACCCTGCGCACGGCGTGCTCACGCACCTCGGGGGAAACCTTGGTCTGTTTCATCATAGCTTTGTCCCCTCAAATGTGGGAGCCTCCACAAATGCCGGGGCGCTTCAGTCACGCCATTTACCAAGCATTATGCACATCAACCGCTCAGCTTATTAGGTCTGGCGTCCTGTGGTGGGGGTATATGTTGAACTTTCCCCCGTCACGGCCTAAGATCCCCACAGCAGCGAACAGCGAACAGCGAACAGGGAAGGGGGAAGAAATGCAGGGTTGGTGTAGCGCTTTTGATTTGGCTTTGGATGAATTTAAATCAATGAAAGCGGAAGAGGCTCTTTTGCTTTCATGCCTCAAAGAGGCAGAGCGCAAGGCGGGCGTATTGGCAGCGGCCGAAGAGCGTGCGCGATGGTTTTCATCTCGTGAGCGGGCTCGGTGCATGAATGAGTACATCGTGCGCCACATAAGCCGCGCACCATCAAGGCCGGAGACGTGTCTTGATGCTCAGATCGGCTGACGCTCGTCGCTCAGTGCGCCGACCAGATCGGCTTGCTGGAGGCTTTCGTTGTTGTCAGCTAGGCATGCAATTGCAACGCAATAACGGTTCGCACAGGCGAAGAACTCATAAACGCATTGTAGTAAGTTAAAAAAGGCTCATCTGCCACGCTTATTGGAGTGATATGCATCAGTACGCCTATGGATGCAAGCAAACACTTTGAACTCTCCATCTTAATCGTAGTCCTCATCGGCTGAGAAATAGATGAGCGAGATTTAGCCTCCGGGGGGCTGACCTGCCCTCAAAGTTAGGCACAAAATCAGGCAGAGTCCATTTAAAGGGATACGGACTTGAAGAAACGGTTTACCGAAGAAAAGATCATCGGTTTCATCAAGGAAGCCGAAGCGGGCTTAGCAGTGGATGCGCTGTGCCGCAAGCATGGAATTGGCAGCTCAACTTTTTACAAGTGGAAACCCGAGTTTGACGGCATGGATGTGTCCCACGCTGAGACAATACTGTCGAGGTGAGGGCTCTAAACCAAATGAGAGAAATGGTCGGCTTTTGGCCTGTTGAATTGCCTTTTGCCTTGTTTACGGTTTACCTGATATTTTTGATCCGCGTCAGGCTTGGAGTTTTATGCCATTGCGCAGTTTCAACTTAAAAACAGAAGATCGGTTTATAGTGCTTTTAACGCCCTTGTACTGGAGACCGAAATGATTGAATTTGAAGTCAATAACATGTCTTGCCATCATTGCGTAGAGACGATCACTCGTGCGGTTAAGGAGGCTGTTCCAGGTGCTAGGGTGGATATTAATCTACCTGAAAAAATAGTCCGCATTGAAGGGGCATCGGACATTGATGTACTACAACGCGCGATTCGAGAGGTCGGCTACACGCCTACGATCAAGTGATAGGAGCAATGGTCCAATTGGCCATTGCGTGCCTCGCTCAATGATCTGGAGGCGTGCTAAGTATTCAGCATCGCCACTACGCCATGCGGCGTCAGTTTGGCTTTTGCTAGCATGGACTGCGTGGCCTGGCTGATTAAATTGCTGATCGGTCATGCTTGAGGCCCCTCTCGAGTAATCGGCATTTGGAGCAAGTTTGACGAGTCTTTCAACGAATAGCCCCATTGGGCGCCATTGCACTTCGTGGGTCATGCTTGGCCTGATGGCCAGTGTCACCTTTGTCGGTATTCTATCTGAGCTCGCTCCTTCTGGAATCATGTCTCAGATGACTGAAGGCCTAGAAATTGAGCAGACCCAAGTAGGCTTTCTCGTGGGCGTGTATGCGCTGGCATCTGCAGTCCTTGCGATCCCACTAATCAGTATGACCCTGTGGATGAACCGAAAAACTCTCTTGTTGGTTTTGTTGACAGGATTTGCCGTTTCAAATGTCATCGTCGGTCTCGCGTCTTCTTATTCCCTGATTGTAGCAATGCGCATTATCGGCGGCATTTGTGCGGGCGTTATGTGGCCTATGATTGCTGCGTACGGTACAGCGCTCGTCCGAGAGGAGATGCAAGGCAAAGCTATTACTGTCATTCTGGCGGGCAATACCTTTGGCATAAGCCTTGGTCTGCCTTTCATGACGTTCATCGGTACCGAAATTGGCTGGCGGGCAGAGTTCGTGGCGCTAGGCGTGCTTGTGGCCATCATCGCGCTCTTGTCGATCAAATATCTGCCTTCGGTCCAGGGGGAAAAGCTCACCAAGCACAATTCGCCCTTTGCTGTTCTTAAAACACCGTCGGTCTTGATAGTCCTGTTGCTAACTTTTCTTTCAGTCATTGCTCATTACGGTACCTATACCTACGTCACGCTGTTGGTCGAGAGTATCGATTTCTTGGGCGGCATCAGTATAGCGTTACTCATTTTTGGTATCGGCTCCGTCATTTCAGTGCTTGTGTCGATCAAGATCATCGATTCTTACTTACGTGGTTTGATCATTAGTATGTTGGCTTGCGGCGCCGTCTCGATGGCCCTGTTTGTTTTTTTCGACGGAGCCAACGGTATTTCGCACTTGGCCTTTTTTCTTTGGGGCCTTGCATTCGGCCCTCTTGTGACGATGTATCAGGCTGCGGTTAGCAAGCAGGTCGCACAGGGCAAAGCTGTGGCAACCTCGGTGCAGTCCAGTGTCTTTAACTTCTCAATAATGATTGCCACGTGGGTCGGCGGGTTAATTCTTACCTATATGCCACGGTTGGGTGTGCTGGGCATTGTGTATCTGTCCATAATTTGTTTTGTTCCGGCCATGATTGTCGCTTTTATGGCAAAGCGAGCCTTGAACTCTTAATGGGCGATTTTGCACGAAGGCGGGGTAATGAAGAAATTTATTAAGGCGGTGCGTAACAGCCTTCAATTTAGATCACCGCTTCGGTGATGGTTGCGCTCGCAGCGGGTGGAGCTGCTGGGTTGTGCAGTGGTGGTGGGACCGCAAGCCGGAGTGTCTGGAATTTTGTGTTCAGGTCTATGATTGTCTTTAAGGGGGCAACCCATGGCACGAGAACACAAAAAAACAAGGATTAGGGGTTCCCAAAGGCACGTTGCCGGCCAGCGCCTAGCAACTGCTGGATGAACTGGTGACCGGGTCGATGACGGCCGAGGCAGTGCATGACACGTTCACGCTTCTCAAGAAAGCGATCATCGAGCGTGCGCTGGGTGTTGAACTGGGACACCATCTTCCTGGGTACAGCAGCGGTGAGCTTCGTCCGGAGCAGAGCACCAACCAGCGCAATGGCAGCAGCGCCAAGACCGTGCTCACCGATATAGGACCTATACGCTTGGACATCCCTTGGGAACGTGATGGGAGCTTGGCATCGATCCTGATT
This sequence comes from Pusillimonas sp. ANT_WB101, assembly GCF_008369125.1. Taxonomy (NCBI): domain Bacteria; kingdom Pseudomonadati; phylum Pseudomonadota; class Betaproteobacteria; order Burkholderiales; family Alcaligenaceae; genus Pusillimonas; species Pusillimonas sp. ANT_WB101. The sequence goes on along the minus strand of NZ_VOAY01000002.1, from coordinate 92,872 downwards.
CCCAAGCCTGCACGACGTATTACGGGGTTCGATGACAAGATCATCGCTATGTATGCTGTTAATGGCCAATTAAACTAACCCACCAGGAGGTGCGGTTAAAAGTAATGGCCATTGACATATGCCCGGGGCATGAGTGTGCGCGAGATTCATGCGTTTCTGGCTGCGCAGTTTGGCATCGAGGTTTCAGCCGATTTCATCAGTTCAGTGACCGATGAGGTCATGGACGAGGCGCAGGCCTGGCAGCACCGAGCGCCCGAGCCAATGTATCCGGTCGTGTTCTTTGATGAGTTACGGGTGAAGATTCGCGATGAAGGGGTGGTCCGTAACAAGGCGGTGTACATGGCCTTTGGATTGCTGCCCGATGGTACGCGTGAGATCCTGGGGCTCTGGATTGAGAACACGGAAGGCGCCAAGTTCTGGATGCGTGTATTTAACGAGGTGAAGATGCGCAGTGTACAGGGCATTCTGATTGCGGTGACCGACGGACTAAAAGGTATGCCTGATGCCTTGAAGCGGTGTTTCCGGCCACGACGCTGCAGACCTGCATCGTGCACTTGATCCGTAACAGTATGAGATATGCAGGCTGGAGCGACAGGAAAAATCTGGGTGCCGCACTATGGCCCTATCTATGGTGCTTTGAATGCGCAGGCCGGTCAGCAGGCGCTGCACGAGTTCGCCCAAGGCCCGTGAGGCCAGAAGTATCCGATGTTGGCGATCGCCTGGGAAAGAGCGTGGGAGCACGTGATTTCTTTCTTTGCGTTCCCGCCGCAGATACGCAAGATCAACTATACGAACAATGCTATCGAAAGCGTGAACGCGCAGTTACGCAAGATCATCAACACGCTTAGGCAGTTTCCCACCGACGAATCGGCCACCAAGCTATTCTGGCTGGCCATAAGAAACATCACCGTCGAATGGGAATCTGCCGCAGATCAATGGACACCTTCGATGCAGCAGTTTGCTATCCTATACGAGGAGCGATTCACTCAGGCCTATTCCTATCGGGATCCAGAGTCACGGGCAAGATAGGTAGATCAATGGTTTATGTAAAAAGCCTGAACACAAAAATTCTGACACTCCTCCGTAAGCCTGGTCCTGAGAGTCTCATGGCCGTAAAAGGCCGACAGTATCTCCGCTTCGGCGCTACAAGGTGCATTCACAAAAACCGCGCTGCGACTTTTCCTGTGGAAAAACTCGGAAATATTTGCAAGAAAATCACTCAGTGTTATTCCAAATGTGACAATTCTTGTTGTGCTTGTTATCGAAAAAAGCTCTTGAAAACTGGCTTTCGATAATTGGCAAGACTGAGCACTTAGATTGATATAGCTCCGTCTACCCCGTACGAACAGAGCACTGGAAGCACTATCTGCGTTGAACCAATACTTTATGAATTTGTAAATAGCAGTGGGCTTTTACCTTACTATTTACGTTTCTCGGGCCATCAGGTCAAAGGGTCCATATGGTTAAGAAGTTAGAAAGACCCATGCGGCGCTTTCTAAAAGGCAATAGCCAATTAACAATGAGACCGCCTCCCAGATCGTGTGTGGATTTTTCGTTGACTAGTTCAATGCTCCTTTGATGCAGGATGACTAACGCCGTGGCCTGGCGTTTTGACTTAAAGCGATTGACCCATCGTCCACCAGTTGATAAAGCAGGACGAGCGGAATTGCGAGTCATCGTTGAGGCAAACTTACAGGCCCCGAGGGGCCAGACCAGTCCGTGAACACGGACGATGTGTCCCATGTAGGAACGACACTGTGGCAGCCATGGGCATGCCTAGCCGACTCAGGTTGGAGCGCCGCAGCCAACAGCGTTACAAACGCTTGGTGACGGATGATCAGTTATTCGGGCATGCTGAAATTACCTCCTGAAGAAAGCCGACTTATGACCGGACAAATTAAAAGCGCTTTACATTTGTACGTACATAATATTTAATTGCAGCATAAGAAAAAAATATCAGTTGATCGCACTGCCACCCTATTTATCTGCCTGAGGAGGCATTCAATGAAGAAACTTCGCCCATCTGTGTTCTGGTTTGCTCGTAAGGTTGTGATGATTTCCTTGGCGTTAAGCTCGGCCAGCGCCATGGCTCAGATGGAACTGAATATTTCGGTTCCATGGGGAAAGAATGAAGTGCACTCGGTGAACGCCGAGCGCTACGCTAAGCGCGTGCTGGAGGAAACGGGTGGCTATATGGTTCTTAAGCCCCACCCCGGTGGCACATTGGGTGTGAAGGCAAGCGAATCTATGAGAGCAATTGGCGAGGGTGTTGTACCCATGGGAGATTTTGCACTTTTCCAGAATGCCAGTCGGGGCGCCGTACTCGCGGCAGAGACACTGCCTTTCATGGTGCATGACTTTGATGAACTAAAAGTGCTGCACCGCTCGTTTCGCCCGCTTTGGGAAAAGGTGCTGGCCAAGAATAACCAAAAAGCCTTGTACATGGCCCCGTGGCCCAGCCAGTTTTTCTTTCTCAAGCAGCCCGTTAACTCCATCGATGATCTCAAAGGGGTGAAGATGCGTACCCTGGACAAGTTGACGTCCGACTGGATCACACGACTAGGTATGTTACCGGTTCAAATGACGAATCTTGAAATTTTGCAGGCACTGGGCGCCGGAATGATTGAAGGTATTCCAACATCTGCCGGTACCGCGGTTGCACAGAAGTACTGGGACTTTCTCGATTATGGCTATGTGACCAACCACATATGGGCATCGAATGCCATGGCCATCAATCTGGATGTGTGGAAGAAGATTCCGCCTGAGCATCAGGCCACCATGGAACGCATCGCAAAAGAAATGGAGCCTGAGTTCTGGGAGGCAGCAAAGCAAGATCATGAGCAGAAAATGGCAGAACTGAAGAAAAACGGTATGAAGATCGCTGTAGCTCCTGAGGCTTTGCTCAGAGAAATGCAAGAACGCACCGCCCCACTTTGGGCTGTTTACGTCAAGCCTATGGGGGCTGACGCAGTGGCCGCATTGGCTCAGTATCGCCAGGCAACTGGCAAGTAAATGGCCACTTCCGTTTGTACCTTTAAAGGAGTTAGTGCGGTGCGGAAAATTCTGGATACGCTATACGACGGCAGCCTTTATCTCGCCGGACTGTTCTTGGTTTCCCTGTTTGCTGTGATGATTCTCGAAGCCGTGATGCGTGCGTTCGGTTCGCAGGTAACGGGGGCTGGCGAGCTGGTAGGGTGGTTTTGCGCAGCTGCTGGATTTCTCGCTTTGCCAGCTACGTTCAAACGCGGCGACATGGTCAGAGTGGGTGTTTTGCTTGACGCAGCGCGGCCGTCGCTGCGTAAGCCGTTAATGCTTGCAGGGCTGCTGATTGCCACGTCGTTCAGTGTGTACATGGTTTGGGCTGCAGGAAAATACTTGCTTGACGGATGGGACTCGGGCGAGCTTACTCAGGGCATGATCGAGCTGCCTGTCTGGATACCTCAGTTGAGCTTTTTGTCAGGCACGGTGCTTTTGCTTCTGGCCGTTGTGGACGAGTTTGTATCTATATGTATGGCATCGGCAAGTACCCTGCGGGCCGAGAATACGCCTTCTGTTGAAGACGCCGCTACACACTATTGACAGGGGCATCACCATGATTGCAGCATCTATTTTAGTTTTACTGCTGGTGGTTCTAATTGCTGGGGGAATATGGATCTCCTTCACGTTAGGCATTGTTGCCTGGGTTGGCATAGCCTTTTTTTCCAGCACCAAGCCAGAGTTCAATCTGTTTACGTCCTACTGGAACACTTATTCATCCATGACGCTCGCGTCATTGCCCATGTTCATCTGGATGGGTGAGATTCTTTACCGTACACGTCTGGCAGAACAGATGTTCGCTGGCCTTGCACCCTGGCTGGATAAATTGCCCGGCAGGCTGCTGCATGTAAATGTCCTTGGCTGTGGCATATTTGGCGCGGTATCGGGGTCTTCTGCAGCCACCTGTGCCACGATATCGAAAATAGCGCTGCCTGAGCTGCAAAAGCGCGGGTACGACGCAAAGATGAGCCTGGGGTCTTTATGTGGGGCAGGCACTCTGGGGATATTGATTCCGCCATCTATTGCCATGATCGTGTACGCGGTTGCAGCAGATGTCTCGATTATCAGAATGTTTCTGGCGGGGATACTTCCCGGCCTCTTGTTGTTGGTGCTGTTTTCTGGCTACATCATCGTGCACTCGTTGTTGAATCCTGGCGCTACTCCAAAACAGACAATAAAAATGAATTTCCGGCAACGTGTCCGCAGTTCTCGCGAATTGATTCCGGTTGTGTCGCTTATCGCCTTTGTGTTTTTTTCCATGATGGGCGGTTTGGCAACCGCAACGGAGGCAGCTGCCTTTGGCGTGCTGGGTGCATTGCTGATTGCCTGGTGGGGTAAATCACTAAGCTGGGAAACCTTTAAAGCCAGTCTGTCCGGCTCATTGCGCATGAGCTGCATGATCATGTTTATTTTGGGTGCATCCAGTTTTTTGACCGTGGCTATGGGCTTTACAGGGATACCCGCCTCGCTGGCGACATGGGTGGTGGCGCTTGACCTCTCGCCTTATATGCTCATTGCTATTTTGACCTTGATCTATTTGCTTATGGGCTGCGCACTAGATGGCGTTTCCATGATTGTGCTGACGACATCTGTTGTGCTGCCTATGGTGCAGGCTGCAGGCTTTGATCCAATCTGGTTTGGTGTTTACATTATTATCATGATTGAACTGGCTCAGGTAAGCCCACCTGTAGGGTTCAATTTGTTTGTATTGCAAAACATGAGCGGCCAGCCCATTATGGCCATCGCCAAAGCTGCCATTCCGTTTTTTCTACTTATGGTTTTGGCAACGATGATTATTGTGGTCTTCCCGGGCGTGGCCACCTGGTTTCCGCAGTTTGTAATGGGCAGGTAGCATCATCAACCGCGACCGATCGATTTTCATCCTCCTGACCCTCGTCACCATGTCCTGGGGGCTGAATTTCTCAGTCGTCAAAATCCTCACTTCGGTTTTGAGTGAACTGTGGATCGTCATGCTGCGCATGATGCTCGCCACCGTCACGCTGGCGCTGTGTATGGTGTGGCAGCGCGTAGATTTTTCGCGGTTTGAAACGCGTCGTTGGTTTGCCATGCTGGCTTGCGGGTTCTTTACCGTCTATCTGAATCAGCAGTTTTTCATTAAAGGCTTGCATCTGACAACGGCGGGCAATGCGACGCTTATGATCGCCCTTAATCCCGCCCTTGCGGCCGTTGCTGCCGCCATTGCCTTTCGCGACAAGGTGTCGTGGTCGGCTATGGTTGGGCTGTTAATCGGCTTTGGTGGTGTAGCATTTGTCATAGCGGGTCGCAGCGGTGCCGAAATTTCCACCGTGGGCATGGGTGAGTTTTTTATCTTTGTCGCAATGAGCGCTTTTATTTGTGGCGGGCTGATTATGCAGCGGCTGGCACAATCGGAAGATGCCTTTCAGATAACGCTTATTGTGCAGGTGATGGGGTCCGCATTGCTTGCTCTGCATGTTGCCGTCTTCGAGGGCTGGTCTAATTTTCCCTTGGCCCAGATTGATTTCAAGATCGGCATGTTGCTGCTGTATTCGGGTGCGATCGGTACTGCCCTGTCAAACCTGGCATGGTTTTACTCGGTCGCCAAGGTTGGGCAACGTAGAGCAGCTGTCTTCTTTTATTGTGTGCCCGTTTTTGGTCTGCTGTTTTCTGTGCTGCTGCTAGGCGAGGTTATTCGCTGGCAGCACGGAGTTGGTTTAGCACTTGTCATTGCTGGTACGCGACTAGGAGTTATGGTCAAACGTAGCGTCAAGGCAGTAAAACCGGGCACCAACCCTGGTGGGGATGAGGCCTCTATCATTACTTCAGGCAGTTGCCCACCGCGTTAATTTTCGTTTCAGGTTTTTCGCGGGGGTGACTTGATCTCAATGGCGATGGCGACGCAGTCTTCAAGCACCTCGCTCCAGTGTGACACACCTATATGATGTATCCACGCGTCGCCGGCTGTCGCTTTGATCACGCACACTATTTGTATTCATACCCATTTGATATGCTCCTTTGATTATTGCCAGTCGATGCGCTAGCTATTACTTACCGCAAGAAATTTCAAAAGTTCCTGACAATCGGTGTGCGACTCGATGTTATCGAACCAGTGGATCATGTTACTGATTTTTTCTTCGCTGTGAGTGGCTTGGGCGTTGCCGCGACCAAGTCGATAACACTGCATGAATTTTTCTTCCCGATCTGTGCGGTTAAGTGGCATGTCGGGGTGACCCCAGGCATAAGGAATAGGGCGTTCAAATACACGACCATCCTGCAGTTCGAAAATCAGTTTTTGTGGGTAAAACGCATTGGGATTCGGGTGCGCCGCTTCGACAGCGTTAACCTTTTGCGCAAGTGCTTCAATGGCTGGGTCAGCAAGTCGATCGGGGTAAAAACTCGTTGGGTCCACACTGCCATATAAAAGCTCGGTAGCCGCTACAAAAGGAACACAAAGACGGGCATAGTTGGGTGCGGGGCTGGGACGCATGGGGCGTCCGACCAGCTGCATGCCCAAGGCAGGAAGCTCCAGTGTTATCGCTTTGATCGCGTCATAGGCCTGCTCAGGCGCAAGCGCGAGTTCGTTGCGTAGTTCACGCAAGGCGCGGATAGTGCCATGGGTAACGCGACCACTCGGAAATGGTTTGTGAGAGAGCCGCGTTACCTTCCAGGGCGCGCCGAGTTGCGCGATGGCTTCTGGCAGCTTGTTTCCGTGCTCAAAATTATTGAAATAACCAAAGCGACCATCCAGCACCTGCACAGCACTGGAAACACCTGCAGCAGCCATGTCGTAGGCTTGCACAGCATTACGTGCCGCAAAACCCATTTGCATGGCAAGCATCATGGAGCCTTCTTCATGGGCCTGCATTGTTCCGCCCATTTGCGCGTAAGCAATACCGAAGGCATAGCGCAATTGTTCTCGGGACAAAGGGGCCAGACATGCCATGGCAGCCAGTGCCCCAAATGTTCCTGCCGTTCCTGGTCTGAAGAAAAACATGCTGCCATTCGCCGCCAGGCCGAGGCTGCAAGACACTTCTACCGCAACCACAAATGCTTTGAGTAGAGCTTCGCCGCCTGGAGGGTGGCCTTGATTGCTCAGTTGCTCCGCTTTGAACATGAGTGCACTGAAGATGGGTGCAGCTGGGATAACGACACCCTCTTCGTAGACGCAATCAAACTCCAGCGCATGGCATTGATAAGCGTTTGCCAGGACAGCGACCGGTGGGGGCATGACTTGCCCGGTATTCCATACTGTTGCGCCGAGTTCGGGGCGCTCTGCTTTACCCCAGAGCCCTGCAGCCGCGAGTAGTTTGTCCAGCCCTGGTGCTTGAGCGCCAGCGCAAATGACACCCACGGTGTCCAGCATAAAAATCTTGGCGGATGCGATTGCATCTGGGCCAATTGTTGCGCCGCCTTGATTCAGGATTAGGTCCAGAAAACGCTCAATGGAATCGTTGTAGGTCGTGTCTTTCAAAGCGGCTGCGTCCTGTAGAGATAACTGGAACCCTGGCGTGATCTGCCTAGGCAATAAAAAATTCAATTAAATTAATTGTACGTACATATAGTGTCAAAGATACATTGTTAAGTCAACGGTGTGATGGTAGCGATCCATATTTGGCTTAAATTCAACTATTTCATTATTTTATGTACGTACATATTGACTTTATATGTCCGGTCTTTTATATTTTCTCGACCTTAGCGAAATTATGTGGAAGATGAATGGCCAACAAAGAATCTTTTCTGAAGCGTTGCCTGCTGTTTGTTCCGGCAGACCGCCCCGATCGGTATCAGAAGGCGCTGGCAACTGGTGTGGATGCAATCTGCATCGATATGGAAGACGCAGTTGCCCAGTCATCCAAAGATGCTGGCCGCAACGCAGCAATGGATGCATTGAGTAGCCAAGATTTCATGGGCTACCGCCTGGGCCTGCGCATTAACGCAGTGGAAACCCGTGCAGGGTTGCAAGACCTTCTCGCATTACAAACCCTGGCCGAACATGGCATACGCCCAGCGTTTGTGTTGATCCCCAAGGTGACTGCCCCCGCCACGGTTGAAATGGTGTCGAGCTTGCTTGGTCCAGGTCAGCAAAACCTAATCCCCTTGGTCGAATGCGCTCGTGGCCTGTCATCGTGCGAGTCCATTGCCGCCGCCCCAGATGTGGTCGCTTTGATGTTCGGTGGTGCCGATTTCAGCGCCAGCATCAAAGCTGACTTCGCCTGGGACAGCCTGGTCTACGCGCGTCAGCGCTTGGTTGCTGCTGCGGGTTTGGCAGGTGTCGCAGCCCTCGACGTGCCCTATATCCACGTCACCAATCTGGACGGGTTGGCGGATGAGACTGCCCGCGCAATCAGTTTCGGGTTCTCTTGCAAGACGGCTATTCATCCCACCCAGGTTCAACCAATTCAGCAGCTATTTGCGCCGTCGCCCGATCGTGTGGCGTTCGCCCAAAAAGTTATTGAGCAAGCAACAAACAGTAAGGGTGGTGCGCTTATGGTTGATGGCCGCATGATAGACCAGCCAGTGCTGGATATGGCTTATAGAACAATGCGTTACAGCCAGTTGGCTGCAGATCTTGAGTCCTGACAGGCTCAGTTTTTTTGAATTTAAACGAGGTAATAAAAATGGTTCAGACAGTCAAGAAAGTAGGTGAAGGCCGATACCGCGAAACCTTCGGTCGATATTTTGAAGATTTCGAAGTGGGTGATGTGTATGAACATCGCCCGGGCCGTACGGTAACCCAGACGGAAAACATCTGGTTTACCTTGCTCACCATGAACACGCACCCCATGCACTTTGATGAAGAATATGCAAAAGCCAGTGAATTCGGGCAATGCATTATTTGCAGCCCCTTCACCGTTGGCCTGATGGTGGGTATGAGCGTGACCGACGTCAGTCAGAAGGCCGTCGCCAATCTGGGCTGGGGCGAAATAAAAATGACACATCCACTGTACGCAGGCGACACCCTGTTGGCCGAATCCAAAGTCTTGGGCAAGCGTGAATCTAACTCGCGACCTGGAGCCGGCATCGTAACTGTTGAGACGCTTGGCTTTAATCAAGATGAGAAGCAGGTTTGTTCATTCACACGCACCATGTTGATAGCCAAGCGCGGCTTTAGCGTGGAAGACAAAGTCGGCTATTGAGAAGGAAGAACGTCATGAGCAGTTGGAGCCAAGAAGATGAAGTGGCAATACTCGACGCCGTTGGTAATTGGGTAGAAAAAGAACTTCGACCTGTAGCGCGCAAGTTTGATCTGGCTGACGAATATCCCTATGAGATCGTCGAGCAGATGAAAGAGCTAGGGTTGTTCGGTGCCACCATTGGCCAGGAATATGGTGGTTTGGGGCTTTCCGCCTGGGCATACGCCCAAATTGTAATGAAGGTCTCCAGCGTCTGGATGGCGCCCTCCGGAATCTTCAACTCGCATCTGATCATGGCGTCGGCCATTGAGCGGGCAGGTACGCCCGAGCAAAAAAGTGCTTATCTGCCGCGCATGGCCAGTGGCGAATACCGCGGTTGTCTGGGCTTGACTGAGCCAAATACCGGTACTGACCTGCAGGCAATACGCACCATGGCCAAGCGCGACGGTGACAATTACGTTATCAACGGTGCAAAAACCTGGATTACAAACAGCAGGGAAGGGCATGGTGTTCTGCTGCTGACGAAAACCAATCCGGATGCTGATCCTCGATACAAGGGGATGAGCATGTTTATTGTGGATAAAGGCCCCGGGTTCCAGGTCGTCAAGAAACTGTCCAAGATGGGCTACCGGTCTATCGACACCTGCGAGCTGTTGTTCGACAACTGTGTGGTTCCCGCTTCGAGGCTGCTTGGAGGGGTCGAAGGCCAAGGCTTTATCCAGACGGCTGGTGGCATGGAACTAGGACGAATAAACGTCGGATCCCGTGGGGCGGGCATAGCGCAAGGGGCTCTCGAACACGCACTGCGCTACGCCCAGGAACGTGAAACCTTTGGCAAGCCTATCTGGAAGCATCAGGCCATCCAGCTCAAGCTGGCTGAAATGGTTACTCAAGTTGAGGCAGCCAGATTGTTGATTCGTAATGCAGCTCTTAAGTTCGACAAAGGCGAGCGTTGTGACCTTGAGGCATCCATGGCCAAGTATTTTGGTTCTGAGGCGGGCGTATTCTGCGCGCAAGAAGCCATGCGAATCTTTGGTGGTTACAGCTATTCAACGGAGTACGAAATCGAGCGCTACTACCGTGACGCCATGCTTATGTGCATCGGTGAAGGCACTAATGAAGTACTTAAAACCGTTATCGCCAAGCAGCTGGTAGCGCGCAATACCGTGTAAGGCCTGCAACCCTCTCTCTCAAGAAAAGGTCGGATAAAGGGAAATTACCGATAACGATTTTCTTGACGGAGCTGGTGTTGATTCGTAGTATGTACGTACATATTTAAGGATGACAACATGTCAACATTTAAGAATCTGTTTTGTGCGGCAATCGTCTCATCAATGATCGGTTCGACCGCCCTCGCAGAAACGATTACCTGGAACGTCGGTTACATCAATGCTGCCGGTAGCAGCTATGTAGAAACCATCAAGACCGTGCCTGAGCGCATTTCGAAAGCGACTAATGGGCGGCTCAAAATTGAGTTGTATGACACCCTCGTGGCGGGGCCTGATCAACCAGCGGCGGTACGAGACGGCAGCCTGGATGCCACCTTTGCCGTTGGCCCTTGGCTAAGCGCTGAGGCACCGTTGTTAAATGTGGGCATGTTGCCTGGCCTTCTGACCGATGTACCCACATATCACAAGCTGCTTGACCCTTACATTCGCGGTGCTGTCGCCAAAGTCTGGCAAGAAAAATACAACGCCCGCCAGCTGGCAACAGGTGTGTTTGAGTTGCAGTGCGTAATCTCCAAAGAGCCGCTACTGACAGTAGAAGGCTTTAAGGGCAAGAAGGTTCGCGTACACAACAACAGTGCCGCTGATTTAATGTTGCAGGTTGGCGCAGCACCCACAGCGGTTCCTTTCGGTGAAATCGTGCCCGCTCTGCAGCGCGGCATTGTTGATGTGGTGATGACCTCTGTGGGAACAGCCAATGGTATTGGCTTTTCCAGCGTCGCAAAGAATGTTTCCATCTGGAATATTGGCGCTGTCATTACCTGGTCGTTTGTCGTCAATGAAGACGTGTGGAACAAATTGCCAGCCGATCTGAAACCATTGGTTGAGCAAGAGTTCCGTAAGATCGAAGATGAGCATTTTGCAAACAACGCAGCGTTTAACGCCAAAAATGTTGAAATGCTGAAAAAGTCAGGTATGGATGTGACATTTGTGCCTCAGGCTGAAATTGATAGGCTGTTTTCGCCTGAGCATATTAAGCCGGTCTATGACAGCTGGTACGCCCTGAACGACAAGTCGGGCACAGACGGTCGTGCGATGGTCAAGAAAATTCAAGAACTAAAGAAACAGCTTTAACCCTTATGCCCGAACGCGTAAACGTGTTCGGGCTGTCAGGCGTTTTACGGCTGACGAACCTGGGTGCACCGGAGACAAAAGTGAATAATGATTGCGAAGTGCTGGCTTTACTGGAGCAAGCAGGCCAAGATGCTTTGAACGCTTCTGGCGCTGAAGCGGCTATTGAAGCGTTGATGCAGGCTTGTCATACTCGGCTGGGTGACCATAATGCGCACATGAAAGAGGGCGCGCTGAAACCGGGTGAACAAGATATTTTTGTGGCTGGTGCATTTTTTGTCACGCCGGATGAGCGCTTTCATATGCTGGTGGGAGGCGTTGGCTTCCCTTCTGAGCAGAAGCGGTTGCTGGTGCCTATTGATGGCGGGCATCCAGGCATTGTTTACGCGACCAAGAAAAAACTGATCCTGAAGAACACCGATGAGCACCCTGAGTTTCGACAGTATCTGAAGACCGCCCGAATGGGCGCAACCATATTTGCACCGTTGATCTGGCAGGGTAAGTTTATTGGCCAGATCATTATGGCTGCTCAGGCGCGCAATGCCTTGCGGGATGAAGACTTAAGCGCATTAGTGGCGGTTTCTCGTGTGGCTACTGCTGTTTGGGTCGCTCAGGGCGGGCTAGCGTGGATGCAGCAAGCCTACCCGCCTGTTGACGGTTTTTATGTAGATATAGCAGGGTTGAAATGATGTCCGGCGATATTACGGCATACAGCCTGCCGGCACGAGCCATCTGCCGGGCGTCAACGTTTCTCAACTATCTGGCTATTCTCGGCGTAATCGCCACTTTGGCGGCGACCAATTTTGATGTGTTTTCGCGCTATCTCTTTGATGCGCCCACTTCCTGGGCGACCGAGATCAGCACATATGCACTTGTCGTCGGTATATTCTGCGGTGCGGCGCACACGCACCTGAAAGAAGGCAATGTTCGCGTCGATTTGCTTCTGATGTGGGTGTCACCGGCCAATCGACGTGTAATTCTCCTGATTGCAGCGTGGGCTGCTCTGGTCTTTACGCTGATCGCAAGCTGGCAATCGTTTTTGCTGGTGTTGTCCGACTATAAAAATGGCTCACGTTTATTGGGCCTGTTGTTGACGCCCAGCTGGTTGCCAAAGTTGCCAATTGCCGTTGGGCTGCTGGTTCTTTCCGGTGCGCTTTTGGTTGAAATAGAGCGCGTCGCACAATATGCTGCAGGCTTTCGTCGCTCTTTCCCGTATCTGTTGATGCTCGTGTTGGCGGTTGTGCTGGTGGGCCTGGGCGTCAAGCCTCCTTTGTTGCCCGGCACGCGGTTTGACTTTGGCAGTCTGGCAATCGTCCTCGCCGTAGTAATAGGCGCTAGTTCGAATGGCCCCAAGGTGCTGCTTGGGGTGGGGGTCATGCTTGTTGGTGGGTGGGCCGCCATGTATTTAGGCAAGCATCAGGGCGTAGGCTTTGTCACTTTGATGATGGGGCTGGTCATTGTCGGCATGTTGGCCGCAGGCGTTCGTATTGCCTTCGTGCTGGGACTGGTGGGCATACTGTCTATCTATTTTCTTACACCCATTCCGTTTCCGGTCAATATTCCCGGCCGCATCTGGAACTCCACGAGCAGCTTTGCATTGATTGCGGTTCCTATGTTTGTCTTGATGGGAGCGGTGTTAATGCGTAGCGGGCTTAGCCGGGAGCTGTTCGCTGTCATGGCGCGTTGCCTGTCTTGGCTACCGGGCGGGCTGGCGCATGCGAGCATGGCCGGTTGTGGCATTTTTGCTGCCGTATCGGGGTCTAGCGTTGCCACGGCAGCGACCATAGGTGGGGTCGCCTGTCCGGAGATGACACAACGCGGGTACCACCCGGGGTTGACGTATGGCGCTGTTGCAGCAGGAGGAACACTAGGCATACTGATACCGCCTAGCGTCCCCATGATCATCTACGGCATGACGGTTGGGGTTCCGATTACCGCCATGTTTATTGCTGGCATTGTGCCGGGCATATTGATGATGCTGTGCTTCACCCTGGTGACCATCGGTTGGGCATTGATCATGCCTTCAGCTGCGCCGCGCACAAGTGCAGTGCAAGCCCCACTAACACGTGCAAGCTATATTGATACGCTGCTGCTGTTGCTGTTGTTGGTACTGGTTATTGCCGCGCTTTACGCAGGGCTGGCTACGCCCAGCGAAACCGGAGCGGTGGGGGCATTCATTGCACTAATCATATGCGCTGTGCGCGGACGCATGACGCTACACAGGTTTCTGGATGCTGTGGCCGAAACTGTAGTCGTCACTTCCTTCATCTTCTTGATTGTGGCGGGGGCACATATACTGACCTTCGGCTTCGATTACCTCAAAATATCCCAAAGCCTGATGGCTAGCGCCACAGAGGGCAGTCTTGGGCGTTGGCAAATCATGCTGATCATTTTGCTGGTCTATGTCGTACTTGGCATGTTCCTTGACTCCATCTCCATGCTGGTCCTGACCTTGCCCATCGTCTTTCCGTTGATTGTGTCACTGGGATTCGATCCGTTGTGGTTTGGTGTCATTGTGGTGATTGCCGCTGAAATTGGCCTTGTTACCCCTCCTGTAGGCATGAACCTTTTTGTTCTTCAAGGAATTAGCCGCGACGTATCCATACGCACGATTGCGTTGGGTACGGCGCCCTATGTGGTGGCCATGTTTGTTGCGATTGCCTTGCTGTGTGTTTTCCCGGAGATAGCCATATGGCTGACAAGACATATGAAGTAAATGGCACAGACGATATTGTCTGTTCCCGTACCGACGCAGTAGCCCGCCTAATTCTGAACAGACCTGCCAAGCGTAACGCGATGACGTCCAGCATGTGGGCGGCAATACCAGGCCTCGTTAAACAGCTCGAGGCTGATGCATTGGTCAAGGCCGTGGTGTTGTGCGGTGCGGGTGAAGTGGCCTTCTCGGCGGGTGCCGACATTGGTGAGTTTGAACACGTGTATAGATCGCATGCCAGCGCGAAAGCGTACAACCTGATCGTGCGTAATGCCCAGTTGGCGGTAGAACAAATGTGCAAACCTGTGGTTGCCCAGATATACGGCAGTTGCGTGGGAGGGGGCTGTGGCCTGGCACTGGCATGCGATGTGCGGTTTGCTGCCGAAGACGCACGTCTGGGAATAACACCAAGCAAATTGGGTGTGGCTTACAGCGTGTCTGACACTCGTCGTTTGGTTGCGCTCATTGGCCCCAGTCGGGCGAAAGACTTGTTGTTCAGTGGACGTCTGGTAGATGCCAATGAAGGCAAGCAATTGGGTCTGCTAGATCGCGTCGTGCCGACTGCCAGTCTTGAATCGACGGTGTCTGCTTATGTCTCTGCATTGACGGCTAATTCGCCGCTGTCTATTCGTGTCGTAAAGAGCATGATCAACTCACTAAGTGGTGTTGATCCCAAAGCGTCAGACGACTTGGAACAGCAGTTTCAGATGACGTTTGAAAGCGCCGACTTCCAGGAAGGAATCGCGGCGTTCAAGGAAAAGCGCAAGCCGCTCTTCTAATGTCAGGCAGGTTTGCGGTGCGGCCCGCAAACCTGTCTTGCTCCTGACCATTAGCGTATGAGACTAGACAGCCCCTTGATTGTGAGAGCTCCTGGTAGTGCCAATGCCGCCGTCGTTAACTCAGATAGGGTATTGGTGTCGTAACCCGCACTAGTCAGTAGCATGGCCGCCTTTTCTTGTAGTTGGCTAAGACTCATGGGGTTCTCGGGGTCGCCCAACGCATCGTTTACGGTATGAGTAACAATCGTACCGTCAGCGTGCTCTATGTGCATACTGCTGCCAAAGTGCTGGGGATAGACCTGGGTCATCTCGGACGCCTCTTCAAGAACGACTTTGGCGCGCAGAGCGGCGACTGTTTCGTCATTGATATAGGCTGCGCTGAAATGTTCAAGCTTGGGCTTGCCGAATAGCAAGGTAATGGCGCTGGCATGTTGCAGGCTGAACTTGGCTTGCACGCTGGTAACTGGCAATGCGCGGTCGCAGACCTGCACGGCGTCGCGAAAACTCTTTACTACGATGTGCGTAATTTGATCGGTATTTACGCAAGTAAGCAGCGCCAACGCGGCATCGATGGTTGCATGGGTATGGCGGCACGCGGGCCAGGGCTTGAAACTGGTGCCATGAATGCGCCACGGGTTATCGGCACCCACAAGAAGGTTCTCGGGTTGCCCATCTGGACACATGGCGTTGAAGAAGCCCAGATCACCCTCAAGAATCTGAGTGGCTCCCGTTAAACCCATGCTTGCCAGTTGTGCGGACATGACGCCTGATTGCGCGGCCCGGCCTGTATGCAGTTGTTTGCTCATCGTGTCTTCAATGCGGCATTGCCAAAGCCCCGAAGCCATGGTGCCTGCCTGCCCTAATGCATGCACCATGGTGTCGGCGTTAAGTCCGAGTAAGCTGCCAGCGGCGACGGCGGCGCCAAATACGCCACAGGTTGCCGTATTGTGAAAATAGCGATAGTGCCTGGGGCCGACGCTATCGCCTATACGGATCATGACTTCAAAGCCTTTGATGACCGCATCCAGAAATGCATCACCGCTGGCATCGGTTGCGGCTGCCATAGCCAGTGCAGCGGGCACGACAACTGGACCAGGATGAACGAGCGCGGTGCGATAGAAGTCGTCCATCTCCAGCACATTACCCATGGTACCGTTGATCAACGCGGCATCACTTGCGCTGAGGCTTAGTCCCCCGATGACGGGGCATTGCCCTGGGGCCAGCGTGGCTGCATAGGCGCTGAACACTTGGCCAGGAGGCGTGGTTAGGCCCGCTGCGGCACAACCCATCCAGTCGAGTACATGCAATGCAGCACGCTCACGATCAGAAGTTGTAATAGGCCGTGCGAGTAAATCTATGAGCTGGCGAGAAAGGGGTGAACCTGTATTCATGATGCTGGCTTCTCTTCAGGTTTGCCCACCAGGCTATTGTGCTGGCCCATCGTGGGGATGGCAGTGTTGATCTGTGCGGGCTCATTTTTGAACTGTATGGGGTTGCCGATATGCAAATGCCCCTCCGCATCGCGGAACACCATGTTTCGCTGCGCCAACTGGGGTTGATGCAGGGCCTCATGAAGATCTAGCACCGGTGCGTAACAGATATCGCGCCCATTCATCCATGCATCCCATTCGTCGCGTGTCTTTTCCAGAAACTTGGCGCGCAAGAACGCTTTTACAGTTTCTTGTGCAGGCCCGGGCGGTAACAGGGCGGTCGGAATCAGGTCTGGACGATCAAAATCAGTGAGTAGATTGCGAATGAATTTGGCTTCTACACCCGAAAGCACTACGTGTTTTTGATCTTTGGTGGGGTAAATTTGATAAAACGAATGGCCGCCCCAAGACCGCTCTTGTTGCACCACTGGAGCCCTGTCTTCAGCGAAAACGCTGCCTACCGCATTGGGAAGCCATGAGACCGTGGCATCATGCATAGAGATGTCTATGTAGTCTCCTTCGCCGGTTTTTTCGCGCCGATACAAGGCCATCAAGATGCCTGCCAGTGCCATCATTGAACCGTTGATGTCGGCCACCGGCATATGTGGTTGGGCTGGCTGCCCATCCCGTCCCAGATTTAAACTGACAACCCCAGCCAGTGCTTCGATACCCAGGTCATGTGCGGGCCGAAGGCGTTCAGGGCCTGTTTGCCCAAAACCCGCAATCGAGGCATATACGATGCCGCGGTTACGCTTGGCAATAGACGCGTAATCGACACCCAGTCGCTCGACGACGCCGGGGCGAAAGGCTTCAATCATGACATCACTGGTGTCAGCCAAGTTTAGCAAACGTGCATGATCTTCTTTGTTTTTAAGATCGAGCACAATGCTTTTTTTGCCGCGGTGTGTATTGCGAAACCAGACGCTTGCATCCCCGCTTCGATATCCGATGTGGCGGGTAGGCTCGCCCTCGCCCGGTGGTTCAATTTTGATGACTTCTGCGCCATGGTCGGCAAGCATAGTGGTCAGATGCGGGCCGGGCAGAAATAATGAAAGGTCCAGTACGCGTAGTCCTTCGAGTTTCATGTTAAATCACTCCTTGAGCTTGCAAACTACTTATCTTATTTTCGTCCATACCCAGCTCTTTTAATAAAGCGACGGTGTCTGCGCCGAGCGAAGGGCCTGCGAGTGCCGCAGCGCGTTGCCCATTGACGCGGATGGGGCTCGATACCACCTTGAAATCGGGCCGTACCGCGTGGGGTTGTTCTGTAATGCCGCCCATTTCTTTAAAGTAGGGGTTGTCCAGTGCCTGGGGCATGGTCAGAACCGGCGCAGCAGGTACTTTTCCTGCCAGAGTCTGCATCCAGGCTGAGGCGCTTTTGCGAGAAATGATGGCATCAAGAATTTCTGCCAATGCATCGCGATTGGCGAGTCGGTCTTCGAAATCCGCAAAGCGAGAGTCTGTGATCAGATCAGGCCGTTCCAGCAGCGTGCAGAAGTTTTCCCAGAATTTTTTGGTGATGCACATGACAAAGAGCCACCCATCGCTCGTTGGGAACATCTCGCAGGGTACAACGAAGGGGTGACCGGATCGCGGCATGCGTTCTGTAAGGTGCTGCTCATTCAGGTACCACGTGGCTGGGTAGGTTAACTGTTGCATGGCTACGTCATATAACGTGACGTCAATATCGCATCCCTGACCACTTCGAGACGCGCCCAGCATGGCGGCCGTCATGGCGAAGGCTGTCGTCAGCCCTGTTAAAAAATCGACTATCGACAGGCCCATACGGGTAGGCGGGCTACCGGGTTCACCTGTCAGGTTCAAATAGCCGCTCTCGGCCTGCATTAAATAATCGTATGAAGGCCATGCTGCACGTGGGCCTGTGCGGCCATAGCCCGAAAGATGGGCGCAGACAATGCGCGGGTTGACGTGCTTGAGGTCGTCGTAGGTAATCCCAAGCTTTGCGGGTTGGTCGCCCCGTAAGTTATTGACTACCGCGTCTGCTGTAGCGACCAGTTTCAGCAGAATCTCGCGACCTTCTGGGCTGCGCGTATTGAGCGACAGGCTGCGTTTGTTGCGGTTAAATGTTTGAAAAAACTGGCTGTCATCCTCACCCATGAAATAAGGGCCCGATTGCCGCGAGCTGTCGCCTCCTGGCACGCCCTCTCGTGCAGGGCTTTCTATTTTGATGATTTCCGCACCCAGATCCGCCAGGTTCATTGTGCAAAATGGCCCGGCACCGTATTGCTCCAGCGCTATGATACGTATGCCTTGCAGGGGCTTGGGTCTGTTCGTATTTATGGTTTCCATCGCTCGCATGCTGAAAAAAAGGGTTTATATTTTTGTCCGTACATATTATTATTGTACGTACATAATATTGTGTCACTTACTGAATATCAACTGTTTTTGAGCGCAAGCGCGAGGAATCTTCATGAATACTGAGCTATATCCTGACTTTAAGTGGCCCAACGGCGCCCGTTTGGCACTATCGCTGGTTGTAAACGTGGAAGAGGGGGCAGAGGCCAATATTGCTGACAACGATAAGTTTCCGGAGCCGGTGGATGAACTTGGCATCGTATTGAAGCGTTCGGTGCGCAATTATGGCAATGAAAGCAACTATCGGTATGGGCTAAACGCTGGTGCCCAACGTGTCTTTGATTTGCTTGCAGAGCGCAACATGCAGGCGACGGTGACAGCCTGCGCCCTGGCGCTTGAGCGAGCCCCCGAATTAACTCAGCGCATCGTACGAGACGGGCACGAAGTATGTTCGCACGGCTATCGGTGGTCACATCAGTTCTTAATGGACGAAGCGGCAGAAAGAGAATATATCCGCAAGGCTGTGGCGTCCATTGAGGCAACCACTGGCAAGAAGCCGTCAGGTTGGCTATCTCGTTATTTGACGACGGAGCGTACACGCAGACTGTTGGCTGAACAGGGCTTTTACTACACCATGGACGATTACAGTCATGATCGGCCGTTTTGGGATACAACCCAAGCCAGTCCTTTGGTCGTCGTACCGTATGCCATAGACACCAATGACATGAAGTTCTGGACAGACCCGGCCTATGGTCCAGACGTATGGCTGCGCTATGCCAAAGACACCTTTGACTGGCTATACGAAGAGGGCGCCAGTTCACCGCGCATGATGTCACTTGGCCTGCATCTTCGGGTCATAGGGCGGCCTGGGCGCATTGGTTATCTGAAGCAGTTTCTTGATTACGTTGCTGCGCGTTCTGATGTATGGATTACATCCCGGCTCGATATCGCCCAACACTATGCAAGCGCACATCCGCATCGCGCAGACTAAGCGTAATGGTCGTTATTTCTGACATCAACCAACTTGATCTGGCGGCGCTTCTGCGCCCCGGTGACAGGTTGGTGGTAGGCCAGCTTACGGCCGAGCCGGTAGCCCTTCTGCAGCAGCTATGCCGTACCCACTTGCCCTCAGGCTTGACCATGTTCATAGGAGCCCATACCAGTGGTGTGCTCCATGAACTCGATGGTGTCCACCTGGTAAGTTATGGGGCCATGTTTGCCAATGCGCCATTGGTGCGAGCGGGCAAGCTTGCCATTTACCCGCTGCTTTATTCAGATCTACCCGAAGCGGTGAGCAATGGCGTCTTCCAGGCAGACGTGGTTCTTATGCAGGTGGCCCAGTGTTCGCAAGGCGGCGGGCTTTTCTGGAGCGCTGCACATGACTATATGGCAGACGCTTGTGCGAAGGCCCGTCTTGTTGTCGCTGTGTGCAACCGCCAAGCGCCGGTGGTCATGGGCGCCGCCGTACCTGTTGATTTGCGCATTGATTATCTGGTGCATACCGATACCGCGCTGCAGACTTTTACGGCGCCTACGGCCGGAGCCATTGAACTGCAGATTGCATCACATGTGGCGTCGCTGATCGATGATGGCTGTACGCTGCAAACAGGGATAGGTAGCGTGCCTGATGCAGTCTTGGGTTGTTTGACAGAACATCGCGATCTTGGAATACATTCTGGGGTAATAGGTGATGCAGTTCAACGTCTGATTGAAACCGGTGTCGTAAACAATGCTCGCAAGTCTTTTGATGCAGGGATTACGGTGACCGGATCGTTGATGGGAACACGCCGTCTGTATGAATGGGCTCATCATAATTCGTCGCTACGGTTGGCACCGATCACCTATACGCACGCGTCATCAGTGCTGTGTCGCCTGCACCATCCTGTCGCAGTCAATGGTGGGCTTCAGGTTGACCTGTTCGGCCAGGTAAATGCTGAGACTGCGGGGGCGCGCTATATAGGTGGCATGGGTGGTCTGGCTGATTTTGTGCGCGGCGTTCGAAAGGCCCCACGAGGTAAATCGGTAATCGGCCTGCGTTCAACCGTCAGAGCATCAGCGTCCGCGCCTGATCAGATCGGGATCAGCACAGTTGTTTCCAAACTAAATGGCCCGGCGACGCTTGGGGTGGCCGATGCCGACATCGTCGTGACGGAGTGGGGCGTTGCGTATTTGCGCAACCTGAGTCTGCGTGAGCGTATGGCGGCCATGATTGCGGTGGCGAATCCAGCGCATCGAGAAATGCTGAGCGCAGAATCTCGACAGCTGGCTGTTTGATTTTTGGAGTGAAGCTAAAGTCAGACTTTGGTCAGCACCGTTGAGTAGCTGAACAAGTCGCCTGCATGCCAGCTGTAGGCGACGGCGATGAGTTTGTCCTGAATGTCTACGTACGTTCTCAAAGAGCGCAGAGTGGCTGCTCCAGGCTTGAGTTCAAGTACTTTCGCCAGTGTTCCGTTCGCGTTTTCCGCCGTAAGTGTTTGTTCTACGGTGCGCAGGTTGGGGATGTCGAGCTTGCGGGTGACATACTTGATTGCACGACCAAGATCTTGCAGACGTGTGCGCGTCGCTTTGGATGGAATGTTGAAATAGATCTCGGTAAAAGCAAACGGACGGTTGTCATGATGTTGGTAACGTATACCATCGAGCTTCAAGCACGGTTTCCCGGCATCACTTTGCAGCAGTTGCGCAATATGTTCGTCCATGATGTGTTCTTGTGAATCAATGACCTGCAAACGCGAGGCATTGCCATACTGCAACAGGTCATTGACTGACTGAACTTTCTGGTTGTAGCGGGTTGGAAGCTCGTCGTTTACAACCATGGAGCCGGCACGACGGCGGCGCGTGATCAGGCCATTTTGCTCGAGAATACGCATTGCCTCACGAGCCGTATGCCGGCTTAAACCATACTGTGCCGCCACTTCATTTTCACCCGGCAAGATGCTGTGTAGAGGGAATTTTCCTGTCAGGATGCCCTCAGTGAGCTCGTCGGCTACTTCGCGGTAGCGAGGTTTCCGTTTCTTTTGTTCGGTAGCTGCCATGTTTGTGGTCCTAATGCCTGCATTCCGGTTTCCACATGATACCCCGAATAATTTATGCGTCGCAATTTCACCGTACATAAAGCATACGATGTTTGCCACTGTGTGGTCAGCGATGGCGCGAAGAAAATTCTGTTGTTAAAAAAAGCGCGCTGTGATAACTTCTTTATTTGTACGTACATATTAAATTGTAATCCAAACAACAAGATGAATGTGACGTTTCCCTGACAGGAGCGTCTTAGCTGAGGAGATATCGCGTTATGCAGGCTAGTCTTTACTATCAAAGCTTTAACCCGGACGTCATAGGCAAGCGCTTTCCAATGGGAGAGCAGTTCATGTCTGGTTTTGTGGGCATGAGCCAGGACGAGCTTCGGGCCGGGCAAAATGAATTATTCATGCGTGCGGTAAGTCGCGCTTGGCAGATCCCTTTTTATCAGCGCTTATGGCAAGGGGCCGGTGTTTCGCCCGACGATATCCGCAGTATTGATGACATCGAAAAGCTGCCAAGCTTTGGCAAAGCCGAGATTATGGAGAGCGTCGCCCTGCACCCTCCTTTTGGCGACCATCATGGCAGAGATATCCCCGTCGACGGGAAGATTATTCCAATGGTTATGCACACCACGTCAGGTACGACAGGCAGGCCGCAACCTTTGGTGTTCAGCCCCAAAACTCGAGAAATTCAGTCGCTGTTGCTCGGACGCCTTTACGGCATGCAGGGAGTGGGCGTTAATGACGTCGTACAGTCGGTATACGGACATGGGCTGATCAACGGCGGTCATTACATTCGCGAAGCGTTTACCAAATACACATCGGCTATTTTTCTGTCTGCGGGGACCGGGGTTGAAACACCATCGATCAAGCAAGTAGAGTTGATGCGAGATTTCGGCGTAACCATTTTGACGGGTTTTGGCGACTACCTGACCAGGCTTGCCCAGGTGGCGGTCGAGCACGGTATCGACCCTGTCAAAGATATTGGTTTGAAGCGCATTATTGGTCATCTGTCTTTTGAGTCAAGAGAGGCGCTCAATCTCGCCTGGGGACCACAGGTCGAAACCTTTGACTGGTATGGGGTAGGCGATACGGGCATGATCGCCGGCGAAGGCCCAGATCATGACGGGCTTTACATTATGGAAGATGCCCAGTATCTGGAGGTATGCGATATCGATACCGGCAAGCCTGTGGCAGATGGCGAATCAGGTGACTTGGTTATTTCGTGCCTGTTCATTGACGATATATTCCCCATTATCCGTTTCAACACCCACGATATCACCCAGGTGTTGTCGGGGCAGTCTTCCATGGGTCTGCCATTCCGTCGCATCGCCGGGTTTCTCGGGCGAAGTGACAGCATGGTCAAGATCAAAGGCATCAATGTATTCCCTCAGGCCATCGGTAATATATTGCGCGACGAACCAGACTTTGCCGGTGACTATATCTGTGTGCTGTCAAAGACGGAAGCAGGCAAAGAGAGGTTTGCTGTTCAGATAGAAAGCCATCAGCCTGGCGATGAACAACGTGCGGAGCAGTATCGTCAGCGCCTGAAGATAGCCCTGGGGGTTGACCTTGAAGTGGAAACGGTTGGCGCCGGGGCCCTTGCTGCGTTAACAGGCATTGAGGTCAGGCAGAAGCCTATGCGTCTGATTGATCAGCGCAAGGGTTAATTTAGCACTTTGTATGGAAACTGACATGACAGGCAACACCACTCTCGCATGGCCGATTTTAAACCGTACCGATTTTGAGTCGGCCACAGAGCGTGTAAGCGCCATGTTGCGCCAGATACAAGAGTACAACTCAAACACGCATATTTATCTGTCGCTGGCACATGACGCCCTGGAACAGGCCCGCTCAAGTGATGCCCGGCGGGCGCAGGGCCGTCCACTAAGCGAAATCGACGGCCTTGTTTTCTCTGTTAAAGACAACATCGATGTGGCAGGTCTGCCCACAGCGGCAGGGCTGGGTGTGCTGCGCGAGCGTATTGCGCCTCACGATTCATTCGTAGTCGCCAGCTTGCGCAAGGCGGGTGCGATTATTCTGGGCAAGAGCAACATGCATCCCGCTGCATTTGGTGCCAGCAATCACAACCCTGATTTTGGCAATTGCATGAATCCGGCGCACCCCGGTCGCGTGCCAGGCGGGTCGAGTGGCGGCGCCGGAGCCAGTATTGCGGCAGGGTGGGCCGATGTCGCAATAGGCAGCGATACGATGGGCTCAGTGCGCATTCCCGCCAGTTATTGCGGTGTTGTGGGATTCAAACCTAGTTTTGGTTTGCTCAGCACACGCGGCAGTGTGCCATTGTGCAGTGCGCTGGATCACTTGGGCTTAATAGCCGGCAATGTATCGCTGCTGCAGAAAACTTTGGAGGTGGCCGCCAAGTTTGACGTTGACAACCCAGATTCCCGACGTTTTTTCCCGACTGGCTCATCGACCGGTCCACTCAAGTTGCGTGCCCCAGATCGTGTCATCGGTCTGGACATTGCACCGGCAGTCTGGCTGGCCTATGAGGCCGCTGTTCAGCGCATCGAAGAGGCAGGGTGGGCGGTTGAGCGCTTTACCGCGCAGGCTGGCGAATTGAGCCGTGTGCGCCGGGCGGGGCTGGTGTTGTGCGAGCTTGAAATGCTGTTGACCTATGGCGATGTGTGGGATCAAGAGCCTGAACAATTCCCGCCAGACCTGGCAGCAGCACTTCGCTGGGTCCAAACTCGCAGCTTGCCCGATATTGCCCGCGCTCAACGAGTACTTGCCAGTGGCCGGCTAATTTGGCGTAACTGGTTGGCTGAAGCTGATATGCTGCTGCTGCCGACCACAGGGCATGAGCCTTTTCTAATGGATGACCCCGCTCCGGCCCAGCAGGCTGATCTGACGCTCTTGGCAAATCTTGTGGGCTCACCGGCGATTAGCATTCCGCTTCCCGTACAGGCAGGTGCACTTTCTGTTGGTTTGCAATTAATCGCGAAGGAGGGGCACGACATGACGCTCCTCGACATGGCCCGCAAGCTTCAGGGTTTGTTGGGAACACGCGCGGCTGCTTGTGGCTGAAGTTTTCATTAAGCGGAAGGTAATTTCCTGTTGTTGTTGCAGCCCATGGCAAACGGCAGAGGTCGAGTTGCTTCTTCTGGGTGCGCACCGGCCTTGGAAAGGCATTGCGACCTTCACGCCCTGCAGCACGCGACTGCCTTAAATATGAAGTTACCACAGCGCATGACCGCCCGAAATCTGGCTTGAAGGAGTTGGAACGAGTTCTTAATGGGCCTGTCTTGTTTTTTCCTACTCTGCTCACAAGATTAAGCAACTCATGCTCGCATACGGAGGCAATGCGCTTGCCTAGTTCATGCATTTCTCACAAGCCGGCTGCAGCGACCGCTGGCTACATCATACGCTTAAGAAGTTTTGTTTTTTTAGCTTGTTTTATATATGCCCCCTGGAGGAAACTCAATGAAGGTCTTGGTACCTGTCAAGCGCGTTGTTGATTACAACGTCAAAGTGCGCGTTAAGTCTGATCAGACTGGCGTAGACATCGCCAACGTCAAAATGTCGATGAACCCCTTCGACGAAATTGCCGTTGAAGAAGCAACACGTCTGAAAGAAAAAGGTGTTGCTACCGAAGTGATTGCCGTGTCGTGCGGCGTGGCTCAAAGCCAGGAAACCCTGCGTACGGCCATGGCCATTGGGGCAGACCGTGCTGCGCTGATTCAAACTGATGTCGAGCTGCAGCCGCTGGCTGTGGCAAAGCTTTTGAAAGCGATTGTTGATAAAGAGCAGCCTCAGCTGGTCATTCTCGGCAAACAGGCTATCGATGATGACGCCAACCAAACCGGGCAAATGCTAGCTGCATTGCTGGGGTGGTCGCAGGCTACATTTGCCAGCAAAGTCGAAGTTTCTGGCGATACCGCAACCGTAACGCGTGAAATTGACGGTGGCCTCGAAACCCTGTCGCTCAAATTGCCTGCGATCATTACGACCGACTTGCGACTGAACGAGCCTCGCTATGTCACTTTGCCCAACATCATGAAGGCAAAGAAAAAGCAGCTCGACGTGTTCACGCCCGAAGACCTCGGCGTTGATGTTACACCTCGCCTTAAAACACTCAAGGTTGCAGAGCCACCTGCACGTTCGGCAGGCATTGTTGTGCCCGATGTGGCAACGTTGGTAGAGAAACTCAAGAACGAAGCGAAGGTGATCTAAATGACAATTCTGGTAATTGCCGAACATGATAATGCCCAGCTCAAGGGTGCTACGCTTAATACCGTTGCGGCCGCCCAGAAAATCGGTGGCGATGTACATATACTCGTTGCTGGCAGTGGTGCGCAAGCTGTTGCAGACCAGGCGGCCAAGGCTGCTGGTGTAAGCAAAGTATTGCTGGCCGACGCGCCTTATCTGGCTGAAGGGCTGGCTGAAAACGTTGCTGACCAGGTGCTGGCCGTGGCCAAAGACTACAGCCACATTCTGTTTGCATCGACGGCATCGGGCAAAAACATTGCTCCCCGCGTTGCCGCTCTGCTTGATGTTGCACAAATTTCCGACATTATCGCTGTAGAGTCTGCTGACACGTTCCAGCGCCCCATCTATGCTGGTAACGCCATTGCGACGGTGCAGTCGGCTGATGCAGTTAAAGTTCTCACTGTGCGCACCACGGCATTTGATGCCTTGTCCGCTGAAGGCGGCAGCGCTGCTGTTGAAACGCTGACTGCGGCGGCTGATGCCGGGCTGTCTTCGTTTGTAGGCCGTGAGGTTGCCAAGAGCGATCGTCCTGAGCTGGCTGGCGCGGCAGTGGTGGTGTCCGGCGGTCGTGGCCTGGGTAGCGCCGAAAACTTCAAAATGCTCGAACCATTGGCTGACAAGCTTGGTGCAGCGCTTGGGGCCTCGCGCGCAGCCGTAGACGCGGGTTATGCACCCAACGACTGGCAAGTCGGTCAAACGGGCAAAATCGTTGCGCCGCAGCTTTACGTGGCCATCGGTATTTCTGGTGCCATCCAGCATCTGGCCGGCATGAAAGACTCCAAGGTCATTGTGGCCATTAACAAAGACGCTGAAGCCCCCATTTTTGGCGTGGCCGACTATGGGCTGGTTGCCGATCTTTTCCAGGCTGTTCCAGAGCTGGTTGAGTTGCTGTAATCCTGGCGACGGGCGATCGGCCAGTTTTAAAGGCTGATGGCTCCGTCCAAAAAAAACCCCGAAGCAGGCACTCTCCTGTCTCGGGGTTTTTTGTTTGAAGCAGCTGGAGTTCTTTCGTTCTTGTGGCTGAATCCGGTTGAAATGAAAGCAGGTTAAAGCGATGACCCGCGCACAGCACGATCAATGCGGTGAGCGCAGTGCCGTAGAAACCGTAAGCAACAGCACGGTGGAGCCGGTAAGCACAGCACCGTGGAGGCGCAAGCACAGCTCTGTGGAAGCGGTGAGCACAGCACTGTGGAGGCGGTTAATATATGAGAAAAACTGCGCAGGCAAAGCCTGGGTTAAATGCTGCCCGTTGTACGCGTGTTCGATTGCGCTTTGACAATTAAATCAATAGATATTGGAGATTCTGTGACTTACCGAGCCCCCTTAGATGATATTCGTTTTGTTATTAAAGAGCTTGCGGGCCTGGACGACGTGCTGGCAATGCCAGGCTTTGAAGAGGTGTCTGAAGATCTGGTTGATGCGGTGCTCGAAGAAAACGCACGCTTTGTTGAGCAGGCGCTTGCTCCGTTGAATCACAGTGGCGATACGGATCCGGCCAAATGGAACAATGGCAAGGTTGAAACGTCGCCTGGCTTCAAAGAGGCTTTTCAGGAGTTCGCTCAGGGTGGGTGGCAAGGGCTGCAGCACGAGATCAAATGGGGCGGCCAAGGCTTGCCCAAGCTCGTGGGCGCGCCCACGGGTGAAAACCTTAACGCCGCCAATCTGTCTTTTGCCCTGTGTCCTTTGCTGACCGATGGTGTCATTGAGGCCCTGACGGCGGTAGGCACGCCCGAACAGCAAAATTTATATATTCCACCCATGCTTGAAGGCCGCTGGACGGGCACCATGAACCTTACCGAGCCTCAGGCCGGGTCAGACCTGGCACTGGTTTCGAGCAAGGCAGTAAAGCAGAGTGATGGTAGCTATCGCCTGTCAGGCCAGAAAATTTTCATCACTTATGGCGAGCACGACATGGCCGAGAATATCGTCCATCTGGTGCTGGCCCGCACACCTGATGCGCCCAAAGGCGTAAAAGGCATTTCACTGTTTATTGTTCCCAAGTACCTTGTCAATGACGATGGTTCGCTTGGTGCGCACAACGACGTGTGGTGTGCCTCTATTGAGCACAAACTGGGTATTCATGGCAGCCCAACCACCGTCTTGATGTACGGTGCGGGTAAAGGCGATGTGGGCGAGGGGGCTGTCGGCTACCTGGTAGGCGAAGAAAACCGCGGCCTTGAATACATGTTTATCATGATGAACGCCGCCCGCTATGCGGTTGGCGTACAGGGCATTGCACTGTCAGAACGCGCCCTGCAGCACGCCGACGCCTATGCGCGTGACCGCCTGCAGGGGCAGGCGCTTGAAGGGTCTCAGGGGCCTGTTGCGATTGTTAACCACCCCGATGTGCAGCGCATGCTCATGACCATGAAAGCGCTTACCGAAGGCACGCGTGCTATGGCCTATGTGGCGGCGGCAGCCTTTGATAAGTCGCGCCATCATCCAGACGCTCACGAACAGGCGCGCAACAAGGCCCTGTATGAGTATCTGGTGCCGTTGGTAAAAGGCCTTTCCACTGAGTCATCTATTGAAGTGGCCTCACTGGGTGTGCAGGTGCATGGCGGCATGGGTTACATCGAAGAAACAGGTGCAGCGCAGTACTATCGCGACGCCCGTATTTTGACCATTTATGAAGGCACAACGGCGATTCAGGCCAATGATTTTGTTGGGCGTAAGGTATTGCGCGATGGTGGCGCTACCGCCAAGGCTCTTGCCACTCAAATGTACGCAACGGTGGCTGAGCTCGAAGAAGCAGCCAACCAAGGTGGCGATGATGCCGGAGGGTTTGCCCTGATGGCGCGCAGGCTGGCCGCCGCGATAGATGCTAATGAGCAGGCCACTCACTTTGTACTGGCCAATGCCAAAGAGTCACCGCGTGCGGTTTTTACAGGTAGCGTGAGCTACCTCATGTTGGCGGGCATCGTATACGCAGGTTGGCAAATGGCACGCGCTGCGCTGGCTTGTCACAAGCGTATGGTCGACGGGGCTGGCACGGCATTTCATACGCAGAAACTCGCAACCAGTATTTTTTATGCGGCGTATATTTTGCCGCGAGCTCAAGCCATGTCTACCGCCATCCAGGAAGGTGAACTGGCTGGGCGGTATGCGGCAGTGGCCTTGGCAAAGTAAAAAACTGAATCTGGCAGGCGGAATAAGTTAATACGTAAAGTCTATTTCCGTTTGCCGGCTTATGCTGTCACACTATATGGCCTAACTTTGTTGTTCAATTGCCTTATAAAAGCGAGCTGAGCAAAATGACGCGCACGTCAAGATTCATCTGAGCAAGACCGAGTCGCGTCGGAAGGTTTCTCTGTAATTGAAACGGCTGTCGGGGAGCACGCTGATCGCGCACACAGTGAGGTCGCCGCGCTCGTCTAGGTATCGGCGCGCCAGCACGAGGCCAGGTGTATGCGGCGGTACTATCAGCAGATGAGCCATCTCCTCGGAGAGGATGGTGGCACGGATTTCTTGCCCGACGGTCATAATACTTGCCTGAAACTGCCTGTCGATCAGGGTGTAGACGGCACACGCTACGCGCCCTACCACTCCCTCTACGGAGCGGAATCGCGGCGCGATGTAGATATCTGTAAAACTGATGGGTAGTTCGCTACCCTTGGTAAAGCGCAGCCCTCGCACGTGCAGCCAAGTTTCGCCCTCAGAGGCGCCCAACATGACTGCCACATCGCCGGACACACTGACGATCTCGCTCTTATCAACATGAAGTGTGGTCTCTGTAGCATATTGAATCAGATCACTGACGCCACTCATGCGCTGCACACACTGGCTTACCGGCGCCACCGCGCAAACCCGTGTTCCAACACCGCGTTTCCTGACCAGCAAGCCCTGCCGCACAAGTTGCTTGAGAGCTTCGCGGACCGTAGAGCGCGACACCCCAAATTGTTTGCACAACTCGAGTTCGATGGGCAAGTAGCTATTCGCCTAGCCTGCGATGCGTTTAGCATCAGCGAGAAATGCTATCGCTATCAGGCCAAGTTAAGCAGTGACAATCAACAGATTGCCGATTGGCTGCTTCGGCTGACCCATAACCAACGGAACTGGGGCTTTGGCTCTGCTATTTGTACCTGCGTAACGTCAAAGGCTTTAAATGGAACCACATGCGGTAATTTATAGCTTATTGCCCTATGAAGGAGATGATCATGAAAGCGTATGTTGGCCTTGATGTTTCTCAGAAGAAAACTGCCATTTGCGTCGTCAATGAAGCGGGCGAAAAGGTTTACCAAGCCGATGTTGACTCCAGTCCCGTAGCGATAAGGGGCTTTCTCGTCGCACAAGGCTATAAAGACGCCAAGATTGGCATGGAAACAGGCCCTTTGGCTGTTTGGCTTTATCACTCTCTGAAGGCCGGCGAGCTGGATGTTGACTGTATTCATGCGCAACATGTGCATGCGGCGCTGAGGATGCAATTAAACAAGACCGATCGAAATGACGCGCTAGGCATAGCCAGGCTCGTTCGCTCGGGGTGGTATCGCCCGACGCATGTGAAAAGATTGGACTGTCATCATCAAAGGCTCATGATGACAGCCCGTGAAAAGTTGATTCAGATTCGTGTCACGATTTCGAACCAAATCCGAGGGCTTTTGAAAACATTTGGCGTCATACTGCCACCTGAAAAAAATAGCGTGTTTAAACGGTCCATACTTGAGTCTGAGCCTACCATCGAGGCGATCAAACCCGTTGTACTAATGTTGCTGGATACTTGGACCCATATTACGGGGCAGATCAGACAGTTCGACAAAATGCTGGCCAAGCAAGCCAAGAATGACCCGGTTTGCCAGCTGCTAACCTCTATTCCCGGGGTGGGTGTGCTAACCGCACTGAGCTTTAGAACAGCTGTCGATGACCCATCACGGTTTAAAAGCGTTTCCGATGTTGGCGCCTTTCTTGGCTTAACGCCGAAGAAATACCCATCGGGCGAGGTTGACAGGAACGGCGGGATCTCAAAGCATGGGAGCCGTCAAACAAGATCGCTGCTCTACGAGGCTGCTTCGTGCTTGCTCTCGCGCTACGGTACCGAGACAACGCTGGCGAAATGGGCTAACTCGCTAAGGCAACGCATGGGATACAAAAAAGCTGTTGTTGCGTTGGCGAGAAAACTTTCAAGCCTGATTCTCAGCATGTGGAAGTCCGGCGAGTTCTACAACGACAACCAGGGGAAACTTGCTGCATAATAGTAGTTAGATGTGCCGTACAAGAAGGTTATTCAATGATCACACTGAGTTCGGCGCCAAGTCCAATTCCGAGATGCGCTTTGCAGCTGCAAAACAAACTTGCGTGAATCACATAGGAATGGATGCGACGTCTGGCTGCATGTTGTAGCGCCTATTAGGTGACTACGGAGACGACAAAGACCACAGTTGATTTTTTGATTGACTAATTAGACGACAAGCGCATATACCGTATTTATCGCGAGCTGGAGCTGAATATGCGTATGAAACCGCGTAAACGCCTGGTGCGTGAACTGTCGCTGCACCAGGTTCGGTGATACCGGCAGCGCATGTTTACTGTCGGTGGTTGCCACAAATCGCCGCTTGTCTTTGGCACGGATGGCGTGTCGTTGCATCAGCTGCCGTACGCGCTCCTTTCCGATCCTTATGCCACGTCGAAGAAGCTCCTGGTGCATACGAGGCCATCCATACTCGCGCTTCACGTCAGCGTGGATCACACGGATATTGGCCAGTGCCCATTCATCACTTACTCTGCGTTGGTGTTTCGTCCAGGGCGTCGCGTTCTGCCGACGTGGCCAACTGAAGTAACCGCTGTCGCTCACTTCTAGAACACGGCACATCGCACGGATAGGCCAATGAGACTTCATTTTTTGAATCCAGGCGTACCTTGCAGCGTGTCCAGCGCAAAGTACGCCGCGGCTTTTTTTGCAATGTCGCTCTCCATCCTCAGGCGAGCATTCTCAGCCCTCAGGCGTGTAAGCTCCATCTGCTCGGGCGTGACCGGCAAGGTATCCTTCGGGCTACTGCCAGTATTCACCAACTCGCCCCGAGCGTGCAGTCTAACCCAGTTGCTCAAGCTCGCTTTAGGAATGCCTAAGGCTATTGCGACCGATGCAATTGACTGTCCGGTCTGGACTTGCCGGACACCTTCCTGTTTGAATTCCGCCGTGTATTTCCCACGCCGTTGTTGATCTGACATTTCTTGCTCCTTTGTTCCAATTTAACTGGAACTAAGAACTACGTCATTTAGGGGCAACCTCAAGTCATGGAATGGCGTGGGCGTCCAAAGATAATTCGCTGTGACAAGGAGCTACCTTCGCAGTCAAGTCATTTTTGGCCAAAATATAACCATGGCACTCAGCAAGTGAGTACGATTTAATACGATGCTCTTTGCCTGTGGCTCGTTGGATGCTCACCATAATATACAGAGGTTCGGACCAGCCGGCCTGAACAAGCTTCACACAGCAATTTTAAATAGCCATGAGCGTGGAGCATTATCTACTGGGTCGCGTGTCAGCGCCCTGACGGCCCTTGTGACTTACGTCCCATGGCTAACCTCGTAATACCCGATATGGTTGATATCCTGTTTAACGACGGCATGCGCGATGCGTGCCATTTTGGCCGCAACGGCGACACGCCCCTTGCGACACAAATCGGCATCCGTTGGATTCTGCTTCACATACCTTGTGTATTTTTGCCAAAACGCGTTCTCTTTCAAGTTGATCGCGACTGTAGCAGCCAGCCAGAAGGCATAGCGCAGACGACTGTTACCGCGCTTTGAAAGGTGATAGTGCCCATGCTTGGTTCCGCTTTGCTGAGCGGATAAGTTAAAGCCGCAGAAAGCCAGAAATTGGCGGTAGTGCCCAAACCGTTTCAGATCACCACTCTCCGCCAAGATTATTAGTGCAACGATGGGGCCAATTCCAGGGATCGAGCGCAAGTGCTCATAGTCTGAGCGTGAGCAGAGGAAGGCGTCTGCCTGCTTCTCCAATTGGAGGCGTGTATTGGTTAATTCTAGAAATCGGGCCAGCTGTAGTTTGAATGTTCCAACGGCCGCACTACCGAGCACCACGGGCAAGCCTATCGACTGCCCTGCAACAGCGTACAGTTCCTCCAGCAAATGCTCCTTATTAACCTTACGCCCGACGACGTCCCAGGCTCGCTTTACGAACGTCTCGCAGCGATAACGTGTGATTGAGGCGGGAGTTGGGAATTTGAGCAGAAATCGGCAAAACCATTCCGACCGAGAGCTGTGGAAATACCGCTCCATTTCCGGGAAATACAGGGTGATGTAATGATTGAACAGGCTGTTCATGCAGCGGGTTCTGGCCACGGAGATCTGGTGGTAGGTGTTACTAATCTCCTGAATGTCCATCACGTCAGCGTGCAGTGGATCATAAAATGGCAGCATCAATCCTTGTTGCATCAAGTAGAGAATGACACCGGCATCTTTACGATCATTCTTGTCCCATGTATTGAACAGCATCTCGCGCGCTCGAGCGCTGGAGAGGGAGGAGACCAGAAAACATTGACAGCCATGGGTCGCCAGCCAGTATGCAATGTTCCGTTGGTAGTCTGCTGTCGGTTCGAAAGCGACATGAACCTGGAAGCGATCGAGCTGGCATCGATCAAGCAGCAGCTGATAGCATTCAAGATTGTTGGCCACAGTCATCAACAGACGCTTGCCAGACGGCAGCAGGATCCCTAAGGAATTTTTTTACTTCTTTGGCTTGCTAGGCTTGAGAGCAGGCGTATTGCCAGGGGTTTGCTTGTTATCGCGACGGCGTTGGTCAGGCTTGCCTGTTGATTTGGCGATTGGTTTCGGACCAGGCTTAAGTGTCATGACAAATCTCTATTTGGCTTTTTGTAACGCATAGTAACCCCCAATGGATTCCATTGTAAATACTGAATCACTCTGGATATGACCGTCCGCATCGGTCGATATCTGCCGGGCATGACAACAGATCCACTTAGACGCAGCTGCAGTAACTTGTTTGGTTAACCAGACTGTATGCGGAATAGAGAACAAGGGGCGGCTAGTTATCCTATTTCCAGCTCAGACTCCGGGCGTAGGGAAGGAGTGTCGAGTTCGTTCTGACCGTGCGTCAGGTCTTTGGCCGCCACCGGATGCAGGTCATGTGCCAGCCCCTTGTACGTTAGCCGATCCACCTGCTCAGGCAGTTTTTTCGCATCGTCTGTGAACACAACAACCTCGTGCCGTTCGCGGGAGATGCTGACATAGTAAGTGTCCTGGGCGGTCGTGCGGCTGAAACTTTCGGCGTTATAAAGGACTCGGTCGCAGGTCAGCCCTTGGGCGCTATGCGCAGTGGTGGTGTAGGCATAGTCCATGTTTAGCGGTCGATCTGTGGGCAGCTGCACGTGGCGACCATTGGTTGCTATGGTGACGCTGGTTGCATCAATCGCCGCGACCTTCGCCAGCTGTCCGTTGACTAGGTCATTTTGGGCATCGTTGCGTGTGATGCGCACATGGTCACCTACAGACAGCTCTGCCCGATTCAGGTGGTAGACCGATAGCTTGCTCATGGTCTTCGGGATGATTTCTATGGGTTGGGTGGGTGACGGGCCGGGCTGGAGCGGTTCGACGGTGATGCGGTCATGGTGTGTGCTGCCGGTCACGCGGTACATCTCGCCGCGTTTCAGGCCGCACTGGTAGTCCCGTTCGGGAACGACGATGTCGCCCACGGTGTAATACCGCGCTACGCTGCGTTCTGCGCGCGTGGTGTCATGGCGAGCCAGTAGCTGGCATTGATGTCCTTTGTCTTTCAGGCCGAGCAGGGTATGGATCCGCGCATTAATGGCTTCGCGTGAAGCGTTGGTGCCAGTCACCACGATAGTGCCCGCCTGATCTGCCGCGGGAAGCTCTACATAGGCTTGAGCAATGGCCTCATATCGGGCGGAACTGTCCCGGCTTTTGTGGCCATGCTCGTCGGCAGTGAACTGGTCCGGGATGGTGAGCACCTGATCCAGGAGTGGCAGGGATCGGCTGGCTTGGCCTTCTGCAGCCAACTGCACCGCCTGGCGCAGCCGTTCATAGCGTTGACGCTGGATGTCTGCCATCAGTACGGTTTTCATGCCGTTTTCCTGCAGCATGGCAAACGCACGGCCTGCCTCAATGGCCTTGGTCTGGGCGGTGTCGCCCAGTAACACGACCTTTGCGCCCGTCGGCTGAATGAGGGCCAGCAGCTTGTCCATCTGCCGTACAGGCACGACTCCGGCTTCGTCAATCACTACGACGGTTTTCGGTCCCAGGGTGTTTATGAAGGGGCGTTTGTCGGAAGCTGCAAGCACGGATGCAATTGTGTTGGCCGGTATTCCATCTTTGCGCAGGTTGCGAACCATTCCGCCGTAAGGGGCCAGGGCCGTCATGGAGTGTCCCTGTTGTTGGAGGATGGTCTGGGCATTTTGCAGAGCGAAGGATTTTCCGGTGCCAGCTAGACCCTGGATACCGGCGATCTGATCGGTGCCGGTCGCGACCAGTATGACGGCCTCCCGCTGGCCAGGCGTCAGGCGCGTGTCCAAGCTGCTGTCGGCGTTGTACTCGGCAATCGTGGTCTGCCAGGCGCTGCGGCCAGCTTGTTCGGTGGCCAGAATCCTGGATTCGGCATCATAGGCGTTCTGGGTCGCGTAGCGTGGGCTTTCCATCAACAGGCGTCCCTCGGCAATGGCCTGGTCAACTAGTTTCAGGGCGGTGTCCCGAGGCAGGCCGCGCAGGCGTATGATCTCTGTGGCCCAGCCGTCGCGCGTCATGGGAAGGGCCAGCCTGTCCTGGGTGCTGCAGTAGTGCGGTGCTTCCCGGATCAGTGTGCCAGACTCTACACGGCCCCGGATTGCAGTCTGGATGGCTGTGATGTCCGTATGGCCACCAGCATGGCGCACGGCGTTTTGCAGTAAATCCGCCAGGGACATGACGGATTCCCTTTCGGCCAGATGTTGGATTGCCCAGTTCAGTGAGGCTTGTGCCACCAGGTCAGATGATTTCTCTGGGTCCTGTTTTAGCTGAATTTCCGTTTGTTGTCTTGTGTGGTCAAACTGCATGCCGATAGCTGTAGCGGCGTCACGCCATTGTCGATGCAACTCTGTGCGGCTGAGGTCCTGAGTCTTCGCCTGGCGGTGGGCTAGGGTGATGCCTTGGCGCAGGGCGTGAGGGGCTTCTTCACGACTGGTGCCGCGTGCGGACAGTTCAGCAGTAATGCTAGTGCTGCGTTTACTGAAAAACTCAATCTGCTCGCGACTGATATGGGCCAGTTCGATATGGCTCTTTTCATGGCGAACTGCATACCCCACCGCCCGGACATTGCGTTCTAGCTCTGCCTGGTAGATCGAATCGGTCACGCGCAGCAGTTTGAAGATCTCCTCATTGGACAAGGCCACCCAGCTGCCGTCTGCCCGCTGGGTCAGATTCATCAGCAAGGCGTGGACGTGTAGGTGCGGATCGGGGGCCGCGCCTTCGGTCGGGCGTGCTGTCTCGTGCCGAAATTTGGCGATGATGAGGTTGCCCGTGTGTTCTACCCGTGACTTGCCGTTTTCCTTGTGGCGGCCCATAGTCAGATGCTGCTCGACATAAGCAAGGGCTGCAGCGACCGCTTTATCATTGGCGTGGATCAGGCGCTCGTCGCCACCGATCAAGGCCTGCAGTGTGATGCTTTTGGGCGCGCCGAAGGTCAGATCAAGAGCGGCACGGGCCTTCGAGTCCTTGCGGATTGACCGGCCTGCTGCGATGCCACGACCAAAGTCGCCCTGCAACATAGCTTTGAAGCGTGCAGGGTCGATTTCGCCGACAGCACCAAGACGTCGGGCACCGGCCCCTTGCCAGGTGGCGGCACTCCCGTCGCGGCTGTAGTAGTCATCGGTCTGGTCAGCGTAGCAATGGGTGGCGAGAGCCGCACGGGTGCGGTAGATCTGGCTGTGCGAGATCATGAAGGCTCCGGGAGAAGGGATGGGTGGTGAGAGATTAGCCAGCGGGCGCCTGTGCGCGCCAGTCCTAGCGTTTGAGGGAAATGGCAGTGGATTTACACACGTTCATCCACAGGTTCTGTGGATGACTGGGCGTAGGCTAACGACTGGGGCTGAGTGAAAACGTCAAAAAAATTTTGGAGACTAAAAAGCCGACCTTCCAGATCGATCGCCATTCAATTTTTTCGTACTCGGGGATGGTAAGAGCACCCTTGATAATGAGCTATGGCAGCGTGTTTCCCACAGCCTCGACCCAAAGCAGTCTTTCAGACTGAAACCTCAATTAAGCGAGGTGGCCAAGAAATATCGTTTTGCTTGCGTTTGTAGTGTCACTGTTTATTCAGCCCATTGTGGGTTCCAGACCGTTTCCCATAGATGTCCGTCTGGATCCTGAAAATAGCCCGAGTAACCACCCCAGAAGGTTTCGTGTGCTGGTTTGACGATAGTTGCGCCCGCTGAGGCTGCTCTTGCCATGACTGCATCGACTTCGGCTTTTGAGGAGACGTTGTGGCCCAGAGTCATCTCGATGGGATTGGGAGCGCCTGCGACCAGTCCTGTGTCATGAGAGATGCTCGTGCGAGGCCAGAGGGCTAAGCGAAGGCCGGATTGCAGATCAATGAATACAACGGCCCCATGCTCGAATTCTCTGCCTACGATACCTGCAGTAGGAAACCCTAATCCATCTCGGTAGAAGTTCAACGATACCTCAAGATCTTCAACACCGATGGTGATTACAGTAATCCGTGGATTCATATGGCCGACCCCGTTATGAAAATAATTGGAAAGAGAACGTATTTACTTACCTAAACGTTTTCAACATGCTGGTTCGTGGGTTGAGTGTCGCTGAGCGTTTCTCCTCGCGGCACATTTTAGGAAGGCTGCGAAACTGCGGAGTGCGCCTGGAACCAGCGTGCCGTAGGCTCGTCTGCCGGAAAGAACGATTCGATCCGCAACTCGTGCACCGTCACGTCGTGGGGCGTGCCCATGGTGGCAATCGAGGTGAGCACGTTCAGTTCGACGCCATCCTTGCGAATCTGCATCGGTAGGAACGGCAGCGCGAGTGCATCCAGATTAGCCAAGCGTGTCGCTGCGCTGATCCCTGGCAATGCTGCCAGTTCGCCGAGAAGGGTTGCGGCCTCGCTGCCCAGACCATCGCTCATCGCTTCTCGTTGGATCCATTGCAACAGGTCCGAGCATACGTCCTCCCAGTTATGCAGGTGCTTGCGAATGCCATTTGGATCGAGCATGAGCTTTAGTACATTTATCCCCTCGCTTGGCAAAGGTAGGTCCTGCGGCATATCGAGCAGCCAACGTATCATTGTGGCCGCTGGCGCATTGGCCATCACGAGATTCCACAGGCGGTCTACCACTAGTGCCGGATAGGGTGCCTGCTGAGCCAGCATGAAGTCCAATGCCTGCTTCACCGACGCCAGTTCCGGGTCGGACAAGTTGCGCTCCCTGTAGGCCGGGGCATAGCCAGCTGCCAGCAGCATCCCGTTACGCTCGCGTAGCGGTACGTCGAGGACAATCCCCAATTTTATGACCATCTCGCGGCTTGGTTGCGAACGGCCGCTTTCCAGGAAGCTAATGCGTCGCTGCGAGATGCTGCTTTCTGTCGACAGCCGGAGCTGGGTATAGCCACGCTTATCGCGCCAGTAGCGCAGTGCTGCGGCGAAATCGACAAAGTAGCGGTTTTTGCCCGCACTCTGACGTATTTGCTCTGGCTGTTCCATCCTATCTCCATGCTCTATGGCTGCTGCAGGGTCCGTCCGACGTTAGGAAGGCATCTTATCAAGGAAACCCGTGAGCTGATCGATTCGCCCATCCGCCGCTACGACAGCGATATCGGTGCCGGATGCCACCGGTTCGGTATCCCCCGCACCAAGGGACCATGAGAAGCGTACGACGTCATGATGCCCATCCGCCTTTCCAGACACACTAAACCACAAGCCCGAAAATTGTCCTTGAGCGGCACCGATCATCGCATCAAGCGCATCATGACCTGCTGACTGCATGAGCGGGTCAATGTAGCGTGCTTGTGGTGTGAATGTTTGCTCGATCAAGATGCGACGGCGCGCTGGATCGCTTTCGTTCCATATGCGCACATATTGTGTGGCAATTTTGGAGGGTGTGCTTGAAAGTGTATTTGCGGTCATGAGAGTCTTCCTTGAAAATAGTCGGGTCTTTATAAAAAGGTGTGTCCAATACGACAGGGCTATTCTGAAGCAGCAGACAATTCTCGGCGATTACCCTGCGGGTAATGGCATGATTACCTCCGAAGTCATCGGCACGCTGAACGAAAACCTCGACAATGACGTAATGCCGTCACAACATAGTGTTGTGCACCGACCAAAGTCATTCATCAGAGGAGCCACACATGCCCGCCTATGCCGTCGGTATCATCAACGAAACGCGCTTGAACGACGATATTCGTACATATCTCGAAAACATCGACTCGACACTCCAGCCGTATGAAGGACGGTTCATTATTCATGGCGGACCGTATCTGTGGATGGAGGGCGAGCCGAGCGGAGACTTTATCGTTATCGAGTTTCCAAATTTTGAGTTCGCATCGCACTGGTATGAGTCCCCGGCTTACCGGGCGATAAAACCGCTCAGGACCGCAAACAGCATCGGCACTATTTTTCTAGTCCAGGGCGTGTCGTCGAGCCACCACGCTACGGACATTCTTGTCTAGAAGATGCATTCGATAAACCCCGCTCGTGTGGCAAATGCACACGCCTGATCCTAGGGTGCCGACTGATGCACGGGATAAGCGCTCGGTTGCGCCTATCGAAGGGCAACCTTGGCAGTCGTCTCCGCTATATCGCTACCTAACACGGCTATGCAGGTGGCCGCCACGCGGATGTGGTGGTGATTCAAATATGTTGAAGAATATTCACGAGAGCACCTGTGGGATCGCGCACATAGAAGCGACGTACTCCCCACGGTTCGTCAACAGGGCCATAAACAATAGGGATGTTTTTGTCCGTCAAACGTTTGAGCACTTCTTCAAGATCATCGACTTCAATTGATAGAACGGGTACATCAGTTCCTGAGCCACCTTCGCTTGCAACGCTGACTTGAACTTTCATGCTGACGTCTGAGCCATACGTATGAATCCATCCGTGGTCCATAAACAAATCAAGGCCAAGAATGTCTTGATAGAAAGATCGAGAATGAGCCGGATCATTTGACGTTAGATTTGCAACGATTCGGTTTACTTTCAAAGCGTGCTCCTATCAAAGCATCGGTCGATTATTTCTCTGCTGTACAGGCACCGTAGTGACAATGTGTATCGTAACCCCATCGTTCATCAGCTCGATAAATTAGCCGTCGACCGCGATTGGCATTTACTCACCACAGTCCGCTCCTGGCCGAAAACTGCCTTCCTCCACAGATTGAAAGCGGCCCATTGCGGCAATCGCGGCAAGGGGAAAGCAGCTATTGATTCCATCTGGTTTTGCCCCGTGAAGCCTTAGGCGATTCATTTCATTTGGCCTTTCCGTCAAATTGCTGCACCGGAATGGTCGCGAGGTCAACTTCCTCCAGGCAGCGAATATTGACCGCTGCCATCGCATTACCTTTCGGGTCGGTGGCCTCACCAAACGGATGTATGCCGCACGTTGGGCAAAATCTGTGAAGAATGTGGTGCTTATTGAAAGTGTAAGTGGCCATACTTTCTTGCGGTGTCAACAGCCGTAGCTGTGCGCGTGGCACAAACCACATAAGTGTCCCTTTGCGCTGGCAGATAGAACAATTGCAGGCCGTGGCGTCTGTCAACTCGCCCTCAACCTCGAAGGCGATGCGACCGCAGTGGCAGCTGCCTCGGTAGGTAGTAGTCATGATGTTGTTCCCTTCAGTGTGAAGCGGGGGTTTGCGGCAACGGCCGACCGGTTTCCAGCAGCGTTTTGAGGTTGGACAGTATCGTGGGCCAGCCGCCGGAAATGCCCTTGAGCATGTTTTCGTCCAGTTCGTCATGTGTCACGGTCAAGCGCACCAGGCCTTCGCAGTAGGGCTCGACATCGATCGTCAACCGAGCATGCTTTGTCATATCGTGTTCTTCGCTGAGGCGCGCCCATGTCATGACCATTTTCCTGGGCGGAGTGAACTCGATGACTTTGCCCAGAATGTCCACGACGTCCGATCCATCTGCACGCTGGTGCCTCCACGTTGAACCCGGCTTCCAATCCGACACGTTCACACGAGCGCAGCCGGCTTTGGGGTCCACCCACCACTGGCGCATCAAGTTGACCTCGGTCAAGGCTTGCCAAACTTTCTCGGGTGTGGTGGCAATGTAGGTCACATACACATAGTCAGGCTTTTTCATGAGCGCTTCCTTCCAGTTGATTTTTAAGGTCATGCAACAAATCAAGGTGACTTCTCTCAAATTTCTGTACCCAGCGAGCGTAAACGGCGTGTAGCGGAACCGGGTTCAAGTAATGGAGCTTCTCGCGGCCCCTCCAGACGACAACGACGAGATTTGCGGCCTCCAGCAGTTGCAGGTGCTGTGTTACGGCTTGGCGCGTCATGTTCATGCATGCGCACAACGCCGTAAGGGTTTGGCCGTTCTCCGCATGCAGCTGGTCGAGCAGTCGCCTGCGGCCTGAATCAGCCAGCGCCTTGAAAACTCTATCGATACTCAAGTCGTTCGTTGTCGTCATGGCCAAAAGTATATGCAGGTAAATACTTGCATGTCAAACACGGCTCACGACGCTCGCTTTCTTGGGGAGGGGTGGAGTTTTGCCTGGGCGGCAACTGTCACGTGAGCACCGTCCAAGGATGATGAAACATTGGGGAGACAAAAACAAAATGCTTTAAAAATCTTGACAGCATACCAACTAGTCGGTTTAATAACTACCAGTCGGTATGTTTAAGGGCAACAATGATTAAGTCAGTGCAACACGAATCCAAGAGAAAACTGCTCGACGCGGCACAGAACGTATTTCGCACCAAGGGCTATGCCGCCACGACCGTGGATGACATCTGCGAAGCAGCAGGCGTTACCAAGGGCAGTTTCTTCCACCACTTCAAAAGCAAGGAAGGATTGACGC
Organism: Pusillimonas sp. ANT_WB101; assembly: GCF_008369125.1. NCBI lineage: Bacteria > Pseudomonadati > Pseudomonadota > Betaproteobacteria > Burkholderiales > Alcaligenaceae > Pusillimonas > Pusillimonas sp. ANT_WB101. Next base: position 50,947 of record NZ_VOAY01000002.1, on the reverse strand, counting down.
TTGATGCCGCTGCGCACTGGAGCACTTGGACCGAAGCGCTCTTCGCCGCTGCGCCTTTCCATCAAGCGGCTGACCCGCGCGAGCGCGTACTCGGCTACGTGGATTTTCGTGCTGCCATCCTGGATCGCGCTGTGCCGGATTTCACTTGTTTGCTCGGCACACTGGTTCAAGAGACCTATGCCACACATCCCGCAATTCGCGCGGCCTGCAACAAAGGCATGTCGTCTCACATTGCCAACCTGACGTGCGATATTGAAGCCGCCAAGCAGCGCTATGCGCCGGATGCCCCGTGGAGTGCGGAGAGCATCGGCTATTTCATCCAGGCTGTGCTGCAAGGGTCGTTCATCTTTGCCAAGGCGAAAGACGGTTCAGAAGTTGCCCGCGAAAACCTCAGCCACTTGCGGCGCTATCTAGAAGGACTGTTTCCTCATCCGCGCAAATCCAATCGAAAGGAAAAGCCATGAACACGATCAGTAAGAATACGATTTGCCTATGGTTTGATCACGACGCGGAAGAGGCTGCACGCTTTTACGCCCGAACCTTTCCTGACAGCACGGTCGGCGCAGTGCACCATGCGCCGTCAGACTATCCAGGCGGCAAGGCGGGCGACGTCCTGACGGTCGAGTTCACGGTATGCGACGTGCCGTGCCTCGGCCTCAACGGCGGCTCAGCAATCAAGCACAACGGAGCGTTCTCGTTTCAGATCGCCACAGACGACCAGGCCGAAACTGACCGATATTGGAATGCGATCGTCGACAACAGCGGCGCTGAAAACGCCTGCGGCTGGTGCATGGACAAATGGGGCTTGGCCTGGCAGATCACGCCGCGCGTCCTAACAGAGGCAATGGCCGCTGGCGGAGAAATAGCGAAGTGCGCGTTCGAAGCGATGATGACGATGCGCAAGATTGATGTGGCCAAGATCGAAGAAGCGGTACGCAGCATATCGAACCTAAATCAAACTAATCGCGAGAATAAAATCATCGTTGAAACCCGCGTGAAGGCCCCAATCGTGGAGGTATGGCGGGCCTACACGACACCGGCTGACATCAAACAATGGAATGCTGCATCCGACGACTGGCACACGATAACGGCCAAGGTGGATTTGCGAGTCGGTGGCGAGTTCTCCTCTCGTATGGAAGCCAAAGACGGTAGCATGGGTTTTGATTTCGCCGGAACCTACACAAAGCTCGTCGAGCACAAGCTAATTGAGTATTCCTTCGGCGACCGCACAGCACAGGTTGAATTTGTGCCAGGGGAAAATGACGTAACGCTGCGGGTGACATTCGATGCGGAGGAAACCAACTCTACTGAGATGCAACGCGGCGGATGGCAAGCCATCCTCAACAACTTCGCTCGACATGTTGAACGAAGTGCAGCGCGTTGAGGCATGAGTACCAAAACCCAGTCCAACATAGGCCAGAATCAACTTTTGAAGCATCGCATGACAACCTTGAGGAAGCCAAGCCATGACCACTAAGCCCGCCCCTTTTATCTGGCATGATTTGATTACCACTGATGTGCAGGCAGCCAAGGCCTTCTACGCACAGGTCATTGGATGGAGCATGCAATCCCTTCCTGAGCACGATGACTATACGGTCTTGTCGGCCGGCAGCGTAGGAATCGGCGGCATTATGGCTATGTCGCCTGACGCTTGTGAGCGTGGTGCCCCAGCCTGCTGGCAGGGCTATATTGCGGTCGACGATGTCGACGTTTACGCAGACCGCATCCTTTCGGGCGGCGGTGCCGTCATTCGTCCGGCCGCCGACATCCCCAACGTGGGACGCTTTGCGCTCGTAGCAGATCCGCAAGGCGCTGTTTTCATTATTTTCAAACCCCAAGGCGGCCAGACCATACCAAGCGCTGCACCGACGACGCCGGGCTTGGTGGGCTGGAATGAGTTGCATGCGACAGATGGATTGAAGGCTTTTGACTGGTATTCCGAGATGTTTGGTTGGATCCAAAGTCGGGACATGGACATGGGTCCGATGGGTATCTACCGACTCTTTGCGACAGGTGGAGAACCCGTAGGCGGCATGATGACCAAGATGCCCGAAATGCCGAAGCCGTTCTGGGCGTATTACTTCAATGTGGAATCGATCGATGACGCCATTGAGCGCACAACCAAGGCCGGCGGTAAGGTGATCAATGGGCCGCACGAGGTTCCGGGCCCCATGTATATTGCCAATTGTCAGGATCCACAGGGGGCTTGGTTTTCGATGGTGGCGCCAAAGCAGTGACTGTCCATATAGCGTTGTCGTTTCCGCATTGGCGTCACTGTTCTGCTTTAACCAAAAGCACTTTGTAAAGCCAGCACCGCAGTCAACTTCAGTCCCTATACATATTGTCGGCTGGCGAATTCTGCACTTCACCTAGTGGTGACGGTTGCGAAGGTTTAGAAAATACCCGCGTGGTCGATGGCTACAGTTGGCGCGCTGCCTGAACAACAATTTAGGCCGAACTTTTCGTCTTGCGGGCTGGAGACGACTTATTCAAGGCTATTGCTTCCTTGATCAGTGTTGTGAGTGCCTTTTCTTCGACTTGGGCACCTTCTTGGAAATCGATGGCGCGCCTCACGTTTCCGTCCAAACTTGAATTGAAGAGACCTGAGGGGTCAGGAAGTAAAGCTCCTTTTGCAAAGGTGAGTTTGACAGCTTTCTTGTAGGTTTCGCCAGTACAAAGGATTCCGCTACATGACCAGACCGGAATGTTCCACTTCCATTCCTCGACTATATCCGGCGCCGCCACAGTAATTATCGCCCTGATCCGGCTAAGCTCTTCGCCCCTCCAGCCTGGAAGCCCTGCGATTCGCTCGTTGATCATTTGGGACGGCGGTTTTCCGGCCTCTCATGCCGGTGTCTTTTTAGGGAAGGGCTTCGCGGTAGATGACGGAGTTTTGATGGCGCGTATGGGGCATTCCTTATCGGTAGAGAGTCACGGCGGTTATACCGACGCACCCCGACAGTAGTAACGTCAGTCCAAGGGCATCAGCGATAACGCTGGATGAAACGATGATTACCTCATTCGACACCTCGGCCGCGTTGGGATGACCCGTGGAATAAATTTACTCTTGATGAATTTTATAACGCCAACGGCTGGTGTCGGGGGTTTCTGCTAACGTCAGCTCCTGGCTGAGGTAGCCCTATCACCAACGGCCTCATGCGACCCGAAGCTGTCTTTGGTGTCATTAGATAGAGGACACGCACATTGCAGAAATTATGGGTTCGTGAAGCAAAGAGGGGAATTTGCGAACGAAGATTGCGGGCCGGCAGGTCAGTCAAGTGGTTGACACGGGCGACGCGTACTCGCAGCAACTTCCTAATTTACACTCACTAGCTAGACGCCGAGCTTGCGATACTGGCGCGCCACTACTGCAAGGTGTATGGCGATCACCACCTTTAACCATAGTGTAGGACCATGAAGACAGAGATTATTCTATTGCGCGGCGTGATGCCAACAGGGAAGAACAAGGTGCTCATGGCGCCCCTGCGTACTGCGCTGGAAGTAGCGGGCCTACACAATGTGAGAACTTACATCCAGAGTGGCAACGTCATTGCTTCCACGACTCTGGGCCAATCCTCCCTCGAGGATCTGGTTCACAATGTCATCAAGGAACGGTTTGGCGGGGATATTAAAGTATTGGTACGGTCAGCGTCATACTTCAAGTATGTCATAGCAAACAACCCGTTCAAGGGGGCCGACCCAGCCAAGCTCTATTTCACGCTGCTTGGATCCATTCCTGAACATGCCATGCTGCAATCATTCCATGCACTGGACCATGCGCCAGATCGGGTGAATGTGGTCGGTGACATGGCCTATGTGTTGTGCGCCACAAAGTATAGCGATCTGAAGGCCAACAACAATTTCATCGAGAGAAAACTCAAGGTGGCCGCGACGACTCGTAATTTCAATACGATCTTAAAGCTCATTGCGCTGGGCACAATCGACTGATGGTTAAGCAACGCCATGCTGATATCATGGCAGCTCGCAGTCGAATTGGTATGAGCGTTGACCACCAGTGATCGTGGTGATCCTGCTGACCGAAACCCATCGAACGTCCGCTTCTGGCCGAAAACGGCTGCCCGTTTATCCGAAGAGCGGACATTGAGCCGAAACAAAAAAACGAGTTGTTGGCAACCTTACTGGAACCGCAAAGTCCACATCTTGGTCGCCTTTAAATATTCAAAGCGTAGGACGGTTCAATTCAACCCATCTCTGCACGGAGGGCCTCTCCCATTGATACGCAGCATAGTCCCTTAATCTTGTTGGTACGGGATCACCATTCAGAATGAGCCGATTCAGCATTAGCGCCAGATCCGTGTCGGCAATGCACCATTTTCCAAAGAGATTTAGGGTATCTTCACTGAGCAAGGCCTCGGCCACAGAATACAACTTATGGGCCGCTGCAACGGCCGCAGGGCTAAGTGACTCTCCGAATTTTCCATAGAACACCGACTCCGTCGAGCGCTCTTGCCGAATGGGCATAAGATCACTCCGAAGCCATGCTTGCACTTGTCGTGCCCTGGCTCGAAAATATCTGTCTTGAGGGTAGACAAGCGTTTCAGTAAACGCGGCGTCGAGGTATTCGGTGATCGCCGACGACTCTGACAAAGCGAAGTCTCCATGCACCAGTGTGGGCACGCGCTGCGTCAACGACTTGGCTGCGTAGATCGCTTCATAATTCGCACCGCTGCCAAGGTCCACTGTCAAAAGGTCAAACTCCAACCGTTTTTCTTGAAGAGCCACATAGACCGACAAGGCGTAAGGGCTCACAAACTGAGCATCGGCATATAGGCGAAGACGGCTGTCGTTCAAAGTATTCCCCTTGGTGGTTACGCTCGTGCAAAGCGTCGATGGTATATGAAAATTGACCGCGTTCCGTTGACGCGTGGGAGAGCCGCTTTTGGCCGATATCTGCCGGGCATGACACCAAATCCACTTTGACGCAGCTGCAGTAGCTTGTTTGGTGAACCAGACTGTATGTGGAATAGAGAACAAGGGGCGGCTAGTTATCCTATCTCCAGCTCTGATTCCGTCCGTGGTGTCCCGACGTCATGGCCATGCTGAACCTGGATTGGGTCTTTGGCCGCCACCGGCCGCAGGTCATGTGCCAGCCCCTTGTACGGTAACCGATCAACCCGCTCAGGCAACTTTTCTGCATCGTCTGTGAACACAACAACCTCATGCCGTTCGCGCGAGATACTGACATAGTAAGTGTCCTGTGCGGTGGTACGGCTGAAGCTTTCGGCGTTGTAAAGGACTCGGTCGCAGGTCAGCCCTTGGGCACTATGCGCGGTGGTCGTGTAGGCATAGTCCATGTTCAGTGGTCGATCTATGGGCAACTGCACATGGCGACCATCGGTTTCGATGGTGGCGCTGGTTGCATCAATTGCCGCGATCTTCGCCAGTTGTCCGTTGACTAGGTCATTATGGGCATCGTTGCGTGTGATGCGGACATGGTCACCTACAGACAGTTCTGCTCGGTTCAAGTGATAGACCGAGAGCTTGCTCATGGTTTTCGGGATGATTTCCACGGGTTGCGTAGGTGACGAGCCGGATTGAACCGGTTCGACGGTAATGCGGTCATGGCGTGGGCTGCCGGTCACGCGGTACAGCTCGCCGCGTTTCAGGCCGCACTGGTAGTCCCGTTCGGGTACGACTACGTCGCCCACGGTGTAATACCGCGCGACGCTACGTTCTGCGCGGGTGGTGTCGTGGCGAGCCAGTAGCTGGCATTGATGTCCTTTATCTTTCAGGCCGAGCAGGGCATGGATCCGTGCATTAATGGCTTCGCGCGAAGCGTTGGTGCCGGTTACCACGATGGTGCTCGCCTGGTCTGCCGCTGGAAGGCGCGTATAGGCTTGAGCAATGGCCTCATATCGGGCGTAACTGTCCCGGCTCTTGTGGCCGTGTTCGTCGACAGTGAACTGATCCGGGATGGTCAGCACCTGATCCAGGAGCGGCAGGGATCGGCTGGCTTGGCCTTCGGCGGCCAACTGCACGGCCTGGCGCAGCCGTTCAGAGCGTTGACGCTGGATGTCTGCCATCAGTACGGTTTTCATGCCGTTTTCCTGTAGCATGGCAAATGCGCGGCCTGCCTCAATGGCCTTGGTTTGGGCGGTGTCTCCTAGCAACACCACTTTTGCGCCTGTCGGCTGAATGAGGGCCAGTAGCTTGTCCATCTGTCGCACCGGTACGACTCCGGCCTCGTCAATTACTACGACGGCTTTCGGCCCCAGGGTATTGATGAAGGGGCGTTTGTCGGAAGTTGTAAGCACTGATGCAATCGTGTTGGCCGGTATTCCATCTTTGCGCAGGTTGCGAACCATTCCGCCGTAAGGGGCCAGGGCTGTCATGGAGTGTTTCTGTTGTTGGATTATGGTCTGGGCATTTTGCAGAGCGAAAGATTTGCCGGTGCCAGCTAGACCCTGGATGCCGGCGATCTGATCGGTGCCGGTCGTGACCAACATGACGGCCTCGCGCTGGCCTGGTGTCAGGCGTGGGTCCAAGCTGCTTTCGGCACTGGTAGCGGCAATCGTGGTCTGCCAGGCACTGCGACCTGTTTGCTCAGCGGCCAGTATCCTGGATTCGGCCTCAAAGGCCTTCCGGGTCGCATAGCGTGGGCTTTCGATTAACAGGCGTCCTTCGGCAATGGCTTGGTCAACCAACTGAAGGGCGCTACCCTGAACCAGGCCGCGCAGGCGTATGACCTCTGTGGCCCAGCCGTCGCGCGTCATGGGAGGGGACAGCCTGTCCTGGGTGCTGCGGTAGTGCGGTGCTTCCCGGATCAGTACGCCGGACGCTACACGGCTCTGGATCGCCGCCTGAATGGCTGTGATGTCCGTATGGCCACCGGCATGGCGAACTGCATTTTGCAGTAAATCTACCAGAGGTATGACGGATTCCCTTTCGGCCAGATGTTGGATCGCCCAGTTCAGTGAGGCTTGAGCCACCAGGTCTGATGGCTGTCCTAATATCTGTGTCGGTTGGATGCCTGCTCGCTCCCTTGTCTGATCAAACTGCATCCCGATGGCGGTAGCTGCGTCACGCCATTGTCGATGCAGCTCGGTGCGGCTGAGGTCCAGAGTCTTCGCCTGGCGGTGGGCCAGGGTGATGCCATGGCGCAAGGCGTGTGGGGCCTCTTCACGACTGGTGCCGCGTGCTGACAGTTCAGCAGTGATACCGGCGCTGCGTTTACTGAAAAACTCAATCTGCTCGCGACTGATATGGGCCAGTTCGATATGGCTCTTTTCATGTCGAACCGCGTATCCCAGCGCACGCACATTGCGTTCCAGCTCTGCTTGGTAGATGGAATCCGTCACGCGCAGCAGTTTGAAGATTTCTTCATTGGACAAGGCCACCCAACTGCCGTCGGCCCGCTGGGTCAGGTTCATCAGCAAGGCGTGGACGTGCAGGTGCGGGTCGGGGGCAGCGCCTTCGGTAGGGCGTGCTGTCTCGTGGCGGAATTTGGCAATGATGAGGTTGCCTGTGTGTTCTACCCATGACTTGCCGTTTTCTTTGTGACGGCCCATGGTTAGATGCTGCTCGACGTAAGCAAGGGCGGTTGCGACCGCTTTATCATTGGCCTGCATTAGGCGATCGTCGCCACCGATCAAGGCCTGCATCGTGATGCTTTTGGGCGCGCCGAAGGTGAGATCGAGGGCAGCACGGGCCTTCGCATCCTTGCGGATTGACCGGCCCGACGTAATGCCACGCCCAAAGTCGCCCTGCAGCATAGCTTTGAAGCGTGCGGGGTCTATTTCACCTACAGCACCAAGACGCCGAGCGCCGTCTCCTTGCCAGGTGGCGGCGCTACCGTCGCGGCTGTAGTAGTCATCGGCTTGATCGGCGTAGTAATGGGTGGCAAGGGCCGCGCGGGCGCGGTAGATCTGGCCGTGCGAGATCATGGGAGACTCCGGGAGAAGGGGCGGCAAGAGATTAGCCAGCGAGCGCTTGGGCGCGTCAATACTGGCGTTGAGCGGAAGGGGTCGTGAATTTACACACGTTCATCCACAGGTTCTGTGGTTGACTGGGCAGCGGTTAACGACCCCTATACGTAGGTCGAAACAACTATACTTAGTTACCGTCCGCAAAATGCCTAGTTATCAACGAAGACGCAGCCGCTGCGGGCTTGATGCCGGGTGCATCGATGCATAGTTTTCACGCCAAAGTGTACTGGCATCTCCACAATTGGAGATGTCGTGAGCATCAAGCATTCTTCTCGATCCAAATCTTCTGGCCGGGAGATGAAGGAGTACAGATATCATGCGTCTGGATACGCCCGACACAAGCCCAAGCGCTTCCGCGCCAACAACGACCTGCTAAGGTTCCTGCAGAAGCTGTAACTATGCGCAGAAATCGCCGCATCTCAGTGTTTGCCACCGCAGGGGCCAGATTCATCCGCGGCCGACCACCTGGGCATAGTTGGGATTTGCGTATAGGGGCCCTACGCTAAGCTCTACATAGCGCCCCGTTGCTACCATTCGATTTTTTCCAGCCAATGTCTGTTCCGCAGCGGTCGGGGTCACTCGTCGCATGGGCTGAGGTCACGCTGATCGAACAATGGTGGTCGTTGGCATAACCACCAGTGCAGCGACGATTAATCGACCCCAGCTTAGCTCTTGGTTAGATCAAGCTCCGACTCGCCCAGCCATGGCGGAACCTGGATTTCAGGACGCTTGTCGTCGCTATGCATCCATGTCAGATCCACGACCAGGAAGTCCAGCCAAGCCGGCTCCAGACGCCGTTCGCCTGCCTTTGGTGCCGGTTGCTGATGACGGTCCTTGAGCCAAACCAAGATGCGCTCGCGGATGGCGCGTGGATCCCCGAAGAAATCTTTAAATATTTCCACTTTGTCTCCACCTGTCTCTGGATTCAGCGTGCCGTTCTCCTTGTCGTCGAGCAGCGCACTCAACGCATCTGTGAATTGATTGCGGATATGTAATTGGCCACATGCTTCCGGGAACACCTCGTTCGTCAACATTTTGTGCAGGCTGTCACATCCCTCCCGCGTCAATTCGTTGCTCAACGTGTTTGCCAGTCCGGCAGCGTTTTTAGCCTTGTCTATCACTTCCACAACGGGTAAGTACGCCACCAGAGACATAGGTTCAGGCAGCAATTGTGGGCGTGGCTTGCCGCTGACCACGTGAACCGGGTCGAGATCCACTATCACCAAGGCCTGATCGGCTGCGGACAAGGCCCCTTTGCAGTCAGGCTGCAGGATGCCCTTGCTCCAACCGTGGTACGGGGTCAGCAGGCGTACGATGCCTGTGTGTTCAGATTTAGCGCTGCTTACCGAGTCGATCCCGATAAAACAGCTACCGCCGACGCTGATCTTCTTGTTGGCGGCATTACAGAATACGGTGGCAGTGCCCGAAGCCAGGACACTGGCCTGGCCGGCATGCCAATAGTCGTTACTCCGGCTTGTACAGGCGGGAACCAGCAGCACGGACCGCCTCTCACGCTGTCGTTGCGCGAAGGTCAGTAGTTCGCCAAGCGCGATAACGTCATGGTTGACAAGCTCTTTGGCGTCGGAGGGATCTCCGCCAAACAGCTGCAACATCTTGGCCAAATCCTGCTCCAGCGGCTGCCGGTTGGCTGGGCTTGTCAGCATGAACAGCTCCGAACAAATCAGCTCCATGCAATAACGCAGCCTCTGAGGACCATGGATCAGCGCCTGAAACAGTGGAATCAGTTGATCGGCTGACCATTCGTCCTTCTTCGCGCGACGTCGTATGCGACGCAATTCCTCCACCAGCTTTTCTTCGGTGTACAGCGGCTGCAACTTGCCGGTGTCAGGCCGGAACAGCTCATGGGCAGCCACGGCACGGTACTTCTTGCCACGCTGCAACTCAATGACTTCCGTGTCACCCTCCAAACCAAACGGTACTTCCAGGGCTTTGTCGGGCTGCCACAGCAGGGTCAGACTCTCCCTCAAGTGATCGCTGCCGTTGGTTGCCTCGAACTGCCTATAGGTACCCGCCAGTACGGCCAACCCAGGGTGATTTGTAAGCTGCTTCTTCAACCACGCGACCGTATCCGGCCGAACCGACACCTCGGGCAAGACTAACAGCTCCACTTTTAGGTCTCGACATGCCTTCAGTGCTTGGCTCAGCAACGCCCGGCGCCGATGCTCGGGCCACGAGATGACCTTTTGATCATCCTGCCAAGAAAATTCACAACCTCGCTGAGTTGCCTTGCCTACAGCCTTTAGGTAGCCATCATCGTTCAATCGAGCACGGAGCGCCTCTTGCGATGACTTGGCTAGAGGCAAGCCACCAAGGCCAACTTCGGCTATCGGATGAGCGTAACTTTCGTCCACCCGAAATTGGAACAGCGCGACGCGAAAGTGGGAGCTAATTCGTGCTTCTTGGTCGAGGCTAGTCTCGCCTCCGAGACGCTTTTTCCACGACTCACTTTGCCATTCATTTAGCCGACCGAGAATCAGAGAGGCTGAGGAATTTTCGGCCTGCATGTCAGGCTGCTGGTCTCCTGGAGATTTCTTATCTGCAACCTCCGACTGTGGATTCGGTGCCGCCGCAGTGTGATCGGTTGCCTCATCTGAACGCTCCCACGAATCATTCGGTCCACTAGATGGTAATGAAACCGTCGCTCCGACGCCATTCATTGCAGCGTGTTGAGACTGCACTATGGTCTCTTCAATCAGCGTATCAGTTTGCTGGCCGACTGAAAGATTCTCCTCCGCAATTTTTGGCTGCGGATTCGCAGACACCGCCGGGCTGTCGACTACTTCATCCACAAACATCTTTGACCCGTCCAGCACAGGGGGTAGAAACGAAACTGCCGCGCCCGCTTCAACCTCGTTGATTGCATCCCGTGGAGACGGCAGCCACTTACCTAACTTAGTGTCTAGAGTGTGCAAGGCCAGTAGATCATCGTCAGCAGTACGGCGCGTTTCGGTCCAAACTTTGAGTATCCGGCTGCCCTCATGAGGGCGGTATTCTTCGATGGAGTTCGCGTACAGGCTAGTGTACTGCGCCTTACTCATTTGCCAGCCGGCTCCCGTGGAATCCGTGAACTCGTTTGTGTCGCGGCTACGACCAAACGTCCTGCCATGAACGCACACGACGCGCATACCTCGCTCACGATCAAGAGCGCACAGCCCCTCTGGCAGTGCCTGCATTAAGGCTTCGCATTGCTGTAGTGTGAATCTCGGCAAAGCATCGAAGGGCCAAGGCTCTTCGGCCGCTTCAGCATCATCGGCGCGGGCAGGCTTGGTCTGCCAGGCGCTGAGGGCCTTGAATAGATCTGTCAACGAATGTAGATTGAAGGCCTGCGCGAAGCTGGCATCGAGCAAGCCGATCAAGGCTAGCATCCATTGCCACGGGCTGGCCTTGCACAGTTCGGGCCAATCGCCATCGAACAGGGCTTTTCGTATGACCCGGTAATCGCCCTGGGGATCCAAACGGGCCATGTCGGGCATTGACCAATTGGCCGGTAGGTTCAGGGTTTCGGCCATGCGGCGCGAGCCCCAGTCCGCAGCATAGCCCCAAAGTGCCGCCACGCTGCCGCGCAAGCCAATGCCTACGGTCGCCAGCGCCAGCGCCATTTGCAGCGATGACGCCAGGGTTTCGGTCTCAGTTTTGGCCGGTACGGGATACAGCGCGCGGTATAGGGCCAACATCAGCGCCGGTTCGGGGCGCAATGGGCCCGTTTGGCCGATTGGGCCCCGTAACTGAAGTCCTGCCACGGCCCACAATGGTAATCGCGCCAATACGTCTGGGAACGCCCGATGCAGAGTATGTCGCAAGTCATCGCCGCCGCCTGTTTTCATCCGCATGGCCATGGCTCGGCTCTCGGCCTCCATCAGAATTACATGCCGCACCTGCGCGTCCAGGCCTTGGTCGACAGGGAAGTCCTGCAACCACTTAAGCGCCCGCGTCACCGTGCCCGGCAACGAAGAGACTGTGTCGCCTGCTATCTCAATGTGCGCTGAAGCCAGGTAGGTTCCCTGAAGCTTGCGCAGTTGCTGGCGTAGCACATAGCCTTCCAGCGCCTGCTTGGCATGCGCTTCTTCGTCCGACTCGTCGCTGTCGTTGAGTCGCTCGTCGCGCTCGCCAGTCTCACCCGCCATGTCTGATGCTACACCGAGCACATCGGCAACAGCCCAACCCACGCGCCACATATTTGCACCTGTCAGCGGCACGTTTTCCGACTGCACCCGTCCATCGCGGTTGTGGTACCAAGCACTCACGCCCAACAAATTGCGCGGAACCGGATCGGCCAACAGATGAAGCGTTATCTGATCTTCCTCGCCTTCTTGGAACAACTGAGGTCTGAAGGGAACATAGGTCGTTTGCGCCTCGTCGTCCCCTTGCAACTCATGCATCGCCAGAAAAGCCAAAAACAGGCGCGCTGCTAAATGGGTTTTGGCTTCCGGACCTGTTGCGGCAGCGGCATGTAAGTCGCCCCACACCTGAGGGAGTATGCTCTCGCCCTGGTGAATCGTAGAGGTATTGGTTTCAATCAATTTGAAGTGCGCTTGCGTCGTTTTAGCTGCGCAGGGCTGCCCCGCAAGCATTGTCACTTGCACGAACTGAGACACCACTTCGGGCATATCAGAGGCCTCACTGCGGAGCGAGCAACGGTACAGATATCTGCCGTCAGTCCTCGCAACCGCATCGATTTCATAAATCGATTCGGCCCCGTAATTGAGAACAGGCAGGTGCGGAATCAGATGCCGCTTTTGGTCGCCTCCGATCCTTGAAAGCAGTTTAGGAAATCTGGACAACGCGGTCAGTCGCTCATTGCGCCGCGCGCTTCTCACGACAAAGTCGATAGCAAGGCCAACGTGTGCACTGGTTGTGTTCCTATCTTCTTTCCTCATCAATTGACCAACGACGCATTGCGCGAGCTCCAGTCCATCATGTTGAACAGGCTCGCGGCCTATAAGCGCAGCCAAGGGATTCTCCTCTGACGCGTTAATCAGTGCCGTACCTGCCAGACATAACCATTCGATAGTCGTTAATTCACTGCTGACTTGTGGTGCCACTACCGGTGGCGGTGGCGCCGATTCGTCACTAATCAAACGCCAAGCTTTACGGGCTACCAACCACTCCCGCCGCTTTATGTGGTCGCTGTTCGTGACGGGTCTGACGCATTCAAAGAAGTCGTTCCTGTAGACCAAGCGTGCCAAAGCAATGCGGTTCTTGCGGCTCTTGTCACGCTCGGTCAGGAACTGACCATTCGCTTGCCAGGGATTGGGATCGAGCAATTTATCCAGCCCTTCGACTGCAAAGAGTACGTCGTAGCCACGTTCCTTGAAGGCTGCAGCCCAGTCGTGGCCCTCACAAACTTCTTTCCACTGAGTCCAAAAAAGCGCCCATGCAGCCACAGAGTTGGTCGGTTGATGTACGACGGCGACATACCACCATAGCCACCGCGCACATAAACCTAGGTCATTAGCCCGCAGATCGGGCGCGGTCATCGCCGCCTTCACTTGATCGGCAATGTCCTCAGGCCGATCCATTAGCGCGGGATGCCGCAGCATCTGCAGGGCACATTGGCGATCCACCTTGGGCAGGTCGTCACCCAGGCTCCAATCGGACTCGCCGTCACCCACGATGGGAGGCTCCCATGCCGGCACGGACGCCGCGAGGCCTCGCCCGTCGTTAAGCTGGTACATCACCTGAGAGGCCGTGCCGGAGCGCACACGTTCACCCTTGTGGATTAAGGCAATTGAATGTTCGGCTGCTTTGACTTGCAGCACTTCCCGCAGTTCCTTCAATAGTGCCTCGCTGTCGGCGAAGAGCACGACGTCGTCCACGTAGCGCGCATAACCAACTCGCGGGCGCCGTTTGCCATCGGAGCCGGGTTCCTCGGTGCGGGTGCGACGGATGAACTTGCGGGCAGCATCGTCCACCGGAAACAGTGCAATGGTGCCGATGTAGGCTGACAGCACGGGTCCCTGCGGAATGCCCGTCACCACCTCACTGAGCCGGGTTCTCCCCATTACCTCGGGATCTTGGTACTCGTGGCCGAATATCATCCCGGTTAGAAGTCGCTCCAGCGTACCATCCAGTTCCGGCGAATCAGCAACCAGTCCGAACATACTACTGAAGCCCTCTGGGTTGTGGTCGCGCAACGCGGCAGACAACGGCTTCAGCAGTTCCTCCCTCACCACGTAGCGCTGGATCGAGTCGTAGTAGCGCTTGGCGTCCAGGCGTAGCACGTGCACCCGCGGACCGATAGCATGGCACTGATGCGTCAGGCTTGCCATGAAATCACGCCAGCATTGGCCGAAAGGTCGGAACATGCCCTGATCCGACGGGGTCTGGTCGCCCTCCAGAACATCCATGTCGATCTGGTAGCCGAAGCTCAAGGTCTTGGGCTCATCTAACTCGAGATCGGGCTCGTTGAGGTCCTGATACGTGCCGGTAACCACCACCTCCTGCCGTGATGCATACCAACGCACGGCTGGGATGCACGCCGAGAACGCTTGGCCACTAGCGCTCAGGCGATCGTGCCTTTGGGTGAGTAATTCATTAAGAAACAATTGCTGTGCATGCAGGTCCGCCGGGTGGGGCATGACCTTGCGGCGTGGGTCGTCAAGCACGTTCTTGTCTGCCGTCAGCTTGCGTGGCAGATGCACGGCGTCGAAGGGCGCAGCTTGGTGCCATTGGTCTCCCTGAATAGTGGCTTTTAGGCGATCCAGAGCTGTCTGGTCAAACAGGAACTCATTGCTATTTAAAATGTCCCAGGCACCTTCATCGCAAGGAAGTTCGCCACGGCGTGAACCGTGGTAAGCAAGCCTTCGAGCCTGAGCAGCGCGCGGGAGATCTTCCTCCAGGTAGAGACTGCGTTCAATAGGTGGTTTGGGACCAGAGGAGCCCACCAAGATCGCTTGCAGTTGCTGAGCCCACGGCCATGGGCTGTCTTTGAGCCTCATCGCAGGCACTTCAGTCAATCTGGAACCATATAGTCGCTTGACTGTCATGGCAGTTCTAAACAGTGCCCGTTCGCGAACGGTCGGAGCTAGCTGGTTCCAGCGAGGCACCTGAAGCTCGGATGCGTCTTGACTTCCGAGTTCTCCCGCAAGGAGTATCCCTTCGGCTGGCAGTTCGAATCGCTGTAACCAGGCAGCGGTTTGCTCGGGCGACGCAAAACCACGCAGGCAGGTGTCAGGGTCTTTGCCCAGCGCGGGCTCAGTGCGCCAAGGTAGGCCCACCCAGCGCAAATCCATGCCTTGAAGGTCAAGGAGTCTGCGCACCAAGCGATTGCCGCCGCCAAAGCCGGCGGAGTCGCTGTCGAGAAAAACGCTGTACACCAACTCGCCCGTTCCGAGGGTGTTCTCAGCCAGCGCCTTCAGCAGCTCCAGCTGGCCATTGCTCAGACTGATACCCATCAGCGCAACGGCGGGCTGCCCAAGAGACTGCAATCGCAGCGCGTCGAGGAAGCCCTCCACCAAATAGAGCTTGGCCAGCTGGTCGTTCTTCAAGGCCTGTTCAACAGCCTTGAAGGCATCGGTTGCATTAAATAGATGATTGCTCTTATCGAAGCCCGACGTGAGCAGGTACTTCGCAACCCCTTCTGGAGGCACAGCCTGTAGTGCACGGCCCGAAAAACCGATCACTGCAGGATATTTGGCATCAGCGCTGCGAATGGGGATGATGACGCGGCCGTCGTGGAAGCTGTCTCGAAACTGGTCGAGCAAATCCAGTTTCCATTGCTCGGCCGGGGATTGGGAACGCAGGCGCTTGATCAGTCCCAGACTTTCCAGCCCATCGATCAGTTCGGCGCGCTCGCCCAAGTCTTTACTGTGCAAGGCCTCCACCAAAACGCCACGGGCAATGCAACGCAGCCCCTGACCATACAGAAACTCGTCGTTAAACTCCCGTTCCGCGCACCAGAACTTGAACTGCTCATCGTCGTGCTGTGCGTCAAAGGTGCGAAGCGCAAAGTTGAGTGCAGTTTCACTTGCAGCCCTGCGTTCACCCTTTTTCGCAGATTGAAGGCGCGGGGCCTTTAGGCCGAATTGCTGAGCCAACCATTTCACAGCTGGCAGGAATTCCAGTCCCTCAACCTGCTTAACTAGGTCGATGGCAGTTCCATGGGCACCACAAGCAAAGCAGTGAAAGTGCGCAGGGGAAGCGCCATCTGTCGGATACAGATTCAGTGAAGGTCGGGTGTCTTGGTGAAACGCGCAAAGCGCCCGGGTCTGTGAGCCGCGTCGCTCGGTCTCGATGCCCAGTCGCCTGACCACGTCCTCTAGCGGAACCTTGGTCAGAAGGTCACCGATATCGTATCGATCCACGTATTCTCCCCGAGTTTTTTCGAATTTATTTGGGGTCAGTTTAGCAGGCGCT
Organism: Pusillimonas sp. ANT_WB101; assembly: GCF_008369125.1. Classification (NCBI taxonomy): domain Bacteria; kingdom Pseudomonadati; phylum Pseudomonadota; class Betaproteobacteria; order Burkholderiales; family Alcaligenaceae; genus Pusillimonas; species Pusillimonas sp. ANT_WB101. The sequence continues at coordinate 34,625 of NZ_VOAY01000002.1, read as the reverse complement.
AGGCATCGTTGACGGCTCCTCAGCTGGAAACTCTCCGTCGCAAGTATCGTGCGATGACTGGCATCCACGACAGCAGTCGTTCGGTCAGCAATACCGGATGACCGCACCCAGTCTCAAACGGTCATGCAATTTGCAGGGCTGATCGACTGCTCTTGACCGGGATTTGCGGTTCTCGAGCAAGAGAATACCGGCGCGCAGTACTAAGAAACGCTAGGATCCCGAATTAGTCAAAAATGTTATACATCAATGAACGCTTTATTATGGGTGTCCCCGAATGAGACATTCATGCTGATGACATCCAATACGCAGAAAAATAAGGTTAAATCATGCCTCTTTATGAAATGACGGGTGAGAGCCTATCCCCGGTAAATGGCCGTACCTTCACCGATTTTGGCCTGACCGAACGCCAGAATCTACAGCGCGCAATACGAGTCTCCATCGATGCCATTACGCCAGACCCAGAAGTTAAAACTATGGTTCTGGCTGAAGAGTTCGGCGATTGGGTAGGTGCCAACCGGCGCATTGACCTGCTGTGCTTGGACGAAAACGCCAACTTGGTGGTGGTCGAGCTTAAACGAGAAAGTGCCACACACATGGAGCTCCAGGCGCTGCGCTATGCAGCCATGATTTCCACCATGCGCTTTGATCAAGCTGTCCAGGCCCATGCCAAGTACTTAGAGTCTATCGGCTCAGAAGGTGATGCCGAGCAGTCCATCCGCGAGTTCCTAGGCGTCGAGGACGGACCCGTAGCGTTTTCTGAAAAAGTAAGAATTGTCCTAGCAGCTTCAGAGTTCAACTCTGAAGTCACCACCACGGTACTCTGGCTTAACGAGCAAGGCCTAGATATTCGATGCGTACAGCTACGACCCCATGATGTAGATGGACGCGTGCTCGTAGACATCCAACAGATTATCCCGTTACCGGAGGCCACCAGTTACCAAGTAGCCCTGCGCGAGAAGACGAATGAACGCGTGGTTGCTAGGTCAAACAATCGGGACATGACACGCTACGACTTAACAATAGGTGACCAAATATTTACCAACTTGCCTAAACGCCGGTTGATGTATGAAATCACCGCTGAAATGATTAGCCGTGGCGTCACACCTGAACAGATGGCCACCGTCGTACCGTGGAAAAGTAGCTCGATGTTCGCTCAAGCTGATGGCACGCTTGATAAGTCAAGTTTTATTAAGCTACTCCCGAAATACCAAATAGACCGATGCTATACGGACGATAAAGACCTTTTTCATCTTAATGAAAAGACCTTCGCCCTTACTAAAATGTGGGGCGACCGTACCATAGAGGCAATTGAAGCCATCACTAGCTTGAACCCCAATGGGCGACAAATCGACTTCGAACCCGCGATCACAGGCACTACAGAGGCTTCCTACAAAGACTATTTAATCACGCGGCTTAGCACGGGCCCTATCAAGCTAGAGCGTGATGGCCTCCCCATAGAACGTGTCTTGCCAGAACTTCGACGCCTGGCAGGCGAGCTTAACGTTTCCACGGCGAACAAGCAGGGCAATCCGCACAACACCCAAGTTTTGGGTAGAGAGCTAATCAAAGCTATCAATGCGCTTTAGTGATGTGATTTAAGGGCGCTAGTCAACGGGCCTTCTGGATATTCTATCCGTCAGATGGTGTCATCGTGGCTTCAGCAGTATTAAGCGCTTTCCTGAAACGCCGTCGCAGCCAAAGCAAACTGCCTGAACGGCAAGCTCACCCTAGCAATTGGGAAATCCCCCGCCAAGGCAACATACCCGCCCAGCGCTGGCAGTGCCTGTATCTGCGCCGCTGTCACCACGTCTTCCGTCGTGCGATCCATATTGTCCGAGGTGTTGCGATGGTCCACACTCCGGCTGACGCTGTACTTGGGCCGTTCAACCTCATGTTTGCCCAGACTCTCGCTCATGTCTTTCGCTGTCTGCGGGTCGGTGCGAGAGCCGCCCAGCACAGCGAGGTTGCGAAAGCTCGCCCGGATGGTCGTGGCCATGGTGCGCCCATAAATGTGTTCCAGCTGGGATGTGCTTTGCAATCCCGCCACGACGCGCAGGCCGTTTTTCCGGCCCTTGGTCAGGCCTGCTTCCAGTGACGGCAGGGCTTCCAGGCTGGCTAGCTCATCAATGAACAGCCACCAGCGTCGGTGGGTGCCTTCAGGCATGGATAGAATTGACGTGATGAACACGTCAGCCCACGACGACACCAGTGGTTTCATGGAACTCATCATGTCTTCGCGCCAGTTGATGTACAGGTTCCCTCCGTCGGGCTTGGCTAGCCAATCTCGGATGGAGAACCGCCCGGGCTTCATGCCGGTGTGTTCTGACAGCTTGTTAGACAACACAAAGCGGGCGGAAGATAGCGCTTTGCTGGCTTCGCTGGAACCAACAAACAAGGATTCGGCCAGGGTGCCTTCCAGGAATTGCTTCAAAACCTTGGGGTCTTCAATGGTGCAGAGGCGGAAGAGGTCCATGACACTAGCCGCGTCCCCCTGCAACTGGTGGAGTTTCTTGGCAGTCTCGCGCAGCAGCAGGCGGCCGAAGTCGTTCCATTCTTCAGCGTTCTTGTCCTGGCTCATGGGAACCATAGAATGGGCCAGTCGCTTCCAGTCATAGTCTGCACGGACTTCGTTGAAGAACGCCCAGCCCTGGCTGCGGGCGTCATAGGGGTTTAGGATCACGTCGCCCGGTTGCCAAAACTTGCTGAGCAGATCGCCGTTGGGGTCGATGACGATTGTGCGGTCATTGCGATGTGCAGGCTGGCCTAGCACGCTGGTTTTCATACTGCGTTGTGAACGGTTCAGTACAGAGGCGGCCATGTTTCGCAACAGCACCGATTTACCGGACCCTGTAGCACCGCTGATGAGCAAATGCAGATTCTCGTTGGCGGTTGGCATGGGGATGCCGCCAACATCGATTTGTTGTTTGCCACGCTCTTCGCACTGGCGTGTCAGGCCTTTTGCAGACGTAGTGCGAGTGCCACGTACAAAGCGTTTGTAGGCAGCGCCTTCAAACCCTTCAGTTCTGGCCGTGCGCCCAACAAACAGAATCAGCACCAGCGCCAGCACCAGGCCGCTGCCAAGAGCGTAATAGAGCAATGGATATTGCGGCGTCAGCATCACGAAATGCTGGAAAGTCCTGGCGTTCCAGTCTCGCCAGTGCATGTGGCTGCCCCAGGTCGCAGCAGCCATCCAAGCGCCAGCAGGGAAGAGGGCCAAAGAGAATGCGGCAATGCGCCGCCGAGTGATGGGAGAGATCAGGGTGGACATGCGTATCGGTCCTCAGGAGGTCAGAATCTGGCCTAAGGCCAGGCCTGCCAGCAAGCCCCCCAGAATGCCTGCTGCACCGCCCACTAGCAGTGCGAACAATGCCATACGTCGTGCGGACTGGTGCGCGATGCTGGCGTATTGTGCGGCTTCACCGGCGAGTTGATCCAGGCGATTGCTGGTGTCATTGAGCATGGCCTGAATGGCGTGTTGGGCGTGTTGGTTGATGGGTTTAGCTGCCGCTTCTATCGTGGCGGTCAGGTGGCGGCTAAGTTGCTCAGGCAAGACTTGCTGCACCTCGCCCATGGTCTGCATGTGTTTTTGCACAGCATCCAGGCTTTGGGTGGCATTTTCCAGTCTACCTACGAGGCCAGCGACTTCACCCAGTACCTCGTGATACAGCAAATCCAGCTTGGTACGAGCGCCACTGGGATTCGGGTGTGCTTCCATGATGGCCCGACTCAGGAGAACAGGGCGGTGAATGCCGCGTTCATTTGCCTGTCTACCGGCTTGGCCAGGGCACGTAGGGCGTGCCGGTTGCTTAGATGTGAAATACGGACATGGTCTTCCAGGTCGGCAGCGCGAAGCAGTGCGCGGTAGTCGGTCTGGTCAGCCAGTACATCGGCAATTGTCGTGCGTTGGTCGGCCAGCAATTCAAAGACTTCGTTTTCGTAGATGGCAGCGCCAGGACTGGCCTGCACTTCGCCTGTTTTGGCGGCATAGGCCAGGATGGAGGGGAACTCATCTTGCACGCTGGCGTCGACACGATTGAAAAGGATTCGTACCCGCTCTGGATCAACACCCAGTTCAGCCAGGGCAGCCACGGTCTTGATGGTTTCGCGCTGTGCCTTGCCAGTATTGATGACTGGTAGCACGAAGTAGCTCATTTCTTCGTGTGCGCCTTCGTAGCGCATCATGTGCGTCAAAAAGTCTTCGATGTTGCTGGCACCCACATCGACAATCGCATCTTCGCGGGTAAGCAGTTCTCGGAACAGTCGGCCAAAATGTTCGCCGCGCAGCTGATCGACATTCAAGCCCAGATCGGCACTTGTTTCATTGGTGGACTCCACGGCAAAAATCTGGGCACCGTTCATGCGTGGTGCCAGAAGGTGAGAGGCGGCTACGGTCTTGCCAACGGAGCCGGTGTAATTCAGAACGGCGACTTTCATGGTTTATTCCTTTTCATGGGGTTGTTTTCAGTAGATTGGGTACGGCTGGCTAAGCCTTCGCGTCGCAGGGCCTCCAGGTCTATCTGCATGTCGCGAATCTTGCGTAGATCGCCTGGCGTCTGGATGTTGCGCGGTCGGCCTTGGATGGCATCAAGTGCAGCAGGAGGGGGTGATGGTTTCATCGTGGAAGACGGAAGGCTGGCAGCTGCTGTTCGCTGGGCTTTACGCCAGCGGTACAGCGTGATAGCGAAGGTGCTGCGTTGCACGGTCAGACCTGCAGCGGCCAGATCCTCCAGTACGGCGGCGTGTGGCACACCTGCAGCAAACTCGGCTTCGATCATTGGAAACAGTGCGCGTAGTTGGGCTGAAAGGCTGATGCGTGGGTCGAGGGCAGAAAGTACGGCCCGATAACGAGACACGGGTTGGGGTGAGTACATAGGTTTCCAGGAGTTGGGTTAAAGACAGTGCCGCTTAGTGCGACAGCTCAGGAAAGACCTGGGTCTGCTTGTCCGCCAGCCAGGAGCAACCTGTCGCCAGCGCTTCGTCGTAGGCAGACTGTTCGTCTGCGAATTGGACCGACTTGCCACGTGCGGAGAAACGTCCGCCGCCGACTTCGTGACCGTCACTCAGCAGGCGCAGGGTGTAGCCACCGGAGTCGTAGTGGTGAGGGACGATCTCGAAGGAAAACCGAAGTCGGGCGTGAGTCAGTTCAGTGTGAAATTGCCGGGCGACTTCAGCCAGGCGTGCAGCCCAGTGCGGGCCGATGCGATCCAAGGCTTGGGCGATGCTGTAGCCGCGCTCGCGCAGCCAGTCGCTGCGATCCAGCACCAGGGCGGCAGTGAGTGCTTCGCCCAGGCTCATGGTGCCAATGCCGTAGTGGGCGGCTTGTTGCACGATGTGCAATATCCGGGTGTCGATGGTCGAGTGCATGAGGACTCCTTTGCCCAGCAGCTTGAAGGGCAGTGATGGGGGGATGAGAGGGAGGTGTGTCCGAAAGGGCGGATGTGGTCAATTGCAGACCGATGCAGCCGCTATGCGGCTGCTCAGCGTGGCAAATCAAAACGGCCTGGGTTATGCAGGCAAGGTGTTGCGATCAGGTGGAGCGCGGGTTGGGCTTATCCACAGGCCTTGCTGGTAGTAATAAGGTAGAAATAAGGTAGAAGGCGTTTTGATGGCTGAAAAGCGCCTGTTCATGCGGGTTTCCAGAAATTATGCGCGATGCTATGACGAGAAAGCGCGATGTTATGACGATAAGCCGCGATCTTATGACGATGCAGGCGCGATGCTATGACGACGGCAATCAGCACTTATCCACAGCCTGAAAATCGGCTTTTAAGGACTCCTGCGCGATGTTATGACGATGGGAAATTTACCGATCCAGTCGTGTCCAAACCGCTTGTTCGTGGCCCTTGATTGCGGTTTCTATGCGTGGTTCTGCGATCACTTTTAGGGCTTCCAGTTCCGTCAAGCTGCGTTCCAGACTTGTCCGAAAATCACGCATGCGACCGGTGTATTGAGCGCGTTGCTTCAGGATGTTCAGGCTGTATTTTTGCTGGATGTCGGAAGAGGTACCAATCAGGCGCTGCAGGCTTTTGGACAGGTCATGTCGCATCTGCAGGCGTTTGGTCCAGTCCACCAGGGCATACTCCCGGTTGCTAAAGATCTGTGCCCAGCGAGGGTCAGCGTAGATCGTGTAGCTGCCAGAGGGCTCGTCATAGTCGAAGCCGCCGAGCATCGCGAGGACTCGGGTCGATGGGTGGTTGCCATAGCTGTATTTGACCGAGCCATCCTTTCTGCGGGCTTCAATGCACAGGGAGAAGCGGGCCAGGTCTTTCATGCCTTCATGCAGCCATTCATAGGCGCTGCCACCTGTGGGTCTGCCCATGCCGCGTAGGAAATCCGCCCGGTTGATGGTTGGCGCTTCGCCCAACAGGGCCGTGGTCTGCAAGTACATGGCATGCATCCAGATGTCGGCATGATCCTCACTTAACTGCTTGCCGGATCCTTTAAGCAGGATGTTGCTGCCCTCCAGAAACACGGTCTCGTCGTGTAGGGTGCGCCATCCCCGGCGAACCGGCGCAAAGATGGCGCTTCGGGCGATGTAGTTGGGAATGGCTCGGGCCGTTTCATTGATGCCAGGCAGTATGAACGGGGCAGGGGTGACTGCCTGTTTTTCTGCGGCGGCAGCCAAGGCTTGGTTGGCCTTTTGCTGGGCGCGCTGCATGGCAGCCGACAGACGCAGCAGACTGTTGTCCCGGTGAAAGGGCAGACGAGTGGAGGAGGTCATAGGTAAAAAACTCCAGACGAGCCCATACAAGGCCTGCCTGGAGCGTGTGCAGTGCCTCACACGGGTTCAGGGGTAGGGTGACCGGACAAAGTGATGTCAGGCCAGAGGGATTGGGACAAATACCCGTTAGGGTGTCGTTATCGGCGGGTCAGCGGCTGACTTGCCGGCTGGGCTCAAACCAAAGCTCTTTCAGCTGAAACCGTTCGAAATACAGCACGATATCTACGGTCTGGCGCAAAAACGCTTGAATCGTCGGCAGATCAAGGTTGCCGCCGGTAGGCGATTGCTTGATAAGTACTGCCAAGCGATGAAACGTATCAGTGGCCCCATTGGCATGGGTGGTGGTGACCGACCCTGGGTGGCCGGTGTTCAATGCCGCCAGGTAATCCCAGGTTTCAGGGCCGCGCAGCTCGGCCAGGAATATCCTGTCTGGCGACAAGCGCATGCAGGCTGCCAGGCTCGCCGTTGCCGAGACGCGACCCCGCGTTCCGCCATACATCAGGTGAACACGGTTTCTATGCCTAGGCAGCATGAGTTCATGAACATCTTCAATCGTGACCAGGCGTTCATCAATGGAAACACGGTCTATGAGGGATCGAGCAAAGGTGGTTTTGCCAGATCCCGTAGCCCCAGAAATAACCAGGTTCTTGCGTGCCTGTACTGCGGCATGAAGGAATTGGGGAATGTCGCCAGCAGCCTTCAGGTCCAAGAGTGTCTGGTCGGTCTTCGAGAGGCCGCCTGTTGGACCGTCGGCGGCGGTGTCGTAGGTAGCCGCAAAAGCACCTTGCGCTTGCAGCTCCTCCAGGGAAAGCGCTACTTGGGCGTGCTTTCGGATATTGATGGCCAGGGTGCCGTCGATGCAGGCCGGAGGCTGAACGATCTGGCCGCGTTCACCGTCGGGCAGGACGACCGACTGAATGGGGCTGCGTGCCATGTGGTTGTACGCTGCCAGGGCCGTGGCCAGGGCTTCCAGGTGCGGATAGGAAAGCTGGGTGCATTCGTGTAACTGCCAGGCCCCGCGTGTGCGGGTGTAGAGCTCCCCAGGGCGCACGATGGCAATTTCAGTCACTGTAGGGTCTTGCAGGTGGACAGCCAGTGGGCGCAGAAATGTACGAACAGCGATAGCCCGATCAAACGGGACTGGTTCAGTGGATGGGTTCGAGCTCATAGACTTTGCTGAAATCCAGATCGCGAGCGACCATGATGCCAATGCGCTCGCCCTGGTTTTTGTAAAGAGTGGGAGGAATATCCAGTGATTTTTCCAGAATCTTGGACACTGCTTCCTGGCCGCCTTGGCTCGTGTTATCAAAACGGATGTTGTTGCTGCCCGATTCCCCCTGATTGGATGCCCAGTTGCCCAAGTCACCGATCAGGGAAAGCAGGATGGCGTTGCCAAAGCGGTCCCAGAAGTGGTTGTCGATATGGCCGTCTAGCCCTGCCTCGCCTAGGGGGCCAGTTCCGGGCGAGCTTAGATTCACGATGACACCGGTAGGGGTTTCCAGTCGATTCCAGGTCACGAAGGCGCGGGCTTGGCCCTGCTGTATGCCTCCAGGCTGGTAGCCCGTGAATTTGGTGCCAGCATCAATCAGTTTGACCTTGCCGTTGGCACTCATGACGTCGTGCGTGGCCAGGCATGTCAGAAGACCGGCCTGGGTGCTGACGAGCTTGGTCTGTAGGGTGCAGTCAATCATGGTTCCTTGTGTCAGCAGAAAGTTGCGGTCGCCTAGTTGGCCTGCAACTGACGGGGAAAGCTCTAGCGGCCGCAATTTGTCAGCTAAGGGGCCAGCATCGCTATACGGGCCTTGCTTGCCGTTAGCTTGATCTGTCGTCGCGCCGCTCTGGTCGGTGCCGCCTGCTTGCAGTGGACTAGCCAGTCGTCGCTGGGCGATTTCATTGACGGGAGCAGGTGCACTTGGCATCGGTGGCGGAACGTAATAGCTTCGCGCAGCCTCGGGTTCAGTTACCGGTTGATGTGTGGGTGGCAGTGGCGCGGGGCGTTCGACCTTTGGGGCTTTAAGGCGATTGGTGATGCCGCTTTGATCGACCTCCAACCCGGTATCCGCCTTTTCCCGGGGCCCACGGCTCCAGGTCTTTACGAGCACGCCGATTGCCACAGCCAGTGCGATTAATATCGTGAGCCAGAGGAAGGCACGAGCACCCCGAGGCGTACTGTGCCCGGTTGTGTCCAAATCGACCGTCTCCCGTTCCAGGCCACTATGCGGTTGGTTTGATGGGTGATCGTGGGCTAAATCATCATCTTGATGCCCGGCGGCTGCTGGAGCCGAGCCTTGTTCCTTTTCCGTCATGGGGTGTTCCTTCATTGCGTGACTTCGCGTATCCGTATGGTGGGTACGGGTGCCACAGCGGCGGGTTGTTCGGCAGCGGCACCTTTGATGCGGCGTTTCACGGATGGCGATGTAGTTCCGGTATGTGCTGGTACGGCTGTCGCGCCGTAGGCTTCGTTGTATATGGCCAGCACTTGCTTGCCCAGGCGTAAATGCCATAGCGCAGAAGTGCGATGCAGCACCATGGTGCGTTCATCTGCCATGTGGTAATTCGTAATAATTTCCTGGCCATCTGGTGTGACGCGATACACAGTGGGAATGTCGGCCTGCGGGGCGAACTGCAGCCAGGTCTGACGGCCATCATCCCAGGCATGTACCGGTGCGATGTCTGCATCGCCGCTGCGGATGTAGGCCTGCCAGTTCAGCGCTGCACCAGTGACCTGTAAGGATCGTTCAATGGCCGCCTTCTGTGTGGCTTTGATTTGTTGCCTGGCCTCAGCCTCTGGGTAGCGGATCACAAGCTTGTAAAGGGCTGGTGAGCTGTGGCTACTGCTATACGAGAGCCTAAAGCTGTAGTCGCGACGGTTGGTGACCACGATCAGGTTGGTGTTGGCATCTTCTGCTGTAGGCTTGAAAAACAGGTGATTGTCCTTGTGCGTAAACGCATAGGCCTGGCTGTCGCCAAAGACGTGATAGACGTAGTGCTCGCCGGGTTCCAACACAATGTGAGTGGCCACGCCGATGACGGCATTGAGCTGGATGACGTTGGCCGTGTTGTAGTTCACATAGCGCACTCGATGATCGAGCCGTGAGTTGCGAGGTGTTTCCAGCGCCAAAACGCTGGTAGGAACGGCCAGGCAGACAAACAAAGCCAGCGCCTGCCGACTGAGGAAATGTTCAAACATAAGGATTCCTTCTGAGCTTTGTCGGTATCAGCGAGATAGGTCGGCAGCCAAGTCATAGCGCATGATCTGAAAGCCCAGCGGGTTTAGGCGGGCGACTTCTTCAGTAAGCGGGACGTCGGTGTATTGGTAGGCCATGGTGGCGATCAGATGCCGGACCTTGGTGATATTGCCGGTGCTGACTTCCCGCTCCGTCTTGGTGAAACGGACAATGGCGGCCTGGTTGGCCCCCAGGGTGATGGAATGAATTTGCACGTCCACAGAGCTTTGGGCACCAAGGCGCGTCGTGACAGCGTCTGGGCCTTCGAATCGTTTGCCGTACTGGATCTGAGCAGGCGCGGAGGAAAGCAGGGCGCAGGTGTTGAATTGCTCCTGGATGGTTTGCCAGCTATAGCCTTCGCAGTTCAGCACATAGGTATTCAGGAAATACTTGGCGATACGCTGACCATAATCTTCCATGGGCTGGCCAAGGCTGCTGACATGCTCGATGGTGCCAGTGGCGTTATCCACTCGGACCACATACATTTCGGGCGGCTGTTTGAGTGGCGTGAGACCGGCCACGGCGGCAACGGAAGCCAAAGCAATGAGGCCGGATGCAATGGCTACCTGCCAGGCGCGTTTCCGGCTGCGCACGAGCTCACCCAGATGATCGCGCTCCAGGCCGCGCGATTGCTCCAGGTAGGCGGCAATGTCTTCGGACTTGAGTGGGTCAGACATGAATCAGACTCCTTTGAAATGCGGCGGCGTGGCGTTCACTGGCACGCGGGGCGTATCGGCGGGTTGTGGCGGCTGGGGCGCATGAAAGGCGCAGCCAGAGATCAGCCCGGCCAGAGCCAGGGTGGCGATGATGTTTTTCATGGGTAAAGGATTCCTAACCGGCTCGACTGGCAGGTAGATGGGAAGTATCAAGAGATTGACCAGCCTGAAATGGCCGGTAGCGAGGTCTACTTACTTAGCGCGAAGGCGTAGCATGCTGCGCAGGCGCAGGACGGAGAAAGCCCCCTTGGCTGCAGTCCCGACGCCCAGTTGAGCACCGAAACCGTTGGATAGACCGGCAGCCAGGCCTGGAATCATTACCATGATCACGAGGCTGGCGATGCCTACCAGTGTTTGGGCTCCGAAGAGAGACATAATGTCCTGATCGCCTGCGTTGATTTGGCCTGCGATCATGCGAATAAGCTGAATGTTTATCTGTAGCAGCAACCCAAAGATGAGCCCCGCTAGCAGCGCCAGAAACACGAAGTTAAGGGCCTGTGAAATCCAACTGTTGAATAACGGTTTAGTGGGTTCAAACAGAGTCGCTGCTATAAATATTGGTCCGGCAGCGACTATGAGTGCCATCCCCACTTTGCAGACCACGATGATCACCATAATGATGCTGCCCAAGACGGCAGCATTGATGCGTACCAGCGTGGCCAAGATGCTGACGAGGACTTCCTGGGTTGAGGGAAGAAAGCCAAGCATGGAGTCACCTCCGCCAGCACCTAGCATGGTGTTGGACGTCTCGCTGGTTTCGCTTTGCAGTTTGTCGACTTCCTGAGCTACGTTGCCAGTACCTATTGCTAGCTCAGTTACATCATCTGGCAGCGCAATCATAGCTTTGGCGATGTCATTCTGGTACAGACCACCCACCCCGAAAATCATTGAGATGATGGCCACGAGAATTGCTTTTCGAAAGAACTCAGTCACCGTCATATTGCTCTGTCCGTGCATAAGGGCAAACGCATACACGACAAATTGAAGTGTGAGGCCAACCACGATGACTGGCATCAAGGCCTCGAATAGAGTCTGCATGGGTCCATTCACGGCGTCATTCAGGACATTTTCTGTTTGGGTCATGACCCATTGGGCGATGTCGCTGGGTGCTGATGGCGGGGTGACAGCAGGAGTTAGGTTAGACATGATGCCGCCTCACTTTGCAGGTTTGGTCGCATCACTGGTATTAGTGGTATTGCCAAACCAACCCCGATACACCTGTTGCGCCCGTGCCTGCAATAGATTGCGCTCGGCTTCAAGTTGTTGGGACGCTAGCTGAATCCGGGTCTGCTCCGCTTGAATGTTCGCTTGCTCTATCAGAATGCGAGCCTGTAGTTCAGAGATTTCCTTGGGGTTCGTTGTCTGATTGATCTTGTCCTGTAACGCATCGACGTTGGCTAGGCGTCGAGTCATGGAGTCGTAGGCCCGTTCGCTCATGGCTTTGGATGTAGCCTCAATATTCAGAGAGCGTTTGGACAGGTTCTGGCGATCCTCCTGGAAATTCACGGGAGCCATCACCTCGTCCGTGATGCGGCCTACATCGCCATCCAGGTTCGACCCTCCCGAGCGATCCAGTAGGCTCTGAGCATTGGATGGCAGGGCTGCGCGCAGTTGGTTCCGAATATTGGCGTTGCCGACGACGTTGCCGTAGCCGCTGGACTGGGTGAAAGCGGCCAGCTGACTTTTGGCCGTAGCTAGCTGATCGGTCAGATTTTTCAGTTGATCGCGGGCGGTCAGCAGTTGCTCCTGTAACTGGGCGATCGTTGCAGCATCGACGGTGGGGATGCCGCTCGCATGGGCAGAATTTACAAATGCGGCGGACAGGATTATGCCCGCAGCAAACGACTTGCAGCGTGTCATGAATGAGACTCCAGGATGTTCACGAAAGCCGACGAATGCCGGCCTGTGGATTGCGCGGGAAAGAGTTACGTCTTGTTGGTAGCGCTTTGGTATTGTGTTTCGGTGATGCGGTGGGCTATCATGCGGCCCGAGACGATCGCATCTTCCTTTTCGTTGTATGCCAAATGAACAGTTTCGCTTACGACCAGTACATTGTCGGCCTCCTTAATGACAGCCGGTACGGTGCGAGTTCGATACCCCACCTTTCCGACAATGCTCCATGCTGTTTCATGGAAAAGGAAACTCTCGCCGTTACGCTCGATGTGGACCAGTACTGGGTGATTTCCTTTGTCTGACTTCCAGTACCCAAGAAATTTTTCACCACCTGGTTCTGTTTTGCATCCAGTCAGGAAGCTCAGCAGGGCAGTAGCACTGGCGGCGGTGATGAAATGTCGTCGATTCATTGGGTTTCCTATGGTTAAACGGTTGTCCGAGTACTCTTGGCAATGCTTGAAGGCTGCCTAGATGTTGGCCACGCTGCTGACGTGTTCGGTCTTTGTACGCCAGTAGGTCCGTTGGTCAGGTTTCAAAATGTTCCCCAACGCCATGCTCAAGGCTTCATTGGAAGGAGTGGCCGTTTGGTTATGGAAGGCACTACAGACATAGGTCGGGGCCCTCCTGCTTTGCTTCCTGTGATTGGAAAGCTTGGTGATCAAAGCGTACGTTGATCAAGTTGGCTATCCGTTGATAATCAGCAGGTTCAGGCGGATGTCCGTTCACGTCATGGACGTGCAGGCTGTAATATTTTTGTACACCTTGTTCAAAATAAGCACGATCTTCGCGAGCATAAGTGGAGCGGAACCAAATGTCCGGACTCATCCGGGGGTCGGTGCAAGATGGTTCGGAAAGACCGTAGTCTCGGCCATGCCGCACCAAATCGACCGCATCGACCGTGACGTGGTCAAGCTCGGTTTCTTGGGTGTTGGCTTCGCCTGCTTCCAGTTCCTGATGCGTCCAGTGTTCACAATGGATCGAAATTACAAAGGTATCTTCCGGAGTGTCGGTGTCAGGGTCTGTAAGCCCCAGACGGGCATAGAACTCTTGATCCTTTGCTGCTTTCAGATCGTCTTTGGCCTGTGCCTCGCGCGAGTTGTGTTCAAGCGCTGCTCGCTGTTTCTCCCGATCAAGGGTGTCTTGTTTCATGGCTCACATTCCTAAGGGGTGGTGTTTATCTGGCGGCTTTGCCTGACAGTGTGGAGGTACACAGGTAGCCAGACAGCAGGGTCATGCCCGGCCTGGACCACTGCCTGCTCTGCTATCTCGGCCATGTCGGGGCTGCCAGAGAACACCAGCAGTTCGTCTTCGCAACCAGACAAGTCCAGTTGAGCGACCGTGACGCTGGATCCCTGCTTGATGAGGAACTTGCGGCTGGCCTCGCCCAGGGTTTTCAGCAGCTCGAACTCGGCGGGCGTCAGGCCAAAGCCTTCAATGTAGTCGCGGGCCTTGGCCCTGGGATTGGGCAACAGGATCAAGGTGGCTGTTTGCTGCACCAGAGAGGGGCCGACCGGGTTATCTATGATGGCCCCAGGCTCTTGGGTGGCGAAGGCCAGTACGCCGTTTTTCTTCCTGATCGTGCGGCTGGCATCCTGCATGTCATCCTGAAAGTGCTGGTCTTTCAAGGGGTGCTGACATTCGTCGTATAGATTGATGATGCGGCGGCCATCGTGCAGGGCGTCAATACGGTGCTTTAGATACATCGTTGCCGCGCCTCGTACCGCGTCATCATCGAGCAACTCGGTGAGGTCAAAGCCGAAGATGGCGGGCTTACCTACTTCATTGGCCAGGCTCAACTCATCCGCTGGGTTATCGAACACCCAGCCGTACTCCCCGCCTTGGCACCATGGGGCCAGGCGAGCATGGACGGTGCTTGTGGTTTCATCCTCGCTATACGGGTTGGGTAGCAGCGTATTCAAGGTTGAAAGCGTTCGGGAGTCGTGATCAATCAGCGTGACCAGTTGCTGCACTGCCTGTGTGATATCAGCATGCTGGCGCGTGGTGAGCGTTTCACCCCTGCGTTCGGCCAAGAATACGACCAGGCGCACCATGAACGCGATATTCCCTTTGGTAGGCTCCATTTGGAATGGATTCCAACCTGTTGCTTCGCCAAGGTGAATGTTGAAGTAGTGGCCGCCGAGCGCCATGATCAGTATCTGCATCCCTTGATCCTTGTCCCAGACGACGCATGTCGCACCAAACTTCTGGGCCTGAGTGAGCAGCATTCCCTGCAGTACCGTCTTGCCCGTGCCGGTCATGCCGATAATCATGGTGTTGCCTGGGCGTCGTTTGCCAGTTTCATCCATGTCCTCGGTCGAGGCATGAAAATTGAAGAAGAACGGACTACCCGTTTGGGTTTTGAGCAGAGTAACTGCCGGTCCCCAGGGGTTTCCGACAGGCTTGCCGATGAGCTGATTGTGCAGGCTGGAAAAGCACAGAAAGTTAAGTGACGTAATTGGTACTGGGCGCGGCCGCCAGTGCCAGTTGCCGGGCAACTGTGCCCAGAAACCGGCTTCCAACGCCCGATCCAGCGGTCTGAAGCCAATGGCATCTTCGGCCAGTGCTGTAGCGCTTTGGGCCAGCGCCTGGCGTACCCCTTCTGCAGTGTCGCCATAGACCAGTAATGTAGCGTGATGGTCTCCCAGGCCGAGGCGGGCGGAAGTTAGGTCGTCCATGACGTCGGCCAGCTGGGCAACCTGGCTGGTGGAGTCGTCGCCGGAATCAACCAGCAGTTTGTGGTGTTTCTTGACCAGTTTTTTGGCGGCTGCCCCTGTATGGCTACCCCAGGATTGGGTGAGCACGAATTCATGTGGCAGGCTTAGCAAGCGATCCAGGTGGCCAGGTTTGGTCGATTCGGGATAGTCGCGTAATTCCATCATGCCGAAGATGCGGGAGTTCGCAATACTGCGCAGTTCTCCGAGTTCTCCGCGACGGCCAAAAATCGGTCGAGCAAAGGGGAGGGTTTCACGCAAGCGTTCTCGGCTGATGGGCACCGACCGGTGAACCCCGGAGAGCAGATAGCCCAGGAACTCTGCGGCTTCGCTAAAGGCAAAGCCCTTGCGGTCCACAATCCGCAAAATCTGAGGATCGTAGCGGTACAGGCCTGCAGTCATGGATCGCAAGATATTGTTCAGCCGTTCGATGGATTCGGCCTGCCAGAGCGCAAGGCGCTGGGCGTCAGCCCCTTCCAAACTGGCGAAGGTGCCTAATATCGGATCCTGAACAGGGTGAATGAGTATCGTCAGGTACAGGTCGTTAATCATCAGGCCAGAGGCATCAAAGGTCGCACGGTATGCAGCGTCGAACTGGCTGGCAAATGGCTGGGTAAAAGTGCTGTCGGGATACTCCGTTACGCGGCGGCGCACGATGTGTGAGTACAAGCCCAGTGTTCCCATGGGTAGCCCGCGCAATACGTTATGCAGCGCTTCGATCCATTCTTTCAGTTCGTCTTGCGCATAGGCGTCTGGTGTGCGGCCTGTTACCTTGATGACGGCCAGGTACTCGTGATTGTCGCAAGCAATAATCTGATCGGTGACATGATGAGAGTAGGGCAGGTAACGCGATACTTGCCGTTCGTCTACACCTAACGTGGCAGCAGCAGTCATGGAGTTTTCCTTTATTTGATGAGGTTGCGCCAGGGCCGGTGCCGGTGATAGTCCTGAAGGGCGTAGCTTGAGCCGCGCCAGAAGCGCTGATTGCGGTTACGACGCCGTGTCTTGAGTTCGAGCCAGAGCACGTCCAGCGCTTTGTCGTCATCACGGGTGAGTAGGGCAAGGGCGGGTATGACCAGGAAAAGCAATCCCCACCAAGCCAGGCCAGCCGTCATGGCGATGATTGCTATGCAGGCAAAGGCTCCGAGCAACAGCGTTGTGGGGATGCCCATAAACGTAGCCTTTCGGCCTAGCCCTTTGAAGACCGGATAGGAGTTGGCAGCCATCGCTTACTTCCAAAGCAACATGACCAGCTCTGCGGCAGATCCGGCCAACAGCACTCCGATGCCCCAACGGATGGCATCGTCTTTGCGCATGACCTCGGCGGAATACAGGACGAAGATAATGACGCCGATGATCACGGCGGCAATGGGTAGAATCACATCCAGATTGTCCTTGAGTGTCTGTAGCGTGGATTGCGCCCTGGACAGACCGCCAATGGACTGGGCAAGTGTAGCCTGATGGATACCCATCAGCAGCAACGCTGTAGCCAGCTTGTTAATCATGTGTAGCGAGGGTGCTGCCATTCTGAATTGTTTCAGTAGAGACATGAAAAAAACTCCTGCCCCAAGACGCCGTGTGGCGTTGGGGTCATAGGTGTTGTTGGGAAGATGGAGTGTGGATATGGCCCTGCCTGTGTTAGAGCGCAGCACCATGTTGAGCTTTTGATTCTTTGTCGTGCTTCTGTGCAAAACCGTCCGTCGCTGGGTTAGCAATGAAGCCGTCTGGCGTTCCTTGAACTTGAGTAGGCTGCCCTAGGTCGGAGTTCTGTGTTGACGGTGGTTTCGGCGATTCGCCCTTCTTGGCGGGATCAGACGCTTCTGCTTTTAGAGGTGCTAATGCAGGCACCTTGATGTCGGCCTTTGCCAGGATCTTGCCCACATACCCATTTGTGAATCCGCGCGTGAAGTTGCCGGTGTTGTAGCAGGACAGTGCCGCACGCAAGGCCTGTTGCGGGTCCGTGTGTTGAGGCAATGACCTGGCATAGCAGTCTGCAAGCACCGTCTGGGCAGCTGCCAGATTGCGGCAGGGATCAAAGATGGTTTTCGTGTCCAGGTTTAGCCAAGACCAGTTTCGGACGTTGATCTGTCCTAAACCTGCATCGAAGTCGATACCTTGATCAATGAGGTGTTGGGCTGCTTCGGTGGCTTCCGTCAAAGATCGAGGCTGTTGCAGGTGCATGCCCTTGCGGTTTACGCCGATGGCATACCGCCGACCGCGAGACTCATGACTGATCAAAGCATGTAGCGTTATCGGGTGGATATTGGGTGCGCAGGTCAGCGCCAGGGCGGCAAGTTCTGCGATCATGGAGTGGCCCCTGTCATTGATCGACCCTATGCCTGGGATCCGTTAGAGAGAAATTCCAGCCGCTGGCCCAAAGCCCGTTATGGTCAGCATCCCATTTGGCTTGCGCTGCGTCGTACTCTTTGGTTTCAACCCAGCGCCCGCCCATGCTTGGGCTACCCACGTAGCGTACAGACAGCTCATGAGTCCAGGCATGGTCGTTGTAAACGACACAATAGGTGGGCAGTTGGTCGAGAGTGACGGTGGGAAGCGGATGCACCTCATAAACAGTCTGCCCGCTGTCGCCACCGTACTCGTGCTTACGCCATTTGTATGCCGTATCGGCATAGGTACGGTTCAAATATTCTGAGTCGCATTTCCCGGCCCCGCGTGAGATGGCGTCAATGCGCTCTGGCATGCCCTGATCGGTTGATGCTGGGCATTGAGACAGAAAGGAGCGCCTGGCGTCGACGGTTGCTGACCAGTCCAGGCCATGTTTGCCGTACTTTTTGATGTCGAAGTAGTGATCCAGCGATGGGCTGCATTCGTTGGGTCGCAAGCCGGAAGACAGGCACAGTGTTGCTTCGCAGGCCAGACGAGGGATACCGGTGAGCAGGTCGGCAGCAGCGTGGGTGACAGGAGCCAGGACGCAGGCAAGCGCCAGCGCCCCAGCCCGCAGGACGGGAAGGGATTGCATGAAGGTGTCTCCGGAGAAGGGGTGAGGCGGTTGGCCGTCAAGCAGGCCGGGGATGGGTCAGCGTTGACGCTGTAGAGTCTGCTGGGCGATGGCGATCTGTTCAGGCTTGGCCATGGCCCGCACCAGATGGGCGGTTTCGATCGCGGCCTGGCGGGTATCGCGCAGATGCCCCAAATCAGCCACGATCTGGCGTAGCAAGGTTAGTTCTTCCTGCAGCGTGTCGTCGGCAGACAGCCGCCGCCTTATATAGTTGGACAGGGATAGCCCAGAAAGAGCGGCTGCTTCGCCCAGGCGCGCAGCATGAGACGGGGTCACCCGGATGCGGATGACCTCGGAGAGAGGTTCATTCATGGAATTTGCCTGTGTATAAGTATAAGCGGCTCAGTTGGCGTGGGCCGACACTGGCCGCAGTTGCTGGTTAAGGCTGTAGGTGCGGATCCGGTCTAGATGTCTGCGCGAAGGTCGCCTTAGGCGTGTGTCAGCACCAAATGGCCGATTGATTCCGGCGCTTTTTGCACGCGGATTTCGATGTCGTAGCCCAAACGATTCAGGCAATCCATGAGCTTACGTTCGGAGAAGTTCGAAAACTCACCACGCAGTAGACTCGACACCTTGGGTTGGGTGAGGCCCATGCGCTTTGCTGCTTCGGCCTGTGTCAATCCCCGCTCACGAATAGCCTTGGTGATTTCGACGGTTAGCCCTGATTTGATCTGAAGCTTGCCGGCCTCGGGTAGGCCCAGGTCGGCAAATACATTGCCTGAACTGGTCTCGACCTCGATTCCTTCAACGATGCGTTTATTCATTTCCCAACTCCTGCGCAACAATCGCGGCGGCTTTCAATCGCTGACGGATGATATCCATATCTGGCTTGGGCGTTTCAATACCGCGTTTGCTCTTCTTTTGAAAGACGTGCAACACAAAGATGGCTTGAGCGAAACGCACGGTGTAGACGGTTCGATAAGTACCGCCAGTGTCGTCTTCGACTATTTCCAATACGCCTGCACTGCCGAATCCTTTCAATACTTTCGCCGCTTCGTGCTGTTCGCCGCGCTGGGCAGTGTCAAGCGCATGGCCGAAGAATTTTCGTACGTCTACTGGCAGAGCTAACAGGTCTTTCTTACTGCTGCCAAGCCAGAAAAGAGGTTTCATATAGGAAGGCTTCACGTAAATATACCATTTCTGGGATGGAAAGAAGGGGCTGTTTCAGCTTGAGGGCATATTCGGTTTATCCCCGCTTGAGCCAGAGGACGTTTTCCGCAAGTTTGGGCATCTTGTCCGTCTCCAGTTCGTCCAGGAAATCCGCCCACTGTTGCACCATTTCTTTGCGTTGGGCCAGGAAGGTGGCTCGGTCATAGCTGCCGCCTTGTTCCTCCTTGGACACATGTGCCAGGTGACGCTCAATAACTTCTGGATCCCAGCCTAGATACTCGCGAATCATGGTGCGTGCCGTGGCCCGAAAACCGTGGCCAGTAATCTGCTCTTGGGTGTCATACCCCAAAGTTCGTAAGCCCGAGTTAATCGTGTTGTCGCTGATGTAACGTGATTTGTCGGAGCGCCTGGCCATATTGGGAAATACGGGGCCAGATGGTCCGGTAATCGGGAGGAGATCTTCCAGAATGCGGCGAGCCTGGCGCGACAGAGGCACGATGTGGGCAGGAGTCCGAACATCGCGTTTCTGCCATTCGCGCATCTTCATGTTCTCAGGCGGGCAGCGCCACAGCTTTCTCTTGAGGTCGATATCTTCCCAATGAGCCAGTCGTATCTGACCGGGACGCTGGAAGACCAGGGGTGCCAGACGTAATGCGGCGATGGTGATGAAGTTGCCGCTGTAGCCACGGATGTCGCGCAGAAGTTGGCCAAGTAACTTGGGATCGGTAATGGCAGCGTAATGCCGACTCCGGGGCGTTGGCAGACCACCGGTGTTCTTGTTAACGAAGTTCTGGGTAGGCTCCAGCGCGCCAGTATCTACGGCGTACTGGTAGACGTGTTGCACTGCTTCACGGACTCGCTGAGCCATTTCCAGGTTGCCGCGATCCTTGATGCGATGCAGGCAGCGTACGATTTCCGTGGGTTTGATGCTCTCCATCACCTTATTACCCACCCATGGGAACATATGAATTTCAAGGTGCCTGGTGACTTTTTCCTTGTATCCTGCAGACCACTCACGGTCTTTGTTGGCACTTTTGAGCCAGGCACGCGCCATCAGCTCAAAAGTATTGACCTTGGCAAGTTGTGCCTGTTCCTGCTGCTCTCGACGAAATTTCAGCGGGTCAATACTCTGGGCTCGTTGAGCGTTGGCCTTCCTGGTTTCTTCACGCGCTATGGCGAGGGTTACTGCTGGATAGGCACCCAAGCCAATCTTGAGTTGCTTCTTGTCGGACTTATAGCGATAGATCCAATTTTTGCTTGTTGCGCGCACGCGCAGGTAGAGTCCGTCGCCGTCGGCAATCAAGTACTCTTTGGCGCGTGACGCAGCTGTTCGGATTTTGAGATCGGTCAGGAATCCCATTGGAGTCCCCCCACGGGAAAAATTAAGAGATCCCTAGTCTAGGGGACACTCTGGGGGACGCGCAACGTTGGGATTTACTGAGATTTTGTGAAACATCATGGGTCAGAATTTGCTTCTAACCTCATGATTTTCTTAATGATTTGGTGCGAATTGAACCGTTGTGGAACAAGTCGATGGTGCCCGGGGCCGGAATCGAACCGGCACGCCTTGCGGCGGGGGATTTTGAGTCCCCTGCGTCTACCAATTTCACCACCCGGGCAATTCAGACAGTCGTTCTGTGGAGCACAGAACGTGGCAGGAAGGAGTAATTATATACGCACTATAAAAATTTGCTTGGATCACCCCCAAACAATGCTTTTCTTACAACGAAACCAGTCGTCGCATCCAGTCCAGCAGCACCGTTGGCAAGGCTTCAGGGCGGCTTAGTAGCGCGTATTGCCGTGCGCCAAAGACTGCAGGCAAATATTTGGCGGCCTGCCTGTCTATGGTCAGGCAAAACGGGAACACACCCTGCATTTTGGCTTCGTCCACGGCGCGGCGCATGTCCTCGACGCCGTAGCGGCCCTCGTAGTGGTCCACGTCGTTGGGTTTGCCGTCTGACAGCAGTAGCAGCAATCGGTGCTTGGCGGGTTGCTTCATCAGCATGGTGGTTGCGTGACGCAGGGCAGCGCCGGCGCGGGTGTATTGCTGGGGTTCGAGCGCGGCAATGCGTTGGGCGATGGTGTTGTTGTAGGTTTCGGTAAAGCCCTTAATCGTGCTTACGGTAACGTGGTCGGGGCCATTGCCTGAAAACGCCTGTATGGAATAGGGCTCGCCCATGCGGTCCAGGGCAATGGCCACCAGCAGCAGGGCTTCGCGTTCTACGTCGATGATGCGGCGGTTGTCGGCAAGGTATGAGTCTGTTGACCCGCTTATGTCGATCAGCAACATGATAGCCATGTCGCGAGCCTGTGTGCGTTGTTGCTGGTACAGGGCCTGGGGCATGGGCAGGCCAGATCGTACATCGGCCGCGCCTTCTATATAGGCGTCCAGGTCGATGTCGTCGCCGTCCAGTTGGCGGCGCAGCAGCTGGCGGTCGGCACGCAGCATTTCAAAGCGTTTGCGTATGGTGTCCAGTATGGTTTTGTGGCTGGCCAGGGTTTTGTCTATCCAGGCTTGGGGGCCCAGGTCGGCGGTAAGCAGGCGCACGGTGGCGCCTGGGTGGTGGTAGCCGTTAATACGGTAGTCCCACTCGGGGTAGTGCAAGGCTTCCAGTGTGGTGGCCTGGGGTGCTGTCTGGGTGTTGCTGCGTTTGTCGGGTGGGTCTTCAGACAGCAGCACTTCTTTGGGTTTGCCGGGGCTGGTAATTAGGCGCGCTTCGGGCAGTTCTGACAGGGCGTCGGCGTAGTCTTCGGCAGAGGTCTGTTGGTCGCGGTCTGTGGGGCGTTGCATGCCCATGGGGTCTTCGGCTTTTTCCAGGGGTTCGCCGGGCTGCACCATGATCATGCCGGGGTCGTCGTTATCGTCTTCGCCTTCTTCGGCTTTGCGTTCTTTGGGTCGGCGCTGCATGCGGGCGCTGCGCGAGCTGTCTACCTTTTCATCGTCGCCGTCATCAGCACCCGCTTGTTGCTGGATGAGGTCACCGAAGTCGTCAGGGGGCAGCAGCTCGCCCGTCCACCAGTCTTT
The DNA here is from genome assembly GCF_008369125.1 of Pusillimonas sp. ANT_WB101. NCBI lineage: Bacteria > Pseudomonadati > Pseudomonadota > Betaproteobacteria > Burkholderiales > Alcaligenaceae > Pusillimonas > Pusillimonas sp. ANT_WB101. Next base: position 12,203 of record NZ_VOAY01000002.1, on the reverse strand, counting down.
GTGCAGGGCGTGCGTATGCGGGCTTTTGGCTTTGGGGCCTGCTTTATTCAGCATGGCCTGCGCCAAGGCCCTAGCGGCGCTCAGGCTTTCTTCTGGCGTCTCACACAGGGGCAAGCCGGGCACAACGCTGCTCACAGGTTGTTGCAGCACCGAGCGCACATAGCCTTCGATTGGACGGCATAACGGCGGCTGTTGCGTGACCTCTGGTCTGGCACCTAAAGCCCATTCGCGCAGGTGGTCTATGGATCGCGCCATGCCGGGCAGGGTGGCGGACAGGGCCTGGTCGCAGGCGTAGGCTTCCAGGATCAAGTACAGGGCGCTGGTGATGGGGCAGCTCGTGCCTGCTATGGCCTGCGCGCTGCCGCGTTGCAGTCGCATGGCTTGCAGCAGTGCCATGGCGCGGTAGCGTTCCAGAGCAATGGCCATGTCGGTGGTGCCGACGTTGCCGGGCAGCCAGATGTGGGTGCCGTTGGTGGCGGGCACGGCGTGGGGTGATTGCCGTATGTCGTGTCGCCTGAATAGTCTGGTTAGTACAGTAGGGATGGCGGGCGGCGAGGCCACGCGCAGCGTGGGGCTGTCGTTGAAGATGGCGGTAATCAGCAGGTCAAGGCGGGGTGATACTTCAGCCAGAATAATCGGGCTTGCCTCGGTGCGATCGCCGCGCCGCCGCAGCCATAGTTGGCGGGCGTAAATGGTGGCGTGGCGCGCAGCGTCCTGCAGGACGTCTTCCGCTTCAGCCATGGCACAGCTCCTTCAGGGGGTACTACACAAACGTCAGTTCGACCAGGTCGTTCATGGCACCTACCAATGCGGCGTCGTCTGACAGGGGTGAAACCAATGCTACCTGGCAGGCACGCTTAACGGGTATGCCGTGTGCGATCAGGCCGGCAGTGGCAACCAGCAGGCGCGTGCTGGGTACTTCGGCCAGCCCGCGGTCTTGAAAGGCCCGCAGTTTGTGCGCCAGGCTAACCAGTGCGGTAACGGTGGGGCGGTCGATGCCGGTTTCTTGCATGACGATTTCAGCTTCGCGTTCTGCGGGCGGAAACTCAAAGTCTAGCGCCACAAAGCGTTGACGCGTGCTGGGCTTGAGGTCTTTCAGCATGCGCTGGTAGCCGGGGTTGTACGACACCACCAATTGAAAGCCAGGCGCGGCGTTTATGGTTTCGCCGGTTTTGTCGATGGAAAGCGAGCGCCGGTAGTCGGTTAGCGGGTGCAGTACGACAATGGTGTCTTGCCGCGCTTCAACCACTTCGTCCAGGTAACAGATAGCACCGTTGCGTACGGCGGTTGTCAGGGGGCCATCTTGCCAGACGGTGCTGTCGTGCTGGATAAGAAAACGGCCGATGAGGTCACTGGCGCTCAGGTCATCATGGCATGACACGGTAATAAGCGGGCGGTTTAGCCGCCACGCCATGTGTTCCACAAACCGTGTTTTGCCGCAGCCGGTGGGGCCTTTAAGCATGACCGCCAGCTTGTTCTGGTGGCATTGCTCAAACAGTGACACTTCGTCGGACGAGGGCAGGTAGTAGGGTTGTGCGCCGGGGTCACGCGCGTCTAGCTGGCTTTCCCCGGCGTTTAATACATGTTCCTGCATATCATCCTGTCTGTTCGTTGGCTAACCGTGTGTCGCGCAGTTCGTGACGTGGAGGGCCTTCGCGTACGTCGAACTTCGGTGGGCAGCGGAAGAAGTCATAGATAAACAGACCCACGCCTGTGGCAAACAGTGATGCCGCAGCAATCAGCATAAGAAAGTGCACTTGTATCTTGAGCTGCACATCGAGGTAGCCAATACCCATGACGCGCTCCAGGTACACTTGGCCTATGCCTGCGGTGGCAAACGACAACACCATGCCAAACATGCCAGCCATCTGCAGCCAGAAGGCCCAGTAGCCTATGGAGCTGCCTTCGTCGTTGCGGCCTGCAGTAATGGAAGGCATGGCGTAGACGATGACGGCCATCACAATCATGGCGTAGGCCCCGTAAAAGGCGCCGTGGCCGTGCATGGCGGTAATCAGGGTGCCGTGCGTCCATTTGTTAATGTCAGGAAACGTGTGTGCCAGCCCGAGCAGGCCTGCGCCAAACAGCGTGAACAGGGCACTGCCTATGGTCCAGTGCAAGGCCAGCATGTTGGGGTGGCGAATGCCGGTGCGTCGGATGGCGAAGTAGGCATACATGGCCATGCCCAGCAGTGCGAGAGGCTCAAGGGCACTGAAGAAACCGCCCAGTGGCAGCCAGTAGCCAGGTACACCCACCCAGTAGTAGTGGTGGGCGGTGCCCAGAATGCCGGCGATAAAGACCAGGCCCACAATCACGTATAGCCATTTCTCCATGACCTCACGGTCGGCGCCTGACAGACGAATCAGCAGGTAGGCCAGGAAGGAAGCCTGGATCATTTCCCACACGCCTTCCACCCACAGGTGTATCGTCCACCAGCGGTAGTAGATGGAGACGACATAGTTTTGGTAATGCAGCAGGGCTGGCAGGTACAGCAACGCCGAACTACCCAGGCCCAGCAGCAGCACGCCTTCTGTGGTGGTGAACCGCCCTGATTTCTTTATGGTCATGCCGACGTTATAAAGAAAGATCAGCATACAGATGACGATAACTATCTTGTGTGGCAGGGGTTGTTCCAGCAGTTTGTTGCCGGTGCCGTAGCCAAACAAGTAGCCAATGACGGCGGTTACGCCCATTAGCCCCCAAAGTATCAACTGTATATAGGCCAGTTTCACGCTGTACAACTCTGTGCGTGACTCGTCGGCCACGATCCAGTATGTGCCACCCATAAAACCAGTGAGTACCCACACAATCAACAGGTTGGTGTGTATGGTTTTGGTGACGTCAAAAGGCAATATGCTTAGCAGTGGGTCGGGGCCCAGGTATTTGGCGGCCGACAACAGGCCGAAAACCAGTTGCAGGCCGAACAGAATCAAGGCAAGCGCAAAATACCAGTAGGCGACTGATTGTGATCTGTATCGCATGGCGACTCCTGTGGGGGTAAGGCTATTCCGGTTCAACGAACCCATTATTTAAAGGAAGCGAGGTAAGCCACTAAGTGGTCAATGTCTTCTTTGCTCAGGTCCTTACCGTAGGAAGGGGGCATAAAAGACACGCCGTTGGCTGAAAACATGGGTCCTGGGTACAGATAGGCACTGGGTTCCACAATGGATTCGCGGATGAATTCCTCGGGCGTGGTCGCTTTGCCTTTGTAGTCGTCCGATTTAATGGTTTCTGCAGCAACCGTGGCAAGGTTGGCCAAGCTGGGGCCAGCCAGGTTTACGCCAGGCGCCATGGAGTGACAGGCCGCACAGGTGGGTACCGCAGATTTGAACAAGGCCTGTCCCAGCGCAATGGGGTTGTTGTCCGTGGATACAGGGCGTGCTCCCGGAGGTGCGCTGCTTGCGCTTGACTGCTGGCTTTGCTGGTCTATGGCAAGGTCGGTACCCGGTATGGAGCCACCGCTCACTAGAATAGGCCTTGGTGGCCAGCCTTGGTTGTCAACCTTGCTTACCCAGTCCATGAAAGCGATGACGTCGGTGATTTCGCCGTCTTTCATGTTGAGGTTGGGCATGATGCGCCGGTGTTTCTGCTCGTCGTAAAACTGCGAGGGGTCTTTCAGAAACGCCGTCAGGTAAGGCACACCGCGCTGCTGGGTAATTTTGGTAAGGTCAGGGGCGTAGTACGCGCCTTCACCAAACATGGTGTGACAGTTAATACAGTTGTACGCGTGCCAGACGTTCTGGCCACGCACAACGGTGTCGGTAATGTTTTCTGAGTTTGTCAGCTTGGGAAACTGGCGATGGCTATCGACCGTCAGGCCAAGAAATAGAACGGCAGCAAAAGCCGTCGAGCCTATGGCAAAAAGTCGAGTTTGACGTTTATTCATTTTTTTGTCCCCCCGGCTATACGCCGATGCCGGTCCAGTACATGACGGCAATAACACTTGCGTAACCGACGGATGCAACCATCAGGGCGATAACGACAAGGCCGACTATCTTCAAGACATTAAATAGCGCTAGCACGATCGCACTCCTTTGTTCTGGGCTGTGATTCTAGATACGAAACTGACGGCAACCTGTTGGCTACATTCAGTTATAGGTGCCACCCTACCGTACAGGCCGTGATATTAGCGTAACAACATGTGTCTGAAACCGGTGCCAACACTTGAAAATTTGCGAGGTCCCCCCATGTTGTTGGGACTTGCCGCCAAGCGCCTTCTGGTGCGGTGCGCTCATCGCTGCGCTGTTTCTTCGAATCAGTGCTCTGATTTCATTGTTAATTTTTTGTTTTTGCCAGGCTCACATGACTAATACCGCTACGCCCGCTGCTTCAGAAACCATGGGTTTCCAGGCCGAAGTAAAACAATTGCTTCACCTGATGATTCATTCGCTTTATAGCAACAAAGAGATCTTTCTGCGTGAGCTTGTCTCCAATGCGTCTGATGCGTGCGACAAGTTGCGTTTTCAGGCCATTGACGACCCTGAGCTGTACCAGGGCGATGCAGATCTTCGCATTCGCATAGAGTTCGACAAAGAACAGCGCACTATTACCATCTCCGACAACGGCATCGGCATGACGCGCGACGAGGCCGTGTCCAACCTGGGCACCATTGCCCGCTCTGGCACCAAAGAGTTTTTCTCTCAGCTTACCGGCGACAAGCAAAAAGATGCTCAGCTCATTGGCCAGTTTGGCGTGGGCTTTTACTCTTCGTTTATCGTGGCCAAGAAGGTTTCGGTACTTAGCCGCCGCGCGGGTGTGGCCGAAACCGACGCCGTGCTGTGGGAATCTGACGGTGAAGGCGAGTTTGAAGTAACCCAGGTTGAAAAGGCCGATCGCGGCACCTCGGTTACGCTGTATCTGCGTGATGACGAAGACGAGTTCCTCAATGGTTATAAGCTGCGCGAAGTGCTGCGTCGCTACTCAGACCATATTTCTTTGCCCGTTCAAATGAAAAAAGAAGAATGGAACGAAGAAAAGTCTGAAATGGTCGAGACCAATGAGTGGGAAAACGTCAACCAGGCCAGCGCCTTGTGGACGCGTTCCAAAGGCGATATTACTGAAGAGCAATACAAAGAGTTTTACAAGCATATTGCGCATGATTTTGAAGACCCGCTCGCCTGGACGCACAACCGTGTAGAAGGCCGCAGCGAGTACACGCAGTTGCTGTACATACCTAAGCGCGCACCCTTTGATCTTTGGGATCGCGATGCCAAGCGTGGCGTCAAGCTATATGTAAAACGCGTGTTCATTATGGACGACGCCGAGCAACTGCTGCCCATGTACCTGCGTTTTGTGCGCGGTGTTATTGATTCTGCTGATCTGCCGCTTAACGTGTCGCGCGAAATTCTTCAAGAAAGCCGTGATGTACGGGTTATTCGCGAAGGTTCTGCCAAGCGTGTGCTGTCGCTTATTGAAGACATCGCCGAAAACAAGCCCGAAGAATATACCGAGTTCTGGGGCCAGTTCGGTCAGGTGCTTAAAGAGGGCGTGGGCGAAGACGCATCCAACAAAGAGCGTATTGCCAAGCTGTTGCGTTTTGCTTCCACACACAATGAAGGTTCCGCGCAAACCGTTACGCTAGCCGACTACGTGTCGCGCATGAAAGAAGGGCAAGACAAAATCTATTACGTCAGTGCCGAGTCGTTTGTGGCCGCCAGCAATAGCCCGCATTTGGAAATCTTCCGCAAGAAAGGGCTAGAGGTCTTGTTGCTGTCTGATCGCGTTGATGAGTGGATGTTGTCTTATCTGCGCGAGTTTGACGGCAAGCCTATGGTTTCCATTGCCAAGGGCGGGCTCGATCTTGACAGCCTGGCAGATGAAGAAGAGAAAAAGCATCAGGCTGAAGTGGCAGAAAACTTCAAGCCACTGGTCGAGCGTTTGCAGGCTTCGTTGGGTGACAAGGTAAAAGAGGTACGTGTTACCGGTCGTCTGGTTGATTCGCCCGCTTGCGTGGTGGTCGATGAAAACGAGATCAGCCCGCATCTGCTGCGTATGTTGCAGGCTGCTGGTCAACAGGCGCCTGACGTCAAGCCCATACTTGAGATTAACCCCGAGCATGCGCTGGTAGGCCGTCTTAATGACGCCGCTGATGCTGACTTTGGTGATTGGGCAGAGTTGTTGCTTGATCAAGCCATGCTGGCTGAAGGCGCAAGCCTGCAAGACCCAGCAGCGTTTGTGAAGCGCATGAATCGCCTGCTGTTGGGGCAAGCAGCCTAAGCACAGGCGGTAGGTGGCAGCGACCTGTGCAATGCGTGGGTCGCCGCCACAGGCAGATTTGTTTTAAAGCAGGCAAGGCCGGGCATCTTTAACAGAAGCCCGGCTTTTTTCTGTGCGCTCGTGTCGCCACTGCAGCAGCTTCCGTGTTTTACGCCGATTGCTCGTATCACGACTGAAGCAGGTTCCGTGTTTGACGCCGATCAGTGATGGTGTTTTAAATGCTTGCCCACGCATACCTACCGATCTTGCTCAATCGCGCTGAATTAGCCTTGAGCAAGAGTGTCTTTCTGAAAACGGTTGACTCACTATTGGAGAGCGCGGTAGCTTGCGGGACATTTCAGTGAACTGACCTGTCGCATTGGCTTTCTGCCGACCGCACCTCAGCATGCAATGGTGCGCATGGGCACGCCATGCTCAGCACGTCTAGACTGCTGGTAGCTGCCTTCTGAACCAGCCGCTCTCGTGCTCATACCTGACCCAGTCAAAACACGGCCCTGGGTCGGTCTTGCGGCCGGGTGCGATATGCTCGTGGCCTCGCACGGCCCTAAGCGGATGACGGGTGCGCAAAACGTGCGTTAGCCTGTTCAGCGTGCTGTATTGCTGGTCGGTAAAGGGCGTGGTGTCTGTGCCCTCAAGCTCAATGCCAAGCGAAAAATCATTACAGCGCTCGCGGTGTTCGAATTGCGATACACCTGCGTGCCAGGCACGCAGGTTGGTGGGTACAAACTGGATAACACTGCCGTCGCGGCGAATGAAAAAGTGCGCCGATACATGCAGGCCGCGCAAGCGCTCAAGCCAGGGGTGCGAGTCGTAATTGAGCTGGTTGGTAAAAAGATCAGCAACCTCAGGCCCGCCAAAAACACCGGGCGGCAGGCTGATGTTGTGAATGACGAGCAGGGTGGGCTCTTCGTTGCCGGGACGTGTATCGCAATTGGGTGAGGCATTGTGCGTAACAATGCCTGGCACAACTGTTAACCAGCCTTGTCGATCAAGAAGTAGCGGAGGGCAGCTCACTGCTTGTGGCCCAGACGGGCATGCTCTTGGCTGCACCAGGTATGCCCCCCAATAAGCACGGCCTCGGAACGCGGCAGATGTATGCCGCAGTGCTCACATCGCACCATGGCTTCAGCCGTATCGCCCACGCTGGGCGTGCCAGGTGGCTTGTCGCGGCCGGCAGGGCGCGCGCGTTTGGCGTTGTCGGGGTTGTTGCTGTTTTCTTGGTGGCGGGCAATGATGCGCGCGGCCATCAAGCCGGCAATAATGACAATGGCCCAGAAAATAAATTTACCCAACATAGCCTCGCTGCAGTATGACGTCGAGCACGAATCGGCTGCCCGAATAAGAGAATAGCAGGAAGGTGAAGCCTACGAGTGTCCAGCGCAGCGCAATGCGCCCGCGCCAGCCGCGTGTATGGCGACCCAGCAGCAGCACAACAAAGGTTGCCCACGACAAAAGCGTGAAGACGGTTTTGTGGTCTAGCGGGAAGGCAACGCCGTAAAGACGCAGCGACACCACAATGCCGGTGAGGATGGTAAGTGTAAGAATGGCAAAGCCGATCCAGATGAGGCGGAACAGCAATACCTCTTGCAGCAACAGCGGCGGCATGGAATCAAGCGCACGGTCAAACATGGTGCGGCTGCCCTCGGCCTGCACTGGCCGGTGCAGCTGGCGGTCTAGCGCCGCCATAAGCATGGCTTGCAACGCGGCAACGGTAATAAGGCCGTAGGCTGTGAGCGCAATGAGTAAATGGGTGCGCAGCCAATCGCTGCTGGCATGTGCAATAAGGTGCCCGCCGGGGAAGAGCGTGGCTAGCAGTGCGGCGATGGTGGCGGCTGGTAGTAGAATGAGCAGCAGGCCGTCGATCTGCATAACCAGGTTTTCAAGCCAGAATACGATCAAGCCCAGCCAGAAGGCGGCAGACAGAGCAATAGCCCAGCCCAGGAAAAGCCCGTGTGTGGGGATAATGATGCTGACCAGGCCTATGCCGTGCAGTACGATGGCACCCGCCAGACACACCCGCCGAATGGTGCCCGCTTTTACCTTGTCTTCGTTTTCTGCCCTGGCAAGAGGGCGCCACAATGCGACCGCGAGTATGGCGTATGACATGGCGGCCAGCAAGTGAAATACAATGCCTACAGACATAGTCCCTTGGGTTCTGGTTACAAAGCCGGGGCAAGCCCCAAACCGGATTATTTTAGTCTGGATTCCAGACTGCGACTAACTAGTTTAAGCGAAACTTCTTTATGCTCGACAATCTTACCCAACGTCTATCGCGCGTCGTCAAGACAATGCGCGGTGAAGCACGCCTTACCGAAGCCAACACGCAAGAAATGTTGCGCGAGGTACGGCTGGCCCTGCTCGAGGCTGACGTCTCCTTGCCCGTGGTGCGTGATTTTGTAGCGCGTGTCAGAGAACGTGCGCTTGGCCAGGATGTGGTCGGTAGCCTTAACCCGGGGCAGGCCCTGGTGGGTATCGTCCATAAAGAGCTTACCGCACTTATGGGCGGTGATCTTGGCGAAGAGGCCGGCGAGCTGTCGCTGTCCACGCAGCCGCCGGCGGTTATTCTTATGGCCGGCCTGCAGGGTGCAGGTAAAACCACCACCACCGGTAAGCTGGCCAAATGGCTGAATGAGGGTGGTCACACCCAGAAGGGCCGCAAAACCGGCAAGAAGAAGGTGCTGGTCGTCAGTGCCGACGTGTACCGCCCGGCTGCGATTGAACAGCTTAAAACCGTGGCAGCGCAGGTGCATGTTGATTTCCTGCCGTCTGACACCTCGCAAAAGCCTGAAGACATCGCACGTGGCGCGCTCGATCACGCCAAGCGCCATCATTACGACGTGCTTATTGTCGATACCGCGGGTCGCCTGGGTATTGATGAGGCCATGATGCGCGAGATTCGTGCGCTGCACGATCTGCTCAAACCTATTGAAACGCTGTTTGTGGTCGATGCCATGCAGGGCCAGGATGCGGTTAACGTAGCCCGCGCCTTTGCTGATGCCTTGCCGCTGACGGGTGTGGTGCTTACCAAGCTCGATGGCGATGCGCGCGGTGGTGCAGCGTTGTCGGTGCGGCATGTTACCGGCAAGCCCCTCAAGTTTGTGGGCATGTCAGAAAAGCTCGATGGGCTTGAGCCGTTTCACCCCGAGCGCATGGCGCAGCGCGTACTGGGCATGGGCGACATTGTGTCGTTGGTTGAGCAGGCTCAGCGCAATATTGACGTGGCCGAAGCCGAAAAGCTGGCGCACAAGATCAAGTCGGGCAACAAGTTTGACCTGAATGATTTTCGCGATCAGCTGCAGCAGGTCAAAAAGATGGGCGATATGGGCTCGTTGCTCGAAAAGCTGCCAGCACAGTTTGCGCAGGCAGCAGGGCAGTTACAGGGCGGTCAGGCTGAAAAGCAGTTGCGCCGCAGTGAGGGCATCCTCAACTCCATGACCGCCGCTGAGCGGGCCAAACCCGAACTGCTCAAGGCGTCACGCAAGCGTCGTATTGCGACGGGCGCAGGCGTGCATGTGCAAGAGGTTAATCGTTTGCTTACTCAGTATGACCAGATGCAGGGCATGATGAAGCAAATGAAAAAAGGCGGCATGGCCAAGATGATGCGGTCCATGGGTGGCCTGAAAGGCATGACCAAGGGCATGGGGATGGGGAAGGGCGCTAAGCGTTAAGTGCTGGCCGTGGGCGGGCCTTGCTCGGTCTGGCCCCTGGGCACAGGCTTCAGCGGGCATTAGCAGACCTAAACAGACCTCAGCGGGGTCACAATCGGGTTTCAGCTCAGATCCACTATACCCATCGTGGCTTGCGGCCCTGCCAAGCGGGCAACAAGCCTAAGCTAGCTTATAAACGTGTATGTAGGCAGCCCCCGGCCGCAGTAGCGGCCGGGCATCAGCCCCTAACGCTGGCTGAACTGGTCAGTGGCCGCAAGTAGCCGGGCCAGTATGCCCGGTTCGTCAAAGGCATGGCCGGCATCGTCCACAATATGAAACTCGGCGGTCGGCCAGGCCTGGTGCAGGTCCCAGGCCGTACGTGCTGGCGTGCAGGCATCGTAGCGACCCTGCACAATGACACCCGGTATATCTTTTAGCTTATGGGCGTCGCGCAGCAATTGGCCTTCTTCCATAAAGCCTTTATGCGTGAAGTAGTGGTTTTCAATGCGGGCAAAGGCCAGGGCAGAGTCGTCGGCCGCATGTGACTGGGTATGGGCGGGGCTGGGCAACAGGGTAATGGTGTGGCTTTCCCATTGTGTCCAGGCATGCGCTGCCTGCAGTTGCGCCACGCGGTCGTCGCCGGTAAGGCGGCGATGGTAGGCGGCCACCAGGTCGTGCTGTTCGTCTTGCGGGATGGGTGCCAGGTAATGCTGCCACTGCTCAGGAAACAGCCACGACGCACCTTCTTGATAAAACCAGCGTATTTCGGCCTGACGTATGGTGAATATGCCCCGTACGATAAGCTCGCTGACGCGGTCGGTATGCTTTTCTGCATAGGCCAGCGCCAGGGTTGAGCCCCACGAGCCGCCAAACACTTGCATGCGATCCGCTTTCAATACCTCGACACGTAGCCGCTCGATATCGCTGACCAAGTGCCATGTGGTGTTGTTGTCGAGGCTGGCATGGGGCTTAGACCGCCCGCAGCCGCGCTGGTCGAACAATAAAATGTTGTAGTGTTCAGGGTTGAACAGCCGACGGTGTGCAGGCGAACAGCCACCCCCTGGCCCTCCGTGCAGAAAGACGGTGGGCTTGCCCTGAGGGTTGCCGCAGAGCTCCCAATACACCTGGTGGCCATCGCCAGTGTCCAGGAACCCTTGTGCGTAAGGCTGTATTTCTGGGTACACGTGTGCTTCCTTGTTTTATCGTCGACGGAAGATAAGATCCCACACGCCATGGCCCAAGCGTAGCCCACGTGTTTCAAATTTGGTTTGCGGGCGAAACTCTGGCCGTTGCGCGTAGCCGCTGGCCGTGTTGGCCAGCAAGGGTTCTGCTGATAGTACCTCGAGCATTTGCTCGGCGTAGTTTTCCCAGTCGGTGGCGCAGTGTATATACCCACCCGGTGCGAGGCGGCTGGCCAGTAGTGCGACAAAGGGCGGCTGTACCAGGCGGCGCTTGTGATGGCGGTTTTTAGGCCAGGGGTCTGGAAAATAAATGTGTACGCCAGCCAGCGAGTCGGGGGCGATCATGTCGCGTACCACCTCGACCGCATCGTGCTGAATGATGCGGATATTGGTTGGCCCGCCCTCGTCGATGCGCTTGAGCAGGGCACCCACGCCGGCATTAAATACCTCTATGCCCAGAAAATTGTCATCGGGCCGTGCATCGGCAATTTTTTGCGTGGTTTCACCCATGCCAAAGCCAATTTCGAGAATAAGCGGCGCATTGCGCCCAAAGGCTTTTTCGACGTTAAGCGGTGTTTTGCGGTATGGAATTGACCACAACGGCATAAGCCGGTCGAGTGCTTCTTTTTGGCTAGGCGTGATGTGCGCACGGCGGTGCACGAAACTGCGTATATGGCCTACGCCTGATGGCATGGTAGATGTTGTTACCACGGGCGAGCCGTCTTCTTGAGGAAGCTGCTCTGTCGCTGGCGCGGTGTGTTGGTCGTTCGAGTTCATACCCGCAATTGTAGCTAGCCAGAGACGTGTTTCGGCGCGTTTTGCAAAAAAACTGCCAAGCTTGTTCAAAATGGGCTCACGCTAGGGCTATAATGCCAAGCTTCGCGATGCGGGTGTAGTTCAATGGTAGAACGGCAGCTTCCCAAGCTGCATACGAGGGTTCGATTCCCTTCACCCGCTCCACTTCGCTATCCGTCCGGCATATCTACTGTTGTCGGCTAAGCAATCAAGTTCGGTTCTTGGCTCTTCCCCATTAAAAATGAACTGACCCCAATTAGTTGGACATTTGAAGCAGGTGGTTAACCCACTGAGCACTGAGTTCTGTATTGAACTGGACTCAGTCCTTTTAATTTGGTCTTGATCCGCTCGTGATTGTAGTAGTGAA